>JAPKMW010000057.1 GCA_026645575.1 Caldilineaceae bacterium
GTTGGCACAAACCATTTTCCATGAGTTACATCATTTTGTTTAATTCTCCCCTATCCCAATTTCTGGATGGATACTTAGTCAAATGCTTTTTTCTGACTTTGCCGCATCCGGGGGCATCTCGCCTAATTTCCCCTGCCCTTGGTGCATAGAATTGCCGTCTGTTTGCAACTCTGATTAGAAAGCCTTTCTATTTGCGCAAAAATATAAGGTCTCACATGTTTATCTCCTTTGTTTACAAATACAAGGTTTCGTTGAATATAGGCACCTGCGGTCACCAACTTTAGCAGTGACAGCGCAGGAGGCTAACAAATTTTTGAGCCACGAAAAGAACAATCGCTTTGCGCTACCCTTTTTCCGCAACGAATTTCATGGGTTTCTCGGTTGTTTACTAACCAACCATCACTTGCAAATAGTGACGAAAGGCGCCATTGCGCTGCAAGCGCCCCTTCACCCGTTCGCGGATGGTGTTGATTTCATCCACACTGGCAAACAATTCCGGCTGTTCGGCATAAAGGTGGCGCGGTTTGGCTTCCTCGGCTAACAGTTTGGTGACGACCAGCCACTCTTTCTCATCATGGAGCAACCCTTCCAGGATCGCCCAGAGTGTAGATAGCGTTGGGGTGGCTTCGGCGGTCGGCTCATCAATGGCTTCTAGGGGGACGACTGGTAGAGCCTGCTTCCGATCAGTGACATAATCTTGCACTACGCGCTGTACACAGAGGCGCAGCAGCCCTAACAGCGCCGCCAGGTTTGGATAATCGGCAAATTTCTCCGGGTGACGGCGAAAGGTGCCAGCCATTTTGACAAAGGCGTCATCAATCAGCGTTTGCATGGCGGTCTCATCAACCTGGAGACGTAAATATGTTTTCACCCAGTAGCCTACCTGGCGTTGATAATCGTTGTAGAGCAGTTGCCAGGCGCGTTCGTCTTGGGCAAGCAGCGCGCGCCGCCAGAGTTCATAGGAGAGACGTGGATCGTCTTGTTGGTGGCTCTGTAAGCGTTTTGTGGCCGTTTGCTGGGATAACGTCATAGTTTCGCGCCCTGCTTTGCTTTCATCTGTTACTATTTTGGTAATTTGCATATTGCCCCTGGTCTTTACTAGACCTTATTCCGATTTAATTTTTTACCCGTGTAGTCACTGATTGGTCAATGGCACGCTACCAGTGGTGGAAATTAAATCGGAATAAGCACTAATAAGGGACGACACTGTTATAAGCAGTGACAGTAATAATATAGCTGATACCAACTGGTAGAACAACGCACTGAGGTACAGTCTATTCAACAGGAACCTGTCCTTAGGGACAGGTTCCTGTTAGTATGGGTATCGGAATGTCTCTTATAATGGAATAATCGTCGCAAAATATGAAGTTTACAGCCGAGGTGGCTCCAATGTGAGTACAGAAGGAACGCGATCAGGGGCCGCGAGACGCAGAAGACCGTAGCCGATGCCGGCGAGGCCCGTCATGAGACCGGGAGTTTCGACGCCATGGGGAATACCAGAGATGCATCCATATAGTTCCATACTATCAATGATACTACGGGTCAAGAGCCATATTTTTTCGTTTAGCCACTGTTGGTGTTTATGCTGCTGGGCCATTAAGAGCACATCAATATTTCCTAAGTCACCGTGGCATAGTGAATGATTTGCGCTAAAGCCATTTCTCAGAGTAGTTTGAATAGCGACTTCGATATCATTAAGTACTCGCTCTGTATAATAGTATGGTAGACTTTTTAAACGACCCAGCGCAATCCCTGGTGCACCGTGACACCAAGCGCTCATATATGAAATAGTTCCGCTAATTGGATCCTCATTGATAGAGCGAAGATCTGCCCAATTGCAATCCTTTTGCGAGAACAAACTATCTTCATATACAAGAGCATTTATCGCAGCTTGATGAAAATCGTCTCTACCAGCAACGTGGCTTAATTGAAACAAAGCCCAAGAAATACCAGCAACTCCATGCGAAAACCCTGCTAACGGCAGCTGATTTGGGGCTCCCCAAGCTATCCCATATTGCATTGAACGGGCCGAGTTCAGAAGATGTTCACCACATTGTATTGCAACCTGTAAGGCTGTATCTGAAGGGCTAACTTCATGGAGAGTGAGCAATGCGTTGATACATCCAGCGGAGCCTGAGATAATATCGAAACTATTATCGTATTTGATTAGAGGCTGTATGTACTCTACAAGTTGCTCTGCTTTGCATAACAACTCTGACCGACCCCACAAAACACTCAAATGTGTTAGCAAATAGATTATTCCCGCCCACCCATCAAATGCCCCAATCGATCGAATAGAACTTGGTTCAGTAATATACACACTAAGCGAGTTCAGTGATTTTTCAGCCAATTTTGTAAACCGATTATCTGCTGAAATCATACCAAGGTATGCCAGATAAAGTGCGATTCCAGCGTTACCATCATAGAGATTGTAGCCAGCAGCCTCTAGTTGGCAATAGTTTTCAGCAACAAAATTTAGGCCGATCCAAGTTGCCTCTTGATCATCTTGGATTGCTGATATAACCAAAGAATTACCAATTTTTTTTGTTAGATTCATGAGTTCATCAGCTTTAACTGGAGCGTTATTGGTCTGTGCTAGATAGCCATACGGTTTCTGAACAGCACCTGTCCTCACGGCGAATGTTGTTAATGAAGCTTTGATAAACCAAATTTGCCGTTCTAGGTCTATTTGCCCCAAATTTTTAATGTTATTTTGAACCTGAATTATGCTGGGTAAGTTGAAAAAGTTTTCAATTCGCCTGCGCTGACTATCAAATAGCGCTGTTGAATCTGGGTATGTGGTAAAAATTGGAATATCACCGCGCCACAAATCTTGATGTTCAGCAGACACCAGATGCTTTAGATGAGGACGTAGGACGGCTTGCACCCAAAGTTTATCAAAAAAAAGGTCCCTGTCAAGCGCGTCACGTAAAAGATTAGGATGATAACTTTTTTCCAATATGCTCGCATATTCTTGCGTGTTTCTAAAGATGACCCGTACCTCAGCTTTCGCGAATGCTAATAGTGGGCTAGTCTTTGAAAGTAGCTTTTCACGGCTGCGCCAAAGAAACCTGTACATAGTGGTGAAGCCATCAATAAGTGGATCAACGTAATCTAGTATATTAGCACATTTACCCGCAACTGTAGGGCGGTTGTTTGTGCTTTTAAGGATTCCGTCGCTGCGTTGAAGTCGCACTTGATCGGTCCCTTTCGCAATCCATGAAAAAACATTTTGCGTTACCCGTTGATTATCTGCGCCACCAATCCCGCTGACATCAAAGCTACCTTGCGTTGGCGTACGGGTTGGGAGAAACCCTGTTTTCAGAACAGAACAATATACGTTTCGGTTAGCCATATCAAGAGCGCCTAAAGACTCATTAATGTTTAAAGTATTTGGCACGAATAAGGTTTCTAAATCAATCAGGATTGGATGCTCTCCGCAAGCGAGCAAGTTTTCATGGTGGAAATCAGTCCCATCTAGTACATATAGTAGAGCGATATAAGCACCTATGCGTTTGTAAAATCGTGATACGCCATCAATGGAATCGCAGTCTTTCGTTTCTATATAGCGAATCCACCCATAGTTTTCGCGGCACAGAAGGGGCAAAGTTTGAAATGCGAGGGCATAACCATGTTGATTAAGCCAAACAAGTAGTGATTGAAAATGAAAAGCTAGTGCTAACGACCTAGGTTTGTAGATGAGTTTTAAACCAGATTGAAATTCAGCAATAAAAACTGAGCGCCCATTATTATGTCGATCACCAGCACCAAACATAAGGTTTGCTAAGTAACCAATAGTTGCTTTGGGACTAAACAAATGTTTTATTTCCGACCAGTCAGCACATAAACGCTCTAAAAATTCTACACAACTCGTTCTCCACTGTTGGATACACTGAAAACACTGTTGTCCTAAAACAGGGTATTCTTTGAATAAATCAAGAATGGCCTCTCTATTTGAGAATTTGGCAACATAATCTTCAAATCGTTCCTCTGAACTATTCCCATGTAGTTCCCCTTGTAAACGTGCGACGTGTAATTCCAAGACAAATGTTTTTTCTAAGATCGAAATTAGACGATCTGCCAAACCTGGAACTAGTTTTTCGACAATTGTTTGCGGGTCGAAAGGGAGTTCTGGATATTTTGTAATCCAGCCTTGAATTTGCTGATTGAACGTGGCAATTTCACGACAGATGAATGGGCGTACTGGAGACAAAAAGGGGTGAGAAAGATATTGCTCCAAATTAGGTGATACAACTAATTTTATTGACTTGTCTTCAAATGTCTCCAAAAAACTGTGAAGCCAAATCGGTGGTGTTGGGCATCTATCTCGCAGCGTATTGTTAGTTTCACCTAAGATGTGAATAAAGCTTTGTTCGCTAAGTTCGTATTGCTGCAACCGTTGAACAAGGAGGTCGGATGAGTGGAATGGGACCTGTGTAGACCATTTGTGAAATCGTTTGTTGGCAATTTCTTGATTGAATTGTTGCGAAGGTGCATTCATGCAGGAAAGAATGTTCGCCCTTTCAGTCAAAGTTAATGATTGATACCACTCGGATTGCTGTAGAAATATGTTCATTTCAGCACCATTAGAGATATTCTCTAGAAAGAGTTTGAATAGTTGAGTAGGAAAGCAGTAGACTTATGCAGAGTTCTCGCTATGTATGATAAGCTTCTATGTGAAAGAGTAAGCTTAGCGTTAGCTTTGAATGGTAGATACAACGCTCAATAAAATTGTCCCTAACTCAGCGGTTTGTTGAGGTGACAGTCACTGTCCAGCCAGTTTGTCACGAGTACAGAAGCTGTATGGACAATGATTGTCACCTGCGTCGCTTAAATGGACACTACTCTAATACTACAACCACAGAGCGTAATATGCCATGCGAAAAGAAGTGAAGCAGTTCATGCTTGTTCTATGATTACAGCTAGATTACTCATCGTTGACGAGTCTAGCAGCCATCTTAGGCCAACAACTGCGGTTATAGTACTAAATGAAACACGGAAAGTTCTTAGAAAGCCTATCCTGGAATGGGCAACCCCCATAAAATGGCAGGAAAGTTAGTTTCACGAGTTATTCGCCAATCCGCTCACGCCGGATCGTCAGAGCCAGTGTAGGGGGCTGGCGATCGCCCAATCCCTAGTAAGCGTGGCGAATAACGAATGACCTTAACGGAAATCTAATCTCTTTCTATGACTTTGGGCACTGGTTATTGTAGCTATGATATTGATCATAGCACCGTGTCCGGTTGAGATTTTTAGTACTTGCAAAGAGACCGCCAGCCACATCTCTTAATTCTTCCTCAGTTAGTTCTGCCAAACCAACAGGGCTCTCACTCATACTTGCCAATTGCTCTGCGCTCAAGCTGTTGCGGTAATCCTCATCCTTCCAAGAGCGAATGATATCCAAGTTCGACATAATCGTTGTTCCTTTCGTATTGAACATAGTTGGTAGAGATACAAGATATATGGTAAACGGACCGCCTGCAGTCGAGCCGTCAAACCCAAAGGGATAAAAATTACGTGGCCTGGTTTTGCACCAGTTGAGCGTAGAAACCCTGGTTGGCGACTAATTCGGCATGGGTTCCCTGTTCCACAATCGCGCCATCGTGCATGACTAAGATCAGATCTGCCCGCCGAATGGTGCTTAAGCGATGGGCGATAATGATCTGGGTACAGGCCAACTGACGTAAATTCTGCTGAATCGTTTCTTCGGTGATCGTGTCAAGTTGGCTAGTGGCTTCATCCAGCAGTAGGATGGCCGGCTTGTGCGCTATGGCGCGAGCCAGAGTAATCCGCTGGCGTTGTCCGCCGGACAGACCGCTGCCGCCTTCAGCAATACGGGTTTCGTACCCCATCGGCATTTGTTGAATATCGGCATGGATGGCTGCCACCTGTGCGGCCTCAACCACACGCTCCAACGGTAACTCTGGCGCATTCAGCATAATATTGCTCCGAATCGAGCCGCTGAATAAAAAGGGTTCTTGCAACACAACGCCAACCTGTGTCCGTAATTGGCGGTAATTCAACTGCTCAAGCGGCCTGTCATCGAAGTACAGGGCGCCATCCGTCGGTGTATAAAGCCCCAAGAGCAACTTGGCCAGCGTGCTTTTACCCGAACCCGTGCGCCCGACAATGGCAACGGTCTGTCCGGGCTGCACCGTGACGGAAACATGGTTGACGACGAAGGGTGCATCCGGCGTATAACGAAAGCTAACATTGTCCAGTGAGATCCGGCCGGTCAGTGGCGGTGTGTGACGCCCTTCGACCAGACTTTGCTCCGGCGCTTCTTCCAATACATCGGCCAGCCGTTCTAGTTGCGCCCGCACCAGTTGCAATTGACGGGCGCTCTCCACCAGTGACGCCAGCGGGTGTAAAAAGGCAATGGTGATGGCTTGTAAGGCTAACATCCTGCCCAGCGTAATGGCGCCATCCATCACAGAATAAGCGCCCAACCAAAGGAGCAGCAAAGGTGTGGCAAGGGCAAGCGTGCCGGTTAGCGTACCAATGAAGGCGGCCGCACGATTACTCCGCATTGTCATATTGAGGACATTGTAAAAGAGTGTGGTCCAATGATCCTGCACTCGGTCTTCCGCGCCCATCGCCTTGACTGTTGAAATCCCGGAGAGCGCTTCCACCAAATAGCTTTGGGCATCAGCCTGTGCTGCAATCGTCCGTTGGGTCAATTGATGCACCCAAGCTGTGGTGCTTAACAAGATCGCTACTTGCAAGAGACCGATCCCAAGCGCCAACAAGGCAAACCAGGGGGCTTGGGTTAAAAGGAGTACAAAGTAAAGGAGCACCAACCCGCCATCTAAGATCGTTGAGAGAAATTGGGTGGTGACAAGCTCCCGAATATTAGCGTTGCTGCTCAAGCGCATGAGCAGGTCACCACTGTTACGTACTTGAAAAAACTTAAAAGGCAGCGAGAGCAGATGCTCAAAGAAATTGAGCATCAAGCGTGCATCCAACTGATTTTGTAAGCGAATTAATAAAAGTGAACGGATATAGCTTGTGAATCCATGCATAACCACGATCAAGGCAATCCCGGCTCCCCAAATGGTCAAGGGCGTAATGGCCGCGGCTGGGATAATCCGATCAACCAAATACTGAGTCAGAAAGGGGGAAACCAGCCCCACGCCTTGGAGGATCAGGGAAACAAATACGATCTGCGTTAGCAATCCAGGCGTTGCAAGCACTTGCTGCCAATAGGTGCGCCAGGGTAGGGCTGGGCTTTGGCTCCGTGTGTTAAAGTGAACACCTGGTTCAAAGGTCAGCACGATGCCCGTAAAGGCGGTGGCGAACTCGGCGGCGCTGACTGTGCGGCGCCCTAACGCGGGATCAACAAGCTCGATTTGCTCAGGCCGCCAGGCTTCAATGACAACAAAGTGGTTGAACTCCCAATGCGCAATTGCCGGCAGTTGAATATGCTGAAAGTCAGCCAGGTTTTGCACAGAGTAAGCTTTTGTGCGCAGACCAAAGCTGCGGGCAGTTTGGACAATCCGTTGGGCGGAGATGCCATCACGACCACTACTAAGGCATTCCCGGCATTCAGTCACACGTGTCGGGCGTCCAAAATAGCTCAGAATCATCGCCAAGCAAGCCGCCCCACATTCGGTTGTATTCAACTGTTGAATGACTGGAACCCGCCTGCGCTGTGACTGAATAAACCGGGGAGCAACAGAAGGTGTCTGGTTATCCCCGTAACGCATTAATGCTTCAGTGCGAAAGATGGAAGGCTTTGTTGATGAACTCATGCTCGTTTTGGTTCCTACTCACACAACGATTGGTCGTCCAGCGGTGAATTGCTACAGCGCAAGAATAACGACTTTCTGGTTTGCTTACAACGCCCCTGAGGACAGTCTTTGGAATGAGAAAGCCACCACTTTGGACCAGGCTTTTCCTGTCCTCAGAGACAGGTATAAAGACAACCGCTGTTACTGCACATCAGGATAGCGCACTCCTTTTCCGAATTTCAGGAAAAATTTTCGGAAATTTTTCAATCCCATCACACACATTGTCGGAAAACAAACTCTTCCTGACGATTAGTAAAGTAGCAGCTTGTGATAAATGACGTACTTTTTATAGCGCAGGTTTGTATTTGTTATGGTAATATAATCGTTGGTTAGGAATCTGTTTTTCCTAATCATCTTAATCTAATTTACTATATATCGTTCCTGCATCCCTTACTTATTCATACCGACAGCTTATGTTTTACGCTCCTTTTCCGAATTTTCGGAAGAGAGCATTGGTACAATGAGAGTAAGGGGGCGGTAAGCGTCATGTAGTGCAAAAACGGACGCAGCTATGACCGGCTCTGCCAAAGAATTTAGTCGCTTATTAACCGAGGCGATTCGTCTGCTCAAAAGTCAAGAGGATAAGTCGATTGCGGCGATCCAGGATGAGCTAGGGTACGCCATCGGTCGTACTGGTGCAACAGTGGAGCATTGGCGCAAAGGCAATTTGCCGGCGCGCCCGGATCAAACCGAGGCATTTGTACAGGCGCTGTGCGAACGCACCGATCTCGATCGTGCCTGGTACAAACGGTTCTTGATCACAGCCGGTCATGCCAATCCGGAAAAGTTCCTGGCAACCTTGATTTTTGGCGCCAACCCAGCCCAACCTGCCGCTGTCGCCCAAACAGTAGTGACAGCCGCGCCTGAACCGGAGGCGCCTTTCTGGCCGCTTGTGCCGCCGGAGCAACCGCCGGAAGTCGCGAGGCTGGTTGGCCGCCAGAAGACCTTATTGCAACTCAAAGGGCAGCTTGTTACGGCGCAACTTGTCGTCATTACAGGCATGCCGGGGGTAGGGAAGACGGCATTGGCTGCCGCCTTGCTCCAGTGGCTCCAATGGCCGACGGAAAAATTGTTTTGGTATCCCTTCCGCGGCCGGGAAGGGATCAATGATATTGTCTGGCGATTGGCCGATTTTCTAGCGTGGCATGGCTTACCTGAGTTTCAACGGCTGTTACGCAACAATCAGCCGCCACCGGCAACGGTGCTACTTGATGCGCTGTTTCATGCCATGCGTAACCAGGGATATCTACTTTGTTTTGATGATTTTCATTTGCTGGATGATCTGGGGGCCGCCGAACATTTACTCCGCTCATTTGAAGCCAGGGCGACACGCCGTGAATTACATATCGTGCTGATTTCACGCACGATCCCCAAAGTTGTGCAGACAACAGGAATTGAAACGGTGACCGGGTTAAGTCGTGAAGAAGCAAATAACTTGCTGCGCCAGCAAGGCATTCCCGTGACCGAGGAACGCATGATCGATATTCAGTTGTTGACACAAGGCAATCCGCAATTGTTATTGCTCATTGGCGACATGTTAAAACATGGCGGTGATCCGAATCTGCTGTTGACGTCGATCCTGCGTTCGGTATCCGTGGAAAATTATGTTCTGCGTGAAGTTGATGAACGCATTTCAGCCGAGGAACGTATTGTGATGCAGACCGTTGCCGTGCTGACGGAAGCAGCGGCCAACGTGGAAATCATTGAAGTGGTGGCCGCAATTGGTGGTGTGAAAAAGCATCTCCTGCATCTAGCGGAACGGCATTTGGTGCTATGCGACCGTAGAGGGGCAGAACCGATCTACAGTCAACACGCACTTGTGCAGACCTTTTATTATGAGATGCTCAGTCGCAGCGAACGACGCACGCTGCATCGCCGGGCGGCTGACTACTATTTACACGAGCGCCATGATCCCCTCCATGCGGCGTTGCACCTGGAGCGCGCCAGCGAATATGAGCAGGCGGTTCGGGTGATTGCTCATGCCCCATTGCCCCAATTGCTTCGGCAAGGGCGTGTACAAACCGTAACTCAATTGCTCGAAAAGCTAGCCGCCGAATATGGGGACAGTTGGCAAGATCAACAAAATTGGCTACTGCTTTCGATTATCCGCGGTCACATCTACCGTCTACTAGGCGTCTACCAGCGTACGCTGGAGATGTTTGAAGCGGCATTACACCAGAGCGGATCCCCACTAAACCAGGCAAAATTATTAACAGAATTGGGCGCCACCTACTCTGCCAAAGGTCAATTTGTTGAGGCCAAACAGCTTTACTTGCAAAGCCTTGCGCTCTATCAGTCGCTGGCCGATGACAGTCAGTTGGCTGAACTACACAATGGCATTGGTTGGGCGGCTTACCGCTTAGGACATCTGACCGAAGCCTATACCCATTTTCAACAAGGGCAACATTTTGCCCATAAGCACAACCAAGAGCAATTGATCGCACGCATAGAACAAGGGCTTGGCTTAATTCAATGGCGCCGCGGTGAATTGGCGGCGGCGGAAGCCACCTTTACCGCAAGTCGCCACCGCTTTGCTCAACTTGGGGAAAGTTGGCACGAGGCCGAATCAGTTAGCAATCTGGGGCTGGTCTTTGATGAGACCGGTGACGTCCAACGCGCCCGTCAACAGTGGGAACAGGCCATTGAGATGATGGAAAAGATCGGCAAAATCAACAGCCTCATTACAACCTACTGTAACCTGGGCGACTCCTACCAGGCAACCGGTGAGGGTCGCACGGCTATCGGCTATTACACAACAGCGCTTCAGCTCGTGGAAAACACCGATGACACGTTGATGCTGAGTTATACGTTGGCGCGGCTGGCAGATGCACAACTCACCCTTGGCAAACAACAGGAGGCGCTGCTGACTGCCACACGCGCCTACCAAATTGCCAAAGCCGGCGTGTATCAAGCCGAACTTGGGAGCATCTGTCGGGTTTTAGGCGACATTTGGGCGGCGTTGACTGATTTCAACCAGGCGCAATGCTATTATCAACAAGCATTGCCCTTGCTGGAAGTAACACAAGAAATAGATGAATTAACCAAAGCGCGTCAGCGCTACGAACAACTTTCTACCTCGATAAGGAGACCCAAACCATGAAGATTTTTTCCCCTAGCGCACCATCGGCACGATCAACGCTACATGCCAATCTATGCGCTGGACTTACGCGCACGCTAACGGCTTCGCTTCTATTCAGCTTCGTAGCTGTCACCCACTTGCCTCCTACTGTGGCGCAAGCAGCCAATGATGGGGGGCCAGTGACGCAGTCGCAACAAGCAACGGCGCCTTCATCCGTGACTTGGCAAAATTTCATGCAGGTGAGCCAACCCGCCAGCAATAATACCGAAGTTGAACCGGCTCCGGTGGATCAGAATCCAATTGGGGGCAAACTACCACCCGCCCCTAAGGATGACACTTGTCCTCCACCAGGTGACGACAAAGGCGGCAGTTGGGTAAACGGTGATAATAGTGTGGCGACAAAACTGCATACAATCTTAAAAACGATTGGCTCGCGCGGGTTGGTCCTTGAAACCAAGCGTGGCTGTGGCGGATAGATCGAACACACCCGGTTCGTAAGTTTGCATGGTCAGATGGGTCAAGGCTATGATAGCACAATGGCTTCGGCCCGATGAGTTGCTAGCCGAAACGTTACAAAACCGATAAAAGAGGATCACGATCTATGCTGACTACGACAACCCTCACCCCCCAACGCGCCATTGCCGAATTGCAAGAGCTGCACGCCCTCACCGGCGACGAAAATGGCGCCCAACGCCTGGCCTGGACGCCAACGTGGGCCAAGGCGCGCGATTGGTTCAAAGCTAAACTGGCCGAACTGCCGGTCGAAACCCATCAAGACGAAGCCGGCAACCTATGGTCAACGCTGCCCGGCCACTCCGACCAAGCGCTGCTCATCGGCGGCCATCTCGATTCAGTGCCGAATGGCGGCTGGTTGGATGGTTGTCTCAATGTGTTAGCCGGGTTGGAAGTGTTGCGCCGTGTGGCGGCGGAGGGCAAACCGCCCGTTACGCTCCGGCTGGTCGACTGGGCCGATGAAGAGGGCGCACGCTTTGGTCATAGCTTGCTGGGATCCAGTGGTGTTTCCGGCTCGTTGCAACCGGCGAAGGCCGCCGAATTACGCGATCGGGACGGGTTACGTCTGGCGGATGTGGTGCGACCG
This sequence comes from Caldilineaceae bacterium, assembly GCA_026645575.1. The sequence continues at coordinate 11,969 of JAPKMW010000057.1, forward strand.
TATGGCGTTGATATTCAACGCGCCAAAGAAGCCGCCAAAGAATTGCGCAACGCCGCCGCCTACCTGGAACTGCATATTGAGCAAGGACCAGTGTTGGAAAGTCTGAACTTGCCCCTGGGCGCGGTCATCGGCACCTATGGCGTGGAACGGCACAGCCTTACCTTTAGCGGACAGGCCGCCCATGCCGGTTCGACGCCCATGAATCAACGACGTGATGCCTTGGGGGCGGCGGCGAAATTCGCCCTGGAAATTCGTGAAATCGCTAAACGGCACGGCGGCGTCTGCACTTGTGGTCGCATTGCCGTCAAACCCAACATTCCCACAGCGGTCGTCGGCGAGTGTGACATTACCTTGGATCAGCGCCACCTGAATGCGGAAAGCCTGGCAACCATGTTGGCCGAAGCGCAACAGGCCAGCCAACACTTTGCCCAAGAGGAAGATGTTGCGCTGACCTGGCATCACCTCTGGCGGATTCACCCGATTCTCTTTCACCAGAAGCTGGTTGACCTTTGCGCCGAAGCTGTGCTGGAAACGTGCGGCCAGGTGCATCGCCTGCCCAGCGGCCCGCTCCATGATGCCGCCGAAGTCGCCCGCGCCGGGGTGCCGACGGTCATGCTCTTTGTCCAAAGCCTGCGTGGTCTCTCCCATGCCAAAGAGGAAGATACCCGTCTTGAGCATCTGGCGCAAAGTGTGATTGCGTTGGATAAATTGACCACCAAGACCATGCAGTGGGTACAAACAGGCTAGGTTCTGTCAATCGGCTGGTTTATGGCCGGTAGAAGAGAAGGTGTATTTCAAGTTTAGGGCGAGTTTTCGCTCTGTGCGAGTCCGTGACTCGCCCTGTTCAGCGAGTCACGGACTCGCACAGAGCGGTGCTACCCTAAAAGTGAAATGCACCCTAGAAGAGATGCGGATGCAGATGGCGCGGATCTTGTCGTAAAGAGAAAATCCGCGTCAACTGCATCCGTGTCTGTCCCCTTTTCCGCAAGCTGGCAACTTTCCTCAAACCTGCTATAATGGTCGTTATGATTATCACCCCTATTCCGCAAATTCAATTCCATTGATTCATTATTGATTCACTATCGCACAAAGCGCACTGGAAAGGTCTACCATGAAAGTTACCGGCGTTCGCACCCAATCCTATGAAATCGAACTGGCGCGCCCGCTGGGTGATGCCAATGATCCCCGCGGCTGCACCCACCTCGCCATGATGGCGGTCTATCTCGACACCGATGAAGGGCTGACGGGCATTGCCATCAGCGGCCCCGGCATGGAAAAGATGATTAAGGGCATGGTCGATGGCTTGATTGTCGGGCGCGACCCGCGGGGTGTGCGCGGGCTGTGGAAGCGCATGATCGACCAGGTCTTCAAGGGCAACAACCGGGGCATGGTCTCCGGCGCCATTGCCGCCATTGATGTGGCGCTCTGGGATCTAAAGGCCAAGATCAACAACGAGCCACTCTGGAAGACGTTGGGCGCCTCCTCGCGCTATGTCAAGGGCTATGCCAGTGACATTGGTTTGAACCTAAGCGATGACGAGTTACGAGCCTTTTACACCCGTCTTGCCCAACAAGGCATCCACGCCGGCAAGGTCAAGGTGGGGTTGAGCCAGACGGACGACCTACGCCGCATTGGCTTGATGCACGATGCCCTGGCCACCAGCGGCAAGAAACCGTTGCTCATGATCGACTCCAACGAGTATTGGTCGCCCAAGCAAGCCATCCGTCATATCCAGGAAATTGAGGAACAGTTTGATCTCTTCTGGGTGGAAGAACCGGCGCGGCGTTGGGACTATCGCGGGCTGCGCAAAGTCTCGGAAAGTGTACGTGCGGCTGTTGCCACCGGGGAAAACCTCAACGACATTAGCGAATTTATGGCCCTGGTTGCCAACGAAGCGGCGGATGTGATCCAGGTCGGCGTCGGCACCTCGGGCATCACTGGCGCGATGATGGTGGCCGAGATGGCTTACGGCTTTGAGATTCCAGTTTCGCTCATGAACTGCCCAGCCAACTATATGGCCCATCTGGCCGCCGTGTTGCCCAATCACAACATGATGGAAGTGCTGGACGCCGGCGGCGACCAAGGCATGATCCACCGGCACACGGTGCAGGACGGCTATGTGGTCTTGAGCGATGATCCCGGCATCGGCATCACCTTTGATGAAGCCAAGTTGAATGCTTGGGCGATTGACAAGCCGTCGGCGCGCGTCACTATGCCCTTTGCCCGCCGCCGGGGCGCTGGTCTCTTCCAAGTGCCGGTGGGCGAGCCAGAGCATTTGCCGGAGGAATAATGCCCGCCGCTCACCGCCGGTCCGTGACCGATGATTGGGGCGCCGGTCACGGACCGGCGGCGAGCGAGGGTTGGCGTTACCTGGAGGAATCGCGCAATTAATGGAAGTAACACAAGCACAAGGTTAGGGAGACAGGGAGACAAGAAGAAGGGAAGTATTCTTCTTGTCTCCCTGTCTCCCTATCTGTAGACGTAGAAAACCCACCTATGCTATAATGCAGGAAATGCGTTTTTGATGAGGAGGGGCTATGTCGTATCCGTTTCCGGGCATGAACCCGTGGTTGGAAGATTCGAAGATTTGGCGCAATGTTCATTTGAGTTTGATCAATGCATTACGCGATGATCTGGCCCCCCAACTGGAGCCGCGCTACTTTGTTGATGTAGAAACGCACACCTATATCTCAACATCGCCAAATTTGCCGATTCGCACCCGTTATCCCGATGTGAGTATCTTGAAAACAGGGGGGCCAGCCGTTGGTTCACCGGCTGTACGCTCGGCAGCTATACCCTTAGTCATTGATATGCCGCTGCCTGAACCGTATGAAGAACCCTATTTGGCGGTGCGTTTATTGCCTGACGGCGAAGTTGTGACCGTGATCGAGGTGTTGTCGCATACCAACAAAAGAGCTGGCGACGAACGCCAGAGCTACTTGGAGAAGCGCGCTTCCTTTATGAGCAGTGAGGTGCATTTTATTGAGATTGACTTGTTGCGCGCCTACGATCCCATGCCCTATGCCGAACATCGCACTGCCCATTACCGGATCTTGGTGCGCCGCCGCGAGTTACGGCGGCGGGCGCACTTATACGCCTTCACTGTGCGCGACCCGATCCCGCTCTTTCCATTGCCCCCGTTGCCCGATGACCAGGAACCGTTAGTCGATCTAGGCACGCTGTTACACGAGATTTATGATCGCGCCCGCTATCGCCTGGTCATTGATTATAGCAAACCACCCATCCCGCAGTTAGAACCAGCCGACGCCGCTTGGGCGGACGGATCTCTGGCCGCTGCCCAAATCCAATGAAATTGAACAACTATGCTAACGCTGCAAAATACCCAATTGACCGTTGAAATTCTCGACCCCGTCGCCGACCGTGAACGCTTTGGCGTGCGCTACTGCACCGGCGGCTACATCTTCCAGATTCATGACGCCACCCACGGCCCCCTGCTTTCCGGCCCGACCTATCCCCATAGCTTTAACTGGTTTGACGGCCAAGGCATCCCCGACGCCTTCAACCTGTCACCCCTGAAAACCAGCGAAAGCGAACCCGTGGCGCTAATTCTCGGCATCGGCCTTTGTGATCTCAACGCCAAAACGATTCAAGAGTTTTGCCAGTGGCAGGTCAGCCAGAGTGCCAATGCCATTCACTTTACCACCCAACAGAGCTTTGATGAGTGGAGCGTAACACTGGAACGCACGGTAACGCTGCTCAATCGCACGGTGCGTTCGGACACAACGGTGCGCTGCACAGGGCGTCGCCCGGTGCCGGTGCGCTGGTTTCCCCACCCCTTCTTCCCGCAACTGCCGGCGGGCAATGACGAGTTGTTAAAGCTCAACATTCCCGTTAGCTTTCCCGAAAGCTCGGCTTATGCGCAAGACGAAAATGGCTTTATCAACCGCAAGGGCTGGCCGTGGACAGCCGGTTACTTCCAGGGGCTGGATCACAACGCCACCACGAATCTGATCATCATCCAGCGTCACCCGCAACTGGGCCAACTGACAGCCACTTGCAGCTATGCGCCCGACTTCTTTCCGATCTGGGGCAATCAAAACACCTTTTCCTGGGAGCCATATCTGGAACGCACCGTCGCCAACGGTCAACAACTGAGTTGGCGGATCGACTACGATTTCTAACAATTCTAGTAACGACTCAGCCTACCCGCTCTTCGCCATACCCCCGCCGGGGTTCCCGGTGACTGGCGTCGGTTATCGGTTGCCTTTCAGGCGCGGCTGGAAGCGGGCTGAGTCGTTCCCAATGCTAACAACGAGAGGATCAGCTTCCATGCACGTCCGCCATCTACTCATCACCCTAACCATCGGCTTTGGCTTGTTGCTGCTGTTATACGGCAGCGTCTACAACGCCCCGCGCCTTCAGGCTGCCGGCTCGGTCATTGTCGAACAGCGCAGCGCATCACAAGCGGCTGATCCGCAAGGCGTGTTGGCCCAATTGGTTGTAACGCCGACGCAAGACAATACACTCTACGAAAGTGCAACCGGTGACATCAGCAACGGCGCAGGGGATTATTTCTTTGTCGGCACAACAGCGCGCGGTGCATCGATCCGCCGTGGTTTACTCTTCTTTGATCTGAGCGGCAAATTACCGGTCAGTGCCACCATTGTGAGTGCGACCCTCCAGTTGCACATGTCGAAAACATCAAGTGGACAAAGCGACGTTGCCCTCCACCGGCTGTTGAAAGTGTGGGGCCAAGGCACTTCCAATGCCAATAGTAATGAAGGCGGCGGCGCCACGGCAACAACCGGTGACGCCACTTGGCTGCATACCCTCTTCAATACAACGCTCTGGCAAACCGCCGGTGGCGATTTTGTGCCGACAACCACCGCAACCCTTCCTGTTGTCGGTATAAATTTCTACCGCTGGTCTTCGCCTGGCCTGGTGGCTGATATAGAGCGCTGGTTGGCTAACCCAGCCAGCAACTTTGGCTGGGTGCTTGTCGGCAATGAGACAGAGAGCGGCACCGCCAAACGCTTTGATACACGCGAGAATCCAATCGCAGCCAACCGTCCGCAGTTGATGATTGTCTATAACACCGGCACGGCTGAACAGCAGAGCCTCTATTTGCCGCTGATCCGCCAATAACGACCCTGTGTTATCCACAAAGAGGCGTGCGCCCGCCTCGGTTATACGCAAAGCAAGTTATACTCAAAGCAAATTGAGAAGATGAATTCAAGGTCAACAGTCAGAAAACCCATGACCGTGACCAATGATAAAGGGAATTTTATGAGTCAGCAAGCGTTGTTTGAGTTTGAAGGGCTGTTTTCGCGCAATGTAGTTGAGCAGCGGATGATGGGGATGGGGCTGGCGCGCAAGCCAAAGTATGATTTCGCCATCTCCTATCCTGATCCCCAGTCGTTGCCGTTGCAGGGCTTGTCCAGTGCGTTACAACAGGCGCTGGCCGAGGAAGGCCCCGATCTGGCGCTCTATCTCAGCACCCAGGGCTACGGCCCGCTGCGCGAATTTATTGCGGCCAAATTAGCCCGTGATCGCGGGATGCAGCTCTCAGCCGATGATCTCATGCTCACCGGCGGCGCCGGCCAGGCCATTCATGTCACGCTGGAGTCGTTGATCGACGCCGGCGATGTGATCCTCACCGATGACTTCACCTACAGCGGCGCTCTACACCAGATGCGTCGTTTCCAGGCCGACATTCGTGGCGTCAAGACCGATAGCGAAGGGGTCTTACCGGACGCGCTGGAAAGCGCCATGCAACAAACCCAACGCGAGGGCAAACGCGCAAAACTCTTCTACACCGTGCCGACCTTCCAAAACCCCCAGGGCTGGACCCTTTCGCTGGAACGCCGCAAAGCGCTGGTCGGCTTAGCACAAACGTATGGCATGGCGATTCTCGAAGATGATTGCTATTCCGACCTCCGCTATGACGGACAGAATTTGCCGACGCTCTATTCGCTCGATGGCGCCGGTCATGTCATCTATGTCAACTCCTTCTCCAAGACGATTGCCCCCGGGATGCGCACCGGCTATATGGCCGCTGCCCCCGCTTTGCTCAAGCGGGCCATGTCGGCCAAGAGTGGCGGCCCGGTGCCGCTCTTTATCACCCTGGCGATTCATCGCTTTGCCACCGGCGATCATGGCGGCGGATTGGCTTCCCACATTGAGGAGATCAACGACATTCAACGCCAGCGCCGCGATGCTATGGTGAACAGTCTGGAAGCACACTTCACCGGCGGCGCCACTTGGTTACGCCCCGAAGGCGGGCTATCCATGTGGGTCAAGTTCCCGGAAGGTACGGATCTTGTCGCCATCCGCGAAAAAGTCTTTGCCGACACCAACGCCGGCTACTCGACCGGCCCCGTCTATTCGCCCGACCGCACTTCCGGCAAAAATTTTATCCGCCTGAGCTTTGGCTACAACACCCCGGCAGAAATCACCGAAGGCATGGCGTTATTGGCGCAGGCGTTCCGGCGCGAAGGTGTGCTTGCGTGATGCGTGTTGCGTGAACTGTTATGAACTTGCTCGTAGCCGGTCCGTGACCGGCGTTTGCGAACGCCGGTCACGGACCGGCTACGAGCAAGCACTCTATCGTCTGGCTTGAAAGGAAATATGATGAAAGCCATCCACGTTGATACCAAACAAGCGGATCGCCCCCTTGTTTGGAACGAAACCGCCGACCCGACCTTTGGTCCCGATGAGGTGCTGGTTGAGATTCATGCCACGGCCCTAAACCGCGCCGATCTCATGCAGCGGGCCGGCAACTATCCGCCGCCGCCGGGGGCGCCTGACATTATCGGCTTGGAAATGGCCGGCGTCATTGCGCAAGCAGGGGCCAATGTCCAGGGCTGGCAGGTGGGCGACCGGGTCTGCGCCTTGCTGCCTGGTGGCGGCTATGCCGAAAAGGTGGCCGTACCCCAAGCCATGCTCATGCCGATTCCGGCAGGGTGGGATTTTAACACCGCGGCGGGGTTGCCGGAGGTCTACTTGACGGCCTTTGTCAATCTCTACATGGAAGCCGGCTTGCAACCGGGTGAGACGGTGCTGGTGCATGGCGGCGCCAGCGGTGTCGGCACGGCGGCGATCCACCTGCTAAAGGCCAGCGGCAATCCCGTCATCATCACGGCCGGGAGTGACGATAAATGCGCGGCCTGCACCAACCTGGGCGCTGACCTGGCGATCAACTACCGCACCGAAGACTTTGTCGAGCGGGTGCGCGCCTACACCAACGGCCAGGGTGTGGATGTGATCATGGACATGGTCGGCGCCGATTATCTGGCGAAAAATCTTAGCCTGCTCAAGCTCAAAGGGCGGCTGGTCTTTATCTCCACCTTGAGTGGGACTAAGACAGAAATTGATTTACGTCACTTGATGGGCAAACGGCTTCGCTTGATCGGCTCGGTGCTACGCAGTCGCGCGTTGGCCGAAAAAGTGGCGATCAAAGAAAACTTTATGGCAAAATTCTGGCCGCTGGTGACAGCGGGGATGATCAAGCCGGTGATCGACACCATCTATCCGATTACCCAGGCCAACGCCGCCCACCAGCAGATGGCCGAAAATCGCAACATCGGCAAAATTATTCTACAGGTAAGGTAGACAGGTACACAAGGAAATAGGGCGTACCAACCTGTCTACCTGTCTACCTGTCTACCTACAAGGAGGAAGTATGACCAAACCAACCATTGCCGTCATCGGCGGCACGGGGGCGGAAGGCTCCGGCCTGGCGGTACGCTGGGCGGCGGCGGGCTACCCAGTGGTGATCGGCAGCCGCAGTGCCGAAAAGGCGGCGGGCGCAGCGGCAGAATTGAGCCAACCCTTGCCGGCCAATAGCGCCCCCATGACCGGCGTTGCCAACGGCGAGGCGGCGGCGCAAGCGGATATTGTCGTCCTCAGCGTGCCCTATGACGCCCAAGTCGGGACGATTGAACAGATTGTGGCCGGTTGTCAAGGCAAAACGGTGATCACAGTTGGCGTGCCGCTTAAGCCGCCCAAGGTCTCTACCGTCTGGCATCCACCGGGAGGATCGGCGGCACAGGAAGCGCAGGCGCAACTGGGCGAAGGGGTGCAGGTCGCCGCGGCCTTTCAGAATGTCGCCGCCGGCCATCTCAAGGATCTAAGCTGGCAACCCAACTGTGACGTGCTGGTGACCGGCGATAGCAAAGCCGCCAAACAGGCCGCCATCGAGTTGGCGCAAGCCGCCGGTTTTGTCGCCATTGACGCCGGGCCGCTAGCGAATGCGTCGGTCGTCGAAGGGTTGACCGCGGTGTTGATCGGCATCAACGCCCGCAACAAAGTGCAGGGTAGTGGGATTCGGATCACTGGCCTGCCAGCGTAATCTATGGTATCATGGTCAGTATGATAACACAAGCAGGATTAGCAATACAAACCATCCAAGAACAGTTGACCAACGTTCTATCGCAACTGCTGGCTGGGCAGCCCATACAGCTTGCCTATCTGTACGGGTCAGCCGCCAGCGGTCACACCCACCAGTGGAGTGACATCGACATTGGGGTGGTCTTTGATCCGGCTGCGCCCCTGGATGATTACCAGCGGTTTATGCTGACGATCACGGTTGAAGCCGATTTGGAACAGTATTACCAACGTTCCGCCTGTGAAGTGCGCCGGATTGATAACGCCCCATTACGTGTACAAGGCAACGTCGTGACCAACGGCAAGTTGCTCTACAGCAAGGATGCCCGATTTCGGGTGGCGTATGAAACCCAAATTCGCCAGGCATACTTTGACTTTTTGCCGGTGATTACACAGCAGTGTGACGCTTATTTTGCCCGAGCGCTTGCTACAGCCAAAGACAAAAAGTTTATGTTTGAACGGAACAAAGTACAAAGCATTCTCAAGAATCTTGATGAGTATGTGGGTGAATTACAAAAGCTGGCGCAACTGGAACGCACGGCCTTTCTCGCCAGTTCGCTGCATCAGAATGCGACAAAGTATTGTTTGCAAACTGCGGTTGAATGCTGTATCGACCTCAACAATCACCTGATTGCAACGCTGGGCTTTCGGGCGCCGGAAAGCTACGCCGACACCTTTGCCGTGCTAGGTGAGGAAGGCATTCTGGACGAACCATTTGTCAAAACCGCACGCCAGATGGTCAGCGTGCGCAACCGAGTGGTGCATCTCTACTGGGCCGTTGATAATATTCTGCTCTACGACATTCTGCAACATAATCTGAACGATTTTATTCGCTATAAAACCCAGATTCTTACCTTCATCGCCGATTTTCCCCAGTGATTGCTGGAAAACCGCTCGTAGCCGGTCCGTGACCGGCGTCCCCATCGCCGGTCACGGACCGGCTACGAGCGGGTAATGGTTACTCCGTAGGATGCCAGTTCGCCATGTGTTGGGCGTGGGTTTGTAGGTATGCGCCTGGCGTGAAATGGTGGTCATAAAAGCCTAGATCCAGATGCTGTGCCTGTAAGAAAATGCGGGCAAAGATCGATGGCGCCGTCGCCGGGAAGCGGCCAAAGCGGTCATAGATGTATTGCGCCATGTGGGCGACACAGGCTTTGGCGTCCTCGCTGTGAATGGGCGCACCGGTGCGTATTTTGGCCGTTTCCCGCCACGGCCCTGGCGTCTCCGCATGAAAGGGGCCGCCAGGGCCAAACTTGCGTTCGACAAAGGCGTCAACCGCGGCCCGCATACTCGGGTAATGGGGTGGACAGAAACCAGCAAAGACGCCGGGGAGACCAGTCGGGTTGGGCGTCGTCCAGCGTGGGTTGCGGTCGTAGTGAAAACCCAGCCCGGGTACGGTTGGATCGCCGCTGCACCCCAAAACGGTAAAAGCATCCAAGCCGGTAAACATCCAGCCGCCTAACCCCATTGCTTGTAAGATTAGATTGCCGGCGTAACAAGCTGTCGATAACTCGGCCATGCACATGGTCAGGCAGTTCTGTTCGATCTCGCTCAATGGCGCCGGGTTGTCCACATCGACCAGATGATGAAACTGTTCCAGCCCCGGAATGCGCTCGTCGTGAATGTTATTGTAAATACAGCCACCGTTTTGCACCATAAAAAAGAGGACGCCAATCAGATGCTGCGCCAAATCCGCCACTGGGATCAACAAGGTGCTGCCCGGTGCATTGGCGCACCAGGTGTTGTGTCCATCCATCGCCGTTGGCGGCAAGTGGAGCCGCCCATCGGCCACTTTGCGAATGAGCGAGCGATGGGCATTCAACCAAGCGGCGACATCAACTTGACCCTCTTGATCGGGTTCAACCAGCGCTGGTGCATCACGGGTGGCGAAGAAGTAGACGCCGTTGTCATCCGTGTAAAAAAGCTCGGTCGTATGCCAGCCTGCCGCCGAGGGAATGGTGCGTCCGCCCGCTGCCGCCGGATAGTTGGCAACGTGGGGCAGGTCGGGCCGTTGACGCGGAAGAAGATAATGCCAGCCGGTGTTGCCGGTCATGGTAGTCAACAGCAGCAACTGTTCTAACGCGCTTAAGGGCAATGGTTCAGTGGTGGAGGTATAGGCCAGCGGACCGTCTGGCAGTGAGCCGCCCAGGGGGAAACGTCGCGAGCGTCGCCCCAGCAATGCTTCAACAAGGGGAAAGGTCACGGCCGTGGCAAGACCGACTGATTCACTTACATAGGAATTCATAGAAAATACCTCAGGCCCGTGGATAGGGTTCGCTTCACATTGAGTTTGACAAACAAGAATCGCTGGTAATATTGGTCGGTTGGTGTTTTTTGGGTTTGCCTTCACTCTACTATGAAAGCCGACACCAACCAAAACGCCGACACACCTACCACACCATAACGAGCATTGTGAGGAATTAGGCACGTCCCATACCGGTTTGGATGAGGGCGTGTGAACTCCTCGAAACGTTGGTAACACATGAATTAGTGCGCTGACACCTGAGATCGGGCGATGCGGCGGCGTAATTTGATCGCCAAAATGATACTCAAGACAATGGTTTCCAGGGTGGAAGAGACGACCAGGGCGAGAGGGATGGCATAGAGACCAATACGCGGGACAAAGAACGCCATCAGCGCCGTGCGCATGAGCAATTGACCGGCGTTGGTAAAGAGGGGCGTGCGGGTATCGCGCATAGCAATCAGGCCGCGACTAACAATTTCGGTAGCGATGTGGGAAGGCAGCCCTAGCGCATAGATCAACAAGGCCGAGAAGGTAGCTTCGCCAGCCACTGCCGTAAATTCGCCCCGTTCAAAAAGCAGACGGATGACATCGCGCCCGGCAAAGTAGATGGTGGCAAAGGCCGCCAAGGAAAGGGTGCAAACAACCAGCAGCACCTGAAGCAGAAGGCGCGCCAGAGGCCGCCACGCTTTGGCCTCGGCGCGGTCGGCCAGACGCGGAAAAGCGGCCAAGCCGACGGCATAGCCAAGTAGCGTCACTGGCAGGTTTGCCAGTAAAGAAGCATTGTAAATCGCCGGGAGGGTGACCAACTGCGCGGTCATGGAAGCAAAGGCTGTATCCACAATCGTCCCGGCATAGTTCACCATAGCCGACAGGCCATTGGGAATGAGCAAGAAGACCACTTCCCGTAAGTGGCGATCCGTCGGCGCCCAGGTAAACCAGCGATGGCCGCGGAGAACGGCAAAACCAGGCGAGAGCAGAAGCACTTGCAAGGCAGCGCCCAGAACGGTGCCGAACGTTGGCCCATAGACACCAAGATCGGGGTAAAGCCGTGCAGCCAGAATGCCGGCAATGAGGGAGGTATTATAGGTGAGGATCGAGATTGCCGGCAGCAGAAATTGATTGCGACTATTTAAGACAGCAGTGGCAACACTACCCACACACAAAATCAACGGTTGCAACAGTTTAATGCGTGTCAGGGTAACCGTTAGCTGGGCGGTTTCAGCATCAAAGCCTGGGGCGAGGATGTAGCGCACAAAAAAAGGCGTGAAGATTTCCAGCAGCAAAATGATCACAACCATCGTTACCAACAGCGCCGTAAGCACTAGACTTACCAACCGTTGAGCGGCGGCGCGACCTTCCTGGCGCCCTGTCCCTAAAAGTACCGGGATCATGGCATTTGATAAAGTGCCGCCGGCGATCAAAATAAAGAGGGTATCCGGCAGGCGGAAAGCAGCATAGTAAGCGTTGGCCTCCATGCTGACACCAAATTGGCTGTTAAAGAGCATCTGACGCACGGCGCCCATGACCGCAGAGAGCAAGTAGGTCGCCATGAGGATGGCGCTGGCTTCCGTAATCGAAAATTCATAGTGGATGATTCGGCGCAATTGCAATGTCCGCAGCGTGCGCCACAGTCCCCCTTGCTCTTTTTTGGGGTGAACACCCAATACTTCTTCCTCAACGGCCATGCCCTTTGCCTTTATCTGATGAATTGCACCTTGATCGTAGATCGTAGGTTGATCGTAGGTTGTGGTTGATAAGCTGTAGTGGCTTGCGACAGCCATATCCGCTATCGACAAGCCACTACAGCCGATGTCGTTACGCAAGCTCTATCCAGAATGCACTAGCCATCGCCGGCCCTTGTCCCGTTATTGAAATCGGACAAAAGCAGCTGGTGCATTCACAACTTTGCTGATAGTGTACCTTATAACTGATTTGAAACGAAAACAAACGGGGGGGACGGGTTCTTACTTGGCCCAGCCGCCTCTTTCTCCACTTAAGTAATCGTCAAGAAACAACTTCATACGCTCGGCGAGTCCGTGACTCGCCCGAAAGAGGATACCAAGGGGGACCAGGTTGCTGTTTGCGTTGTGCCACATTCATCAAACATTGTTCGGTATCGCGTAGTATAAGCGTTGGCTTTGCGTTAGCGAGCAGTAGATCATAGCGTAGGGAAGCCAACGCCCGGTTGTGGTTAGTCCGAACAGCAATTAGGGAAAAAAAACGTTACACTGCTCATTGCGTAGTAAGACTACACCCTGCGCAATGGCTGAGACCCCATACAATAACTTATTTACTCAGTATGTCATTTTCTGCAACGGCAACCTGGACAGAATACAGTCTATAGTGCGACTTTACGTAAATTCGTTGCGACCAAATGAGTACTCACACCGAAGAAAAAACTTAATGAGTAGTAACTGCAATGAAAATGTAACGTAAGTCATACCGACTCTATAGTAATGTATTTAGGTGACCAGCTTCATCCGGTAAACGTCTACGTTTGGTAGAGTATTTAGCCGGGTGAGACTGGTACTGTGGTCATGGGTAGCGGCGATAATGGTGTTCCTGTGTTTCCACGCTACATACGCAACAATAAGCACAATACAAGCACAATACAAGCACAATACACAGTGACAAATAACCCAAAAACGCCAGGTTAACGTGAAAGAAAAGGGAAAATTATGATTCATCGACATAAGTTCAGTTTGACGCAGCGCCGTCTACTAGCTGTTCTGCTCCTCGTTCTCGTTTCCTGGTTGCAACCAATTCGTGTTCATGCGGATCCGGGTACTGGCGGTGGTCAACTTTTTCTACCAATCGTAACCAAAAGTGAAACAATAGCGGCAAGCGAGCCGGCTTGCCAACTCAATGACCAAGAGAAACGAATTGAAGAGTTGCTACGCAATCACCCGGAGCAAGGGCGTGTGAAACTAAGTTGCCATCCAATTCTTGCCAGCGTCGCCCGGGCGCGCGCCGAGGATATGGGGCGCCGCGCCTATTTTGGTCATGTTAATCCCGATGGCCACGGAGCTAATTATCTTGTACGTCAGGCCGGCTATGTCCTGCCAAGCGGTTACGGCCAGGAAGCCAATGCCAACAATATCGAGTCGATCGGCGCCGGGCCGGCTGGTGGTGATGGCATGTGGGACGCTTGGATGAAATCTTCTAAGCATAACACCCATCTGCTCGGCAAAAGCAGCTTTTTTGCCGAACAGATCGAATATGGCATTGGCTTTGCCCAAGTGCCGGGCAGTCCCTATCAATATTATTGGGTTTTCATCAGCGCCCAGCCCGGCCCGTAAACGATTTATTCAGCCAGCCAAAGGCAAAAGCAGGATCACTAGTCCGCAATGGCCCGCTCATCGCCGCACCCTGGGGGTTCCCGGTGACTGGCGTCGGTCATCGGAACCCCCAGGGTGCGGCAGAGAGCGTTGTGGATTCTGAGTATAAATTCAACAAATGTGGGGTTCGCACACAGGTATGCGGACCCCACATTTTTTCTGTTTCAAAAGTGATCGGCAACGACTAAGCCCGCTCGTAGCCGGTCCGTGACCAGCTACGAGCGGGCAAGGAAATGTAAATTCATCAGTTAAACCGCACACTGCGAGTCCGTGACTCGCCCAAGCCGGTTGTGGGTCACGGACTCGCGGCGAGCGGTTTACGAAGTTACATTTTTACGGACTCTTAGGCCTTACCATGATTTATTACAAATAGACAGCTTTTAATTTGACAAGCAATAAAAATTGTGTATAATTGCAAACGGTTGCACTGTGCAAGCGGTTGCATTACAATCACGTTGATTTGTAGTTTACCCTGCATCACTGTAACTTCCGTGTTCCCTAATTCATTATGCTGTTTATTACATACTAGATTGCTTGAATCATGGCAACCATTCGTGACGTGGCAGCACAGGCTGGCGTTAATCCCAGTACGGTGAGCCGTGTCTTTTCGGGCAAAGCAAAGATCAGCGAACAGACGCAACAGCGGGTCATGAGTGCAGCGGAAGCGTTAGGCTTTCAACCCAATGCCATTGCTCGTTCACTGAGTGTACGGCGTACAAACACCATTGCCGTGGTTGTTCCCCACATCTACGACGGCTATTTTGATGATAGTTTCTTCCCCCAAGTGATGCGCGGCCTGTTACAAGCTGCCTATCCCCTGGATTATCGTGTTCTGGTTGGCGGCAGTGACAGCCACGCGGATGTCATTACCCAGACCTTTCAGATACTGCGCTCCCACCAGGCGGATGGCATTGTGGTTGCCAGCTACCGGCTAGATGTTGATACGGTCGGTGCGTTGGTCGCCCAAGGCGTACCTTTCGTACTGATCGGTAAACCGCCGGCGCACTATGCGGACGTGACTTGGGTCGATGCCGACAATGAAGCCTGCACAGGGCATGTTATCACCCACTTGATTCAACAGGGCCACCAACGCATTGCTTTTGTCGGCGGTGATCCGGATGTTGCTGTCACCGGTGAACGGCTGCGTGGCTATCAACAGGCGATGGCCCTTGCCGGCCTCAAGCTGTGTGACAAGTGGATCGATTACGGGTACTTTGCCGAAGCCGGCGGTTACAAAGCAGTCGAACGAATGTTGCCCTTAGGGCCAAATGCGCCAACGGCCTATTACGCCGCCAATGATCTCATGGCCGTTGGCATCTTACGCGCCTTACGCGAACACAACATAGCTGTCCCCCAACAGGTTTCCGTCATCGGCACCAATGATTCGGCAGAAGCAACGCATGTTGTGCCGGCCCTGACGACCTTGCGTGTTCCCTATGCAGAGATGGCGGCAACGGCGGCCACACTTTTGATCGACACGATTCTGGCAGAAGAAGCGCTACCACCGGTGCAACAGATGGTCGATTGCACTTTGGTTGAACGCCAATCCAGCGCTTCGGCGCCGGCTTAAGGCAATGACAGGCGCAAAAATAGTTGACTAGACTTTTTTACTTGTGTATAATTGCAGTTACCTGCGGTTTGTATAATATTTGCACAAACTATATCTAAGCTTTCTTCCCAATATTTTGCGTTTCGTACCTTTTCATAGGAGAAAAGAATATGCGTAACAAACTCTGGTTGTTGACGACGCTGTTGCTCGTCAGCGCAATGTTGTTGACTGCTTGCCCGACACCGGCGGGAGCGCCCAGCGGCGCCGCCCCTGCCGGCGGGGAAGCGGCGCCAACCACAGCGGCAGCAGAAGAACCGGCTGCCGAAGGCGAGGTGACGATCCAGATCTGGCACGGATGGGCGGGTGAATATTTCACCACCATCGAAGAAGTCTTTAAGGCTTACGAAGAGGCCAATCCTGGCGTCAAGATCGAACTTTCCAAACCCGACAATCTGAATGAATCGGCGCAGGTGGCGATTCCGGCGGGTGAAGGCCCCGATATCTTTGCTTGGGTGAATGACCAGATCGGCACCCAAGCGCTGGCCGGGAACATTGTGCCGCTCAATGATTTGGGCGTTGATCAGGCGTTCCTCGAAGGCAATTATGAGCCGGCGGCAGTCTCCGGCGTGGTCTGGCAGGGTCAAATCTGGGGTCTGCCCGAATCGCAGGAAGGTATTGCGCTGGTCTACAACAAAGACATTGTGACTGAAGAATATCTGCCCACCGACCCAATGGACTTTGCCGACCTGCTGGCGAAGGCGACCAAGTTCAAGGAAGACAAGGGCTTCTCCCTCTTCTGCAATCAGGGTTTCCCCGGTGGTGACGCCTATCATGTGGCGCCGGTCTACTTTGGCTTTGGCGTCCCCTCCTATGTCGATGACGCGGGTGCGGTCTACCTGAACACCCCCGAAGCGATTGCCGCCGGCGCTTGGTTGAAAGAGATCAGCGCCGTCCATGACACCGAAGCCTCCCATGACATCTGCAAAGCCTCCATCACCGAAGGCAAAGTGGGCGCCTGGTGGACTGGCCCGTGGGCCATTGCCGACCTGGAAGCCGCCGGCATCAACTATGGCATCGTGCCGATGGGGCGCCCCTTTGTCGGCATCAAGACCCTGATGTTGACCGCCAACGCCGTAGATCGCGGCCATGCGGACGCCGCCGTGGCGGTGATGCAGTATTTCACCAGCGCCGAAGTGCAGAAGAAACTGGCGTTGGCGAATAAGACCATCCCGGCCGCCACCGCAGCCCTGCAGGATGCCGAAGTGCAAGCATTAGCTACCGTCGCCGGCTTTGGCGCTTCGCTGAACTTGGGTATCCCAATGGCGAATACGCCCTTTGCCTCCGCCCAGTGGGGCGCCGTAGGTGATGCCACCGCCGCCATCTGGAACGGTTCACAAACACCGGAAGAAGCAATGGCTGCCGCCCAAACGGCCATTGAAGAGCAAGTTGCGCAGATGCAGTAAATGAAAAGAGATTGAGAGATTGAGAGATTAAAGAGATTACCGCTTTTACAGGCTATCTCAATCTCCCAATCTCTTAATCTCTTAATCTCCCCTGCACTAGAAAGTAGCCCGTTCCCGGTTCCAAGGAGACTCCCATGATCGGCTGGTCCGGTCGCCGTAAGGCATTCACCATTCTACTCTTCATCGGCCCAACCTTGCTGGGCATCTTACTGATTAATGTCTTCCCCATTTTGTTAAGCACCTACGTTTCATTCACAAATCGCAACAAATTTCATCCTAACCCCGATTGTTCGGTGGCATTAACCAGTGTGCTTGACCCGGTTTGCTGGCCGATGTTTCAAGGGCGCGCTGCGCGCGGATTGGCCGAACCCTATAGTCTACAAACCCCCCTCTTCCAAAATTATCTTGATTTGGTCGGCAAATTGTTTACGGTGGAAGCGGTGCAGGCATTGATTCTGATTCTGATCTGTTTTCTGCCACTCGTGATCGCCGCCGCGCTCAATCGCTATTGGGATCGCCAGATCACGCGCCCGGTGTCGGGGGGCGCCCTTTGGCTCTTCGGCTTAGGTGGCGGTCTCTTACTGGCGTTTGCCTTAAACGCCAATGCTGCCTACCAGCAGTTGATGACCACCGGCGACTTCTTTGTCGTCGTCTGGCGCACGATTTTGTTTGTAGTAGTGCGTGTGCCACTGAGTTTTGCCCTAGGGCTAACCCTGGCGCTCATTTTGAATACCAGCCATCTACCGGGGCGCACCTTCTTCCGTGTGATCCTCTTCTTACCCTGGGCAACGTCGTCACTGGCGATTTTGATGGCCTTGGTCTGGCAGTTCTTCTTCCGCGAACAAGGGGTGATCAACCAGGTGCTACGGATTGTCGGCTTTGACGGCTACGCCTGGTTGAGCGATCCCGTCACCGCCTTTGCCGCCATTGTGATCACCGATGTCTGGTTCTCCTACCCCTTCTTTATGGTGGTGATCCTAGGTGCGCTCCAATCGGTGCCAAATGACGTCTATGAAGCGGCCGATGTGGAAGGCGCCAGTTGGTGGACGCAGTTGACCCAGATTACGCTGCCGTTGATCCGTCCGGCCATTCTGCCGGCCACGGTGTTGACTTCAATCACGGCGTTCCAAATGTTTGGCACTGCCTGGGCGATCACCCAGGGCGGCCCGACGCGCGGCGCCGGTGTCCCCGGTGCGACAGAGTTTGTGATCGTCTACGCCTACAAGCAGATCTACCAGTCGCAAAATTATGGCAGCGCGTCGGCTTTTGCGGTGATTCTTTTCCTCTTCCTCTTTGCGGCGACGTTGTATAGCCTACGCTACACACGCATTACCAAAGGAGCGTATGAATCATGAACCGGAAACCTTCAGCCAGAGTGATGACGGTGATGTATATCATCCTGATCTTCGCCGCGCTCTTTGCCTTCTACCCGGTCTGGTTTGCCATCCTGGCCTCAGGACGGTTGGGGGATCGCTTGTATACGCTCAACCTGGGCGGTATGTTTTTCCCTAGCGAATGGACTTGGGAAAACTATCGCATTATGCTCTTTGAAAAGCCGCTGCTCAACTGGATTCGTAACAGCCTCTATGTTGCCGTTGTGACCAGCATTGCGTCGTTGCTCATCAGCACCTCGGCGGCCTTTGCCGTCTCCCGCTTCCGCTTTTATGGGCGGGAGGTGATGCTAATCTTCCTGTTGGCGATCCAGACTTTCCCCGGCGTGCTGGCATTGGTGGCGGTGGCGCAGATTCTGACCGCGCTCGGCCTCTATCGCACCCACGAGGGGTTGATCCTGGCCTATACCATCGGCACGCTAGTCTTTGCCACCTGGAACATGAAGGGCTACTTTGACACCATCCCCATCGATCTCGAAGAAGCAGCCATGATCGACGGCTGCGGCCCAGTGCAATCCTTTATCCGCATTGCATTGCCGCTGGCGCTACCGGCGCTGGCCGTAACCGCGCTGCTTGGCTTCATGGCCGGTTGGGGTGACTTCATCTTCGCTTCAGTCTTGATCCCTGCCCCCGATTCAATGAAACTGGCGGTGCCGGGACTGTTCAGTCTCGCTAATGACCAGAGCGTGCCCTGGGGCTACTTCGCCGCCGGCGGCATGGTGATTGTGCTGCCGACGCTGATCGTCTTCCTGGCGCTCCAACGCTTCTTGATTGGCGGGTTGACGGCGGGTGGTGTGAAGTAGATATTGGGTATTAGATATTGGGTAATTGGAAGGTGCGGGATGGGGCGGCAAACGATTCTTTTATTGGCGGTGGTGATCTGGCTGTTGGTGGCTTGCATCCAGCCGGTGACACAACCAGTAGTGGCGCCGACGCCCGTCCCCACCCTCGCGCCCACGGGGCCGGATGGCGAACCGTGGTGGCAGAGCGCCATCTTCTATGAGATTTTTGTCCGTAGTTTCTATGACAGCAATGGCGACGGTATTGGCGATCTCAAGGGGATCGTGGAGAAACTCGACTATCTCAACGACGGCGACCCAGCGACCACCACCGACCTCGGTGTGACGGCGCTTTGGTTGATGCCGATTCATCCTTCGCCTTCCTATCATGGCTATGACGTGACTGATTATTACGCCGTCAACCCGGAGTACGGGACAACGGCTGATTTTCAACAACTCGTGGCCGAAGCCCACCGGCGCGGGGTACGGGTCATCATCGATTTTGTCATGAACCACACGTCCGTGGCGCACCCCTGGTTTGTCGAAGCGCAAGATCCGCAATCCCCCCGCCGTGATTGGTATGTCTGGTCAGCGGATGATCCGGGCGGAGTGGGGCCGTGGGGGCAGCAGATCTGGCATGAAGCGCCGAGCGGCGACCATTACTATGGCGTCTTCTGGGAAGGGATGCCCGATCTCAATTACACCAACCCGGATGTGCAGGCGGAGATGACCGCGGTCGCCCACTTCTGGTTGACAGAGATGGGCGTCGATGGACTGCGTGTTGACGGCGCCCGCTACCTTGTGGAAGAGGCCAACGGGACGAAAAAAGTGTTGGCCGATAGCGCCGGCACCCACGCCCAGTTCCGCGACTTGCGCACCGCCTACAAAGCGTTCAAACCCGCTGCCATGACGGTGGGCGAGGTCTGGACGACCAACGACGCCGTCGCCACCTATCTGCAAGGCGATGAGTTTGATCTGGCCTTTAACTTTGACCTGGCCAGCGCCCTGGTGAAAAGCGCCAACACCGGTGACGCCGACGCCGCCCGCTTAAGCCTGGCCCTTTCACTTACGTTGCTGCCGGTGAATGCCACGGCTACCTTTTTGACCAACCATGACATCGACCGCGTCATGGCGCAACTGGGCGACGATGTCAACAAAGCCAAGCGCGCCGCCACCATGCTCCTGACCCTGCCGGGAACGCCTTTCCTCTACTATGGCGAAGAGATCGGCATGGTGGGCAAAAAGCCCGATGAGGAGATCCGCTTGCCGATGCAGTGGAGCCGTGGAGAGAACGGCGGTTTCACCACCGGCGCCCCCTGGCGCGCGCTAAACGACGATGTCGCCACCAAGAACGTTGAAGCCCAACTGGCTGATCCCACTTCGTTACTGGCCCACTACCGTACCCTGATTGCCTTGCGCCAAAGCCAACCGGTGTTGCGCGGCGGTGAAACCTTTAAGATGAAGAGCGCCAATCGCGCGGTGTTGCCCTATCTGCGCGCCACTGATGACCAAATTCTCCTGGTCGTCAACAACCTGCGCGACGAGGCAACCGCGGACTATGCGTTAACGTTGGAGAGCGGCCCGCTGACGCCCGATCAACGCTACCGGGTTGAACCGCTCTGGGGTGACGGCCCCTTTGCCGAGGTGACAGCGGACGCCAAGGGGGGGTTCAAAAATTACCAACCGACCAGTGGAATGGCGCCAGGACAAACATTAATTCTTGCGCTCCAACCAGTAGAATGACGATTATGACAACAACAGAAAATAGCATAGAAGCCGCGGCCGAAACGGTGATGGACGATTTTGTTTTTGGTGGCATTGAAGCGGACAGTGTGCAGATTCTCACCGCCGAACGCCACCGCTACACTGGGCTGCGCCATCACTATGACCTGTCGCCACGCGACCCGCTGCCGGATGAAGCTGTCACCATCACGCTCTACAGCGGCCCGACCTTACATATCGACCGTGCCACCGCTTATGTAACAACCGACGGCCAGATGCCGACCGGCGAGCGTGGTCGGGCGACAACCGGGTTTGCAGTAGACCTGGTGGTGACCGCTGTGCGTTGGGAACCGCTCCTATGGGATTATGTCACCGTTTGGCAGGGAACAATTCCGCCGCAGCCAGAGGGCATCTTTGTTCAATATGTCATTGAGGGGTGGCGCAGCTACGACGAAGATTTTTCGTGTTGGAGCAATGAACCCCATATCGACGGCACGGTGAGCCAGGTCACGCGTTATGGTTATTTTGTTGACCGTTTTGCAACACCAGCCTGGGCGCAGGAAGCGGTAGTCTATCACATTTTTGTGGATCGCTTTACCGGCGTGGCAAACCGCTGGCTGACCACAAGCGAGATGAATGAGTTCACCGGCGGCACATTGCGCGGTGTCATCGACAAGCTGGATTATATTGCCGACTTAGGCGTGACGGCGATCTGGGTAAGCCCCGTCTTTGTCACCCCATCTTACCACGGGTATGACACCACCGATTATTACCAGGTTGACGTACGCTTTGGCGTCAACGCTGATCTGCGGGAATTGATTGACGCCGCCCATGCCCGCAACCTGCGGGTGCTGCTAGACTTTGTCGCCAACCACACCAGTCTCCACTTTGGCCCCTTTGTACAGGCCCAGACCGACCCAACCAACCCTTACCGTGCCTGGTTTGGGTTTGATCAGGGCTATGAACATGGCTACCGCACCTTTTTCAATGTGGCCTCCATGCCCCAACTTGACACTGATCTACCAGCGGTGCGCACCTTTTTGATCAACGCCGCCTGCCACTGGTTAACAGAATATGATGTTGATGGCTACCGGCTGGACTATGCCGCCGGCCCTTCACACGCCTTTTGGAGCGAATTTCGCGCCGCGTGCAAGGCGGTGAAGCCCGACTGCTGGCTCTTTGGCGAAGTGACCCATGCCGGTGACGCGTTACGCCATTATCAGGGGCGGTTGGATGGCTGTCTCGATTTTGCCTTTTGTCGCACCCTCCGCCAGCTTTGCGCACAACCACAACCGGCCCTGACGTTGGCGCACTTTGCCAACCTTGTGCAACAGAGCCGGCGTTTTTTTCAGGGTGACGACACACAACCGTCAACCTTTTTACAGCCCAGCTTTCTTGACAACCATGATGTCAACCGCTTCCTGTGGGTCGCCGGTAATGACAAGCAACGCTTGCGGTTGGCGGCGGGTCTGCTCTTTGCTTTTGGGGATGCCCCGATCCTCTACTATGGCACCGAAGTCGGCTTGAGCCAACCCCGTAGCAAAGGTCCCTGGCGGGAAGAGGCGCGCCATCCCATGCGCTGGGGGGAAGCGCAAGACAGCGAGTTACTGGCGTACTTCAAAAAGCTGATCGCCCTACGCCGTCGCCACCCGGCGTTACAGCGCGGCAACTTCAAAACCCATCTGCTGGATGAGACGCAGCAAGTTTGGCTGGCCGAACGTCGGGCCGGTGAGGATGTTGTTCTGGTGGCGGTCAATGTTAGTCACGGCACCCAAACCGTAACACTCCCCTGGTCACAAGCCCGTGATTTGACCGGTGCACCGCTCTCGGCATCTATCACCCTGTCGCCCCAAAGTGTTACCTTCTTCACGCCCATTTGACACGTCGCCCATATCCACAGCGCCGCTCGTCCCGTAGGGACGGTTGAGTTTAGGGAGGGCACAAAGGATCATCCGCCCTAAGCTCAGGTGTCCCTACAGGACGGATTTTTCGACAGCCTTGTACCCAGTTTTCAATTTGTTGATGCTGCGATCGCCCGGCGCGCCTGTCGTCGGCGCCACCAATCCACCAGTAAAAAGATCAACATACCCAGCAGCAACAGATGCTCAAAAATCGCAAAGGGGCGACCGTAGCGTTCCGGGTCCCAGTAGCTGACGGGGCTGTAGACACGCGTCTGCCAATCAAACGGGAAAAAGACCAGCGGGCCGTCGTCATAGTGTAAGGGGATGTCGATGGCGGTATGGAGCGCACAGGCCATTGCCAGCCAAAAGAGAGCAGCGCCCCGTTGAGCCGTCTGGCGCGCCGCTTCCTGTGCGCCGCTTCGTTTCCACAACCAATAGCCCACCAACCCATAAAGCAGGATCATCAACGGCGCATGAAACAGGTTGTGCGCGAATTTTACCCAAGGTTCATTGAAAAAGGCATAGCGAAAGAGATAGCCGGTGTACGACTGCATTTCAGCAGCTTCATTGCCCGGATCCATGCGGTTGCCGCTCCAGAGATCCATGGCAATGGCGCCAAAGGTGATCAAAATCAACGGAACATCGGGCATAACCGATCCCACCATCAACCAGAAGGAGTTGACCGGTGGCAGCTTGTTAATGGCCGTCTGACCTTGTTCGGCTTGAGTGGTCAAATCGGCTTCTCGGCTCTTCGCGGCTCGGTTGAGAATGGCGGTCATGACAAAATGGGTGTAAGTCTGCATGAGTTCCTGCTGTTGGTTTGTACTTGGCGGCCAATGTTGCGTAGAATGTACCACAGATCACCCGACGAGGGAAGTCCTCACCTCGGTTAGTGTCATGAATACAAAATTTGACTACGTGATGGGTGTTGCGTTGCCTTCGACAGGCTCAGGCAACGCAACACCCATCACGCAACTTCACAAGGAGCTTTTATGAACCATCGCGGCACCCATAACGCATTGCCCGACGACCGCAATGCCAACGTGTTAATCTACATCAACGGCGAATTAGTACCTCGGCATGAAGCCAAAATTTCTGTCTTTGACAGCGGCTATCTGGTCGGCGACGGCATCTGGGAAGGGGTGCGCTTGCATGACGGCGTCTTTGTCTTTCTTGATGAGCATCTCAATCGCCTCTTTCAGGCCGCCAAGATGACCCATATCAACCTGGGTCTAAGCCGGGAGGAGTTGACCGCTGCGCTCTACCAAACCGTGCGCGCCAACGGGATGCACGATGGCGTCCATGTCCGGCTGATGGTGACACGCGGCACCAAAAAGACCCCGTCGCAAGACCCGCGGCTGGTCATTGGCCCGCCCAACATTGTCATCATTGCCGAACACAAATTGGCCGATCCAGCGACAGCGGATGCTGGGGTGCGCCTCTTCACTTCCACCGTGCGCCGTGGCTCGCCCGATTATCTTGACCCGCGGCTCAACTGTCATAGCAAATTACATGAGGTCATTGCCCTGGTGCAAGCGCTGGAAGCCGGTTACGATGAAGCGCTTATGCTTGATCTACACGGCTTTGTCGCCACCTGTAACGCCACTAACTTTTTTGTGGTGCGCAAGGACGAGGTCTGGACTTCGACCGGTCAATATTGTATGAATGGCATTACCCGCGGCAAAGTGTTGCAAATCTGTCGCCAACAGGGCATCCCCGCTTATGAGAAAAATTTCTCGCTGGTCGATGTCTACGACGCCGACGAAGCCTTTGTCACCGGCACCTTTGGCGGGTTGACGCCGGTTATCAACGTCGATGGGCGGGT
Organism: Caldilineaceae bacterium; assembly: GCA_026645575.1. The sequence goes on from JAPKMW010000057.1 coordinate 36,528, forward strand.
TATTGGCGAAGGCAAGTTGGGGCCGATGACCCGCCGCCTGCGCACGCTCTATTATGAAACGATCCATGCGTGGGTCGCTGTACATGGGGGTAAAGGGTAGAAGACAGAGAAGCAGAAGACAGGAAGCCAAAAATAATCACCCAATAACCAATGCGAACATGCATGAGGCAAAGTGACTAATAGAGACGGCGATGGGCTGGGCAAAAAGTGTGGTTGCGCATTTATCAGATTATGGGATACAATAGCGGTATCGCCTACCCCCTCGTTCTGATTCATCAATCGACAATCAATTTGGGTTGATACTACGCACGACTTTTGTTGCTTCTAGCCCCTTTGCCGGGCTATTGCAAATATCAGTAGACTGTAACGTCGTCACGGCGCCACTAGACCAACTCTGGACTACGCGACTACACGACTGCGGACTACTGACTATAGCTTATCTCAACGATGCAGCTTGCAAATGAGGAGGAGATATGATGATTCGTCGTTCGTCGTGGAAGATGCTCTTTGCCGTGATGATGGTCGTTACGTTGTTGGCGGCCTGTGTGGCGCCCGGCGCCGCTCCGGCTGGTGGTAGTGCGGCTACCGGCGGGGAAAAGGTCAAAGTTGTTTATTGGGCGCATAACTTTGAACCGCGGGTGGAACTGGACAAGAAGTATATCGCCCAGTTCATGGAAGCCAACCCCGATATCGAAGTGGAGTATGAAGTCATCCCCAGCGATTTTGATGCCAAATTGCGCACAGCGCTCGCTTCTGGGCAAGGGCCGGATCTCTTTGCCCAGTGGAATGGCGACATTGGCACCTTCTTTGCCGAAGGGGCGATTGCGCCAGTGAGTGCGGAAGCGCTGGGCCTGGCGTCGCAAGAGGAGTTGATGAATCAATATGTTGCGCCGGAGAACACCTTACAAGGCGCCATCTTTGACGGCAAGCTCTATGGCATTCCCAACGAAGTGAGCATCTACGCCTGTTATGTCAACAAGGCGCTCTTTGCCGAAGCCGGCCTGGACGCCGACGCCGATTTCCCGACCACCTGGGAACAGATGAAAGAGGTCTCCGAAAAGTTGACCAAGCGTGACGCCGATGGAAAGCTGGTGCAGCAAGGTTTTGACTTCGACTGGGGCGCCTCAGTCTGGATGTATCTGCAATGGGGGGCGATGGTGCGCCAACTGGGCGGCTCCGAACTCCAGCCCGATTCGGAAGAAGCACTCAAGGCGATGGAATATTGGGTGAACTGGGCTACGGAATGGGGTCTGGGCGGCCCGGCCTACTGGACCAGCCAAACCGATGATTTCACCGCCAGCAAAGTGGCGATCAAATGTGGTATGGGGTCGTGGGCCAAGCCAGTGATTGAGGAAGCCGGGATTGACTATACCGTTAAGCCAGTGCCGATCTGGGAAAATGCCGTCAACCAGAATCACTTTGACACCTATGCCTACTTCCATATGGTCAACTCCCGTTCGGCGCCCGAAGTGCAAGCGGCGGCCTGGAAGCTGGCATATTACCTGGATTCCTTCCCCATCGATTACATGGTTAACACCGGTCTGTTGCAACCCAAGAAAGAACTGGCCGAATCCCAAGAATTCCAGGACATTCCCTATCTCGATCTCTTCCTCAAGCAGATGGAGGTGAGCATGTATTCACCCCGGTCGGCGAGCTTCATCGAGATTGCCGATGCCCTGGCCCGCGCCCGCGACCGCAGCGTTGTCGATGGCATGGCGATCCCTGAATCGTTGAAGATCGCCCAAGAGGAGATCGACAAGATTATGGCTGAATAGCCGTGTAAGTAAGGCTGTTTTGTGTGGTAAGGAGATAATGAGAGAAAGAGATTGAGAGATTAGATCCTGACTAATCTCTCAATCTCCTAATCTCTCAATCTCTCCTTTTTGGGAGAAAGCTCGTGACCGGACAACAACTATCGATCAACCCCAATGCACAAGCCCGACGCGCCTCGGCTGGGCTGGGGGTTCGTTTCAAACGAAATCTGATCTTTCGGCGCAGCATCTATGGCATAATTTTTGTGGCGCCGGCCATGCTCTTCTTCTTGATCTTCAGTCTCTACCCGATGGTCAATGGCTTTTACATGAGCCTGACCGAGTATACGCTACTCCGCCCGCCGGTCTGGATTGGCTTTGATAATTACATCGACCTGCTGGAAAACAAAGAATTTTTGAATGGCCTTTGGGTCACTTTTGTGTTTGTGCTGGGCACTACCATCCCCAAATGGATCTTGTCGCTGGCGCTGGCATTGCTCTTTGTGCAAGCCTTTTGGGGGCGCGAACTTTTTAAGGTGCTTTATTTTACGCCGACGCTGCTCTCCGGTGTCGTGGTCTCGCTCGTTTGGAAATTGATTTTTCATGCCAATGGGTTGGCAACGGCGTTGATCGGCCCCTACACCAGGCAAGCGGAAATCTTTTGGTTAGCCAGTTCTGCACTGACCCCACTGGCGTTGATCATGGTCGATAACTGGGCCGGCATCCCCTTCTTTATGATTGTTTGGATCGCCGGGCTGGTGGGCATTCCCAAGGAGTTTTATGAAGCGGCGTTGATCGATGGCGCCGGACGGTGGCAAGCCTTTCGTCATGTGACCTTACCTTTACTTCGCCCAACAACGCTCTTTGTCGTGGTGGTTTCGACCATTGGCGCCTTACAAGCCTTCTCGCTCCAATTTATTATGACACGCGGCGGCCCCAGCAATGTCACAACAACAGTTGCGCTGCTGGTCTATAAATATGGCTTTGAATATTTCAAGATGGGGGTAGCGGCGGCAATGTCGGTCATCATGTTCCTGGCGATCATTGCCATTACCATCCTGCAAATTCGCGGCATGCGTTCCGAGGAAACCAGCTACACCTAAGGGGGCCTTATGGTACAGACACAACGGACTTCTGCCTACTATATCAACCGCGCGCTGAAAAACTTACTACTCTATGCAGTGGTGATTGCCGGTCTCTTTATCTTTTGTGTGCCGGTCTATTACATGGTCACCACCAGCGTCAAGGCCGAATCCGAGGTGGTGGCGATCCCCATTCACTGGCTGCCCCATGAATTTCAACCGCAAAACTACCCCGAAGCCTTCAAAACTGCGCCCTTTAGTCTTTACTTTTATAACAGCCTGGTGGTTGCTATTGCCGTGGTCGCCTCAACGCTCTTGTTTAGTGCGTTGGCCGGTTATGGCTTTGCCAAGTTCTCTTTTCCCGGCAAGGCGCTCTGCTTTCTGCTGGTTCTCAGCACCATGATGATCCCCTTCCAGATTTTGCTCATCCCGCTCTATGTACTGGTGCATGGGCTGGGCTGGACGAACAATTACGCCGGCTTAATCATTCCAGGAGCATTAAGCGCCTTTGGCGTTTTTCTCATGCGTCAATTTTGCTTGACTTTGCCCGATGAATTGCTGGACGCCGCCCGCATCGACGGCGCCGGTGAACTGGGTATCTTCTGGCGGATTGTCTTGCCGCTGCTCAAGCCGCCGCTGGCCTCGCTGGCGATCATCACTTTCTTGGGCAGTTGGAATAACTTTCTATGGCCGTTGATTGTGGTCAACAAAGGTCATCTTTTTACCCTGCCGGTGGGTATGACAGTCTTTACGCAACCCATGCGCGCCCCCTACTGGACCTATATCATGGCCGTCTCCACCGTGGCGACCTTGCCCGTTGTGATCGTTTTTCTTGCTTTACAAAAATATTTTATTCAAGGTGTCGTTCTCTCCGGTATGAAGGGGTAGTCTCGACCAAAAACGACTTACGGAATTGCAATAGTATTTGGTATTGGATATTGGGTATTAAGTATTGGGGCTTCCTGTCTGCGCTCCGATAAATACCCAATACCCAATATCCAACTTTTCTGATTGAAAGGAACCGATTGATGTCTACTGCTCCCTGGCCCGCGGCTGAACCTGATCTGACCACGATCTTAGCCAATTATCCAAACCCCATCCAAGCCCTGGCGGCAACGGAAACGCCGGCAACGGTGATCCGGCAAGCCTATGACCCAGCGGAATGCGCCACCCTGGTGAAGCGTTTTGTCCAATGGGGGTTGATGCGCGACCCCAACGATGTCAATAGCGCCGACAAGCGCACCCGCATTGACATCGGCACCAGCTTGGGCAATCGCGGCCATGACAAAGAGGGCTTTCTCAATCATGCCGTCGGCACCCATGAACTCTTTCCCCACCTCTTCAGTGGCTTTACCGATCCGGTAAAAACCATGTATGACGCGCTTTCTGCTCTGGCGCCGGGCAAGGAAGTCAAGACGGCACGCGAGGCCGATGGCCGGCTCTATGGCCCAGCGATCTTCCGCATCCACTATACGACCCACAGCTACATCCCCCATATTGACAGCGTGCGGCTGCGCGAAAAGCGCACCAACTATGCGGTCTACCGCTTTCAGCATCAATTCGCCGGCATCCTCTGCCTGCAAAATGCGCTCCACGGTGAACGCAGCGCCCAAACCATTGTCCACAATTGCCTATGGAACGAAGAGGAGATTCAACCCCATTTGACCAATGGCACCTTTCACACCTTTGCCAAAGAAAACGGGATCGGGCAATACCGCGTGGATCTGGCGCCGGGGGATCTCTATTTCTTCAACACCCACTGTATCCATGAGATTCCGCCGCTCGACGGCAACAACCCGCGCATTGTGTTGGCGGTCTTTATCGGCTATTCACCGGATGACCCGGAAGTTTACGTTTGGGCGTAATGAGTATGACAGCTAACAACACTTCTACACCAAAACCTCTGCTGGAAAGCATGACCTGGCCGGAGGCGCGCGTCGCCGCCAGCAACGGGGGACGGGTGGTGCTGTTACCCGTCGGCGCCATTGAACAACATGGCCCCCACTTGCCGGTTGATGTTGACAACCGCATCGTCGTCTGGCTCTGCAATGAAGCGGCGCGCCGCCGTCCTGACCTGATCCTCAGTGTGCCGCCAATTCATTATGGCTTCAACGAGCATAATATGGGTTTCCCCGGCACGGTCACTGTGGCGATTGACCACTTTATCAACTATGTCTTTGATGTCTGTCACAGCTTTGTGCGTCAGGGTCATACACGCATTGTGCTGATCAACGGTCACGGCTCCAATGCCATGCCCTGTGCGCTGGTGGCGCGGCGGATTGTCAACGAAACCGAAGACGCGCTCGCCGCCGCCATCAACCATTGGAGCCTGGCGCGTGACCTGGCCGCCAACATTCGCGAAACGCCAGTCGGCGGTATGGCGCACGCTTGTGAATATGAAACATCGTGGTATCTCTTCCTCGACCCAGAAGCTGTGAAGATGGAGCTGGCCGTGCCGGATGTAATGGCGCGGCGCACCAGCTTTACCTGGGTCGATCTCATGGGTGGAGAGGGGCCGGTCGCCTTTACCGATGACTGGTCGCGCATCTCCAACGGCTCTGGCGTAGAGGGCGATCCCATGACGGCGACGGTGGAAAAAGGACGTCAATACGCAGAAGAAGAGGTGACCAATCTCATTCGCTTCTGTGAGGAATTTCGGGCTGTACCCACCCTGCCGCGCCGTAATTACACCGCACGCGGGCAGGATGCCAACCCCTATTACCCGGGCTAAGCAAATCCATTGATCGACAATAGCGCGGTGTTCGTCCTGAAGTAAACGGTTACTAAGTCCGCGCTCAGCCGGTCCGTGACCGGCGTCCCCAACGCCGGTCACGGACCGGCTGAGCGCGGGTAGAGACATAGAAAAAGCGCGGTCAATACTTCAGCTTGGCAATTTCAGCTTCCGGCAACCCTGTTATCCTGGCGATGATGGCAATGCTCATGCCTTCTTGTAACATGGCCTGGGCGACTTCGGTGGTGCGTTGGGCAATGCCAAGTTCGACGCCTTCGGCACGGCCAATTTCAACGCCTTCGGCGCGGCCAATTTCAACGCCTTCGGCGCGCCAAGCGACGGCTACCTCACCAGCAACGGCTTCGGCAGAGGCTTCTTCCGCAAAGATGTCGCTCAGATCACGTCGCCAGCCGGGCAATAACGGCTCGCAATCAAGTTCATCTTCGATCCCGTAACGGATCGGTCGATCCGGCATGGCGGCATGGTAGGCCCAAATCATCTGATTTTCGGCATCAACATCCAACACAATCTGCACGCCATTGGCAAAGTAGAATTGGCGTTTGCGTCGTTCTTGCGAACGGCGGTTGGAAGGGGAGCGCGCTTCAATCACAAGTTCCGGCCCCCCCGCGATCAATTCGCGATCATTGGGGCCGGTCGGAACACGATTGTTGGCTAAACGCTGCCAGGAGATCAGGCTCGCATCCGGTTTGACCACATCACCATTGCTAAAGAGACACTCCAGTTGATCGGGCATGGTCTGCCCAAAACCCATGTTGCGGGCCGACAGATCGAGCATTGCTTGTAGATTGGCGACAACACGTCGCTCGACGGGGTTTGTCATCTCTTGCCACACCAACCAGCCATTGTATAACTCAACGGCATCTTCTTCTAGGATTGTATTGACATTATGGACGGTATAAGGGCCACGGTCACGCGCATATGCTTCGTTAATATCACGCGGCCAATCGTGCGGGTATTCTTCAACCAGATGACGCTCTTTGACCGGCGCTGCGGCCAGGACAGTTGATGTCATGGGTAACTTGTTTCCTTTTGAACCGACAACCAGTGCATAGCATTTATTATAATAGAACGGTTTTTCTGTTGTCAATCTGTCATCCGTTGTATCATCAAGGGATAGTTGGCCGAATCCTCAATCCTAGGTACAATAAGAAATACAACCCAAAGCAACGCCCTTACAACAAACCCAAAGGAATACAGAATGAGTCAAGTGTGGGAGCGTTTACACCCTGGCGAGAGCTATCGCGGCTGGTGGGAGTTCGACCAATTTAACCTGCCGGCCATACCACTTCTGACGGCGCGTGGCGTCCACGATGGCCCGGTGGTGGTTGTCACCGGCGCTGTCCACGGCGATGAATACGAAGGGCCGGCGGCGATTCATCGGCTCTTTAACGAACTGGACACCAGCGCGTTGTCCGGCACAGTGATCGGTCTGCCAATTGTTAACATGGCAGGCTGGCAGGCGCGCTCACGGGTGTCGCCGCTGGATGGGATGGATCTCAATCGCGTCTTCCCCGGTTCGACCACGGGCCAACCGACCGGCCCCAGTGCTGCCTTGGCACAGGCGGTTTTTACCACCTTTGTCCGCCCTTGCGATGTGCTGGTTGATCTTCACAGCGGTGGCGCCAAACTGGTTCACCTGCCGATGGTCGGCTGGTATGCCGGGGATACCCGTGCGGAACAGTTGGCGCGTACCTTTGATCCGGCCTTGCATCCCTGGTTGATCCCCGATCGCGCTGGCGTTCTCTCGTGTGAAGCCCGGCGCGCCGGCAAAGTGGCGCTGGGGGCGGAGTGGGGTGGCGGCGCCAAACTGGATACCCTAGGCATAGCGGCTTATGTGGCCGGTCTCCAGCGTCTCATAGCGACGCTGGCAGGCAGGTCCTCTGAACTGGCGGCTGATCAACGGGCGCCCATCGCCGGCGCCTACCAACAGGTTGAAGCCGCCGGTCTTTTTGTGGCCGATGTGGCGCTCGGCGCTGCCATTGCGGTGGGTGGCGCGCTAGGCCGCTTATATGATCCGCTTGGGCACCCAGTCGCCACGGTGCGCGCCGAATGGGCAGGGATGGTGGCAGCGTTGGCGCACAATGCCCTGCTGGATGCCGGGGATCGGGTGGCTTATATTGGGTAAACAGACACTACAGCGGATTTGGGTCGGAACGGATATAGCGTCTACCTGGTAGGGCAAACATCCGTTCCTTCCTAAATCCGCTGTAGTGTTTGATGTGAAAGGAATATATTTCATGAACACGATTCGCGCCGCTGTTGTGCAGGACGCACCGGTGGCTTTTAACACAGTAGCAACGGTAGACAAAGTCGCCCATCTGGTCGCACAAGCGGCAGGACAGGGAGCGCAACTGGTTGTCTTCCCCGAAGCCTTTATTGCCGGCTATCCCAAGGGCGCCGACTTTGGCGCACGGGTGGGAATGCGTTTGCCAGAAGGACGCCAGGAGTTTCAGCGCTACTGGGAAAGCGCCATCCATGTACCAGGGCCAGTAACCCATACCTTGGGCGAACTGGCGCGCAGCCATCATCTGCATCTTGTCATCGGCGTGATTGAGCGGGAAGGGGGCACCCTCTACTGTACCATCCTCTTCTTTGGCGACGATGGCCGGCTGCTGGGCAAACACCGCAAGGTCATGCCGACTGCGATGGAACGCTTGATCTGGGGCTTTGGCGACGGCTCGACCCTCACCGTGGTGCCGACGCCGTTGGGCAAGATTGGCGCTGTAATCTGTTGGGAGAATTACATGCCCCTTCTGCGCATGAGTATGTACGCCCAAGGTGTCCAACTCTATTGTGCGCCGACGGTCGATGATCGCGAGACGTGGTTGCCCACTATGCGCCATATTGCGTTGGAAGGGCGCTGCTTTGTCCTCTCCAGTTGCCAATTTGCCAAACGGTCAGATTTTCCGCCGGACTATATGCCGATTCAGGGCAATAACCCGGAAACGGTCTTAATTCGCGGCGGCAGTTGTATCATCAGTCCGCTGGGGCAGGTGTTGGCAGGGCCAGTTTTTGATCAGCCAACCATTCTCACCGCCGATCTCGACCTGGATGAAATTGTGCGCGGCAAATATGATCTGGATGTTGTCGGTCACTATGCGCGACCGGACTTGTTTCAATTGCAGGTCAATACGGAAGTGCAGCAAGCGGTGGCGACCAGTGAGGGCATTGCATGGGGTAGACGATGATGCTGTTATGGGGACATCTATATGGGGACATCTATGTCCCTTGCAATGCACTCGCCTTCTACCTTACCGCCTGACTTGACAGCGGGACTGATCCGGTTCATACTTATAGCCCAGAAAACAAACCGCCCAAATCACCGCCAGGGGAGCATAGTTACCAATCATGGCTGATGAAGTCGAAGATGCGGCCCAACCGCGCCGTCCTCAAAAGCAGCAACCACCGTCGGCAACCGTTGTGCCGTTGCCGCTACAGAATTGGCAAGTGCTGGATGAGACCGGCGCGCCCATTGAGATCGATGGCGAAGCAACCCTCATCGACGTAAGTACGCGCCTGACGCCGACAGATGTTGCCCCAGCCACCGATGAATCTGTCGCCCCACCTGCACCCACCCTCGAATCAACCGACCAGATCGACGAGCGGCTTGTCATTACGTTGCCCAACCGCCACCAGATCATTGACGCCGGCGCAACCGCCACCTACGAGTTAACCATACTCAATAATGGCCCGCAGCGGTCGCTCTTTCGGGTGCGCTTTGCCGAGAGCCAGCCGGGGCGTTGGTTGCCCGGTCCGCTGCCCGACACACTGTTACAGCCCGGTGAGCGCACAACCGTGACCGTGCCATTGACGCCGCCTAGAGCCGCCGTCAGTCGCGCCGGCGATTATCAGATCACCTTTGTCGTAACGGCCGAGGCTTATCCTGAACAGCAGAGCCAGGTGGCGGCGCGGCTGACCATTGCGCCCTTTGTAGAGCTAAAAGTGGGCAAACTAGTGGCGCCCTACCGCACACTGACCTGGTGGCGCCGTTCGGTGACAATGACAGTACCTATCGTTAACAGCGGCAATCAGCCGACGGCGATCCTGTTGCGCGCTCAGGATGGCGCCGGCGCCTGTCAGATTGTGTTTCATGGCGCGGGGCTGCGGCAAATGCGCCAACAACAAGCATTGGTGACCATTCCCCCAGGCCGTGTGACCCCCGTCACCATGCAACTTTATGCCCAATCCCAAGCGTGGTTTGGGCGCAACAAGCGGATCTGTCCCATCCATGTCAGTGTGGCAGCCAAGGCAACGCCCAAAGTAACCCAGAACGTAGCGCTCAAAGTTGCGCTCGCCCCAGTCATTGGCCCGTGGCAGGTGGCAAGCCTGTTGGGGCTGTTTGCCTTTGTCGTGACGGGCGTGGGCCTGGGCGGGCTGGCGCTGTTGATTGCCCTGCTGGTTAGCTTTGCTCAACCGTCGGCCGCGGCGCCAACAATGGTCGCCCCCTCACCGCCGTCGATTGTAACCATTCTGGTGCAACCGGCGCCCGGTGCGGTCCAAGCGACGACGAACAGTGCCAATGCGCCGATTGCGGCCAGTGTGGCGCCGGTCGTGGCGAATCCGGTGCGTGAGCCGCAACCGGATTCGCGTAACCCGGCTGTGCCATTAGTGCAGGCTGAACAGGTGTCATCACCGGCTGGTATACCGGCAGTCAACGCCACCGGCGGCACAGCAAGCCAAACCGCTGCGCAGACCACCATGACCTATGCCCAGATGTTTCAAGCGGTGGCGCAACGCTATGATCTCAACTGGCGCATGTTGGCGGCGCAAGCCTATATCGAAAGCAGTTTCGACCCGCTGGCGCTTGGCAGTCACGGCGACCTGGGGCTGATGCAGATCCGCCCCTCCACCTGGCAGGAATGGGCGCCCACGGTAACAGCCGCTGATCCCTTTGACAGCTACAGTAATGTTATGGTCGCAGCCGTCTACCTGGATTATCTGCGCACAACCTTGACCAAACAAGGTCGCCCGGAACGGGAGTGGATGCTGGTCGCTTATAACTGGGGGCCGGACAAGGTTTTGCAACATCTGGCAAATGGCGGGCGGTGGGAGGATCTGGCGCCAGAGCGTCGCCGCTATGCCGAAGAGGTGCTGCGTCTGGCTGAGACGATCCCGACTGATGCAGCGTTTTAGTTGATTGGTTGTTTCGTTGGTTTCGACGTAACTACCAAGCCTACCTGCTCCTAGCCAGTCCGTGACTGGCGGCCCCATACCGCCAGTCACGGACTGGCTAGGAGCGGGCTTAGTAGTTACGTTTCGACAAGCTTAACCAACGAAACAACCAATCAACAGTCTTGCACTTCCCACACGATACACCCACGGTCCCAACAATCAACGACGAGAGGAAGAGACAAGCGTTATCTTTCATTTCAACGATAGGTAGGTTTGGTCTATGCAACTTGAACGACCTGATTTATCCGGGGTTAGCCCGGAAGTGTTAGCGTATATTGAAGCATTGGAAGCAGCGCTCGACGATGCTGAGGACGAAGGCGGTCGTAGCGTACGTCAGGAAGCGCCCCTTGAACCGAGTGAGCCGCCCACCACCAAGCAGTTGGTGACGATCAGCGCCAGTGGCTTGGGCAAACGCACGCCGCGCCACCATTATCTCCGTCAACGCCGGGGCGGCATGGGCATCTTTGACCTGGACAGCGGTGATGGCGATCCGCCAGCCTTTCTGCTTTCGGTTGAAGAGAGCGCCGGGTTGATCCTGATCACCAACCAGGGTCGCGCCTTTCGCGCCGATGTCGGTAGCCTGCCACAGACCGATATCCGTGGGCGCGGCGCCTCCCTGTTGGCCGATTTCCCGCTGCGCAGTGACGAAAAACTCGCCATCGTCGCCCCTGATCAAGGCGGCGCTTATCTCGTCCTGGTGAGCGTACGCGGTCAGGTGCGGCGCATTGGCAGCCAATATCTGGGCAGAAGCTTGCAGCCGGGAACGATGATTTATAACATCAACGAAGGCGGCGCGCCGGCGGCGGCCTGTTGGACCGGCGGGAACGACGATCTCTTTATCGCCACCCGCCAGGGCAAAGCCATCCGTTTTGCCGAACGGCTGGTGCCGGTGCGGGGCTGTTTGGGCTTGCGCGTCGATCCGGGGGACGCCGTGGTTGGCGTTGCCGGCGCGAACGAGGAAAGCGGCGTCTTCCTCTTGACCGACGACGGCAAAGGGACAACGCGGCTTATGCGTGGGTTCGCCGCCAACAAATCGCCGGGCGCCAGCGGCAAAGTCGCCATGAAGACCGAAACCCTGGTCGGCGCCTACAACGTCAAAGCCGGCGATGATGTTTTCGCCATCTCCGCCCTAGGCAAAATCATCCGTTTCCAGGCCGATGAAGTGCCGGCCAAGGAAGGCGTGGTGCAGGGGGTCAACTGCATGAGTTTGCGCAATGACCACTGCACTGCCTTCACTGTCTGCAGCATTGCCACATAGTATTTTGAAAAAATCAGTAAAACCTGTCCCGTAGGGACGCTTGAGTTTAGGAGGAGGGATCAGCATTTCCTCATCCCTAAACTCACCCGTTTCTATGGGACAGATTCAGCGTTCACAAGCCATTCGACAGAATCTGTTGTGTGAATTGTAAGCTTTGTGAAAGTTATCACAGATGAATCTTGCGGTATGATGTACCCTCGTGGCAAGACCCAGGTGTCGCCACGAGGGTCTTTTTGATTGGGTGACATTTTGTGTCAAGATGTACCAAAAAATAGGTTTCAAACGTAGTACTAAGTGGACAATGTTGTCACGGGGAAGTGCGGTACACTAAGGGCGAGGGGCAAGCGAAGCGATCAAGTAGGCTAAATGATCGATGACAGATGAAGGTGTCTCTGTTACACTTAGCTGTAACTAAAGGGTAACAACCTGTGGTATGCTGGTTGATGAAAAAGAATATCAAAAAGAATAGTAACGACTAAGCTCGCTCCTAGCCGGTCCGTGACCGGTGACGGGACCGCCGGTCACGGACCAGCTAGGAGCTTAGTCATTACAAAGAATACAGGTAATGTGCAGTTGTGTGTACTCTGCTCAACGATGAAGGAGACATAACTGCCAATGGCTAGAACCTGTTGTAGAGTCTATCCGTCCTGTTTGTAGGAGCAGATCAGCAAGGCGGCGTGAAAATTATCAAGAAAATCATTCAGTGGTAAAACCAGACTCTACTGCGCTGACGAAAGGATTGAATCATGACGACACCAACTCACCGGGTTGCCGCCTACGAGAAGTATAAACAATATCTGACCAAGGCCCAGTTGGCCGACTTGCTATGTCGCATCACCGGTGCTGATGACAACTTGGTCAGTTATGATATGGTCGCCAAACATCTACGGGCGCGCCAGCAAATTGAGACGGGCATTCAAATGGTGCCGCTGAATCAAATTGTCGGCAGCGTGGGGCGTTATCGCGACTTTACGCGCTCCTTCTTTCCCCGCGCCGGCGCCAATGCCGAACGCTGGACGCGCCTGGACGCCGCCATGAATTCGCTGGAAGGCTTTCCACCGGTGGAACTCTTTAAAATCGGCGAGGTCTACTTTGTGCGTGACGGCAATCATCGCGTCAGTGTGGCACGCGCCAATGAGGCGACCCATATCGAAGCTTATGTAACCGAGGTCAAGACCGACATTCCACTGACGGTCAGTGACTTTGAACGCGATCAATGGCTGATTAAAGCGGAGGCCGCCGAATTTGAGGCCAAGACGGAACTCAATCACTTGCGGCCAGGCCATGGCGTGCGCTTTACCGAGCCGGGACGCTATGCGCTCTTGCTCGAACATATCGAGGTGCATAAATATCTGCGCGACACGGAACAGGGTGATGAGCCGCCAATGACCTGGGCTGAAGCGGTGAGCAGTTGGTACGACACCGTCTACCTACCGGTGGTCGAAGCCATTCACCGCTATCACTTGCTGACGCATTTCCCAGAGCGCACCGAGGCCGATCTCTATCTGTGGATCGCCCATCACCGGGAGCGGCTAGCCTCTTTCTATGAACTGGCGCCCCTCGACCCTGATACGGCGGTGAGCACCTTCCTGGAGCTGCACAGCGAACTCCCCTTGGAACGGATGCTGCAAAGCTTGCGCGTCGGCTGGCATTGGCTGCTGGACGATCGACGCCCGCTGGGCATGAGCGAAGAAGCGTTCCGGCATCTGCGCGAACGGCACGCCGCCGGTGAAATTTCCCTGGCGGAAGCAGATATGCGTTTGCTACCTGAATAGGGCGATCTCACCCTGCTCGTAGCCGGTCCGTGACCAGCGCTCCAAACGCTGGTCACGGACCGGCTACGAGCAGGCTCAGTCGTTACCGGCTTTGCCAAAAGAGTGGTTTTGGAGTATTCTTCCCCTATCGACCAACATTCACAACCAGATGAAGACAGGCCCCAGCTTATGGCGGACCCACTACTCCTTGGCATTGACATTGGCACTACCAACATCAAAACCATTCTCTTTGACCCCGCCGGCGCCACTGTGGCTCAGGCCAGTGTGCGCACCCCCACCCACTATCCACGCCCCAACTGGGCCTATTTTGACCCGGAGGAAACCTGGAATGCCGTGGTGCAAGGATTGCGCACGGTGACCAGCCAGGTCGATGCCACGCGCATTGCCGGTATGGCCGTCGCCAGTTATGGTGAAACGGGGGTGCCGCTGGACGAACATGGGCAACCACTTTACGAAGCCATTGCCTGGTTCGACGGGCGCACCGCCCCCCAAGCGGCCTGGCTGGAAACGCAGATCGGCCAGGCGGAACTCTTTGCCATCACCGGCAGCGCCATCCAGCCCATTTTCACCCTCTGCAAATTGCTCTGGCTGCGCGATAACGAGCCGACGGTGCTGACGCGCACCCGTCACTGGCTCAATATGGCCGATTACATTGCCTACCGGCTGTGCGGCGTGCCGGCGGCGGATCTCTCGCTGGCCTCGCGCATGTTGTGCATGGATCTGGGGCGACGGCAGTGGGCGACCGATTTGATTAGCAGCGTGGGCATCAACCCGGCGATCCTGGCGCCGTTGCAACTGAGCGGTACGCCGTTGGGGCCGGTGCTGCCAGAGGTCGCCCGTATCACCGGCTTGCCGACCAGGGCGATGGTGGCGGTGGGGGGGCATGATCACATTGTCGGGGCGTTGGCCTTGGGTGTGACCCAAGTGGGTGATATGCTCGATTCGATTGGCACGGCGGAGGCAATCATGTTGCCGATGGATGAGCCAGTGCGCGATGCCAACTTTGGCCGCCAGGGCTATTCGCAGGGGATTCACGCCGCCGGTCACTACTATGCGTTGGGGGGTCTTTACACATCAGGCGTTTGTATTGACTGGTTCCGCGAAAATTTTGCCGGCGGCGCTGATTATGGCGCGCTGATTGCGGCGGCGAATGAGGTGACGGCGGGCAGTTTGGGCGCGTTCTTTATTCCTCATATGCGGCTGGCGAACTCGCCCAATGTCGATCCGCAAGCGCGTGGCGCCTTTATTGGTCTCCACACCGATATGAAACAGGGAACCCTCTTCCGCGCTATCTTAGAAGGACTCTCCTACGAAGTGCGCTTTTCCCTAGAACCGGTGCTGCGTTATATGAATTTGCCGAAGGTAGGCAAGGTCTATGTGGCCGGTGGCGGGGCGCACAATGATCTCTATACGCGCATCAAGGCCAGCATTCTTAATCATCCGCTTACGGTGGTCAGCGCCAAAGAGAGTACGGCGTTGGGAGCGGCGGTGCTGGGCGGGATCGGCGCCGGGGTTTATGCCGACATTCCGACAGCATTGGCACAGTTGCGCTATGAGCAAGAAACTGTGATGCCGGTGGCGGCGGAGGCAGCGTTTTATGAGCGTGCGTTCCGGGAAGTTTATGAGCATTTTTATACGGCGCTGCGCCCCTTGCACCATGCGACGCAGCCAGTTCTGACAAAAATATAACGGCGTCTATCACCCTGAAAGGGTGATAGACGCCCCTTCCCACACCTGGAGAAAACGCTTGCCTTCATGCGTTGCGTCCGTCAACCAACTCGACCATTAACGCGTCATCAGTCACCGTCGCCTCTAAAATTTCTGTTTGCGCAAGTTGTAGCTTAGGCCATTCCCCAAAAATAAATCCCCGGTAGGGGCGTCCCCTTGCGGGCGCCCGCAAGGGGACGCCCCTACAAAGAAGACCGGCCTCACCAACTAACTGACTAGGACAAGCCGTAGTCACTTGACAAGGCAGCCAGCAACGCTTTCGCTTCCAACAAATCCGCGGTGTCACGCCCTTCGGTAAACCACTGATAAATGGCTGCCAATGGCTCGTAGGCCGCGGCGGGTTGCCCCTGGCGCAGGTGGAAACGGCTCAAACTGAGGGTAGCGCGCAGTTCGGTGGCTTTGGCTTGTTGGGCTTGGGCAAGGGCGATGGCTTGCTGAAAACAAGCTGCAATCTGTGCGCTGGTGGCAGCGGCCAAAGGGGCGTCGCCCTGTTGCAGCAGATAGAGTTCCCCCTGCAAGCGGTACAACTCCGCCTGCCATTGCGGCCAGTGGCGCAGCTTGTTTTTGTCGCTGACATCGAGCGCTTTCGCCAAGAGGGCTAAACCCTCGGCAGGGCGATTGGCCCGGTGATACGCTTCGGCCAGTTGGGCGAAACAGTGCAACCCGCTCTCTTCCCCCACCGCCGTGCGATTGGCATCCAACCCATACAACATCAACCCAATGCCGGCTGCGGGATCACCGGCTTGCGCCAACGCCCAGCCCTGGAAGATCGCGCCCAGTTCCAGCCACGAAGTAAACCCATGCGTTTTTGAGAGCGCCAATGCTTCTTGCAGATAGCTTTGGGCCGCCGCTGGCTCGCGACAGAGCAGCCGCACCTCGGCGCCCAAGGTCAAGGCCATCGCCAGGCTGAAAGGGTGGGCGACCTGACGGGCCAAGTCAACCGCGGCCTGCGCCCGTTGCCGCGCCTGGTCGGGATAGCCGAGATACCAGAGCGCATAGGCGGCAAAGACACGACAACACATCCCTGGATCATGGCCGGCATGGGCTGCGGTCAGCGGGTGATGCAGCGCCGGTTGATACCAGGCAATGCCCTGTTCAGCATGGTGGCGCGCCTTGACAAAGTCGCCAGCGTATAAACTCATGGTCCACAAAACATGAGCATAAGTGAGATGCACGGCCCCTTGTTGACTCTGCTGGGCCAACCGTTGCAATTGACCGGCGATGGCGTTGCAGTTGGCATAATCGGCGCGATCCGAGTAAAAACGCCACAAGTTGAAGAGCGCCAGCGCTTGCTGTTCCTGATCCGCCGCGCCTTCAGCCAGGGCCAGCACCCGCCGGAAGGTATGGCCGACGCTATCCACCGCGCTGCCACGGGTGGCGATCAATGCATTGCCCAAACCCACCAACAACTCCAGCTCTTGGCGGTCGCCGGCCGGCGATGGCGGGGTTTGTACCAACAGCGTTAAGCCCTGTTCAAAGTGGACGATGGCATTTTCGTAAGCAGAAAGCTGCATGGCGCGCTTGCCAGCCAGCAGGAGGTAGGGCACGGTTTTGACAGGCAGTTGCGCCTTTTCAAAGTGGTGGGCCAGTTGCACCGCCGTCGCCGCCAGCAATTCGGCATCTTCGGCATAAATTGTCTCAATCACCAGCCCGATCGCTTCATGGAGATAGCTGCGCCGGCTCTCGTCCAACAAGTTGTAGAGATAGTTTTGGAAGAGGATGTGCTGAAATTTGTATTGGGAAAGGCGCTGGGTGCGCAACCGCCGGCTCCCAATGCTCTTGAGCAAGCGGTGGCGGGCGGCCAGCACATCGCTTAGGCGCTGAATCACCGGCTGCGGTTGCTCGCCGGCAACCAGGGCGACAATTTCCGCGGCAAACTCTTCGCCAATCACACTGGCGACCTTCAACGACTCCTGACAGTCAACGGGCAGGCGGCTGATGCGCTGTTCGATCACCACTTCGACACGGGTCGGTAAGGCATCCCAGTTCAGGCTGGCGGTGCTGTGCCAGGCGCCCTGTCGATCTTGGACAAGCTGGCCGCGCTCTTGCATGGCGCGCAACAATTCCACCGTAAAGAGCGGATAGCCCTTGGTGCGCTGAAAGAGTTGTTCCCGAAAGCCGGCGTCAAGCTGGTTTGGCTCGGTATCCAGCAAGGCATCGACAAAGGCGCGCCCTTCGCTCAAGGCTTCCTGATCCAAATTGATTTCATGGGTACCAAAGCGCCGTTGCAATTCGTTACGCACCAGGAGCAGCGGATGAGGTTCAGCGCTTTGGCCGTCGCGCCCACGCCAGCTATTCACTTCACTGGGGCGAAAGGCGCAGACAATCAGCAAGCGACTCCCGGTCAGCCGTTGGCCCAGGTGAAAGAGCAGGTTGAGCGAAGCCGTGTCAATCCATTGCAGATCATCGAGCAGCAGAAGCAACGGCTGTTGCAGCGCCAACGCTTCCAGCAGGGCGCGAATCTGTTCAAAGAGTTGTTTGGGTGCGGGGTAAGTCGTCCGCGCCTGTTGCTGGGCGATCAACTGGCGCAACTGGCTGGGCCAATCGGTGGCCGCTGTGGTCGGGGTGGCGGCGCCCCTTTGCAGCAGGAGATGGGCAGGGGCCAGCACATCGACAACATCGGGCGCATAGGCCACCAAGGCTTGCGCGATTTGGGGCACCAACGCCTTGTACAACAGGATACGGGTCGTACTCAGGCTCGCCCACGGGCCGTCACTCTCGCCCAGTAACATCAACATGGCATCGCGGAAGGGCAGGTAGGGGTCGCCGACACCGGTGAAAGCGTTACAACTGCCACCGGCCACCACCAATTGTGCGTGGCGCTGTTGGGCGCGCCGGGCAAATTCCTGGAGCAACGTACTCTTGCCGCTCCCCGCTTCCCCGGCGACAAAGACGATCTGTGTCTTGCCGGCCACCGCTTGCGCCAACTGTGTCTCTAACTCCGCCAGTTCGGCGTCCCGCAGGACAAACGATTTCGCCACCGGCGCGCCGACCGGCAATGGCTCACCGCCGCCAAAGGTAGAGGGTGCGCCGGCGGGTGTCGCGGGCAAAGCGACCGGCAACGGTGGCGGCGCACCCATGCCTCTGGCCGCCAACAGAAAAGCGGCTCGCTCTTTTTCAGCAATACCAAGATATGTCGCCAACAACTCACCCATTTGCTGCGATGGCTTGCGGACATCTTGTTCAATTTTCTTGATGGTCACGGGCGCACAGTGCATCTGTGCGGCCAGTTGTTCCCTGGTTAAGCCAAGAACAGTACGCCGCTGTTTTACCCACTCGCCAAACGATAAAGGTGTATCCATAGTTGATGTTGCGTGAACCGTGATTCGTGTTGCGTAGGCTGTAGTAAAGACTTTAGTCTTCCCCCATCCCACAGAGGGGCTTGCCTGGAGGGGTTGGGATACGTTTTTGTATCCGTGATTTTGGTCAATTGTATCCCCTAATTGGGCCATAAGGGATACAAAAACGCGATTTTTTTTGCTTTAATATATGTATGAGCAGCACAGAAAGTAACTGATTACTCCTGGCGAAAGTGTACCTTTCTGGCGCTCGTTGGTATAGAACCAGCCAACGAACAACCCAACCCTCTAGAAATAACTTCTGCTCATTGCGAGTCCGTGACTCGCAACCCACTAGGGCGAGTCACGGACTCGCAATGAGCAGGTCAGAAAGTCGTTTTTAGAGACTCAACAATCAACAAAAGGAGATACCATGAGTACCGAACCTCTACATCCGCAAAGCGTTGCGCATCAGTTTCAGGACTTTAACAGACGGCTCATTGCCTTTGTCCAACAATGTCCCGCCGACCAGTGGCGTCAGGTGACAAAAGCCGAAGGGTGGCCGGTGGGGGTGACAGCCCATCATGTCGGCGCCATTCATTACCCGGTGCTGGCTTGGGTGCAGATGATGGTTGAAGGCACGCCCACGCCCGCCATCACCATGGCCGATGTTGATGAGATGAACCGGCAACATGTCCAAGCCCAGGCCGCTTGCACTCCCACCGAGGTAGTGCAACTCTTGCAGCAGGAAGGTGACAAGGTCCTCGCCTATCTACGGACGCTTCCTGAAACCGCGCTCCATCGGGAAGCCTACCTCAAAATCTTTGACACCACCATGAGCGCCGGTCAACTTTTTCAAGCCGTCCTCATCAATTCGGCGGAGGAACATTTGACCAGTCTCCAGGCGACGGTGCAAGGCTGAATCATAGCAAAGTAGCACCATTCGTTTTCTCTACGTGCAGTCGACACAACACAGCCATCGTTGCAACCAACCAATGCCAGACGACACGACGAGACACGACGACACGACAACGCAACGACACGACTATTGACATTCATGACCAATCACAAATGGAAGGAACCCAATCATGCACATTCAAATCGTCAACTTTAACCTAAAAGGCGCCAGCGAAGCCGACTATCGCGCCCTCTGTGATCAACTGGCCCCCGCCTTTGCCGCCATGCCCGGTCTCATCGCCAAAGTCTGGCTGGCTGACGCCGCCAGCAATACCTATGGCGGCGTCTACACTTGGGAAAACAAGGCTGCGATGGAAGCGTACCTGCGTTCCGAAATGTTTCACAACGTCGCCAACCACCCGAATCTGACCAATATCACCTCCAAGGATTTCGGTATCCTCGAAGGACCAACCGGGGTGACGCATGGGCTGGCAATAACAGTGGCGTAAGGGTCCGTCAAAGAAGCGCCACTCTGTGTGCCTGAAAGGCAACCGGTGACTTGCCCAAGCCGGTTACCCTTCAGGCACACAGAGTGGTGGCTCAATTGATATTTTACAAACCTTACGCAGCACAAGCCAGTACAAGCCCTGACGATACATCAGTATACAAAATCATGCTGCATTTTTCAAGGGGTTTGCCTGTCAATGAGAGTGTAATGAGAGTATGTTGAGAGTATGTTGAGAGGTCAACCGGTGGGCCGTGGTATATAGTAACGGCATTATCTACTAAAAAGAATGTAAATCATTCGCTCAATCCACGCTCTGAATCCGTTGGCAGCACCCGCGGCGGAACATACGTAAATAAAATTGGGCGCAAGCAGAAGGAGCAAACCAATGACAATCGATGAAATTAAAGCGCTGTTATACCGTCTAAATGATGACATAATGAATGACGGCAAACTGGAACTGATTGAAGAGCTTTTTGCTACCAACTACGCCATGCGTTATGGGCCGCAACGGGAACAGGCGAATTATGGGCATGAAGCGGTCAGAGAGATGTATCACTTTCTTCACACCGAATATACCGATTTCAAGGTTTCGATCAATGCCCTGATAGCCGAAGGCGAATTGGCGGCAGCGAATTGGACGTGTGTCGGCATTTATCAAGGAGAGCCAACCGAAACGGTCAAGTCGGGGCAGAAAGTGACCTGGTCCGGCACCTCCTGGTTCCGCGTGCGCAATGGCAAAATTCTGGAGCGCTGGGCCTATAGCGATGATTTGACGCCGGTTGAGTAGGAGGAAAGATGGCAAAAGTTATCAGTGTGCAACATCTGGTCTTGCGGCCCGGCGTTCAACCGGCAGCTTTCGAGGAGTTTCTCGTCCGCGCCGTATCAGGGGTTGCCCCGTGGCCAGGCATGAAAAGTTATGTTGCCAAAGGCGACCGCGGCGACCTGGTCGGACAGTATGCCTTGATCTTTGAATTTGACGATGTCGCCACCCGCAATCGCTACTTTCCTCAACCGGATGTCCTTGGCCCCGAAGCCCAGCAACATCTGGAAAAATGGTTGCCCTTTGTCAGCGAGTGGCAACAGTACGCCACTTGGGCCGGTTCACCCAGCGTCTTTACTGATTACATGGTGTTAGGTGAGTTTTAAGCCGGCATCCCCTACATCTCGCTCATGCGCGACGGCGAGACGGTGGTCAACATCTTCCAAAAGGGGCCGAACAACCCGTTGTCCGACAGTCTGGCGACCATCAAAGTCGATTCCGTGCCGGCCTTTGAGGAGAAGATCAAGGCTGTGGGCGGCAGTGTCCTGCTCTCGTCGGGGACTTGCCCCTGCACCGACGCCGCCTTCTCGGTCTGTGTCGATCCGAGCGGGAATCAGTTTATGATCAAGGAACCGCGGGCGTAAAGGTAGTGTAGTTATATAGAAAGCCAGTTCAGTTACAGTAAATTAGCCAAAGATGCGCACCCTTTTGATGCGCATCTTTGGCATTGCTACATCTATTTCACCCCAGAGAGGCGCTGCTTATCACCCTACAATATAGCCATACAGTTTCAAGTCAAGCTATACCCCAGCAAAGTATCATAAGCAGGTAGATGGACGGCCTTCGTTTCCTCCTCACTATGTTCGCGTAATATCTCCCTTTGCCAGGCACAATGCGCCACAACAGGAGCGCCTAAAAATAAGTTCCCGATTTGCTCACCGCGAGTCACTGACTCGCGGCGAGCGAAGTTTGTTTTAGACACTCACTTCGTTAGGTAAGCGCAACTCCCAACCGAAAAGTACGTACTGATTGGTAGTAAACACGCGCCGGGTGACATGCGCCAAGGGGCAATCAGGGGCTTGGAGTTCCGCCTTGGGCAGTGATTCACTGGCCCCCTGCTCCCATTGGGCGAATTGCTCACGGCGAAGCCATCTGCGCAAAATCTGACAATATTCTGTTAAGTTTCTAAAGCATAAGGGGTGATACCATGCAAGAAAACAAAGACACACGCAATGCGGCACTGTGGGGCCTCTTGTTGATCGTGGCGGGCATCTTTTTCCTGTTGCAAAATCTGGGCTGGTTTGGCGGTTTAACTGATCTGATCTGGACAGGGCTGTTTAGCGTCGGTGGGCTGGTCTTTCTCTATCTCTTCTTAACCCACCGGGAAGAGCAGTGGTGGGCCGCCATTCCGGGCTTTACCCTGTTGGGGTTGGCCGCCGTCACCTTTTTAGACAACTTTGGGCCGCGCTTTATCGAACCCTTGACCGGCTCGGTCTTTCTCGGCTCGATTGGGGTCGGCTTTGTCATGGTCTATCTCGCCAACCCGCGCATGTGGTGGGCGATTATCCCCGGCGGTGTGATGACCACGCTGGCCGTTGTAGCTGGGATCGATGAAGTGGGTGTGCGCGGCTTTGATTCGGGGGGCGTCTTCTTCCTGGGATTGGGGTTGACTTTCCTGGTCTTGGCTTTGCTCGCACCGCGTTCGGGGGAACGGCTCACTTGGGCCTTTATCCCGGCAACTGTGCTAATCATCATGGGGATTTTGGTCGGCGTCGATTCAGCGGAATTGATCAACACGTTGTGGCCCTTTGCTTTAATTGTGGCGGGCGGCTACTGGATCTGGCGCAGCATGGTTCGTAAAGATGACACGCCGTTAGCAACAGATCCGCGACCCAGGGTTCCTGAAGAGCGGAGGGAGGAATAGAAAATGGTAACGACAACTGAAAAAAGTCGCGGTAGCCTCTTTGGCCCCATTGTCCTGGTGGGGTTAGGAGTGCTACTCTTGTTGAGCAACTTTGGCATTCTTACTTTCAACCTGTGGGAATTGCTCTTTCGCTTTTGGCCGCTCTTTCTGGTGGCGGCGGGGCTGGATCTGCTGCTGGGCCGGCGTACCAACGGCGGTGCGCTGGCTGCTCTGCTGATCATTGTCAGCCTGGTCATCGGCGGGATGTGGCTGGGCTATGTCCAGAGCAACGCCTTTGAGTCGGTTGGCGGCCAGACCATTCGACAAAATTTGGAAGGGGCGCAACGGGCGCGGATCAACATTGATTCCAGTGTAAGCCAGATGCAGATCGCCGCTGGTGTACCAGTCGGTCAGTTGGTTGAAGGGGAGATTGCCCTACACAACAATGAAGAATTGCGGACTGATTTTCGCGTTGACGGCGGCGTTGCCACCTATGCGTTAAAAAGTGATAGCCAGAGCTTTATTCTGCCCAGCTTTGGCCGGCGGGAAGATGGGCTGTGGAACCTGCGCTTGAATGGCGAAACACCCATTGACCTCTCGATCTCCACCGGCGTTGGTTCGGCTGATCTCAACTTAGCGCAATTGACCCTGACCGGGCTGGAGGTCAGCACCGGGGTTGGCGAAGTGAAGATCACCTTGCCCGCGCGTGGCAATTTTGAAGCGGCAATTGAAGGTGGGGTGGGCAAGATCCTGGTGTTGGTGCCTGATACGTTGGCTGCGCACATTACGGCGGACGCCGGCATCGGCAGTGTTACGGTTGATGGCAATTACATCCGCCGCGCTGGTGAATACTTCTCCCCCGATTTTGAAAGCGCCGCCCAGCGCGTCACCCTGGTCATCGGCGGCGGCGTCGGGCCGGTTACAGTGCAGCAGGTGAGTAAGCAATAATCAGTAGTCCGCAGTCCAGAGTCCAGAGTCCCAAGTCAGGCTTGACAGGGTTGCGGACTACTGATAATCAGTAGTCCGCAACCCTGTCTCTCTATCTCTTCTTTTATTGCCGTTGTACCAATGGCAGGAAGAGGCGAGATCCGCTGTTCGGCTGCCCCAGGTTGACGCTGGTGCTGCTGGCGTCAAAATTCTGTTTCGTGGTGGCGACCAGGGCAAAGGGTTGGGCGCCAAAGGTGCCGTTGACCCGCTGCGCCTGCACTGTGATCACATAGGCGCCGGCAGCCGGATTCTCCACCCGAATGGTCTCCACATTGTTTTTGCGGTCGGGCGCTGTTCCACCGTTGCCCAACAGGGCGCCATTTGGCCCGCTTACTTGCAGGTCGAGGTCGTTGACCAGCGTTTGGGCCGCAGACGCCTGCGCCGGCGGGTCAGTCCAAACCAGCGTGATATAGAGGCCGGCGCCTGTTTGCGGGTTGCCGCCACCGCCACCGGTCACTTCGTATTGGGCGGTGGCCTGCTTATCGCCTTGCACAACCCCTAAGGTATATTGACCAGGTGTTGCATTGGCTTTCGTTTCCAGCGTCAACTGCGCACCACCGGCGGCATTGATGTTGATTTGCCCGATCACTTTGCCGTCCAGGGTGACATTAGCCGGTGTACTCGCCGTAAAATTAGCGGCTTCAAAGGTAAAGGTGGTTCCTGGCGGCCCAGACGTTGGCGTCACTGTCAGCGTTAGATCGCCACCGGCGACAGTGGTGACAACAAAGGTGGCGGCGGCCATGCGACCGGCAGTGTCCGTTAAACGCACTTCATATTCGCCTGCTGGTGTATTAGTCGTAGTTTGCAGGGTAAAGGCAACCTCCCCCTGAGCATTGCTACCGACGGTGCCAAAGGCTTCCCCGGCCAAGGTGACGGCAATGGCGCTGTCATTGGGCAGGAAATTGCTGCCAGTAAATTGGAATTTGCTGTTCGCTGGCCCACTACCAGGGGTGACGGCTAGGCTGGGGGTTGCATCACCGAGAATGGTGATGGTCGTATTCGCCGTCCGATTGGCGCCATTAAGGGTTTGAATCACATAGGCGCCGGGTTCGATGGTTTTGCTGGTGTAGAGGAAGATGGCAATATCACCCCGTGCATCGGCGTAGGCGGTCTTAATATAGTTGTCATCGTTACAAGGATCCAGACAAATATCGACCCAGCCATACGGCACATTGTATTGACCAACCAGCAAGAATTTACTGCCGGGCGGGCCAGAGGACGGGATCGCCGTTGCCGTTACATCCGGGAAGTCGATGTACAACGCAATGTCATCGACAAAGGCCGACATGTGTGGTTCCGCCGCATCGCCATAGGTATAGACTACTAGATAGGCGGTTTGCCCGGCCAGCGCCGTTTTGTTGGCGGCGGTGAAGACCAATTCATAGGTGTAATTCCCGTTAACGCCGACACACTCCGGGTTTTCCGGTGCATAGGGGCCGATAAAGTTGGCAGAAGCGTCGATCAGCGCGACACAGAGTTGATCATAGGGGTCGCCGTTGTCGTCCAAATCCTGGTCAACAATACTTGCTTTGAAGGCGATACCGCTGGGAAACTGGCTGTCGATCGCTTCCGGGAATTGCACCGGGTAGTAGAGGGCGTCATCGAATTCGGTGCCGCCCAGCCACATGGAGTAAAAGCCATTGATGACAACACTGGGATCGCTAGTGCGCACCGGCAGACCGCTCCCCAACCAAATCTCATTCCAATAAGCCGACCAGTCAGGATCTTCAAAGTCGCCGCCGCCGACCATGTTCTGCTGATAAGTCAATGTACTCGGTTGCCCATCGGCATCGCGCGGCGCAAAGCGTTGCTGGCTCATTGCGGGTGGCGCCGCGTTTGTCAAGGGTGCGCGACTGGCAATGGTTGGCGCCCCATTCGTCAAGGGGATGAGACCCTGTTTTGTAATGCCGACATGGGTGGGAATCACCGTATGCTGACGCGCCGTGGCAAAACCGGGCAGCGGTTCGCCCTGGAAGTGGGTTGCATCGGTAATGAGCGTGGTTGCTGCTGGTGGTGTGCTATCGGTCAGGTGAAGGGTTGCGACGGCAGCGGCTTGCACCGTGTCGGCGCCCGCGCCCGTGATGGCGATCAGGTTGCCCACAGCAGTCGTAGCAACAATCTGCACGGTATAGGAGACGCTTTGGCCGGTGGATAGACCCTGCACAAAGTCATCCATCACGGCATAGTGGGCGTTCAAGGTATTTTTCAGATCGACGCGGCCGCTGCCACTGTCCATACTGGGGGTGGTTTCACCGGGCAGTTGGGTGGCGCCATTCATGATGATCGCCTTCATCAACGCCGCGCTAGGGTTGCTGACACCCCGTTCTTTGCCCAGCCATTCCCGCACCAGCGCCGCCGCCCCTGCCGTTAACGGCGTTGCCATTGATGTGCCGCCCATGAAGGCATAGTCAGCATTGAACGGCCCCCAGAAGCTGCCATCCGGCGCCTGGGCTGCCCGCACGGAAAGAATCCAAGTGCCGGGGGCTACCACATCGGGCTTGATGCGCCCATCCACCGTCGGGCCGCGGCTGGAAAAGCTTGCCATACTATTGGGGTCATCGCTGTCGGTATCAACCGTAGGTCGGTTGTTCTCACTGGCGCCCACGGTGAGGACATTCTTAGCAGTACCAGGGGAGCCAACGGTCTGGGCGCCGGGGCCGGCATTGCCCGCGGCATAGAGTACCAGATAATCCTTGTGGCGCCAGATGTAATCATCGACCAGACTGGAGAGCAGGTTGTAGCCGCCGCGGTCAGACGCCCCCCAACTGTTGCTGGAGATGCGCGCCCCGGCCTGATAGCCTTTGGCAATAAAATCACCATTGAGATCAATACATTGAATCCCGCTGCTGCCATCGGTGTTGAGCGCCATGAAGACCAGTTGCGCTTCCGGGGCAGCCCCGGCGTGCGAGGCGGTATAGTCATGATTGGCCGGATTGCTGCCGGAACGGACGCCACTGCCCAACACCGAGCCGGCCACATGGGTGCCATGCCCATTGAGATCGGTCCAGGTGGCCTTGGCGCGACATTGGGGGGTGGACAGATTCATTTCACTAGGGGCAAAGGCGCGCACCAGGCGGTTGGCAAAATCGGGGGAAAGCGCCTCCTGCACGCTGAGGCCAGAATCAGAAACAGCGATGATCTGGCCGGCGCCAAAGTAGCCGGAACGCTGCCAGACCCCTTCGACCCCCATTACTTTGCGTCCTTCGGCATTGGCAAGTTGCGGCTCCAGATACGGCTCAACCCAACTGACCGCCGGGTGCTGGAGTAGGGACGGCAGCGTTGCCGCTGGCGCAGTCACGCGGAAGAGCAACCCCCAATCATATTGGGCTAGGTTCTGGATTGTCGCCCCTTGCGTGCGCAGGAACTCGGTTAACACCGTTGGCACGGTATCGGCAAAGCCAACCACGACCAGATCCAATGGGGCATCAGTGGTGTTACCAGCGGCACGGAGCGCCAAAGCCGGCGCTAGTTTATAGGCTGGTTGGTAGGGGCCAACCCACCGAACGCCGGGTAAGGCGCGCACATTGGCTACGGCGGCCGGCGTCAGCCGCACAATGTGGGTGTTGTCGGGGATGTAGCCGAGGACGCGACCGCCCAGGGCGGTGATCTGTTGCACCCAAAGAGTTTCCACGGGGCCGGTAAATTGCACGAGATAGTAGGGCGTGGCGACGTCAGCGGCATCCGCTGCGATCAAGGCGTTTCCCGGTTGTAAGGGGTCAAAGGTTGCCGCCTGTAAACGCACCAGGGCTGGTTCTGTCGTCGTTTCCTGCCCATAGGCGCGTGGACTAAACACCACCAGCAAAAGCAAGAGGATGAGCAAAAGATGAGTTGGTTTCATGGAAATGTTTTTCCTTGCAGCATGACAAGGTGACAGGATGAGTTACGTGTGGCCGTGGTTGTCTACAATTGGGACAGCCTATGCTTGTCACCCTAAAAAAGAAATGGTATTTGCCAGAAAATTATAACAAAAGAGCGATCCTACCCCATTATGACCTAACAGCACGGAAAGAGCCAAACGGCAAAGGGCGTCGGCTATTGTAGGCCGACCACTTGTGGTATGCTATCAGGAAAATGATTTGTCCACCAAGAAAGGAAGTTCCGATGGCAGAAGCACGTAACATTAAATTTTCGACAGATCTGGTCACCTTCTACGATCCCCGCTTTTGGGGCATGGCCGGCGCGATGGGCGCGCTGCGCGATCTCTTCACCAGTGGCGGGTGGAGTCCGCTACGCTTTTGGGAACAGATTCTGACTTCGTGCAAGACCGCGGGGCTGGATGGGATCGAGATTACCTTTGCACCGGGCAATTGGTATAGCGCCCGCGATGCCTATGGGTCGGCACAGGGGTTTGCCACGGCGTTGCACGATCATGGCCTGGAACTGAGCAGCGGCTATTTTTCCACCCGCATTCCCGGCACGGATCGCTATGCCGAGTTTGACAATGCTGCCGATCACCCTGTGTTGTTAGAGATGGTTGCCGGTTATGCCGAGTTTTTGCAGGCGGGTGGCTCGGATTCGCTCATTGTCTCGCTGCCCCTGCGTGCCAGCCGGGATGCCGAGCCGCCGGTCTTTGTTGATCTCAAACGAGCCGAGTTAATGGCCGATCTTATGAACCGCATGGGCTATCTTTCGCTGAAATATGGCGTCAAGCTGGCTGTCCACCCGGAAGCGTTCTCCATGTTTCGCAATAGTCGCGACGTCGATCTCTTTATGCTGCTGACCGACCCGACCTATGTCTTCCTCTGCCCCGACACGGCGCAATTTACCGTTGCCGGCTCGGATCCGTTAGCGATTGTCAAGCGCCATCGCGACCGCCTGTCGATCACCCACTGGAAAGACGCCACCGGCCCCGCCCCGGCGGATGTGCCGATTGATGAGACCATCTATGATCGCCAGATCCAGTGGTTTACCGCAGTGGGCAGTGGCGTGGTGGATTGGCCGGCGTGGGTGCGCTTGCTGCGCGATCTGAACTACCAGGGGTGGGCTGTGCTGGAACTGGACACCGCCCCCGACCCGGTTGGCGATTTGCAACGGATTCGCCAATATGTTGAACGATCATTGTCGGCGATCTATCGGTGAGAAAAGCAGGGATGCTGACAAGAGAAAGGGTGTCCTGGCAGCTTCGACAAGCGTTCGACTGAGTTCACGCCGAAGTCTCAGCCGCCGGGACACCCTTTCTCTTTCCGGCGGAGGTCACGACTGGGCATAGCACATCTCATTGCCGAAGTTGACCGTCCCCTCCATTAATCTACAGAAGGCAGTGCAGCAAATGACACAGGAGAAAACTGGTACTCCATAGCTATATACAAACCGGGTTCGAGTTGCTACAATACAAATGGTACGACGCATGAGAAAACGGTTCCCGTCCCCACTCGATCGGGACGGAACAAGCTTCTCACCGGGAACGCTAGGCATCACTACGGTCTAGCGTCCGCCTGACGATCAGGGCCTGCGCCAACAGACCTTGTGGGATGGTAAACCAATTTGGATCAATCAAGCTATTTTTGCATGAAGGTGCGCTTGAACCTAAGTTGGGTAGAACTTTGCTCAAGAGGTAGTAGAGATGTCTGGACGGCAAATCAATCAAACACCACTTTGCGCGGCCTGTGGCGGGGTAACTTTCCCTAGTGCCGCTTCTTCTGGCTACAACCACCTACGCCCCCGGTTCTCGTTTGTGAGAATCGGCTCACCTGTACGAACAGGCCCCCTTGTTTCTATGCTGCCTCAAGCAATACTACCGGCGAGCTATTTATATGGCGCCGCCCCCAACTCATTCGAACAACCATTCACCCATCATGTATCACCGATTACGTTATCGTTTATTCAGGAGCTACTGCCATGAAGCATTCGCCCATGCGTCGTTTTCACGTATCTACCACCTGCCGACCATTGTTGACATCCCGCCGTATTCTGCGCCGCTTGCTAATCATGACCTTAGCACTGGCGATCTTACTCCCGGCGCTGCGGCTGGCCAGCTATGCCACCGGCTACGCCCAAAGCACGCCCGGCGTCGGCATTGGCACGAGTACGCCCCATGCTTCGGCCATTCTTGATCTCAGTTTTACCGACAAAGGGGTACTCTTCCCGCGGCTCACCACCGCGCAGCGCAACGCCATCAGCAATCCGGCGGCCGGGTTGCTGATCTATAACAGCGAGGCCAATGTGTTGCAAATCTACGACGGCAGCGGCTGGAAGTAGAAAAACTGACAAGTCTTGGAGACCTGACAGATTTAGGACCACTCGTTATCGGTTCTTAACAAAGGAACAAGTACCATGAATCGCAAACTTTCCTATCTTTTGATTGCCTTCGGCCTCGTGTTGGCGCTCGTTATTCCGGCAGCGGCGCAACTGGGCATCGGTACGAATAATCCTGATCCCTCCGCTGCGCTTGACATTGTCTCGACGACGCAAGGGGTGTTGCACCCGCGCCTGACCACCGCTCAACGCAACGCCATCAGTAGCCCGGCGGAAGGGTTGACCATCTACAACACCACTGACAAGTGCATTCAGTTCTGGGATGGCACGGCGTGGAAGTGCGCCGTGGGCGGCAGCGGCGATGGTAGTGGGAATACCAGCACCAATACAAGCACAAATGCCCTGGGCGGTATTGACACTACGGTGCCAACGGTCTTTGCATCGACCACGTTGCGCCAGATCTGGGGGTTCTGGTCGGCGGCTACCGTCCCCCCAAAGCGGATGGACATCAATCCCTTCTTTCCATCAAGCTATTTTTGGCTCGACAATAATACGTTTGGAAGGCTCGACCTCGGTGCAACAGATGGTGGGCAACCCTTGGTTCCGTTCATTCAACTGTACGACACTAACTTTTCTCTCCGTCAGCGACTGGTAATCACTGATTTCATCAGTACGAGTCAAGAATCATATACCAACCGTAAGGCTATCGCACTGGATAGTGGCAACATTCTCGTTTTTGTGGATGCCGTCTCAAGTAGTTCAGTCCGCACCGTTCAATTTTTAGTGATTGATAGAACTGGGCAAATCGTTATTCCCAAGACAACCCTTGTTGGTGGACCTACTGGTCTTGACCAGTTAGCGGCGATCCCCTTAACAAATAATGGATTTGTTCTTAGCGTAAAAGATCAAGCCGGCACCACTGATGGTGTATTTAGCCTCTATTTTTTTGATGCGACAGGCACCAAAGTGGGACAATATACCCCTTCAGTTAACACTTCAGGCCAGCTTAATACACGCTTTATACACGATGTTGTTCCTACATCGTTTGGCGTTGCGATGGTCTTCCCACCTGCAATCACTTCAGGGCCAGATAGTTACGTGGCCTTGTCGATGAACGGAACTGTGTTGATTGCGCCAACCCCTATTTTTACCGGAACAGGCACGGTATTTGAAGTTACCCAGAATAATACCTGGCTTCCTTGGGCCATGTTGTCATATCTTGTGAAGGGTGCAAACAATCAGCTTTTTATCATGAGATCTGCGCAGCGCGCGGATGACAGCAGGCCAGATGTGTACAAATCCGGCTTAATGAAGCTGACTTACGATCCTGTAACAGGAGCCATTACACCTAGTGCGCCAATTACGGTTTCGGATGTCTACGCGCCATACTTCAATCTCTCTCGCAAATTTGGAGGACAAGCGGGTTTGTCTCCGGCTGGGACTACTGCCGTGGTGGCCAAAGGGGATTCGATCTACTTCCCTAGCCTCCAATATCAGCCTGCGGGTTCGTCTACAGCAACACCCGTCGGCGTAACCAGTGATGGTAGCCCAGTTTTTAGTCAGACTTTTTACAACAAACTCTACGGTTACAATTTTGCCAGCAATACCTACACAACAGCCATCAATCTCGCTCCGGGAGCAGGCTACTTTGCCAACTGGCTATTTACTGGTTTTACTCAAGGATCTACTGCGAGAGATCGTGATCTTCGATTTTCGCCTGATGGTAATCACTTGCTTGTCACCTCAAATAACAGCACTGCAGCGCAAATGCTCTTTGATACCACCGATATGAGCAATATCAAACCGGTGTCATTTAAGATTCGTGCCGACAACACGCCTCAAGATTTCGGACGACGTTTTCGCGTGTTTGATATGTCCGATGCCATCAAAAAGGCAGTGATCACGGTTTCTGGTGGGGCGAATAATGAATTGAGCTGCGACTTTGACTATACCCCAATCCCAGTCTGTGTAGGCGCTGGCAATACGCTGACAATGCAATCCAGTTCAAGTCAACCGAGTACCGTCTTTTCTGATGCCCTCGATAGAGTGCGTATTGCGACGGATACCCCCGGCGAGCGAACTGTCACCATTAAGGTGACGAATGCTGCAAATGTGGTGAGTCAATCCTTCACTTTCACCGTTGTGGTTGAATAGGCGCCAAACCTTGCTGCAACGGGACGCAGTTCTCACCTGGTTCAACAATCGCAACAGTTTTCTGTTTGCCCATGACAAAGTGATTGCGCAGAGCCCAATCAGCCATCTTGTACTCGATGACCCAGACTAGACCTGACAGGTTTTGGAAACCTGTCAGGTCTGGGAACGAGTTACGTAGGAATAAATGAGGTA
Source organism: Caldilineaceae bacterium (assembly GCA_026645575.1). Next base: position 68,920 of record JAPKMW010000057.1, read on the forward strand.
AGTGATGAAGCAGACACAATTTATGCGTAGGTTAAACCGCAGATGGCGCATCTACGCTGCCACGCTCACGGCGCTGCTCGCGACGATCCTGTTGCTCACTCGGCCGCTCCTGTCGCAGGATGTCACAAACACGGGGCCGATCCAGATCAACGGCAGCACGCTCTTCTATGTCAAGCAGAGCTTGACCAATAACACCGGCGGGGTTGTCACCAACGCTGGTACGGTGGAGGTGGTCGGCACGCTAAACTTTCAGAATGGCAAGATCGACGAACCCAACACCGGCATCGTCGTCTTCCGCGACAACGCCACGGCCGTCAATGCGTCTGATGCCAGCCATGTCGATGGCCTAGTGCGCAAGATCGGCAACGACGCCTTCACCTTCCCCCTGGGCGATGGCGGGCGCTACGGGCCGCTAGCGATCAGCGCACCGGCCAACGCCACCGATCAGATCGACGCCCGCTACTGGCTCTCCAACCCGCAGACGGATGCCGGCACAGCCCTTGGCGCCGGTATTACCGGCGTCAGCAATGTCGAATATTGGAACGCCAGCGGTGCGGTCGCTGTGAATCTGACCTTACACTGGGACAGCAACAGCGGCGTCGCCACCCTGAGCAACGGCAACCTGGCGAACCTGCGCGTGGTCGGCTGGAACGGCACGCAATGGGTCGATCTGGGCAACGCCGGCGTCACTGGCACGGCAGCGGCGGGGACGATCACCGCCAACGGCGTCACACCCAACAGCTATCAAGCCTACACCATCGGCACCGCCTATGTTCCCCAGGCCGGCATCGAATACAAAGTGGTCTACAACGCGGCGCTCAATCGCTACGAAGTTTGGATGCGCGCCCCCATCACCCCCAATGCGCCCAAGACCACCAGCACTAGCCAGGTGACGATCAAAGCGCCCCACCTCAACGGCAGCGGCGTCTTCACCCCCACCAACCTCACGGCCCAGGTCGTGGATACGGCCTGGTCGGTTACGTCGCGGCACAATGCGCCGGCTGCCGATGCGAGTGCGGACTATCTCTCTTTCTCGCTCGACTTCCCGACGGGCAACCACGCCGCGATCAACTGGCAGGCGGGGCAGGAAATTCTCATGTTCACCTTCCAGAACGGCGGCATCTGCGCCGGTGCGGTGAGCTTGATGGAGAACAACGACCCATTCAACGTCCCACCCTACAACCCCGGTCAGGAGATCGATGTGATCGCCCTTGGTGTTGACCCCGGCAATGACTTCTTGGGCAACTATGACTTGGGCCAGGCCGACTGTGATCGCGACGGCGACGGCGTGGTCAACGGCAGCGACCTGGACGACGACGGCGACGGTCTGCCCGACAGCGTAGAAGGCGCGGTAACAGTAGACACCGACAACGACGGCATCCCCGACGCGCTCGACCTGGACAGCGACGGCGACGGCCTCCCCGACAATGTCGAAGCGCAGCCCACCGCCGGTTATGTTGCGCCTGACGGTGCGGTCAACGGCCAAGGCATCAATACGGTGTACGGCGCTGGTCTGAACCCGGTCAACAGCGACAGCACCGACAACCCGGATTACAAAGACACCGATAGCGACAATGCCCAGGATAACGACACCAGCGAAGCCGCCTTGATCCTGACCGGTGTGGACGCTGACAAAGATGGCATTGATGATGGCATTGACAGCAATGATACGGCTTTTGGTCCGGTCAATGCGGGTGTCACCACGCCAGCCACCGCCTATCCCAATGCTGACAGCGCCGGCGATGTGGATTATCGCGACCCGGTTGGCGCGGT
>JAPKMW010000058.1 GCA_026645575.1 Caldilineaceae bacterium
AGAGCAGTGAATTTGCGGGTACGCAGTTCAGATAGCATTGGCTTTCTCCTTTTGGTTTGGTCGGGGCGTCCGCTTGCCGGCGCCCCGGTTTCCACAAACCAGGACGCCGGCAAGCGGACGCCCCTACGTTGAATTGTCCTAGTTATACGCTTTGGTGGTCGTGGACTGGGCCAGCAAGTGATCCATGCTCCAACTCCAGGGTCGTGGGATCGCCAGGAAGCAGAGAACTGCTTCTGAAATGGAATGTGGTAGTTGGTTGGTTAGTTGGTTGGTTCGGTGATTGAGCTTGTCGAAATCACAGAACTAACCAACTAACCAACCTCTGAATTCCTACCTATTTACGACTGATGATCAACCGCTTGCCCCCCGGTTTGGGCATTGAGAAAAGCACAGAGCGTCGCCAGGTCAGCGAAGAGGATTGTTGTGCCGGTCTGCACACACTGCGCCGACGCCCGCCACGCCGACTGCGGGTGCGTCTGCCAGAGGCGCACCAGATAGGAATGGTAGCCGGCGGTGCCAACCGGTTGGTCTGGCGGCGGGGCTTGGGTTGCGGAACTTGCTTCTTGCATGAGCGACACCTGCATCACGAATCGATCTTTGCTTGAACCGTAGCATAGCAAGCGTTCGTGATGAAAACGTTATGAAATGGGCAGCCGATCGTGATGAAAGGTGAAAAGATCGTTATGAAATCATCAGCACATTATGTTGTTGAGAACCAGTATGATACAATGGAATATACCATTTAATATTACATGCTTTGAACCATTAGGTTATCGACAAACAAGCTAGGCGAATTGGGCCAGTGCGGCCGCCGACAGTGGTGGCTGTCAGCGTAATGTCACAACCGGTCGCGGCAAAGTTATGGTAAAGTGGCGTGATGGTTGAAGCAATGCGTGATCGCGGTGTGGTCGCCACACCGCAGAAAGCTGGCTGGCAGTGATCATCGCCAGCGCGATAAAGAGCATGGCGCATCTTTCCCTGACCTTATTAGGTCAATTTCAAGTCCGGCTAGCCGATCAACTGTTGACGCACTTTGAATCGGATAAGGTGCGCGCGCTCTTGTGCTACCTGGCGGTGGAGCCGAGCGGCGTACCCCATAGCCGTGACTCGCTGGCGGCGCTCTTCTGGCCGGGGTACAGCGACGAAAGCGCCCGCACCAATTTACGCCAGACGCTCTTTCATTTGCGCAAGCTGTTGGGGGATGAACGCCAGGACGCAGCCCCCTTTCTGCTGGTCACCCGCCAAACGATTGCCTTGAATCCCGCCGCACCTTGTCAGGTCGATGTGCGTCAATTTAGTGCGCTCCTGGCAGCCACGGCCAGCCATAATCATCGCACCTTGGCCGATTGCGTTGCGTGTCGGCAACGGTTGCAACAGGCGGTGGGTCTCTATCAAGGCGAGTTTCTGGCCGGCTTTACCATTGCCGACAGCGATGGATTTGAAGAGTGGCGCCGCATGAGGCAAGAACAGTTACATGGGCAGGCGTTGACGGCCCTTACCCAGCTTGCCGACGCCGCCGAAGCCCTCATGGATTTTGCCGCGGCGCAGCGCTATGCCGAACGCCAGTTGCAATTAGAGCCGTGGCGGGAAGCGGCGCACCGCCAGATCATGCGCACCCTGGCCCAAAGCGGCCAGCGCGCTGCCGCCCTGGCCCAATACCAACGCTGCTGTGAGATCCTACACGCCGAATTTAAGGTCGAACCGGACAGCGAAACTACGGCGTTGTTCCAACATATTCGCGCCGGCACACTTGACAAGGTGACCAGTGACAAGGTGGCAAGGTGGCAAGGTGACAAGGTGACACCACCGACGAACACACCTTTCACCCTGTCACCCCCTCACCCTGTCACCCCCCCACCCCCCCACAACCTCCCCACGCCCCTCACCCCCTTTGTCGGGCGCGCCGGCGAGTTGGCAAAGCTGCTGCTACAATTGCAACAACCCAACTGCCGGTTATTGACCCTGGTCGGCCCTGGCGGCATGGGCAAAACACGGCTGGCCTTGGCGGTGGCGCGCCAACGGTTGGGCAGCTATGCCGATGGCGTCTTCTTTGTGTCGCTGGCGTCACTCACGGACGTGGCTGGGGTGGCGCCGACCATTGCCACAACGCTGGATCTGCGGTTGCCGGGCGGCGATCCCCAGGCGGCGTTGTTGAAGCTGCTGGCGCCCAAGCAACTCCTGCTCCTTTTGGACAATTTTGAACACCTGCTGGGGGCGGCGGGACTGGTGGCCGAACTGCTCCAAAGCGCGCCACGCGTCCAGATTCTCGTCACTTCGCGCGCCCGGCTCAATCTCCAGGGTGAACATTTCACGGTAGTGCAGCCGTTGAGCTTTGGCAGCGCCTTGGCTGTGGGCGAGATTGGGAGCGAGGCTGTGGCTGAAATCGTGGCCGAGGCGGCCAATGCTGATGCCGTTCGCCTCTTTGTGCAAAGCGCCCAGCACAACCAACCCGACTTTCGGCTCACGCCAACCAATCTGCCGGCGGTTTTGCGCATCTGTCAATTGGTGGAAGGGATGCCGCTGGGGCTGGAGATGGCCGCCGGCTGGGTTGAATTATTATCATTGACAGAAATTGCCGCTGAAATTGAACGAAGCGTTGATTTTCTAACGGCGGAGTGGGCCAATGCGCCGGATCGTCAACGCAGTATGCGGGCCGTTTTCGCCTGGTCCTGGCATCTGCTCACGACCACCGAACAGAGAGTCTTTCGCCAGTTGGCCCTCTTTCGCGGCGGTTTTACGCGTGAAGCCGCCGAACAAGTGGCCGGCGCTTCGCTGCGTGTGTTGGCGGCGTTGGTACATAAATCGCTAGTGCGCCTTGTCGCGAGCGACGCCAATCAGTCGCCCGCCCGCTATGAAATCCACGAACTCTTGCGCCAATTGGCTGCCGAGCAGTTGGCCGGCGACCCAGTTGAATACGAAGCGGTCGGGACGCATCACAGTGAGTTCTACTTAGCCTTTGTCACTGCGCGCGAGAGCCGCCTGACGCGCGTCGAACCACGCGACACGGCGGCTGAAATCCAGACGGAGATTGATAATATTCGGCAAGCTTGGGCGTGGGCCGTGCAGCGCTGCCATATCCCGCGCCTTGGGCCGGCAGCGTGGACCTTGCGCTGCTTTTATGAGACCATGGGCTACTTGTCCGAAGGCATCCAAGCCTTTCAAGCGGTGGTTGAACAGATCAGCAGCCAGCCAGGGCCGGTTCTGCGCAAGTTGAGCGCCATCCATGCCAATCTGCTTATATCACAGGGTCGGTATGAACAAGGGATTACGGCGGCCCAGCAGGTCATTGCCGCGGTCAAAACAGATGACGCACCGGAGGCGTTGGCGCTCAGTCATCTCAGTTGGGGGCAAGCGCTCCACCGACAAGGCCAATTTACCGAGGCCCAGCGCCATTATGAGCAAACGTTGCAATTGGTTCATACCGCACACGCCCAGTTTGGCCCCAGTGAACTCTTATATGATGTCGAATGTACGGCCCAAATTTGGTTATGTGGTCTCTCTAACGATCTCGGCCTTTTTGAAAAGGCGCGCACCCACGTCAACCAGAGTTTACATCTGGCCCAAACCCTGGGCAAGCGGCGTGTGGAAATGACTTGCCTGGTCAATCTGGCCAATATTGCCCGCGAGCGCGGCGATTATCCAGCGGCGCGCCGCGACTATGAACAGGCGCTGCGCTTGGTTCCCCACGTCGGCTACCGCTGGGCGGAAGCGAGCTGTCAATTTGAACTCGGGGATGTGGTGCGCCTGCAAGGGGAATACAGCCTAGCCATTACCCTGATCAAAGGGGCGTTGGCTCTGTTTCGGACAATGGGCGTGCGTGATCTCGAAGCCCTTGCGTTGATCTGGCTGGGGCGGCTCTATACCTATGTCGGTGATTATGCCCAAGCCGATCAATGGCTGGCGCGCTACCTCGCTTCGGCGCCCGAAGTCAAAAGACGGGAAGCCGAGATCACCTCTCTTCATGCGCGCCTGGTGCTGGCGCTGCACCGGGACGAGCCGACGCAGACGTTGATTGATGCCTGTCAAGCCTGGCAGATCGACCAACCCTTTGGTTTTCAAGTGGCGCGGGCCTATGCACTTGTGCTGATTGGTCATGCCCAAACCCATGTCGGCCAATTCACTAACGCGACAGCCGCTTATCAGCAAGCGATCACCCTGTATAACGAGGTCGGTCGCGCCGATATGGCCGCCGAAGCACAGGCCGGACTGGCCGTCATTGCCTACAAGCAGGGCGATTGCGGCCAGGCGCAGCATTTGGTGGAAACGGTGCTGCAACTCCTGGTTGATTGTCCGACTGCGGGCCAGGATGAACCCTTTTATCTCTATCTCACCTGTTATCAAATCCTGGCAGCGGCGCATGACCCGCGGGCCATCCCGCTCCTACAGCAAGGCCACACCTTGCTGCAACAGTACGCCGACCGGATCACCGATGATGCCTTGCGCCGCTCCTTCTGGGAAAATGTACCGACCCATCGTGCCTTGCACCAGATTTACTGCGCGCAGTTAACCGGCGATGGGCCTATCGATAGGTAGTACAAGCAATCCGTAACCGTTGTTGGTGAAAATAGGTAGGGGCGTACCCTTGCGGTCGCCCCAGATTGGGCGACCGCAAGGGTACGCCCCTACGGATGAGGATCTTCTTCTTTGGCACGAACTAGCACAGATTGCTTTCCTACGCTGCAACCATCCGCGCTTCCTGAACCCGCGCCCCAACCATCAGCCATGCCCAACATAGATCGTCTTAGTGCGGGTGTAGAACTCAATGGCGGCCTGGCCTTGTTCTTTGAAAGTATTGGCGCTGGAATTCTTGAAGCCGCCAAAGGGCGCTTGCAGGGCCAGACCGGTGGTCGGCTCGTTGATCTTGACGACGCCGGCCTCAATGCGGTTGGCAAAGGTAAAGGCTTTCTGCAAGTCATTGGTGACAATGGCGGCGGAGAGGCCAAATTGGATGCTGTTGGCTTTCTCAATCGCATCGTCCACGTTCTTGGCCCGAATCACGCTGATGACTGGGCCGAAAATCTCCTCTTGGGCAATGCGCATCTGCACATCGACATCGCTGAAGACGGTCGGTTGGACAAAGTAGCCGCCCTCTTTGGCACGATCACCGCCAATCAGTAACTTAGCGCCTTCGTCTTTGCCGATCTTGATATAGTCGAGGTCGGTCTTCAGTTGATCCTCACTGACTGCCGGCCCCATGGTGACGCCGCTTTCCAAGCCGTTGCCGACAACAAGGCTGCGCGCCTTGGCGGTCAGCGCGGCGGAAAAAGCGTCAGCAATGCCCTCTTCGACGATCACGCGGCTGGCGGCGGTACACGCCTGGCCAGTGAGACCAAAGCCGCTGACCGACGCCAGTTGCACGGCCTTATCGATATCGGCATCGTTGAGAACGATCATGGGGTTTTTGCCCCCCATCTCCAACTGGACACGGGTCAGGTTGGGCATGGCTTTCTCATAAATCTTCATGCCCACGCTGTAGGAGCCGGTGAAACTGATGCCGCTAAGACCCTTGTTGCCCACCAAAACATCGCCGACCAGCCGCCCAGAGCCGGTGATCAAGTTGACCACGCCCTTGGGCAAACCAGCCTCCACCAACACTTCGACAAGACGATAGGCCGATTCCGGCGTAAAGGAAGCCGGTTTGAAGACCACGGTATTGCCATAGATCAATGCCGGGGCCATCTTCCAGGCGGGGATGGCTATGGGGAAATTCCAGGGCGTCACCAGCGCTACCACGCCGAGAGGCTCACGGCGGGTATAGAGCAGTTCGCCGCCGGTGTTGCTGGGAATAACATCGCCGCCGGCGCGCCAGCCTTCGCCGGCATAGTATTTGAAGATGTCGCGGGCGCGCAACACTTCGCCGGTCGCTTCGGCGCGGGTCTTGCCCTCCTCGCGGCTGAGGATTTCGGCCAACTCTTTCTGGCGGGCATCCAGGATTTGGCTGACTTTGTCCAGAATGGCGCCTCGCGCTGGCGCCGGCATACCCGCCCACGCCGGCAGCGCAACCTGGGCAGCAGCCACAGCGGCATTGACATCGTCGGCTGTTGCCGAGGGAAAGGCGCCGATTACTTCATCAATTTTAGCGGGGTTGCGGTTTTCAAAAGTGGCGCCGTTGGCGGCGGCCACCCATTCACCGGCGATCAGGTTTTTGAAGGTCTGCATGGTTGTCTCCTCTGTTGCTACAATGAATTGGGGGAGGAGCGAATTGGATTGTGGCGGTGGCAACCACCACGATACACTAACACGCAGGCTTATTAAAGCAGACCCAGCGCAGCTTGTAAGAAAAGCCGATCACTTTCTAAGAGAGGGATTGGTTCGATTTGGGTAAGCGGCACAAATTCGGCGCCCAATTCGTAGCCACCTTGTTCTCTGGCTGCGGGGTGGTAACTTACCCCCTGGGCGACATAGACAAGCTGGGCAAACACAGGATAGGGGGCGTTGATGTGCGGGGGCTTGGGGGTCAAGTAATCAAAGTGCTTGACCCCCAACAGTGGACCGATGGTTACCTGCCAGCCCGTCTCTTCTAGCACCTCACGCGTTGCCGTCGCGGCATAGCTTTCGCCTGCTTCTCGCCGTCCACCAGGCAAAATGTGGCAGCCATCGGGATCTTGGACGACCAATACCGTGTCACCACGTAGAACAACCGCCCGCACCGATGTGATGAATTCGTCCGGTGGCGGTGCCGAGTGCAGGTACGTGTTGACCTGAAAGCGCGCTGCCGGCCAGTCATACACCTCGGTGACTAGACTGGTCAGCGGCGCGATAAAGGTCTGCAAGGCATCGGCTCTATCCATCTTACGCCACGCGGTTGTCTAACACCAGCCCTTCAATCGTAATGCGAATCAGGTCGCGGCTTTGGAGGGTGAAATTATCCCCTGGCACAATGCCCGTGCCGGTCATCAGGAAGACGCCGTGGGGGAAGCTCAGTTCGCGACAGAGATAGGCGGCCAGTTCGGGGAAGTTGCGCTTCATCTTGCTGGTGGCAGTTTCGCCTTCAAAGACCAGATCGCCATTGCGCTCGATCTGAAGCTTGACGGTCAGGTTAGTCAGTTGGTCGGCGGTCGCCAAGTGGATGGCAGGACCGATGGCGCAGGAACCGTTGTAGGTTTTGGCCTGGGGCAGATAGAGCGGATTGGCCCCTTCGATGTCACGCGAGGACATATCGTTGCCAACCGTGTAGCCGACAATTTCGCCGTGGGCGTTGATCACCAACGTGACCTCCGGCTCCGGCACATTCCAGGTTGAGTCGGCGCGAATGCGCACTGCTTCGCCGCTGCCCACCGTGCGCCAGCCCAATTGCTTGAAGAAAATTTCGGGTCGTTCAGCCTCGTAGACCTTCTGGTAGACATCGGCGACGGTCGATTCGGCCTTGCGGGCATCGCGGCTGCGCAGATAGGTGACGCCGCTGCCCCACACTTCCTGGTTGGCTTCAATGGGAACCAGGGTTGGTTCGTTGGTTGATTGGCTGGATTGACCAGCGAGGGAGTGGAGCAGGGTAGTCATTGCGGCTTGGGGGAGGGCAAGCAGGGCAGACAGTGTGACGCCCTGGGGCAAAAGTTTGCCATCGACAGCCCAACAGGGGCCGACAGCGGTTTGGTGACGGGTGAGTTGCATAAGGTCCTCCTCGTAATTGCTCAATAGGTGTGATCGCCAATGGCGCGTTGACTGCATATAGTGTACCAGCGTTGCGCCATCCTGCCAAGCGACAGGAATAGTTCGCTGCCAATCCTCGCTCTGTGACCAGGGGCAAGCTCACCAGATGGATAGGGACATTAGGCTGTTTTTGTTATAAACTATACCGTTAGGATTTGTATCATTTTAGACAAGCGCCATAAACTTGCCATGAATCCGCGGATGAACAGCCCTTCGAGCGTTACCCAACCGTGAAAGGAATAGCTTATGAACATCGTAGCTAACATTGTTGCGAAGCTATCAAAGAGTTTCTGGTTGTTCTTTGTCGTGGTTCTGTTACTTTTGTTGACAGTTTTATCAGGGATGACGGCCAGGGCTGCTGACCTGCCCGCCCCGGTGGTGCAAGCGGGCTGTGATTTTACCGCCACTGATGAAGCGTCGCTCCAGCAAGCGATTGCGGGTGTCAATAGCGCCGGCAGCGGCGTCTGCACCATCCAGGTGAACGGTTTTCTCCGGTTGAGCCAACCTTTGCCGGCCATTGTCAATGCCAATCTTACCGAACTGGTGATCGAGGGCCAGTCGGGAACGCTTTCGGCGCAAAACGGCGGGCGCGTGCTGGATGTGCAGTCGGTGAAACAGCTCACCATGCGCAACCTATCGCTTTACGGCGGCTCGATTCTCTCTGCTGTCAACGGGATTGAGGTTTGGGGCGGCGGGTTGCGTCTCTATTGCGGCGAAGAGCAACAATGTACGTCAACCTTGACCAATATCACCTTGATCAACAACGAGGCCGTGGAAGGGGGCGCGTTGGCCCTCTATTGCGCCGCCGGCAGCCGTTGTTCGGCGCAACTGGTTGATTCACTGCTCTACGGCAATCGGGCAACGGCGGGCGGCGCCATCACCACCGGCTTTGATGAAGCCAACGTCGCCTTTTCGCTCCAATTGCTGCGCACCACCGTCTGGGACAACCGGGCGGCGGAAGGGGGTGGCATTCGCCTGCGCGGCGCCGACTTTACGGCCATTGATTCGACCATCCGCGCCAATCACGCCACTGCCGGCGGCGGCATTGCCATGATCGCCGGTTCGTATGTGTTGCGGGCCAAAATCCTTGGCAGCACGCTCTTTGGCAATGAAGCGGTGCGGCAAGGCGGCGGCCTCTACATCCGCTCCGCCGATCCGGGCGATGTGCAGTTGACGCTGGCCAATAGCACAGTGAGCGGCAACCGGGTTCTTGACGGCCTCGGCGGCGGGATCGCCATAAGCGCCACCTATGGCTTGCAGGCTGATCTGATCAATGCCACGATTGCCAACAACGGCGCCGCCACTGGCGCCGCTCTTTCTGTTGGCCTGGAAGATGATGCCTTTGCCCCGGCCACCTTAGTGACCCTGGTCAATAGTCTCATTGCTGACAATCAGGGTAATAACGCCTGCGCCATGCGCCTGGAAGAAGCGCCGGTCAAGGGTGTGCCGCTGATCAGTTCACGCGGCCACAACCTGGACAACGACGGCACTTGTCTGCTGCCTGCCATCCGTCAACCGAGCGATCTGCCCAACAGCAACGCCGGTTTGGCGCCGCTCACTGATAATGGAGGTGCGACCTGGACGCAGGCGCTGTTGGCGGATAGCCCAGCCATCGACGCGGGGGATGATGCCATCTGCGCGGCGGAACCGATCAACGGCGTGGATCAACGGGGCGATCCCCGTCCGCAGGGAGCGCATTGTGACATCGGCGCTTATGAACGTCCCAATCCCCCAGGCTGTACCTACCCCAATCTGGTGGCCGGCGACGAAGCGGCGTTGCGCCAGGCGTTCACCTGCGTCAATGTCGCCGGGCCAGGCAACTATACCATCACCCTCTCCGCCGACATTAGCTTCACCCAACCGCTGCTCCCATTGCATAACCCGATCGTTGGCGCCGTACTGATCGAGGGCAAGGGCCATACGTTGGATGCGCGGGGCAATGGCCGTGTCCTCACCCTGACGACCATTCCGAATCTGACCCTGCGCAATGTGACGCTCACCGGCGGCAAGGTCAGCGCTGGTGATGCCTCACCGAACGGCGGCGGGATCGCCTTTGACTGTGATCGGGACATCCGCTGTAACTGGACATTGATCAACACCACCGTGCGCGATAATCAGGCCGAGGCCGGTGGCGGCATCGATTATTACTGTAGCGCCGGCGGTGGGGGCGCCCTGCTCATCCAAGATTCGGTACTTCGCCATAACCAGGCGACCAGCGTTGGCGGCGGCCTGGTCTATTGGACCGATGAGGACAGCCAGGCTTGTTCCGTCACCCTGAACCGCACTGTGGTGGCAGAGAACCAGGCGCAGGACGGCGGTGGTCTCCGCATTCTCCGGCCACGCGTGACCATTAGCGATTCGACCATTCGCAATAACCGCGCCACCGGAGCGGGCGGCGGGATCATGGCGCGCATTAGTGACGGCTATATCGACATGACCGTCCTCCGTAGCACCATCAGCGGCAACCAGGCCGGCGTGAGCGGCGGCGGCGCCTATCTTGATTCACCCAACCAGACGTTTGACATTCGATTTGTTAACAGCACCTTCAGCGGCAACAGCGTCACCAATGGCAATGGTGGCGGCCTCTATCTCGCCGAGACTGAAGGTTCTTTACAAATTGCCCTGGTTAACAGCACAGTGGCGCAAAATAGCGCTGGTCAAGGGGGTGGCGTTCACATCTTTGACCGCGCCGAAGCCCCCGCCTATTACACCAGCACCCTGCGCTTGACTAACAGCATCATTGCGGCCAACCAGGGCAATGATTGCGCCGGGGAAGTCGCGACTGGCGTCAACTTTAGCGGCCAGCGGGTGCTTTCCTTTGGTCACAACCTGGATAGCGATGGCACCTGTCTGCCCACCACTGTGCGTCAGGCCAGCGACCTCCCTAACGGCGCGGCCAATCTCGGTCCGCTAGCCGATAACGGCGGCCCGACCGAGACTCATGCCCTGCTCGCTGGCAGTCAGGCGCTGGCGGCGGCGGACAATGCCGTCTGTGCTGCGCAACCGGTCAACAACAGCGACCAGCGCGGGGTGGCGCGCCCCCAAGGCGCGGGCTGTGACATCGGTGCTTACGAGCGTGCGACGGAACAGCCAGGCCCAATTCGCATCAGCGCGCTGATCGATGGCCGTAGCCAGCTCATCCTGCGCGGGAATCGTGCCCAGTGGCATCACTTGGACTTTGCCGCCCCAGGACGCCTGTGGTTTGCTAACGAACCGACCGTGATCAACGGCCAGCGGTGGTTCCCGGTTTGGCCGGATACGCCCGATCCGGAGAATCGCGATTGCAACTGTTTCTCCGATTGGTTTACCGGCGTCTTCCCGCCGGTGTCACAAACGGCCACACGGTATGATCTGCGGCTGCTTCAGAGCCGCAGCCGCACCGCGATCATCCAGCAACCAACGGCCAGCAACGATTTCACCCTGATTATCGAGTTTGATGACAACCCGGAAGATGCCGGCGATGTTTATGTGGTCGATCTTGTACCCAGCCCTGTATCCACCCACCTTTTTGTCAGTTCACGCAGCAGTGGAAAGGCCGGCGGCGTCATCTTCCGTGATGAGGATATTGTCGCCTATGACTTTGCAACCGCGACCTGGCAGATGATCTTCGACGGCTCGGACGTGGGCGTGACGAAAGATGTCGATGCCTTTGCTTTCCGGCCTATCGGTCTCCTCCTGAGTTTCAATGGCCCCACCGACGTACCAGGGGTCGGCCCGGTCGATGATGCGGATCTGCTCCTTTTCACACCGACTCGGTTGGGTCACAATACGGCCGGCAGCTTTACGCGCTATCTCCGCGGTGCCGAAGTGGGCCTGACCACCGATGGCGAAGACATTGACGCCATCGGCTTCACCAGCGCCGACAAGTTGGTGGTCAGCACGATTGGCGACTTTATGGCCCCAAATTCGCAAGGCTACGATGAAGATCTCTTTGTCTGGGACAATGGCATCTGGCAGCGCTTTTTTGTCGGCGCCGCTATGGGCCTGGCGAACGAAGATGTCAACGGCCTCTGGATCGACCCGGCGACGGGTGAACTCTATCTGACCGTAAAAGATGACTTTGTCTTTGACGAGGGTCAAGTGACGGCCCAAATCGATTCCGACGACATCTTTGTCTGTACGCCTACCCAGGCTGGTGGTTGCACCTTCCGTCGCTTCTGGGATAGCGATGCACATGACTATGGCTCTGAAAACCTGGACGCCATCGGTCTGGGCGCGTTGCCGGCCACCTTTGCCGCCGATGCACAATCCCGTAGTGTCGAGCCGTTGACAGCGGAAGAAATGGCTGCCGATGAGGAAAACGATGACCTGGATCTGGTAGAGGTGCGCAATTATGTCTACTTGCCTTGGGCGGTGGGTCGGTAAGGCGGTGCGGATAGGGGTGGTTGGTCTGTAATTGGCTATCATAGCGAATCATAGGATTAGTAAATCAACTTCGATGTGATTTGCTAATCCTATGATTCGCGGTGTCCATTATCGTCCCTGCCGAGTGCGCCAAATCGTATACTCGGCCTGGGTCGCTTCGTTGGGCGGGTAGACACCGTGGATGCTGGCGCCGCCAGCCACCTTTTGTTGGATAAATTCTTCCAGCCGTTCCTGTTCATAGGCATCATAGGCCACCGCTTCGGCCACCTTGGCCGGGATAGCGACCACCCCTTCCCCATCACCAACCAGGATGTCGCCGGGCATGACGAGAACACCGGCGCAACCCACCGGAACATTCATCTCCAGTGGGTGGTGAATGTTAAACGAGGTGGCGGCGTGGGCGGCTTTGACATAGGCGGGCAAGTTCAATTCCCGGTAGCCGGGCGTATCGCGCAGGGCGCCATCAGTGACCAGACCACGGGCGCCGCGGGCAATGAGCCGGGTTGCCAGGATATTGCCCAAAGTCGCGGCGCGGGTGTCGCCACGGGCGTCGATGACCAGAATGTCCTCCGGCCCCACACTTTCGACGGCGATGCGCTGCACATTCTTGGTGTTGTCATAAAGTTCATCGACCAGATCCTCACGCATAGGAACATAGCGCAGCGTGAACGCATAGCCTACCAGCCGCAAATCGGGCCGCAGCGGTGTGAGACCCGCCAAAAAGGTGTTCCGAAAGCCCCGCTTGCTCAGTTGTGAAGTCAAGGTGGCGGTGGAGACAGTGTGTAGTTTCTCAAAAGCTTCCGCGGTAAGAGTGACAGGACGGTTTGGTTGGGTCATATTGTCCTTTCAATTTCTATTGATCCAAACTCTATTGCTCAAAATTCTATTGATCAAAATAAGGTGGCCGTTCACCCCGCCAGACCTGAAAGACAACAGGGATCCGCCCGGCATGATTGGCATCAAGATCGGGCGGCAATTCGGCTTCGGTGAACCAGCCCTGTTCGCGCACTTCATGGGCGTGGGATGGTTGGGTTGATGGCTCCGGCAAGGGCCGACAGAGGAAGACAAACTGATAAAGGTGGTATAGACTGCCACCCCAGAAGCGCGAGTCAAAGACGCCGGCCAGCGCCGCTGCTTCACAGTAGACGCCGGTCTCTTCCAACGCCTCGCGCACAACTCCTGCGGCCGCACTCTCGCCAACATCTAACGCTCCACCTGGCATGGCCCACTTGCCATTGTCGGCCCGGCGGATCAACAACATCCGTCCAGCATCATCAATGATCGCGGCATCGCCAACGGCAAAGGGGGTTGGGTGCGCTAAAAGTGTGTTGCGCAGCGGTTCTAGGTTGGCAATCGTGTCGCCGGAGGCCAGCGCCAGCATTTCGAGCGCAACGGTTTGAATCTTCTGATAACGTTCCTGATTATAGACATCACCGGCGTAGCGTAGCCCCAAGGCCGACATGGCGCGCAGTTGGTCAGCCCATTGAGCAAGTTGTTGGGCAGGGGTCATAGTCACTCTCTTACACAGGTTCAACAGCAATACGTTGTTCTTGACAGGTGCGTTGATAAGTCGCTTTGAGGGCAACCGGCAGGCAGGGGCCGCCACGTAACCAGAGCGGCATGGTTAGCAACGCCTTGCCAAGCGTTAACTCTTCATACCACAAGTCGAGCGCGGTCTCGCCATCACGCTCAATAGGGTGATAGGCAACGGCATAGAGGCTCTCCTCGCTCTCCTGCGCTTCGGTATTGCTTTGTAGCCGTTGCAACAGCGCACCATGCAGATTGGTGTTGTAGGTCGTCACCACATCCGCCACTAGCAAACCAATGCCCGTTCGCAAGAAAGTTTCACACTTGGCTGTGAATGCGTTGCGTTGCGCCGGGCGATCCTTGTTGGCCGGGCTGACCAATTCAATGGTGCCCACTAACGTTGGTCCACCCGCTTCCGCGTAAACTACTGTCCCATTTTCATAAAGCTTTTCCAAAACATAGAGGCTCCCCCACTATCTTCCGGGAAGGCCCGCTTTGTCAACCAGATCGTCTACCCCTACCTTCCCGGAAGATTGGCTTCTTACTCTCTCATGTTTTCTTAAACCATCTCACCACCGTGTTGCCTGGAATTTCCACCCTGGCTGCACCTTCTGCATTTCGATCTCATCATTGCGTTCGGTCAAGCCGCACGCTTTATACTGTTCATGCAACTGCGCCAGCGCCGCCCGATCCAGTTCGATGCCTAGGCCCGGTTCATTCGTCACGGTAATGCCGCCATCTTCAATCGGGATGCGCCCGCCGACCAACACTTCTTCTGATTGCCAGGGATAGTGGGTGTCACAGGCATAGGTGAGGTTGGGCGTAGCTACGGCCAGGTGCGCCATTGCCATGAGCGAAATGCCGACATGGCTGTTCGAGTGCATGGAGAGGCCGCGACCAAAGGTCTTACAGATGCGCGCCAACTCCACGGAAGCGCGCAAACCACCCCAGAAATGATGGTCACTCAGGATAATGTCTTCGGAACCGAGACGCACGCTGCCGGGGATGTCATCAAAGGAGGTCGTACACATGTTGGTGGCAAAGGGCATGGACAACGCCTGGCGCGCCTTCGCCATATTTTCCTGGCCGCGCACCGGGTCTTCGTAATATTCCAATACCCCTTCCAGCCGTTTGCCGATGCGGATAGCAGTCTCCACTGTCCAAATGGCGTTGGGGTCAAGGCGTAGGGGCGTGCCGGGGCCAAAGGCTTCATACATAGCGAGGATAGCATCGGCTTCTTCGTCCGGCGGCATGGCGCCACCCTTGAGTTTGATCGACTTGAAGCCAAAGTATTTACACATCGCCTGCGCCTGGGCCACCACGCCTGCCGGGTCAAGCGCGGCCTTTTGGCGAGCTGCTGCCCAGCCGGTAGCATTCGGATCGGTGCCAAATTCTAGTGGCCCGCCAGCGCCTTCATACTTGTAGAAGAGGTAGGCCGAAAACTCAGCCCGCTCGCGAGCGCGACCACCCAGCAGATCGCAGACCGGTCGCCCGGTGGCTTTGCCCATAATGTCGAATAAGGCTACTTCAATGGCGCTGTTGACATGGACAATCCGCCGCTTGTCCCACGGTGATTCGCCCCGTTCGTGGGCGCCGTCAGCGCCAAAGCGGTCAAACAGCCCTTGTTGAATGGCGTTGAGTTGAAAGGGGTCTTGGCCGATCACCACTTCACGGGCTGCCTCCAACGCTTTGGTGCTGGCAACACTGCCCGGCACTTCGCCCAAGCCGTAAAGGTTGTTGTCAGTGACAATTTCGACAATGGTGCGCAAGGCGTAGGGTGCATGAAGTCCCGCCGCATTGAGCAACGGCGGGTCAGTGATGGCAATGGGGGTGACGTGCATGTCGGTGATTTTCATGAAATTCGCTCTCTTTCCAGGTGGAGGTGAGAAGTGGTTTGATACCCATTCATATGTAATTGTGTGATCGCCCTACCGGCAAGCCATGTTTCTACTAGTTCAATCACATCATCTTCAGCTTCAACAACAATTTGTAGAACTGTATCATCCCATTCTGCTGAATTGTGCCAATCTTCTAAATCAAGGGTGAATTCTTCCGGCTCAATTTCAATCCAAACATGCCGCTGCGGGTGGTTGCGACTCTGGTATGATAATGCATTTAACAAGGCTTCAGCGTCATCAGTCTCAATGGCAACCGGAACGCGCCTATCGAGCAGTTGTCGAATCTGTTCTGTTAGCTCATCTTTACTTTGTATTGCCATGTTTCCTCACTTTTGGAATTTCTCCCGTTGCGCTGTCAACAATTTGCGCAAATTGACGCCCCCAACCATTCGCTGTTCTAACGCCGTTTCTACGCTCATTGTTAGCGCCTGCGCCGGCAAGACTTCGCGCAACCGACCTTTCCGCAATCGACTGATATATTCTTGCACACTCATTGCCCGACAGGCAAAAAGTTGCTGTGTGGTGTCTGAGTCTGGATTTAGCTTTAGCGCTTGCGCCCAAGTTTCAATTGTTACCGGGGTAAACTTTCAGTTTGCATTGTTGTTTTGCTGGATCGCACCCAACTGTGGGTGCGCCGTAACCAGTCTGTGCTTTTCATCTGCCAACTAGCCTCTACCAATTCGGCTAAGGCGGCTCCGGGAATACCAACCAGTGTTTTGCTCTCGGCTACTTCCGTATACTCACCAACCGCTAATTCCCAGATGCGCACCTGTTGCCCATCGTAGTGCCAGAGTTCCGGTATGCCAAGCGCCGCCAAAATGGCGAATTTATTGAACGCTGGTTCAACCAGATCGATGAGAATTACCAGATCCGGCGGCGGATCAGTGGATAGATCAATGGTCGCTTTGCCCCTGACTTGCTCCGCGTGTTGAACATAGAAGCTGACATCGGGTTCTAACCCGCACTCCAGTTCAGGCCGTTGGAGGGTCATTGCGCCAACGCAATCAACATCAATCGCTGTCTCTTCCGTAATGACGGAGACTAGGAGCGACAAAAGCTGTTGTACTCTGGCGTGAGCGAAGGTAATTGTCGTAATTTCCAGATCGCCATGGTGAAACGCAAAATGCACTGCACCGCGTTCATCATAATCTTGCAGCAAATGCTGATAGGTTTCCCAGCGAACCCCAGAAAGCAGCACACGGGGAACCTCGATGGCTTCTGCTGTTCTACTCGGTAGCACCATGGTTTCAGGAAGAACGCTCATCACCCCGCCCACACATTAACCGTTAACGATTAACTGTTGATGGTTAACAATTGCCTACCCTTTGACGCTCCCCGCCGTCAATCCCGCCACCATAAAGCGTTGGCCGTACATGTAGAAGATCACCACCGGCACCGAGATGATCAGCGACGCCGCCATCAACATGCCCCAGGGGTAGACATCGCCAAAGATCGTCTGCGCTAGACCGACCGGCAGGGTCATGAGCCGTTCGCTGCTGATAAAGACAAAGGCGAAGAGGAACTCTTTCCAGGCGTTGGTAAAGGCAAAGAGCGTCACCGCCAGCAGCGCCGGGGCCGTCAGGGGTAGGGTGACGCGCAGGAAGGCTTGCAGCCGTGTGGCGCCATCGACCATCGCCGCGTGTTCTAGTTCTTCCGGGATGGCGCGATAGTAGCCCATCAACAGCCAGGTGGCAAAGGGAATCATCCCGGTCGGGTAGGTGAGGATCAACGCCCAGCGCGTGTTGATCACCTGCAAGTCAGCCAGAATGCCGTAGAGCGGAATAAACATCAACGCGCCCGGCAGCAGATAGGTGATGAGCAGAATTGTGGTCATGGTCTGCGCACCCCAAAACTTGAGGCGGGCCAGCGCATAGCCACCCAACGCCGCAATAAAGACCGCCAACGCCGTGGTCGTGACGCTAACAATAGCCGAGTTTTGGAACCAGAGGAAGAAAGGCTGCTCGATAAAGAGGCGGTTGAACTGCTCCAGCGTCCACGGGTTCGGCCAGAAAATGCCCTCGCGCTGGCCGATCTGCAAATTGCCTTTGAAGGCGGTGATCAGAATCCAGTAGAAGGGGAAGAGGACAAAGACGAGCATGATCAACAGGCCAATGCCGCGACCAATCGCACCGATCCGTTCCCCCTGCTTGCGGCTGCGACTGTTCCCCGCCGGCAACAGACCGCCGATGAGTTGCGCCAGGAGGATAAAGGGATAGATGATGACGCTGCCAATCGCGCCGACTACCCAGCCGATGGCGTCGATCACCCGATCCTGCCAGGCGGTGCCTTCGTCGTCACGGGAAACATCGCGGCGCATGTACCGAGCGAGAATCAAAATAAAGACCGCCAGCACCGGCGTCAAGCTAAAGGCGACCGCCGTGCCAGGGCCAAATTGCAGCCCGCGAATCGCCTTTTCATAGGCCATCACAGCATAGACTTTGGTCACATTGCCGGGGCCGCCGCCAGTGAGCAGGAAGATGGTCTCAAAGCCGTTAAAGGTCCAAATGGTCGAGAGCAGCGTGGCGACGGCAACGACATAACGCAATCCCGGCAAGGTAATACTCACAAAGCGCTGCCAGGCGTTGGCGCCGTCGATCTGGGCCGCCTCGTAGAGTTCGTTATCAATCGATTGCAAACCCGCTAACATGTTGACCGTAAAGAAGGGGATACCGGCCCAGACGTTAACGGCAATCACACTCATCATCGCCAGTCGCGGGTCAGCCAACCAGGAGAGCGGCTGGCTGATCAACCCTAGCCCCTGCAAGATCGGATTCAAGCCGCCAAAGAGCGGGTCGAGGATCGAGCGCCAGGCCAACGCCTGCACCACCGAGGGGATGATCCAGGGCAGCAGGATCAAGCCGGTGAGCAGGTTGCGCCAGCGCTTTTGTGAATGAAGCAGGAGCGCCGCGCACAACCCCAAGAGCAGCTTGAAGAAAACTGAACCGCTGGTAAAGACAATTGTATTCTCCACTGCTTGCAGGTAATAGGGGTCTTGGTAGAGCCGGATATAGTTGTCAAACCAGACAAACTTAGTCTCACGCGCCAGCGTGCGGATGGTCATGCTCGTGTAGAGCGCCTTGAAGAAGGGCCAGCCGATGAAGACCGTCATCAAAATCACAATCGGCGCAATAAAAAGAAATGCGATCTGCCAATCCCGCCCAAAGACGCGCTGCATCATGGGACGCCGGGGTCCGCCAGAGCGAAATGTGGTGGTTGTGGGCAATGGTACGGCTCGTTGTGCCATTGGGAAGCTCCTGTGTATCCATACATGCCCGCTCGTAGCCGGTCCATAACCGGCGTTGGGGTCGCCAGTCATGGATCAGCTTGGAGCAGGTATGTAACTTTCATCTATCAATAAAATCGCCACGCACCCAGAGAATAACCTCTTGTGCGTGGCGGTTCTCTGCCTGCTTGATTTGGTTATTAGATATTGGTTATTAACCTGAGTTCGGGATTAGCCAAAGACCTCCGGGAGGTGGGCGAAAATGATCGCTAGAGGCAGCTTCGTTTGCCCACAGGTGCCCATCGGGCACGGAGGTCTTTTGGCCGTTATATGCACGCACCGTCGAATTCACGTTATTAGATATTTAAAGCGAGTTATCAAGCCCGTGTGAATACCTAATACCAATATCCATTATCTACTCTTCCGGTCTGCCCGCCGCTAACCACTGTTGGAAATCGGCTTCGATTTCGGGCGACCAGGCGCGATCCACTTCGCCGGGGGTGTAGCGTTTCTGCCGGAGGCGCAGGTGGCCGAAGGCGTCACGGCGCATAATGTCTTCGCCCCGTTCAACTACTTCCTGTACCAGGTGGGCCGGGATAAAGGTGACGCCAGTGGGCGTACCTAGCACTACGTCGCCGGGTAGCACTGTGACTTCACCGATGCGAATGGGGATGTTGATCCCGGCCAGGGTCACATCCTTGATGGCCGAGGGATGGAACCCACGGCAGAAGAAGGCGACATCGTCTAATTGACTCAGACCGCGTTGGTCGCGCACGCCGCAATCCATCACGGCGCCGGCGCGGGTGCGGGTCTTCACCGAGGTGCCCAGGTTGTCGCCAACAAAGGTGCCATCTTTCACCTTGCCAAACATATCCACGACCATGACGTCGCCTAGTTCCAAGGTGTCAATGACCCAGGAGTTTTGGCCGCCAATGCGGCCATCGGCTTTGCCCTGTTCTTCCACCAATTCGTGGAAATCGGGGCGATGGGGCAACATCATCGCTGTCACGACGCGGCCAACCAGAATCCGCCCAGGGTGAACCTCGGTCCAGTTGCCTTCAAATTGGAGGTTGTAGCCATGCTTGCGCAGCACGCCCCAGGCTTCCTCCGTCGAAATCGGTTTGAGCCGCTCCAGCAGATCATCAGAGACATGGGGACGACCATTGGGATCCCGTTCCCCTTCATATTTGCGGGTCAATTGCAAAATTAGCTCGCGCGGCGCTTCTATGTGCATGAGTTGAGTCTTTCCAGTAGGTATTTTGGGTAGATAGGTACACAGGTAGACAGGTAGACAGGTACACAGGTACACAGGTAGGTTGGCGATGCCCTTGTCTACCTGTGTACCTGTGTACTGTCTACCGTTTACGCGAAGGTCGCGCCCATCTCTTCACCGATCTGGCGCATACGCGCTTCGGCGTTGGCGACGGCATCCGCCGGGGCGACGCCGGCCGTGATCACTTCGAGAATCATGTCGTTGAAGACCGCCTGCGCCGACAGGGCATCAAAGTAGGGGTTCGGATCAGCCGGGTCGGAGAGGCCGACAAAGTCACCCTGGCGTTGTTCACCCATGCGCTTGAGGTTCTCGTCTGCTTCAAAGGCCTTGATCACTGGCTCCATGCTGAAGTAGGCTTCATAGGCCGGTAAGAAGAGACCAGCGGAGACCAAGGAAATGGGCAAGAAGATGTCGGGATTGAGCATGTGCAGCGCCAGTTGTTTGGCGAGATCGGTCGCCGCGGCGCCGGTGGGCACATACATTTGCCCGTCACCACCGCCGCCGATCAGTTGCTCGCCGCGTGGTCCCACCGCGACATTCAACACAACCGTATCTTCAAAGACCGGGTTGCCATCGGCCTTGGCCTTGGCATAGACGCTGGCCGCATTGGCGGTGTAGGCAATATTACCAGCCAAGTAGGCTTCGTTGTTGCTCGAATCGGTCCAGGCCAAAACGCCAGGTGGCAACATGGGCGCATACTTTTCAGAGGTATAAAGCTCGGCTAACCACTCGACCGCCGCGATGGTCTCCGGTGAGTTGAAGGTCAACTGGGTCATATCGGCATTGGTGATCTGGCTACCCCAATTTTGCAGAATTTCCGTGACGCCACCCTGACCGTCACCGCCCTTGTTCACCGTGCGGCCCCAGCCATAGATCTGCTCATCCGGTTTCGAGAGTTCCAGACATGCCTCACGAATCGCATCGTAGGTGCCAAGATCATTCAACGGATCGACGCCAATCGCTTCAAAGAGGCTGCGGCGGGCGAATTGACCGCCGCCGCTGTTGATAAAGGGAATAGCCCACCATTTACCGTCAATGTTGTTGTTGCGGGTGTGACCGGAAGAGGGTTGACCATAGCTGGCAATCGCCTGTTCTACTGTATCACTAATGTCTTGCAGCGCATTGTAGAAGTAAAGCTGTTGGGTCAGGCGGACATGGTAGATGAAATCGGGCGGGTTGCCGGCTTCGACGGCGGCCAGGGTTTTCGGCACAAAGTCTTCGGTTGCTTCCGCCGCCACCACGGTGGTTTCGACATCGACATTATTTTCCGTGGCCCACGCCTTCACGGCATCGGAGAAGATGGTTTCCATCTCCTGAAAATATTCTTTGCGGTGAGCCACCACCATGGAGGTCGGGGCTTGGGCCGGCGCGGCGCCGCCTTCGGTAGCCGCGCCACCGGTGGGAGCGGCTGGGGCGACACAAGCGGCCAACATCGCCATGCTGGCGCTCGCTCCCATCAACTTCAATGCCTGACGGCGTGAGAGCGTGGTACGCAGATTCTTGTTCTGTTCCATCGTGAACTTTCTCCTCTGGTCTACAAACTAGAAATGGTCAATTGATAGTGGGAAGAGTTATCCTACACCATGCCCAGCATAAACGTACAAGTGCCTAATCGCACTTTCGGGGAGGTATCCATGGGCAATAGACGAACTGTACAAAGGCTCTTGCCACTGATCAACTTTGTTACTGTAGAAACGATGCCTGGAAGCGCCAGGCGGGCTGTATCATTTGGACAATGTAAGGGAATTCGGAGCATACAAGTCAATACCGGCAGAGACTGACACTATTGTAGAGCAAGTGCGGAGATTCGTCAATATTGTGCTTATAGTTGATTAGTTTGTTCGTTGGTTTCGACAAGCTCAACCAACGAACAAACTAACTTATAACCGCCGTGCTAGCAGCACATCGCGCTGCTTGATCACGCGATCGACGCCATGTGCCAATTGATCGTAAGGTGCTGTGTTGTAGATATGTAGTTCAGGAAAGGCGCTGACTGTTTCCAACATGGTGGCGCGGGAAAAGCGGGTGGCGTCCCACGCCAATGCAAGGGCGCCACCGGGGCGAAGCATCGTTAGCCAAGCCGGCAACGCACTGGTGAGCAAGCCGGTGAGTTGGCCTTGATGTTGGATGCCATAGGGCAGGTCGGCGACCAGGAGATGGGGCTTGTAGCCGGGCAGCAAGACGGGCGCCTCCAGGGTGTCGCCGTTAACCATGAGACAGTGCCGGCTCTCCCTTTCTTTCTTGCCGATGGAAAAGCTCCAACGCAAGCCCAGCTTTTTCAAGCGCTCCGGCTGCATCCGGTGGGAAATCCGCTCTTGTTGCAAATATTGGCTCAGAAAGGTTGCCGTTGATCGCACATCCTCAGTCTCCTGTTCAATGCCGGCCACTTGCGCCGCGCCCAGCATCAAGCCGGTAAAGAGGGTGGTGCCGCCGCCCATAAGCGGGTCCAACAAGGTGAGATTTGACCAGGGCTGGTCGACAAAAGCGCTGCTAAAGCGAGCAATGTTGCAGAGAAAATGGGTGAAGAGTTCGTTCGTCTTCCCCCGATAACGTCGCGTCGCCGCCAGATCGGGCGGCAGCGCAGGGTGAAAGCCGGTTTCCAATGGGTGCAAGAGCGGGCCGGCTACCTCACCAATCTGATCATAATAGCGAAAAAAGGCGCTGGTCATGGCTAACATGCCCAGTTCGTGTAACTGATCGGCTGTGGGTTCTTGCCGCATGATGCAGCGCAAATATTCCTGCCCGCCGAAGGTAACCAGTTCGCTAGCCGTGATCTGCGGCCCCAGCGGCGATAATTGGAGTTCCGGTCGCGCCAGATCGTGCGCCAGGGCGGCGTATTGCGTACTGCGTTGGGGGGCAATTTGGGCGAGAAGTGTGGACAATTGCGCTTCCTAAACTAAACTCAGGCGTCCCTACGAGACGAATGGATCAAGACTTCGTTGATGGAAAAGCAACCTTTCGGGTGCAAATGCTGATGCAATTATAGGAAACAACCGCGATCCGCGCAATCTAAGCAAGCGTTTGGGTATAGTTTCGATGTGATCTGTTTGGTATCTTTGCCGGATAATCACCGTTCTTGGTCAATTATGCCAACACCAAGTATAATGGGCGCAACGACACTCCCGCCCATATCTTAATCCAAGTCATTATCAAAACTGTTCCTGTTTCCGCTTACACATTGGGAGAATATTTATGCTTGACACCACTCATCTCCATGAGCGTTTTGGCCTGAGCCGACGCCGCTTTTTACAACTGACCGGGCTTGTCGGCGTTGGCGCGGCGACTGGCGTTCTGAGCGCCTGTGCGCCGGTTGGCCCCAGCCCAGCCTCAGCGCCGGCCAGTGATGCGCCGGCTGCGCCCAGTGGCCCCACCGGCGAACTTGTGATTGTGCAAGGCGTCGATGCCGAATCGCTTGATCCCCATGTCACCACCTCCGGCGCGTCCAAGGGGATGATGTGGGCCATGTATGACAAACTGCTCGAATGGTCGCCTGATATGCAGGTCATCCCGGCGCTGGCGACCGAGTGGAGTGTGGTTGATGATACAACGTGGGAGTTCAAGCTGCGCGAGGGCGTCACCTTCCACAACGGCGAGACCTTTGGCGCCGAGCATGTGCGTGATACGATCACCCGCTTCAAGAACCCGGATCTGAAGAATGTCTACGCCGCGCAACTCGCCCCCGTCACCGAAGTCGAGGTGGTGGATGCGTTGACCGTGCGCATGAAGACCGAAGCGCCCTTTGCTCTGCTGGCCGAAGTCTTAGCCAGCTATTGTGAAATCCTGCCGCGAGCGATTCTCGATGGCGAAACGGATCCGGCGCAGCAGGCCATCGGCACTGGCCCGTACAAATTTGTCGAGTGGACGCCAGGCGAGAGCATGGTGATGGAAGCGGTCGAGCAGCCCCACTTCACCGGTCAACCGTTGCTGCAAAAGCTGACCTGGCGCCCCGTGGCCGAAGGCGCGACGCGTGTTGTCGAGCTGAAGACCGGCGAAGCACACATTATCACCCCGGTCGATCCCTTGCAAGTCGCTGAATTGGAGGCTGACGAAGGCACTGAAGTTCTCGCCTTCCGCCAACTCAGTTCGCAGATCATTGTGCTGAATTCGCAAAAGGTGGAAGCGTTGCAGGATGCTCGTGTGCGGCAGGCGCTCAACTATGCCACCGACGTGGACACCATCATCACCACCGTCATGAACAACGCCGCCTATCGCCTGGCCGGCCCCTTTGGCCCCGGCATCCCCGGCCATGACCCCGATCTGCAACCCTATGCCTATGACCCAGAAAAGGCCAAAGCGCTGCTGGCTGAAGCCGGTTACGCCGATGGCTTTGATCTGACGCTGACCTCGCCCAACGGTCGCTATCTCAACGACAAGCTTGCCAGCGAAGCGATTGCCGGCATGTGGTCGGAGATCGGTGTGCGCACCACCGTGCAGGTGATGGATTGGAGTCCCTTTGTCGAAGGGGTGCTGGGTAAGACCCATGACGCCTTCTTCTTCCAACAAGTGGGCGTTTTGCTCGACGCCACAGTGAGCATCAATTTCCACTCTGGTAAAAAGGGCGCAGCCTGGCAGGGCTATGACAACGCCACGGCTAACCAACTGATTGACGACGCGCCCAAAACGCTGGACGCCGCCGCCCGTAATGACCTCTATAAGCAACTGGGCCAACTGATCTACGATGAATGCCCGTGGGTCTTCCTCTGGAATCAACAAGGTCTCTTTGGCGTGCGCCAAGAAGTCGAAGATTGGGCGCCCCATCAGGATGGCGTGATCCGGTTGGGGGGGATGCGGCTAGCAGCGTAACGATAGCGATTAGGAGATTGAGAGATTAGGAACCGTGATTCAATCTCTTAATCTCTTTATCTCAAGAATAGCCAATTTGTGATAAAATAACCGATATGGCACGTAAAGACATCTACTATAAGACTGTTGTAAAGGCGCTAGATAGAGATAACTGGAAAGTTACAGATGATCCGTTTCAGGTCCAAGTCGGCAAAAAGCGTTTGGCAATGGATTTAGGCGCCGAAAGATTGATTAGTGCTGAAAAGGGAACGCGTAAGATTGTTGTTGAAATCAAGAGCTTCGTGAGTCGTTCTGATGTCAAAGATTTGCAGCAGGCTTTAGGACAATACATGATGTATCATCAAGTATTAGTCGAGCAAAATATTCAGCGTGAACTATATCTTGCCATACCACGACGGGCTTACGAAACAATCTTTCAGGATGAATTGGGGCAAATCCTATTGCGAAATGCGTTATTGCGCTTGTTTGTCTTTGATGAGATCGCGGAGGTGATTGTCAAATGGGTACCCGATTAAATTATCCAGAGATAGTCAAAAACATTTTACAGGAATACGCCGACTTTTTTTCCAAAGATAGCGCCTATCCGTTGCGGACGGTCTTCGATGATGAGCATCAGAGCTATTTGCTGCTTGATGTGAATTGGCACGGTCACAAATACATTCACCATACACCGATTCATGTTGACATCATTAACAACAAAATCTGGATTCAGTATGATGACACCGAAGAAGGGATTGCCACCGATTTGCTGGCCGCTGGCGTTCCCGCCCAGGATATTGTGTTGGGTTTTCGCCCTGCCGAAGTGCGCCCATACACAGAATTTGCCGTTGCATAACAGCACTAACCTAATGGCAATTCGGTGATTGAGGCTGACACTACACGCAATCACCGAATTACTCAATCACCCCCACCTCACCAGAAGAATAGCCAATATCCATGATCTACTACCTCGTCCGCCGCGCCCAGCACCTACTCTGGGTCTTGTTGGCGGTTAGTTTGTTGGTTTTTCTGCTCATCTATCTTTCCGGTGACCCGGCGACGCTGCTGGCGCCGCTGGATGCCAGCCCGGAAGATGTGGCGCGCATAAAGCAATTGTATGGCCTGGATCAACCGATCTGGCGCCAATATCTCAATTTCCTACGCGACGCGGCGCAAGGTGACTTGGGCGATTCGTTGCGCTACAAAGAACCGGCCTTTGGTTTGGTCTTGGAAAAGCTACCGGCGACAATTCAACTGGCGCTCTTTGCCCTCTCCCTGACCATCGTGATCGGTATTCCATTGGGGGTCTGGGCCGGCGCACGCGCGAACAGTGTGGCCGATTGGGTGATCTCGCTGCTTACCTTTGTCGGCATTAGCATTCCAGCTTTTTGGCTGGGCATCCTCCTGATCCTCACCTTTGCCGACCGGCTGCGTTGGCTGCCCTCCTCCGGCGACGGCAGTTGGCGCCATCTGCTCATGCCGGGCTTTACCCTAGCGATTGCCAGCATCGGCCTGGTCTCGCGGCTGGTACGGGCGACCTTGATCGAAGTGTTGGCGCAGGATTATATCCGCACGGCGCGCGCCAAAGGGCTGGCCGCAACGTCGGTTCTCTATCGCCACGCCCTGCGCAACACCATGATTCCCACGGTGACAGTTTTGGGCTTGCAACTGGGCGGGCTGTTGGGCGGCTCGGTGGTGGTCGAATCAGTCTTTGCCTGGCCGGGGGTCGGCTGGCTCATGTTGCAAGGAATTCAGAATCGTGACCTGCCGCTGGTGCGCGCTGTGGTGCTGGTGGTGGGAATCGGCTTTGTCTTGATCAACCTGGTGGTCGATCTGCTTTACAGTTATCTTGACCCGCGGATTCGGCAAAATGAACCATAAGCAGGGGCGCGCTGTCAGCGGATTTGGGGAACGGATTACGCGGATTTTCCGTGAAATAATCCGTTCTACTGGTCAACCTGAAGAACGGATTATGGGCGTGGCATTCGTTCAATCCGATCTCGTAATCCGCTGACAGCGCGCTGCCCTTTTTTGAGTACACACTTCATGAAGCTACAACTTTGGCTCGGCGCGACGATTGTGATCTTGATCATTGGCGTCGCCCTCTTTGCTCATCAACTCAGCCCCCATGACTACACCCAACAGGAATTGCGTAAAGCCATGTTGCCGCCAGCCTGGCAGGAAGGGGGCGAGTGGCTCTACCCACTTGGCACCGACCGGCTGGGGCGCGATCTGCTCTCACGGCTGATGGTGGGCGCACAGGTTTCGACAGCGGTGGGCATCTTTTCGGTCTTGCTGGGTGGCGCGATTGGCACGCTGGCTGGGCTGCTGGCCGGTTACTATGGCGGCTGGGTGGATCGGGTAATCAGCCGGCTGATCGACATTCAACTCTCCTTCCCACCGGTTTTCATTGCCATTGCCGTGATCGCCGCCATCGGGCAAAACCTGACCAACTTGATTCTGGTGCTGGCGCTGGTGACTTGGGTGCAATATGCGCGTGTCTGCCGCGGATCGACGCTGGCGTTGCGCAACCGGGAATTTATCCTGGCGGCGCAAACCGTGGGTGCGCCTAACCAGCGTATTCTCACCCGTCATCTGCTGCCTTCTGTGTTGCCGCCGCTGGCTGTCATTGCCACGGTTAACATGTCGAGCATGATCCTGGCCGAAGCAGCCCTTAGCTTTCTGGGGTTGGGCGTCCAACCGCCAACACCAGCCTGGGGTAGCATGGTCAGCGAAGCCCGCGCCATCCTCAGCGTCGCGCCCTGGAATGCCATTTTTCCCGGCCTGGCCATTGCGCTCTTTGTGATCGGCGCGAATTTGTTGGGGGATGGGTTGCGGCAGCGGAAATAAGGAAGATTGAGAGATACAGAGATTGGGTGATTCAGTGCCGGTGAATGAATTCACCGTCTGGCACGAAAAGCTGCGTTAAAACGCACTGAGATCCCGGTCGTTACGGCACCCTGTAACCTGGCTTTAGCTGGTTTGTTATAGCAGGCACGCGTTTATGGAGGTTAGGTAAATAAATCGGTAGTCGTAGGGGCACGCGGTTGGCGGGTGGATCGACCGGTTTTACCAGAGAGAATCTTCCCGCCAACCTCATGCCCGTACCGTTACCGAAATCAATTCCTAATTTTCATCAACCCGTGGGATTGGCTACAATTGACACGACCAAACGACTACGCGACCAAATGACGAAGGACTAGACAAAATGCGAACATTTCTGACCAATGGACGACTGGTGGACGGGACGGGATCGGCAGCCGTCGAGCGCGCCACGGTGGTGATCGATGGGGCGCGGCTGGCCTGGTGTGGCGAGGCACAGGCGGTGGATGCGCCGCAACCGGACAACACCGACCGCGTTGTTGATCTGGCGGGGAAGACGGTGCTGCCGGGGCTGTTTAATGTCCATGTGCATCTGGCCCTACGCTTGCCCTTTCCCGAACGGCGCATGGATCCCTTTGATAAAGGCTACCGGGTGATGTTGGTTTATCGGCGCGCATTGGAGGCGATCTACAGCGGCACCACCAGCATTCGCGCCGTGGGCGAGGCGCACAATGCCGACATTGATGTGCGCAATGCTATCCGCAAGGGGATGTTGGCCGGGCCGCGGCTCTTCTCGGCGGGACAGGCTTTAATCGCCACGGGCGGACACGGGCATAACTCGGTGGGCTGTCTGGAAGCGGATGGGGTGGAAGGCTTTCGACGAGCCGCACGAGAACAGTTGCGCGCTGGCGCTGATCTGGTGAAGATTTGCCTGACCGGCGGCATTGGCACCCCCGGTGAAAAACCGGCAGACAAGCAGATGGCCGATGATGAAGTAGCGGCGGTCGTTGAGGTGGCGCATACGGCGCATAAGCTGGTCGCCTCGCACACTGGCGGCGTCAACCCGGTCAAAGATTGTGTGCGCTTGGGGGTGGACTGCATCGAACATGGCTATGCTTTTGATGACGAAGCCGCCGAGATGATGGCCAAGGCCGGCACTTATTTGGTGCCAACGCTCTGTGTCACCCAGGAGTTGGATTACATGCGGCGTCATGGTGTGCAAGAGTGGATGTTAAGCAAAGCCAAAGCCGCCGCCGTTGAACACCTGGCCTCAATCCGCCGCGCCGTCGCCGCTGGTGTCACGTTGGCAACCGGCACTGATCTACTGCCCAGTGATCCGGTCGATGGCACCGTCGCCACCATTCGTGAGGCGGAGTTATTGGTGGAAGCCGGGTTGTCACCGCTGGCGGCGTTAAAAGCGGCGACCCACAACGGCGCCAAAATTTGTGGCGTTCTGGCCGAAACCGGCACCCTGACCGCCGGCAAACAAGCCGACTTGATCGTGGTGACGGGCAAACCGGATCAACAGATTCGCGACCTGCGCAACATTCAGTTGGTGATGCGAGGCGGCGCTGTCTTTCGCAATGAACTGCCCGATCTAGCCGAACCAGGGCTGGTCATGCCGGGCATTGCGCTGGCTGATGGCACCTTTGCGAAGGTTTATTGATTCGTGTTACGTGTTGCGTGTTATGTGAACTCTACTTCGTTAACGCTACAACTGTGTTTGCTTTCACTGTGTATGTTTTCACGAAGCACGCAACACGCAGCACGTTCAACCAAGGAGTGGTTATGGCAACGCTTTCCTCTTTGATCAACGAGTATCTGAACTTTGTCTTTCAGCTTGATCCGATTGCGGCGACGCGCCTGGGCGTTCATCGCTATGATCACTTGCTGGGGGAGCTTTCGCCCCATGCCTTTGCCGAAGAAGCGGCCAAACGGCGCTCTTTTCTGCGTTGTTTGCAAAATCTGGATCGCAGCAATCTGACGCCTGAGGAACAGATGGATTTCCAGGTGATGTTGATTGATCTGGAAACTGCCCTCCGCCGCCTGGCCGATCAGCCGATTTGGACTTGTGCGCCCTATTGGTATGCTGAGCAACTGGGCAGCGCCTTTTCCGAGTTGATGGGCCAGGATTTTGCGCCAGTGGAAGAGCGGGGTCGGCATCTGCTGGCGCGACTCCAGGCGACGCCGGCCTACCTGCAATCTGCCCGGCAGAATCTAACCGCAGCCACGCCACCACTTCATGCCACCATGGGGATCAATGCAACCAAAGGGTTACAACAATTTTTAACCACCGCCGTTCCTGGTTTCGCCATCGTGTTGCCCGTCACGCTCCAAAGTGATCTGGCTCACGCCGTGGACATTGTGCAAAGCGCGCTGACGGACTATATCAACTTTTTGCAGGAACTGGCAACGCGTGCGCAAGGCCAGTTTGCGTGCGGCGCCGAGCATTTTGATTTTCTCCTACAGCGCTTTCACCTGTTGGACTTTGACCATCAATCGCTCTATGAATTTGGCCTGGCCCAAATGGCTGCCGACAAAGCTGCGCTGGCACGTTATGCGAATGCGTTGGATATCAATATTTCTTGGATGGAGCAGATTGAACGCGTAAAAAATCATCATCCCCAAGGCGCTGACTTTCGGGCGGTCTATCACCAGGAGATGGTGCGGGCGCGCGCCCACTGTGTCACCCAGGATCTGATCACCTTGCCGGACGGCGAAGTGTGCGATGTGGCCTGGCTGCCCGACTATCTGCGTGCCAGCGCACCGTTGGGGTTGATGCAGACGACGCCCCCCTTTGCCGACGGTTTGCGCAGCGAATTGCGCTTGACGGCGTTGGACCAGGAAGCGCCGGTTGATCGGCAGCGGCAACATGAGCGCGACAACTGTTATGCCTTTGCCCGCTCCATCACCTTGCACGAAATTTACCCCGGCCACCATACCCAAATGGCGCATCATAAATTGGCGACGGTCAACTCGCCGATTCGACGCTACTTTAGCAGCCCCCTCTTTGTCGAAGGCTGGGGGCTGTACACCGAAGATTTGATGGCCGAGACCGGTTTTATGGCCGAGCCGGCCGTGCAGCTTTTCAAGTTACGCAACGCCTTGTGGCGGTCGGCGCGGGTGGTGGTCGATTGTGGGCTGCATACCCGTGGCATGAGCTTTGACGAAGCGGTCGAACTGCTCTGTCAGGAAGTCCACTTGGATCGGCGCATGGCTGAGGGGGAAGTGCGCCGCTACACCACTCACGACAACCCGACCTACCCTTCGGCCTATTTGCTAGGCAAGACGGCAATTCATGAATTGCGTGAGCGGTGGCGGCAACAGCAGGGCGCACAGGCGACACTGAAAACCTTTCATGATACGCTGCTCAGTTATGGTTCGCCGCCGGTCAAGTTGATTGCCGAACGAATGTTGAGGCACTGAATGCGTTTACACGTGCGTGTGCATCAGTCGCCGTTCCGCCTGCTTTTGCAATGCCGTGATCGCCAGCACTACCCCAAAGAGGGACGCCTGTAACATCACAATGGTGGCGCCGCTGGCGATATCAATGTAATAGCTGATGATCATGCCAAAGAAGCCGCTGACCATGCCCAAACCAGTAGAAAGCAGAATCATGCGGTTGAAGCTATCGGTGAGCAGGCGGGCGGTAATGGCCGGAATGACCAATGCCGCCGCGATCAAGGTGACGCCGAGGATTTGCATGGAGGCAATCAGCGCTGCGGCCAAGACCAGGGCAAAGAGGGTGTCGATCCACTCTGTTTGCACACCATAGACACGCGCCACTTCAGCATCAAAGGTGGTGAAAAGCAATTGTTTATAAAGGAAAAAAATAAAAAGAGCAACAATGAGCGTAACAATGGCGACCACCGCCACATCCTGTTGGGTCACCCCCAAGATATTGCCAAAGAGGGCGGCGTCAAAAGAACGGGTAAAACTTCGATAACGACTGATCAGCGCCACGCCGACGGCAAAGCTGGCTGTTGTGATCACCCCAATGGCAGCATCGGCGTTGATTTTGGTGCGGCGCACGGTCTGGTTGATCAAGAGCGCGGCAACAAAGCCCCACAGGCCGGCCCCCAAATAAAAATTCCACTGCATGACATAAGAGACCACCGCGCCGCCAAAGATAGCATGGGAAAGACCATGGCCGATATAGCTCATACCACGTAGCACGATGTAGACGCCGATCATACCGCACAAACCGCCCACCAGCACCGCTACTAGCGTGCCGTTGCGAAAAAACTCAAATTGAAAGGGTTCAAACCAGATCACGCTTGCCTACCCCTTCTGTCGATTCTCCTTGCAACATGGTGTCAATCTCTTGCACAATAGTCGCTGTGTCGCCAGGATTGGGCGCCGTGGCATTGGTCACGGTATGGCCTAACACTGGGTTGGGCAGAATATCATGATAGGTGTGGCCGTGGGGACGCTGATGGACAAAGATCATGTGTTCGTGGCGGATCACCAACATATCGCCCTGATAGGTTTCGTTCAGAATCTTCTCCGTGAAAACAACTTCCGGTGGTCCCTGGGCAATAACCGTACGATTCAAACAGATCACCCACGGCAAATGGGCGGCAGCGGCATTGAGATCATGGGTGGTGATCAAGATGGTCATGCCCTGTTGGTTAAGGTCGGCCAGTAGGTGAAGGACATTTTCGGCGGTGCGCATATCAACGCCACTGGTCGGTTCATCCAGCACCAAAATGTCCGGCTGCGCAATGAGGGCGCGCGCCAGAAAGACCCGCTGCTGTTGCCCGCCGGAAAGATCACGGATGTGACGGTTAGTCAGCTTTTCCAGCCCCAGTTGGTCCAGGATTTCTCCCATCATCCGCCGGTCGGTGCGGCTAGGCCAGGGCCAAAAGGCGCCATTGCCGGTGCGACCCATCAACACCACCTGGCCCACGGTGACCGGAAAGTTCCAATCAACCGTTTCCAATTGCGGTACATAGCCAATGCGTAGCTTGGTACGCCCCTGTAAAGCGGCGCCATTGATCTTGCGCTGTCCGTGGGTGGCCTGAACTGTCCCTAAAATCAGCTTGAGCAAACTAGTTTTACCCGCACCGCTTGGTCCCACAAAGGCGGCAAATTGACCAGGATGAATGTGCAAATTAATATCGCGTAACACTGGCGTTTTGCCATAGCCAAACGCCACATCCTTGAGTTCGATTAGTGGTTGCAAAGTTGTTTTCTCCGTGAATGGTAAGATAGTGGTACAGTGGATCAGTGAGACAGTAAAACAGTTGAATAGTTACCGCTCACTGTTTTACTGGCTCACTGTTTTACTGTCTCACTGTCTCATTGGGCCTGTTCAACGGCGCTATCGCTGCCGGGAATGTTGCTGGTGTCAAAGTCGGCGATGACGGTAGGGTCGCCACCCAACGCGCCGGCCATGATCTTCATGTTTTCCACCATTAGGCCCAAGTAGGAGTGATTGGCGTCGCCCGGTTGACCGGGCAGGTCATCGTCGCGCAGGTCATCGACATATTGGGCGCCGCTCTCTTTGGCAATCTGTTCAAGAATGGGAGAGGGAAAAACTTCCGAGCCAAAGATCGCCGGCACCTCTTCCGCCTGAATTTGGGTAATGAGATCGACTACATCACGTGCCGATGGTTCAGCAAAGTCAGAGGGCTGGATGGCGCCGATCACAGTCATGCCATAGAGTGGCGCGAAATAGGCCCATGAGTCGTGATAGGTGAGCAATTTGCGATTAGCTTCGGGGATGGTGGCAACGACGGCCTTGATCGCTTCGTCGAGCGCGGCAATGCGTTCGGCAAAAGCGTTGTAGTTGGTTTGGTAATAATCGGCGCTGGCGGCGTCACGGGCGCTCAAGGCATCGCGCACAAGTTCGGCATACTTCAACGAATGAAACGGGTTGGGCCAAAGGTGTGGATTGGGGCTGCCTGCTTCCTCTGGGAAGGAGAAGTCAAAAACATACTGCTCCGGGGTAATCGTGTGGTCACCCAGTAAAATGATCTCGGCGCCTTCTTTCAAATTCGCTTCGGCTAATTCACGGGTTGGCTCTTCGAGGTTCAACCCGTTGATGAAAATCAGATCGGCTTCGGCCAAGGTCTTGGCATCGGAGGGAGCCGGCTCAAAGGTGTGCGAATTAACGCCCTCTGGCACAATACCGATCAGGTTGATGCGGTCGCCACCGATGTTGTAGACAATGCTGGTAACCGGGGAGACGGTGGTGACAACGTTGAGCTTGCCGGCGGTCGCGGCAGTGTTGTTGATGGCTGCGCTTTCTGGCTGTGCGCTTGGGGAAGTGGCCGGTGTACAGGCCAATAACAAAAAGAGAACGCAGAGCAGCGTTAGAAAACGGGCGGGTATCGATCCCTGCATGTGGTTGAAACTCCTTATCTGGGAAAAGAGGGTGGATGGTTGATGAATTGATTGCAAACGCGAACAAGGGTAACGAATACTTGTTCTACAGTTTACTAGAGGATCGGTCATAGGGAAGTGCGCTTTATTACAAATTTTTGCAATAAGGCTGATGAATGAACCGTTATCTTCAACACCGCTTGTCTGAATAGGCGGCTTTTGATAAGATCAGCCTACTTTTTCATCCAAACTTACTGTTCTGCCAAAGAAGTAATGATGGGTTGGTGTGCTGTCAAGCATATCATTGCGAATCTTGGGATTAGCGAATCACTTCAGGAGAAAAAAGATTCGCTAATCCTCTGCTTCGCGGTGATATGACTGGGCCCCATCTTTCTATAAGACTTCTTTTACAAAACACTACATTCTCAGAGAAAGCATCAATTGTTATGAAACGCAAAATTTTACTCACCGGCGCTGCCGGCCGCATTGGCTCCTTCTTAACCGAGCAGTGGAAAGAAAGCTATGATCTGCTGTTGACCGATGTACGCGCCCCCAAAGAGACCTTTGGCTTTCCATTTGTCGAGGCCAATCTGGCTGACTTTGCTGCCGTGCGCGCCCTCTGTACCGGCATCGACACCGTCGTTCACCTAGGCGCCGATCCGCGCATGGAGGCGCCGTGGGAGAGTCTGCTGCCCAACAATGTCATCGGCACCTATAACGCTTTTGAAGCGGCCCATCAAGCAGGTTGTCGGCGCATTATTTTTGCCAGCAGCATCAACGCCGTCTTTGGCTACCCGGCGGATGTCCAGGTGCAGACCAACATGCCGGTCTACCCGATCAATCTCTATGGCGCAACCAAATGTTGGGGCGAAGCATTGGGCCGCTACTATGCCCACACGCACAAGCTCTCGTCAATCTGTCTGCGCTTTGGCGCCGTCTCCTACCGCCCCGGTCAAGATCCCCACTATGACAATCGCTACGACCTGAGCCACCCCTACATCGACATCATCCTGACGATGGAAGATTTGACCAAGTTGGTGACAGCCAGCGTCGAGGCCAAAGATGACTTGATGTATGGCGTCTACCACGGCATCTCCAACAACCGCTGGAAACGGCTAGACCTGACCGATGCCCGCGATGAAATTGGCTACGCGCCAGAGGATGACGCCTTTGTCTTTGCCGGTGCGCCGCCGGTTAAGGCGATGTAATCGGATTGCTTTAGTTATGCACCTGCGGTATACTATGGCTACCGGTATAGCGCAGGTTGGCCCCCAGGAGGTTGGTAATGGCAATCAAATTCAAAGAAGCGATTGGTCGGAATGGTCATAGCAAGCAGGAGCAAGCGCAGCGATTGAATGGTGTGGCAACACTTGATCGACTTGAACCACGCTCGGAAGCCGGCAAGTATGTGACGGAAGAAGAGTATTGGCGTGACTATTACGATCATCCCTACTTCAACTATGAATGGAACAACGGCATCCTAGAGGAAGTCCCCGTGTCCGACTTAAAGCAATATTCATCGTTTGACTGGTTTGATGATTTATTACGTGAATTTTTACAGGTCTACCCAATGGCGAAAAAGGTTGGTTTAGAATTTGGCATTCGCCTGCCCTTGCCGACCAAAACAACCATTCGCAAACCGGATCTTTTTATTGTCCGCAATGACAACGCCCTGACGTTGCACGATGATGATCGCACCTATCGGGGCATTTGCGACCTGTGTATTGAGGCGCTCTCTGACTCCAGTGAAGACGACATTGAGCGTGATACGGTCGTGAAAAAAGGCGAGTATGAAATCATCGGGTTCCACGAATATTTCATTCTCGATCCCAGTGGCGAGCATCGTGCATTCTACCGCCGTAACGCTGCCGGCAAGTATGAAGAGATCGACGCCGGTCCAGAGCAAATTATTCGCTCAGAGGCGCTACCCGGTTTTCAATTCCGCATTGCCGACTTGACGCGCAAACCACGCCTGGTTGACTTGGTTGATGATGAAGTTTACCGTGGCTTTATCTTGCCTGAATATCAAGCGCAACGCCAACGGGCTGAACAAGCAGACCAACGGGCTGAACAAGAACGCCAACGCGCAGAAGAAAAGCAACAGCTTGTTGATCAAGAGCGTCAACGTAACGAACGTTTGATGGCCCGCCTGCGCGCCCTTGGTCTGAACGAAGATTTGGAATAAAACCATGCATTCAAAACGTTTTCAAGTATTAGCCGATCGTGACATCAACAAAGAAACCTTTGTCGAGCCGTGGGCCGAAGCGGGTTTGATCGTCACCGACAGCCCCTATGATCCCCAACCGAGCTTGCGCATGGAAGGCGGACAGGTGGTCGAACTGGACGGCAAGGCCCGCGCTGACTTTGACGCCATCGACCTGTGGATTGCCGACCATGCGCTCAATCTGACAGTGGCAGAGGAAGCGATGGCAACGCCCTCGACGCAAATTGCCCGCATGTTGGTGGACATCAACGTGAGTCAACGCGAAGTGCGCCGATTGGTCGAGGGCTGTACGCCGGCCAAGCTCTGTGACATCATGCGCCACATGAATGTCTTGGAGATGATGATGGGGCTGGCAAAGATGCGGGTGCGCCGCACGCCGGCCAACCAGGCCCATGTCACCAACTGGAAAGAACACCCGGCGCTGCTGGCCGCCGACGCCGCCGAGGCCGCCTTGCGCGGCTTTGCCGAGGTGGAGACAACCGTGCGGGTGGCGCGCAACGCCCCCTTCAACGCCCTAGCCATCCTGGTCGGCACCCAAACCGGACGGGGCGGCGTCTTGACCCAGTGCGCCGTGGAAGAGCGGCTGAGTCTACAACTAGCCATGAAGGGGTTGACTACCTATGCCGAAACGCTCTCGGTCTATGGCACCGAACGCACCTTTGCCGATGGCGATGATACGCCCTGGTCAAAAGCATTTCTGGCGTCGGCTTATGCGTCGCGCGGCGTGAAAGTACGCTTTACCTCCGGCACTGGGTCGGAAGCGCTCATGGGTAATGCCGAGCAATGTTCCATGCTCTATCTGGAAGCGCGCTGTCTGCTGGTGACGCGTGGGGCGGGAAGCCAGGGGGTGCAGAATGGGTCGATCTCATGTATCGCGCTGCCTGAAGCGTTGCCCGGTGGTGTGCGCGCCGTGTTGGCGGAAAATTTGATTGCCTCCATGTTGGGATTGGAATGCGCTTCCGGCAACGACGCATTGGCCTCCCATTCGGCGATCCGCAAGACAGCCAAGCTCATGTGTCAGTTTATCCCCGGCACCGACTTTATCCACTCCGGCTATAGCGCCGTACCCAAGCGGGATAATCTCTTTGGCGGCGGCAACTATGACGCTGAAGATTTTGACGACTACAATGTCCTCCAGCGCGACATGCAGGTCGATGCCGGTCTACGTCCCATCACCGAAGAAGAAGCGTTGACGATTCGCCGGCAGGGTGCGCAGGCCATTCAAGCGGTCTATGTTGAGTTGGGCTTCCCAGCCATTACTGATGCCGAAGTGGATGCGGCCACGGCCGGTCACAGCAGCGATGACATGCCCGACCGCGATCTAGTAGCTGACCTGGCCGCTGCCGACCGTTTCCTAGCCGGCGACCAGAACATGTTGACCGTTGTTACTGCTTTACAAAAGCGTGGTTTTACCAAAACGGCGCAGAACCTCCTAGAAATGGGCCGCCAACGCATTGCCGGCGACTATCTCCAGCCGGCGGCGATCTTCGACCGCAACTTCCATGTTTTAAGCGGCATCAACGATGTCAACGACTACACCGGTCCCAGCACCGGCTATCGGTTGCAAGGCGAACGGTGGGAGGAGATTCAGCGCATCCCCCAAGCCAAATCACCACGTGATTTTATCAACCCGCAGATCGGCGAACCCAGCCCGAAACTGGTCGATGTCGGCCCCGCCAAAGATGGCACGCGCAAAGAGGTGATTGTGGCCGTGGGGCCGGCTTTCAATCGCGAATTGACCCGCACTATTGGCGGGTTGGACCATCAGGCGGTGTTGGAAGCGATCCTCACCGGCGTGGCCAAGGAAGGATTGATTGCCCGTGTGGTCAAGGTGCATCACACTTCCGACTGTGCCGCTATCGGCCAGATTGGTGCCGAGATGAGTGGGTCGGGCATCAGCATTGGCATTCAGTCGCGCGGCACGACCATTATCCACAAGAAGGGGCTGGCCCGCCTTAATAACCTGGAACTCTTCCCTCAGTCGCCCAGCTTGACGCTGGAAACCTATGAGGCGATTGGGCGCAATGCGGCGCGCTATGCCAAAGGGGAAGCCACCAGACCGGTCGGCGTGAAGATTGACAACTGGGCGCGCCTGAAATTGATTGTCAAGACGGCGCTCCTCCACCGGCGCGAGACCGAAGCGATCACGGATGAGCCGCCGAGTGAGTTGTTCTTTGATTGGGAACCGGAAGTTTAGAAGTCAGAGGACAGAAGACAGGAAGAGTGGGGCAGAGTGGAGGGCGAGGGACAGATGAATTATCCGTTGATGGAACAGGCTGGGGAACTGCGGGCGGCGAGTGGACGAGCGGCGGACGCGATTGGGTTGGCGACGTTGGGGGAGCTGTCGCCAGAGGATCTGCGCATTGGGGCAGAGACGTTGCGGGCGCAGGCGGGGGTGGCGCAAGGGGCCGGTTTTACCCAACTGGCCGAGAATTTGACCCGCGCCGCCGAGTTGACAGCCGTGCCGAACGACGAACTGTTGCGCATGTACGAAATTATGCGGCCAGGGCGCTCGACCTATGACCAGTTGCAGGAGATGGCGACGACGCTGGAAAGTTGCTATGGCGCCGTTACCACGGCGGCCATGGTGCGCGAAGCGGCGGCGGTCTATCGCCAGCGTAACCTGTTGAAGCGGCAGCATTAAAGAGCAAATACCGAATCGTTTTGTAAAAGAATTTTAGAGAATCCGTAGGCAGATCTCGATCAAGGGATATGCCTACGGATTTTTTTTGTCCCTCATAGCCGTGAGTGGCAACACTTGAATGTAGCTTTTCACGGCTTTACACAAGCGTCCTTATATAGGGCCGCTTGCGTAATAGTTCTGTAACAATTTTGCCACTTTCTGGTAAGCGCTGCCAGCTATTCTGGGGTCGATACGATGATCAACAACCAATGAAAACAGTACGAAGATAAATTGACAAGGAGTTTTCTTATGCAATTGCGACAATGGCTTGTGACAACCTTCTTCGCTCTTCTGTTTGTGACAGCCTGTGGCGCCCCGGCGGCGCCGGCAGCGACGACTATGCCGGAAAAACCGTCAGAACAAAGCGCCATGAGCGATAGCCATGCCATGACAGATACAATGGCAATGACCGAAACCCATGCTATGACCGATAGCATGATGATGACCGAAACCCATGCCATGACCGAAAGCATGATGATGACCGAAACCCACGTCATGACCGAAAGTGCAGCCGCAGAACCGGCTATGATGCAAGATCTGCTCCCCTGGCAAACCATGACTTTGACCAATGCCCGCACCGGCGAACCCTTTACCCTGGCTGATTTTGCCGGCAAAACGGTCTTTGTCGAGACGATGGCGACCTGGTGCCCCAACTGTCGCGAGCAATTGAGCAATGTAAAGAGCGCCGCAGCCAGAGCCAATCCTGAAAGCGCTGTCTTTGTCGCCATCAGCGTCGAGACCGATTTGCCGCCGGCTACCCTGGCCCAGTACGCCGACGACAATGGCTTTGACTGGACCTTCGCTGTTGCCACGCCGGCGATGGTGCAAGCGCTGGCCGAAACCTTTGGCCAGACGATTGCCAACCCGCCTGCCACGCCGCATTTCTTGATTCTCCCCGATGGCTCCCACAGCGACCTCGTCACTGGGTATGAAAGCGGTGATCAGATTTTGGTGAATATGGGACAATAAACAGACGCGGATGTAGGCGGCGCGGATAGCCGTTCGTGTTCCGCTCGTAGCCGGTCCGTGACCGGCGTTTGGGACGCCGGTCACGGACCGGCTACGAGCGAACTATTATGTGATAAGGATCCGCGCCGCCTACATCCGTGTCTGTATTCTCCGGGAAAACAATCATGGAACAATATTTCCAAGCCTTTGTGCTGGGCAACGGCGCCATTTTGACCAATGTCTGTCTCTTACCGCTTTATCCGGGATTGATCGCCTTTCTGGCCGGGAATGTACAGAACCGTGGTCATCAAGGCGCAACCCGATGGCTGGGGCTGTTGGTTCTGGTGGGCGTCCTTGTCTTGATGCTGGCACTGGGCGCACTGCTCTTTTTGCTCCAGCGCTCATTTAGCACAATTCTGCCGGTCCTGTTGCCGGCGATTTACGGGGTAGTGATCCTGTTGGGGTTGTTGATGCTTGCCGGCTACAATCCCTTCAACCGCTTGGCGACGGCGCAGACACCCGTGTTACGCAATCCTTACCTGGGCGCCTTTGTCTATGGCCTCTTGCTGGGACCGATGACGCTGCCCTGTGCCGGGCCGTTGGTGATCAGCGCCTTTCTCTTGGGCGCCGGCAGTGTGGCCCGCCTCGCCGATAGCCTGACCTATTTTCTGGCCTTTGGGTTGGGTTTTGGTTGGCCGCTGGTGCTGTTGCCGTTGGTGACAACGCCCTTTCAACGCCACTTTACCCGCTGGTTGACCGGCAACTACCAGTTGCTGACCAGGGGGTCGGGCCTGTTGCTGCTGCTGATTGGTCTCTTTGGCATTTACACCGATCTCCTACCCAATTGGTAGCATCGTAGGGGTGGTAGCATCGTAGGGGCACGATTGTTCGTGTCATCCCTACGATGCTTCTACCCCTACGATGCGGGCGGGGCAAACTGGACGGCGACTGGAGTTAGCCGGTGAACGGGACACAGCTATTGCGACTATGGGTTGCAAGAAACCAGGGTTTTGGCAAAACCCTGGTTTCTTCATGAAGCGCTCAACTGTGCTTGTAGTTGGCGACTCTCTGCGTAGTAGCGGTCGGCGGACTCCTGATCAGTCAGGGCGGCGGCGAGGTCGCCACGATGGTGCAAGGCTTCGCTTAACCCCAACTCATTGGCAATTTCACGGTGTAAGGCAATGCTCTCTTCACTCCAGGTGATGGCTTGTGAATGACGCCCAGCCCAGTATGCAATGCGGCTCAACCGGTCCAGCAGCAACGCAATCGCCCTTTTGTTCCCCAAGCGTTGGGCCAGCGCCAGACCAGCCTGATAGTGCGTTTCGGCCTGACCATTGTCACCTTGGGCGCGAGCCAGTTCCCCAAGGTCGAAATCGCTCCAGGTCATATCCGCCTGATCAGCCAACTTTTCATAGAGCGCCCT
Source organism: Caldilineaceae bacterium (assembly GCA_026645575.1). The sequence goes on from JAPKMW010000058.1 coordinate 41,147, forward strand.
GGCTTCCCGGTGTAAGCTTGCAGATTGGGCGTAATTGCTCCGTTGCCGAGCGATGTTGCCCAGCGTGCTGAGATTCCAGCCAATGCCCCGTTCATCCCCTAATTCCTGGTAGATCGCTAATCCTTCCTGCCCCAGTTGCTCGGCTTGGTCAAGTTGCTCTTGCCACAACTTGATTGTAGCCAAATTCGTCAGCGTAAGTGCCATCCCAACCTTCACATTGACCTGTCGGTGGAGTGCCAACGCCTCTTCACTAAAGGCCAACGCCTCGGTCAGCTTCCCACGGGCGAGGGCATTATACCCTAAATTGGTCAAAGTATTGGCAATGCGATACTGGGTGTGCGGATCAGGGTCGGCTCAGTCAGCGTCCCTAACTGCGTCTGCAACAGGCGCAAACTTTCTTGATAGTGGCGGCGAGAGACCGCAAAATCACCCTGGTCACTCGCCAGATTGCCAGCGCCGTGCAGCGCTAACCAACGACTAGGCGCCGGCGGATTGACCCCGCCTTGCAAGGCTCGTTCTAACCAGGTGCGCCCTTCACTAGTATACCCACGCATCCCCCAGAAGCGCCAGAGCAAACCGGCCAGATCGATGCTAGCTTCGACGCCTGCCGGATCAGTCAGATAGTGGTTGAGAGCAGTACGTATATTATCATTCTCCGTATCGAGACGACTCAGGGCCGTAGCGATTTGGGCGCCCCAGAGTTGAAGTTCCGCGGCACGCACCACGTTGGTGGTAGTAGGCTGCGTGCGCGTCAAATACGGCAGTTGTCAACTCGGCATGGAGTCGGTCAGCCCCATATTGACGCACCAATTCGTGCATAGTATAGCGGGTCGGTGTACTCTGGCTTTTGCGCAGCAGCGACTTGTCGATCAAACTAGCGAGGATGGGCAGCGTGGCGCCTGTCACCTGTTGGGCCGCTTCGCGCGTGCAACCGCCGCGAAAGACAGAGAGCTTCATCCGAAGGACGCCGTTTACCGCTTTCAAAGGCGCGAATGGCCTGCACCGAACAGAAAGCCTGTTCAGCCAACGCCTCCTGCGTCAGATCATTTTGGACGCGCCGCCGTTTGAGCCAGCGCTGAAAGGTCGGTGGATGCGTCGTGGTCGTTGTCATAGAAAGAGTATAACACAATCGCTCCCTGTTCGTACAACAACAAAAACTTATCAATGTGAAGCGAGACCGGCGCTTGTAGCAGCGGCAGTAACACCTGTTGTAACCCTTTTTGTAGGACTTCCTGTAACGCTTAGTTGCTGTTGTTGTCGGCGCATTCATGGTTTACTAATGGTCAGTCATAAACACAAAACAGAAAGCCCAAACCGAAAATAAGCCCAAGGAGAAGCACAATGAATACAACCTCAACTTTTGCGACATCTTTCGCCACGCCGCAACGTCATCCGCTCTACAAGCACGCCCTTGTCATTGGCGGTAGTATTGCCGGCATGGCCACTGCCCAGATTCTGACTCGTCACGTTGAACGGGTCACCATCCTGGAACGTGATCGCTTACCCGTCACCCCTGATTTTCGGAAAGGCGCCCCTCACGCCCGTCATGCCCATATTTTGCTGGGGCGGGGTCAGGAAATTCTCGAAGCCTTATTCCCCGGCTTGCGTCGCACCTTGCTCGAACAAGGTGCGGTGACGGTCAATATGGGCAGTGAACTAGCCTTCTTTAACAGCGGCTCCTGGGGACAACCATTCCCGTCCGCGATCAACATGATTGGGTGCAGTCGCCCCTTAATCGAGCATGCGTTGCGGCGTCACTTGCTGCAAAACCCACAGATAGACTTTTCTCAAGAACAGGAAGTGTTGGGGCTGACGACGGATGAGGGCCGCCAGCGCGCCACCGGCGTTCGACTGCGCGACCGACGCGACGGCGCCGCACCGGAGACAACGCTGACGGCCGATTTGGTGGTGGATGCCAGTGGCCGGACGTCGCACGCGCCCCGGTGGTTGACGGAATTAGGCTATGTTGCGCCCGCCGAGACCACCGTCAACGCCTTTGCGGGCTATACATCACGCATCTACCGCCGACCGGTCCACTTGCGCACCACGTGGAAAGCCCTGTACAGCATGGTCAGTCCGCCCCACTTTACGCGTGGCGGCGTGATCCTGCCAATGGAGGGTGATCTCTGGCAGGTGACCGTGATGGGCATGGCCAAGGACTATCCCCCCACGGATGAAGCAGGCTTGCTGGCCTTTCTGCGGGGGATGCCCTCATCGCGTATGTACGAGGCGCTGAAGGATGCCGAACCGCTTACCGCCCCCTATGGCTATCGGCAGGCCGAAAACCGGATGCGCTATTACGAGAAGCTGCCGCGTTATCTGGAAAACTTTCTGGTCGCTGGTGATGCCGTTTACGCCTTTAACCCGGTCTATGGGCAAGGCATGACCGTGGCGGCCATGGGCAGTCTGACGTTGGAGCAGTGTCTACAGACGCAACGCCGCCGTCATCCCGATGGGGATCTCACAGGGCTAGCGCAAGCTTATCAACGCCAACTGGCGCAGACAATTGCCGATCCCTGGCAGATGGCAACTGGGCAGGACATCCGCTGGCCGGGCGCCGAGGGCGGTCTCCAACCCGATGCCGTCACCCGGCTCATCCAGCGCTACCTGGATCGCGTCTTGCGTACAATGCCCCACAATCCAGTGGTGGCGGAAGCGTTTTACCATGTACAGAATATGCTCAAACCGCCGACCTCCCTCTTTCACCCGCGAGTTTTGTGGCAAGTGCTGCGCCAGCCATTGCCGCACCCCATGGCCCCGGTCGCACCGCTGACCGAGATGCAAGCACACCTGGGGACAGCCGGCGATTGAAGCCGCCATACCCAAGGGCTTGTGGTCGGCGGAGGAAATTCAGAAATCAGGGTTTTCCCCCAAACCCTGGTAGCGATTACGCTTTGCAAGCTTATCTAATAACCTGAGTTCGGGGTTAGCCAAAGACCTCCGCGCCCGATGGGCACCCGTGGGCAGAGAATCCGCGTTAGCCGCAGCTTCGTGTACCCACCTCCCGAAGGTCTTTGGCGGGTATACCCACGAAACGTCGAATTCACGTTACCAAATCCATAGCCGAGCTTTTTTCAGGAAGCGCCAAAATGATTTCCCCAAATGTTACCAAGATGATATGATCTTGTTGGTACAATGCTTATCGCTATTTTCATGGCTTTCACGAAGGATACTCTGCTATGCAAATCTTGGTTCTTGCTGATGATCCCCCCCATCCGGCGCAAATTGCGCGCACCGGGTTGGGGGCGCTGGGTGATCACGACTTTCGCTTTGACTGGATCGAAGATGGCAACGCGCCGATCACTGACCATTTATCGGCCTATCCGGTGGTGGTGCTGGTCAAAGCCAACCATATTTCTGCAACCAACAAACAGCCCTGGATGACGCCGGCCATTGCCGACGCCCTGCGCGACCATGTACGCGCCGGCAATGGGCTGCTGGCGCTTCACTCCGGCACAGCCGGCTACAAGGAGACGCCGGTGCTGCGCGATCTGCTGGGCGGCCTCTTTGTCCGGCACCCCAAGCAATGCCCAGTGACGGTGGAGCCACAGACCGGCCACCCCCTCACCGTCGGCAGCGTCCCCTTTACCGAGTTTGATGAACATTACTTTATGGAGATGACCGGTGAACCGGTTGATTGTTTCCTCCAAACGACCTCGGATCACGGCAGCCAACCCGGCGGCTGGACGCGCAGCGAGGGGGCCGGTCGCGTCTGTGTCTTGACCCCCGGTCACAATGTCGAAGTGTGGCTTAACCCGGGCTATCAGGCGTTGCTGCGCAATGGGTTGCGGTGGTGCGCGAAGTTGATCTAATGCGTGTTACGTGTTGCGTGAACTGTAATGAAAATATCCGTGTTTTCCCCTATCCGTGTTAACTTGGGTGGTTTCTTGCACCAAAACGCAGCTTTGTACAGTTTACGCAACACGCAACACGTAGCACGAAAAGGCAAGTAGGCTCACAGAAGGTACGGTCGATGTCGGGTAGAATGGACAGATACCTGTGCAATACCTGGACAAACATTATATACTCACGAGCAGCACAGGAAGTAAACCATTACTCGTGTAAAAAGTGTTACTTCCTGGCGCTCGTTGGTATAACAAGATGGATTTCTGTGAGCGGCTATGAGCAAAAAAATACTTGTGATCGGTAGTGGGTTTGGCGGTTTGGCGGCGGCGGTGCGACTGGCGGCCCGTGGCTACGAGGTAGAGCTTTTTGAGAAACGCGACAAATTAGGTGGTCGTGCTTATGTCTATGAAGTCAACGGCTTCAAGTTTGACGGCGGCCCCACTGTCATCACCGCGCCGTGGCTCTTTAATGAGATTTGGGAAGTAGCCGGGCGCAAGCGGGAAGAGTACTTTCAACTTGTCCCGTGCGATCCCTTCTACCGCATCTTTGATCACACCGGTCGTCACTTTAACTACAACGGCGACCACCAATTTATCCTTGACCAGATCGACCAGTGGAACCCTGCCGACAAGGCCGGCTACGAGCGCTTTATGCGCACCACCAAGGACATTTTTGAAACTGGCATGGCGTTGATCGACAAGCCGTTTCTCAAAGTCACCGACATGATCAAGGTGGCGCCCGATCTGATTCGCCTCCAGTCCTATCGCAGCGTCTATGGCTATGTCAGTCAGTTTATCAAAGATGACTTCCTCCGTCGCTGCTTTTCCTTTCACCCCCTCTTGATCGGCGGCAACCCGCTTGATGCCGCCTCGCTCTATGTGCTGATCCACTATCTGGAGCGGGAGTGGGGCATTCACTATGCCCTGGGCGGCACCGGCGCGATTGTCCAGGGCTTTGGGCGTCTGTTAGATGAACTAGGCGTCAAGGTGCATCTCAACACCGAAGTCAAAGAGATTTTGGTAGAGGGGCGCAAGACTACTGGCATTCGCCTAGCCGACGGCACGATTCACAAGGCCGATGCCGTCATCTCCAATGCCGATGTGGCGTGGACGTACTTGAACCTGTTGCCGGCGCAATACCGGCGCAAGAATAGCGACCGCCGCATCAAAAACCTGAAATACAGCATGTCGCTCTTTGTCATCTACTTTGGCACGAAACGGCGCTACACCGACACGCAACTGGCCCATCACAACATCATTCTGTGCGAACGCTACAACGACTTGTTGCGCGATATTTTTGCGGCGAAAGCGCTGCCGGCCGATTTTTCGCTCTACCTGCACATGCCCACCATTACCGACCCGTCGATGGCGCCGCCGGGCCACGAGGCGTTCTACGTCCTCTCGCCGGTGCCCCATTTGGGCGCCAACATTGATTGGACAAAACAGGCGAAACCCTACCGCGACGCCATTATGAATTTGTTGGAGGAACAATACCTGCCGGATCTACAGGCGAACATCGTGGCGGAACACTATATTGACCCGCTCCACTTTCAGAACACACTAAACAGTCACCTGGGGTCGGCCTTCTCCGTCCAGCCCATCTTGACCCAATCCGCTTGGTTTCGCCCGCACAATCGCTCAGAGGATATTGATAATCTCTACTTTGTCGGCGCCGGCACGCATCCGGGCGCCGGTCTACCAGGGGTGCTTTCTTCGGCCAAGATTGTCGATGATCTGGTGCGCACGACGCAGTAAGTACCCAGCTTGAAACAGCTTCTCTACCCGCTCGTAGCCAGTCCGTGACTGGCGGCCCCAACGCCAGTCACGGACTGGCTACGAGCGGAGTAGTTACGAGCGGACGGGGAAGCGGAAAGACAAGGGACTTTTATCCTATACACGGTTGCGATCTGATGGTATACTAGATCGCAACCGTGTTTTGTTTTCGCCGCCTGACCAGGGCATTCGGTGATCGTCGGCCTGCGCACAATAGGCCGCGCCCTGGCCAGTGGTCTTGTTAATGAGTAGACCCATGCACAATCAGCAACTCGTTGTCGATCTGGCCTTGCTCCAGAAATATGATCGCCCCGGCCCGCGCTACACCAGCTATCCAACGGCGCCCTACTTTCATCCGGGCATTGGCGCCAGCCAATACCAGCAACATCTGGAACAGCAGCAAAGTATCCAGGACGATCTATCACTCTACGTCCACTTGCCCTTTTGCGACACCCTCTGCTATTTCTGCGGCTGTAACATGATGGTGACCCATGACCGCGCCAAAGTCGAGCAGTATCTTGACTATCTGGAGAAAGAGATGCGCCTCGTTGCGCAATTGCTTGCACCCGGACGTAAAGTGGCGCAATTACACTGGGGCGGCGGCACCCCCACCCATCTCACCCCGGCGCAGATCCGGCGCTTGGGCGACATGCTCCATCACTATTTTACTTTTCGTGGAGATGCCGAAATGGGCGTGGAGATCGACCCCCGCGAATTAACCTATGACCACATGACCGCCCTCCGCGCCGTCGGTTTCAACCGGTGCAGCATGGGCGTGCAAGATTTTCAGCCGGAAGTCCAGGTAGCGATCAACCGGATCCAGCCGGAAGCCATCACCCGCCAGGCGATCAACTGGGCGCGTGACCTGGGTTTTCTCAGTATCAATGTCGATCTGATGTATGGCCTGCCCCATCAAACGCGCAACACCTTTGCGGCGACGCTGGACACGGTGTTGACCTTGGCGCCGGATCGCCTGGCGGTCTTTAATTACGCCCATTTGCCGCAGATCTTCAAACATCAGCGCATGATTCAGGATGATTGGTTGCCGACGGCAGCGGAAAAGTTGGCCTTGTTGAAGTTGGGAATTGAAGGCTTGACGGCGGCGGGGTACGTCTACATCGGCATGGATCACTTTGCCAAACCGGAGAATGAGTTGGCGCAGGCTATGGCCGCGGGCACGCTCTACCGCAATTTCCAGGGCTACTCGACCCATGCCGGCCTTGATCTGATCGCGCTGGGCATGAGCAGCATCACGATGTTATCCGCCCTCTATGTGCAAAACCAGAAAACGCTGGGGGAATATTATGCGGCGCTCGATGCTGGGCGCCTACCGACCCTGCGCGGGGTGGCTTTGACGGGCGATGATCAGCTTCGACGCAGTGTGATTGTCGAGTTGATGTGTAACTTTGTCCTCCACAAGGCGCGGGTGGAAAAGCGCTATGGCATTCTCTTTGATGATTACTTTGCCGACGCCTTGCACCAACTCGAACCGCTGGCCGCTGATGGTCTGCTCCACCTGGAACAGGACAAAGTGACGGTCACCGATGCTGGTCGCCTGCTCATCCGCAATATCGTCATGCATTTTGACGCCTATCTGAATAAGCAGACCGACCGCCAACCGCAATTTTCACGCACAGTGTAGAGCAGAGATGGTTGCGCAACAGATTCATTCACCGCAGAGGCGCAAAGCAAGCAAAGGTGTTTCTCGGCATTCTTGGCAAAGGGCGCCAAATGCAAAACCCGCACAAACCCTGTTCCCGCAGCGGGTGGCGTTGGTGGGGGCAAAGTGCCGCCAGGGGGGATTGTACCGCCTGGCACAGTTTGATGCACAGGGGCCGCATTGACCCACGATCCGGCTTGACCGACAAGCGCAAGTAAAAACACAAAGAGCAACAGATAACAGACACCCCTACCCAAGCGGTGGGATTCACGACGCGCCACTGGAAATCGCTGTCGGATTGCGCTGATCATTCATCTCTCCTTTTAGCCAAGACAACTAGATAATTCTATTATATATTATATATTTTTCTACACAGACGCAACTCTATCGGCTAAGTTAAAGTTAATTCATCGTTAGCCAACTCTTTGGAACCTATCAAATATCTTGATCTTCTGTAATGCTTCTTGAACACAGAACAGACAACGCTGTAACCAGCGGAAAACTCCGCCAGATGCAAGCCGTTTAACGTTAGCCTAACGTTACGATTTTTTGATAACTGTAGGGCTCATGTAACATTATTCGGGTTAAAGTTGTGATATAGTACCCACGGGGCGATGGTTTGCAGAGTTGGTTGATTACCGGTAAACTAACCAACTAGCCAATCACATATCAAACAATAAGGAATGAAGCGTGTATGCAAGAAGCGACAGTCTTGCTGGTTTGGGGGGTTGTGATCCACTTGGTTGCCGACTGGTTGTTGCAAAATGATTGGATGGCGCTGCATAAAACCAATTTACGGCACCCAGCGGCGTGGGTGCATAGTGGTATTCACACTGCCGGTTTTTGCCTGCTCTTTACCTGGCCGGTAGCGCTTTTGATCGGCCTAACCCATTTGCTCATCGATACGCGGAAACCGCTACTCTGGTGGATGCGTGTGGTGAAGCAGATTCCCACCGATACCCGTTTCCCAATTGTAGAAATCTGGCTCGATCAAGTTATGCATGTTACTGTGCTGGCCGTTGCGTCACTCTATCTGGCCTAGCACCGTCAACCGTCCTAACTTCTGCAAACGGTTGGCAACCCAAGCGTTCGCCCATTTCTTATAGTCGCTGACTCCATACTTCGCCTTTTCATCGTGGCAATTTCATCGTGGCAATGATGCACCATCGTCAGCACCTTTGATCCTGAGCATGTTATTTATCCGTACTCGTATAACGCTAAACAGAGGAGAGGCAACCCATGCAGCAGAGCATATCACCGATGATTCGTACAAAGTGGCGCTGGCATCTACTCTTTGTCGCTGTACTGCTCGCCAATCTGATTATCTTTGGCCTCATCGCCACCGAGCGCGTCGCCTACGCTGCCGGCCCTTATGTAGTCAATTCAACAGGCGATGAGAGCGATTGGAATCCCGGTGATGGCGACTGCGCCATTGATACTGCGCTCCCCGGCACCTGCACGCTACGCGCGGCGTTGGAAGAGGCCAATGCTGCCGCCGACTACTTTGAGTACCCGATTACGATCAATTTCAATATTCCCGGCGGCGGCCCCCATACCATCCAGCCGGCGACCCCGCTTCCCGTCATTACCGGCGGCGCGGTAATCATCGACGGCGCGACCCAACCCGGCGCCGACTGTAGCGCCTGGCCGCCGACATTGCAAATTGAACTGAGGGGCGCCAATGCCGAACCGCCGAGTCAGGGGTTGACCATCAACGCCGATGGCAGTACGGTGCGCGGCCTGGTGATCAATGGCTTTGCGGTCGATGGGATTTTCCTGGCCAGTGGCGGGAATACCATCCAGTGCAACTTTATCGGCACGGATGTCACCGGGATGAGCGCCCGCAGCAATGGGCAGAGCGGCATCTTTGTTAATGGCACGGCGAACAATCTCATTGGCGGCGCCACACCTGGTCAGGGCAATCTCTTGGCCGGTCACCTCTTTGAACCATTGCGGCTGGCGGCAGCGGATAATAACACAGTCCAAGGGAATATCATCGGGTTGGATCGCAATGGTGATGCCCTGCTGGGTGCTAGTACCCGTGGCATCCTGCTCACCGGCAGTAACAATCTGATCGGTGGATCTGAACCCACACACCGCAACCTGATCGCCGGCGCCGCGTTTGGGATTGATGTGGCAGTCGGCAACGGCAACATCATTCGCGGTAACTATATCGGCGTTAATGAGGCAGAGAGCGCCAGCCGCCCCAACGCCACCGGCATCTGGGTCAATGGCAGCGCCACGGATACCACCATTCAAGACAACGCAATCGCCGGCAACAACCAATCAGGCGTCCAGATCGACAGCAATGCGACGCAGACCACCTTGCTTTATAACCGCATCGGGGTACAAACAGAAGGCGGTCCAGCGCTGGGCAATGGTCAACACGGCGTCCTGATCGAAAATGCGAACAACACCGTCATCGGTGGCATTGGCAGCAACACCATTGCTTATAATGGCGGCAATGGCATCCAGATCAACAGTGGTCTTAGCAACAGGATCCGCTACAACAACATCTTTCTCAACGGCGGCCAAGGCATTGCCCTGGGCAGCAACGGCGTGGATACCAATGACATCGGTGACGGCGACAGCGGCGCCAACAACCAGCAGAACTACCCCGTTCTCTATGCCGCCATCAGCAACGGCAGCACCATCACTGTCCAGGTCGGTCTGGGAGGGCCGCCCGCGACAACGTTCGATGTCGATTTCTACACCAACGACAATTGTGAAGCCGACGGCTTTGGCGAGGGGCAAGCCTATTTCGATAGTATTCAAATGACCACCAACGCCGACGGCATCGCCCTCTTTAATGCACCCTTGATTACCGAGACGCCTGGCAGCCGTTTCCTCACCGCCACCGCCACCGACCCGGCCGGCAACACGTCGGAATTTGCCCTCTGTGTGCCGATCCAACCGGATAATACAACCTGGCCCAATGCCTTGCCGCTGACCTTCGGTGAACCGGCGGTGGTGCGCACCGCGAACGCCAGCCAATCTCTCGCCCGACGCAGTGAGGTGCGCTGGTTTAAATTTCCTGTTCAGCCCAATAGCACGATCATTGTCGATCTGTTGAATTTACCGGCGGATTATGATATTGCCCTCTTCAAGGATATCAATGCTGCCTATCAAACGCTGGCCAGCAATCGTGATCTGGCGCGCATCAATGCCGAACTGGCGCCCTCGGCCTTCTCCAACCCCTTTGCCGTCTCGAATCCCTTTGCGGTGAGCAATCCGTTCGCCGTGTCGAACCCCTTTGCGGTGAGCAATCCGTTCGCCGTGTCGAACCCCTTTGCGGTGAGTAATCCCTTTGCGGTAAGCAATCCTTTTGCCGTGAGCAACCCTTTTGCCGTGAGCAATCCTTTTGCCGTGTCGAATCCCTTTGCGGTGAGTAATCCCTTTGCCGTGAGCAATCCCGATGCCTACAGTTCGGCGCAGTTGCGCACGCTGGTGGCTTTTTCGACCCAAGAAGGGACAGCGGCGGAACAGGTGACCATCAACACCTGGACCAATGCTGGCGACTACTACATCCGGGTCAGTGGGCGCAACGGCGCCTTTAGTCCCCTGAACGCATTTCAGTTAAATGTCACGCTGCTCGGCGGTGCCTGTGCCAATTTTACACCAACAACTTTACCCACCAGTGGGACAATGGTGACAGCAGGTAATTTCAAGAGCGTTATCTTGCACGATGTCAACCGTATGGAGGGCACAGCCACCGAACGCGCGGCGCTGTTAACCAGGCTCAACACCTTAGCTGCTCGCCCAGAGGTGCAAGGGGTAGTCGTCGATCTGGGACAGGACGCCCGCATCACCGCCGTGCGCGACCAGGCGCAGGCCCATGCCAGTTGTCCCTATGCCGTTAACCTATGGGCTGGCGCGGTGCGTGAGATTGTCCAGCGCATCTGGACGCTCAACCCCGACCTCACTTATGTGGTCTTGGTCGGCAACGACAACGTGATCCCCTACTTCCGCTACCCGGATAGCGCGCCAGTGTCGCCGGAATCCGACTTTGAGCCGCCGGTGAGCGACAGCAGCATTTCAGAAGCCAACCTGCGCTTGCAATATCTCTTAAGCCAGGATGCTTACGGTTCACGAATCGAGCTTTCGCTGCAAAATCGGCTGTTGCCTATACCGGAGATCGCCGTGGGCCGACTGGTAGAGAGCGCCACCGAAGCCAGCACGCTCATTGATGCCTATCTGACAACAACCAATGGGGTGGTGACTACACCCACTTCAGCGTTGGTCACCAGCTATGGCTTTCTGGAAGATGGCTCGCGCGCGGTGTTGGAAGAATTACGCGCCGGGCTGCCCGCCGGCAGCACCTTCAATTCGCTCATTGATCCCTTTAACCGCCCACCAGAAGACCCCCTTTCCTGGACAGCCGATCAACTGCGCAACCTACTCTTAACCCAACGCCATGACGTGATCTTCCTGGCCGGTCACTTTAACCCCAGCCAGTTGTTGGCCGCCGATTACACCACCACCTTGAGCGCGTCCGAAATTGCGGCCTCGGCGGTAAACTTTACCAATGCCATTGTCTACAGCAGCGGCTGTCATTCCGGCTATACCATTGTCAATGACCACGCCATTCCCGGCGTCACCGCGGCGCCGCCCGACTGGACGCAAGCCTTTGCCCGTAAAGGCGCCCTGTTGATCGCCGGCACCGGCTACCAATATGGCGATGCCGACTTACAAGAATATTCGGAACGGCTTTATCTGGACTTTACCCAACGGTTGCGCGTCGGCAGTGGCCCGGTGGCGGTTGGGCAGGCGTTGGTGGCGGCTAAACAGGATTACCTGGCCGATACCGGCGTCGAGGTTGATGGTATCTTTGAAAAGACAGTGCTGGTCTCGACCCTCTTTGGCTTGCCAATGTTGCGCGTTGATCTGCCCAACCGGCTGCCGTCCCCGACCTTGCCGCCGGCTGTTCCCGGTACGCCGGTGGTGGTCGGCGCCGGCCCTGGCGTCGCCTTGGGGCTGCGCACAGCGGACATTACCGTGACGCCGACGTTGCAGCGCCAGACCGTCAACTTGACCGACGGCGTCACCAACCAGGCGATCCAAACCGTCTACTATCGTGGCGGAGCCGGACAGGTGGCGCGCCCTGGTTTTCCCATGCAGCCCTTGGAAATAACCAATGTCACTAATGCGGCAGGCGTGGTGCGCGGCGTCGGTTTCCGCGGCGGGCGCTACGTCGAGGAAACCAATATCCATCCCCACACCAGCGTCCCGGCGACCGAAGTGGCGGGCAGCCATCCGGTCTTCTACTCGGCCAACTTCTTCCCGGCGCAGTTCTGGCAACTGAACTACTTTGACTATCTTGCTGACCCGACCAATGGTACGATTCGGTTAATGACGGTGCCGTCTCAATATCGTTCCAACGCCACTGGCGCACAGATCGGTACGCTGCGCTGGTTTACGGATATGCAATTCCGGCTCTACTATAGCCAGAACAAGAGCGATGCGGCGTTGGCTTCTCCGCCAACAATTGCCCATGTAGCGACGACCAGTAATGGCAATGATCTCACCTTTGCTATTGAAGTCAATCGCAGTGATGAGAGTGCCGATGTACAGGAGGTGTGGATCACCTACAGCACGGTGGGCGGCGACCAATGGCGTACACTCGATTTGACACGCAACGCGGATAATCTCATGCTCTGGGAAGGGGTGTTGACCAATGTCAATCCCGCCGCTGTGCGCTTTATGGTGCAGGCGGTCAGCGGGACGGGGCTGGTGACGCTGGACACCAACCAGGGTGACTACTATACACCAGGCATCGACCCTGGCGCCGCCCCCGTACCACCCATCGGTGGTCAACCGCAGCCGCAGAGTACAACGCTGACCCTGCTCAATCCACCCACTGCGGGGGGCTTTGCCGCCCAGGTAACCTTTACAGCGCAGTTGACCAGCAATAGCGCACCGCTGGCTGGACAGACCATCAATTTCGGTCTGGGGACGCAGAGCTTGCCAGCGATGACCGGCAGCAACGGGCAGGCCACCGTCACCTTCTTGTTGAGCGAAAAGCCAGAGAGCTATGCTGTTCAGGCCACCTTTGCCGGCAGCACCGACTATGCGCCATCCACGGCAAGTAGCCCCTTTACCATCAACAAGCAAGCCAGTACGCTGGCACTCAATCCAACCGCGCTCACCATTGTCCAAGGCGGCAGTGGCGCCCTAACAGCAACCCTGGCCGACGCTGCCAACCGGGGCTTGCGGGAGCGCACCGTTCTCTTTGTCATTCGCAATGGCAGCGCCCTGGTCTACAGTAAAACCGTCATCACCAATCACCAAGGTCGTGCTCTGTTGGATGTCGGTGCGGCCCAGTTGGCGCCCGGCAGCTACACGGTGACAACCTATTTCGGTGGCGGCTCGCCGGTAAGTGGGTTAACCCTGAGCGATGATTTCTATACTGCTTCAACCGCCAACGCTACCCTCGTGGTCAACAGCAACAACCCGCCGCCCGATACGCAGATTACCGGCCAACCAACCAATCCCAGCAGCAGCACTGCGGCCACCTTCACCTTCATCGGCGCCGGTGGCAACGGTGCGCTCCGCTTCGAATGTCAACTGGATGGCGGCGCCTTGACCGCCTGCACCAGTCCGCAAACGTACAGTGCTCTTGCCAACGGCAGCCATACCTTCGCTGTGCGCGCCGTTGACGCCACCAATCAGGTCGACGGCAGCCCCGCCACCTATACCTGGACGGTTCAGGTTGCCGCCAATACGCTGATCGGCAGTTGTGGCGGTTATGATGTTTATCGCACGCCACAGGGGCAGTACATTGCGGCGGGGTGGAGTGGGACAATCCGGGTTGGCACCAACAGTAACAACACTCTCATCGGCACCGGCGGGCGTGACTTGATGTTGGGGCTGGGGGGTAATGACCTGCTCAATGGGCAGGGGGGCGATGATATTCTTTGTGGCGGTGATGGTGTGGATCTGCTGCTTGGCTTTGCCGGCAACGATATTCTCGACGGCGGCGCCGGTCATGATGTCCTTAACAGCGGCACAGGTGATCATGACCAGATGGTGGGCGGCGCCGCTAACGATACGCTGCTCGATGGCGACGGCGTGATCAGCGCGCAAGGGGGCGCTGGCAACGACCTCTTCACCCTGGCCTTCCGCAACGGCTGGCGCAACCAGAGCAACCAGGCGCGCATTACCGGGCTGGCGGCCGGTTATGACAATGATACAGTGGCGCTTGCCATTCTGGACAAGAGTCAATTCTACCTTGACATCACCGGCGACGAGCGGGACACCCCCCCATCCCCCTTGGAAGGCACCCAGGATCGGCTCATTCTCACCGGCAAGATCGACCCAACATCGGTAATCATCAAATTTGAACTACGTACCACCGCCGCCAGCACCAGCACCATGACGCTGACCGACGAGACCGGTCGCGAGTATCTCACCGAAAGCGTCGGCGAGGACCCAACAACGGATGAACAACCACATCGGGTTTTCCTGCCGGTGGTGGAGCAGAAGTGAGGGTTGGTTGGTTAGTTGGCGACTGCTATGCCTTCCTGCTCCTAGCCGGTCCATGACCGGCGAACGAATCGCCGGTCATGGACCGGCTAGGAGCGGACTTGGCAACAACCGAACTAACCAACCAACCCTATTTCACCGCCTCTACCCTTACCAACGAACTTTGATCCTCCAACGAGATCACCCCTTGGTCGATGATCCAGCCGGCGAAGCGGTCGGTGCGGTAGGCTTGGGCGTATTGGTTGTAGAAGGGGACAATGTAAACGACATCATTGAAGACAATCTCCTGCATCTGCCGGACGATCTCCTGACGGCGTTGCCGGTCTAACTCGCGGGCTTGCTCTTCATAGAGAGCATCGTAGGTGGGATTGGCATAGCCCGTCTCACTGCTGCCGTTGGGGATCACCGAACTGGTCATCACCTTGAGTAGGAGATTGGGATCGGGGTCGGTGGTCCAGCCCCAGATGATCACATCATAATCAAAGACGGGGCAACAGACCGCCAGCAGGGCGTCGGTGCTATAGGTTTGCGGCTCCACCTGGATGCCGATCTGGCGCCAGCTTTGGCTCAACAGATCGGCCAGGCGGGGCGCATCGGCGGTGTCGTCGGCCCAGTAGAGGCGAAAGTGCAGGGGCTGTGAACCGTCGGGCATTTCGCGCACGCCGTCGCCATCGGTATCGCGATAGCCGGCCTCTTCCAGCAGTTGATTGGCTTTGTCCAGGTCAAAGGCGTAATCGACCAGATCATCGTTAAACCAGGTGGTCAGGCTGTCGGGAATCAACGTCACCCCTGGCGTTCCCAGCCCCAGCAATAGGACATCGATCATCTCCTGTTTGTTGGTGGCGTGGGCCAATGCCTGACGGACAGTACGATCACGCAAGGCGGGGTGGCCGGTGCATTTGCCACCGGCGTCGGTCGGGCAGTTGGCTGGGTCGATCTGGTTAAAAAAGATGTCGGCCAGCTCCGGCGAAAGCGGCGGGCCGGTCACGAGTTTGATGTTGTCGGCATTGCGCAAGGTGGGGATGGCGGTCTTGGGCAACTCGGTGATCAGATCGACCTGACCGGTTTGTAATGCCTGCACCAGCGTATCGGCATTGAGAAAATTCTGGAAGATGATCTCATCCACCCTGGCCTTTTCCCCAAAATAGTCAGGATTGGCAGCCAGATGGACAAAGGCATTCTGCTCATAGCCCACCAGTTTGAAAGGGCCGCTGCCGACCATGTCGGTGTTGGCATAATCAACCGGCCCATTGCCTTCTAGTTTTGACCAGATATGCTCCGGCAACACATAGAGCAGATACAATTGCAATTCCATGTTGGGGATCGGCTGTTCCAAGGTAATCACGACCGTTTGGTCATCGGGCGCTTCCACTTGTGACAGATGTTCGGCATAGGTGGAGAGATAGGGGAATTCGGGGTGGTCGTGGTACAATCGATAGGTGAAGGCAATGTCACGGGCCGTTAACGGTTCGCCGTCATGCCAGGTGAGGCCGGGGCGGATATGGTAGGTCCAGGTCAACCCATCGGGCGAAGTCTCGACACTTTCGGCCAGACTAAGGCGGTACGTATTGTCCAAATTCAACTCGTACATCGTATCATAAACCAGATTGAAGATGGTGTAGGCATCGGTCAAAAACGCCATCGCCGGATTCAACGTATCCGGCGAGCCTTTCCAGCCGATGCGCAGAACGGCTGGCTCACCTGCTTCGGCCTGTGTGGCGACCGGCACGGTTGCAGCGCCACCGGCACAACTGGTAAGCAGAAACATGATCACAAGACTCAGAGGGCGCCAAACAAGAATGCACATTCGCATACAGGTCACCACTTTCTTGCCTAGATAATTTATTGGGCTGCTTGAAGTTCGGGGGTTGGATGGATGGTTCGTTGGTTTCGCGCCCAAGGGGCACCCGCTCAACCAACGAACCATCCATCCAACCAAAAAATATGCGCTGATTGTACCGCATCGTTGCTGCTTGCACTAACTATGCTGACTCGGAAACTGTTAACCGTTGTGGATCTGCGGGCCGGCGAAGGTTATCTGGTCGGGTTGATCTTAGGCTACACCTTCTGCTCTTACGCCACTGATCTGCTGATATACACCACTGCCTACACCTTGTTTTTGAATGACTTTGATGCCCAACGTTTACCTTACATTTATATTAGCGTCAGTATCTGCACCGTTTTGCTCACCACGTTCTACCTGCGTCTCGGTCAACGGTACACCCTGGCGCGATTATTGGTGGGCCAATATGCACTTCTCCTGCTGACCATCATTGGCTATCGCGGTGGGCTTGCACTGCCGACCAATCACTGGTTAATCTTTAGCTTGCCGGTTTGGTATGGTGTGGTCAATATTCTGCTTTATTTGACCTACTGGAATCTCGTAGGTCGCCTTTTTAACCTGCAACAAGGCAAGCGGCTCTTTGGTCTCTTTGGCGCCGGCGTCCAAATCACGGGTCTGTTCGTTGGCTTTCTGGTGCCTGGGTTGGTCAGATTGCTAGGCGCTCCGAATCTCTTGGTCATTGCCGGATTGACCACCGCTGGCGCCCTTTGGAGCTTGACCGCCATTGTTAAGCAGAATCCGGCCTTGCAACTGCTGGAAGCGCCAGCAGCGGAGCCAATTGCCCAGGGTGCGAGTGCGCCGCCATCCCTACTGCGCGACCGGTATGTCCAACTTATTTTTGCGCTCTTTACCTTTTTTGCCCTAGGCACCTACTTTGTCGACAATCTCTTTTACAACCGTGTGGAGAGCTACTTTACCGATACGACCCAAATGGCGGCCTTTTTAGGCATGTTTAACGGGGTGAACAGTGGACTGAGTCTGATCGTTCAACTCTGGCTGGCCAACCGCTTGCTCAATCGGTATGGTGTGCGTGCCGCTGTCGTGCTGACGCCGCTCCTGCTCACCATCGGGACGCTGCTCTTCATTCTGACGGGGACAATGCTGGGGATGACGCCGGCGCTTTTCTGGCTGGCGGCGCTCCTGAATTTAATTGTGCTGGTGATGAACGATACCGATAATACGGCGGCCAACCTACTTTATCAGCCCTTACCGGCGGCGCTGCGCACCCGTCTACAAACGCTGGCGGACGGCATCTTCTCCCCCAGTGCGGTCGGGCTAGCCGGTGTCATTTTACTGGTTCTGACTAACTTTCTTCATCTGGGTGTATTGCAACTCGCCTCGCTTCTGCTGTTTATTCTGCTAGGGTGGACGCTGGCCGGCATGGCCTTGGGGCGCGGCTACGGACAACGGGTGCAGCAGGCGCTACGCCAGCGGCTGATCCAGGGTCAGCACACCTTTACCCCCGATCACAATAGCCTGACAATTATTCGGCAGAACCTGAGCAACCCGCAACCGGGCGCAGCGCTCTATGCCCTGGATCTGCTGGCCGTTGCGGATAGCCGCGCCTTGGCCCAAGCCTTGCCGCAACTCCTGGACCATCCGAGCGCACCGGTGCGGCTGGAAGCCTTGCGCCGTCTGGAACGGGTCGGGGATGAGGATGCGCTACCGTTGCTACGCCATCGCCTGGCGACCGACACCGATCCCGCTGTGCGTCGTGCCGCCTTACGTACCTTGGCGACGCTTGGCGGCGCCACCCATTTGGATGAATTGGCGGGGTATCTCCACGCACCGGATCGCCATCTGCGCCAAAATGTGCTGGTGGGGCTGTTGCGCAGCGGCGATCTCGATGCGATCCTGGCCGTTGGGGAGACGCTGGGACGATTGATTGTTTCACCCGATCGGGCGGAACGGTTGTTGGCGGCGCGCGTGCTTGGCGAAAGTGGCGTCACCAGTTTCTACCGCCCTTTGTTGACCTTGATCCACGACGCCGATCTGTCCGTACAGCGCGCGGCGCTGCTTGCGGCCGGCAAGCTACAACAGCCCAAGTTGTGGCCGACCATTCTGGCGGCGCTGCGCGAACCAAAGAGCCGCGCGGCGGCTTACCGGGCGCTGCTGAGTGGTGGAGAAGCGGCCCTACCCTATCTCAAGCTGGCGTTGGCTGATTCCAACCATAGCGCACCGTTGCCCACGTACCAGGAGCGCCGCTTTTGTGTTGAGGTGGTGCGCCTGGTTGGCCGAATTGGGAAGCAAGAAGCAAGCGCGAGTCTGTTGCCGTTGCTGACCTACCCGGATCGCGCCGTGCGCACCCAGCTTTTGCACACCTTACAGCAGCGCGGCTATCAGGCAACCGCCGCAACACGCCCGCTCATCGAAGCGCAACTGCAGGCGGAACTGGCCCACGCCGCCTGGACCCTGGCCGGGGTAATTGACTTGCAACAGGAAGGTGACGCCCTTGCCGTCGATCTAGTGCGGAGTGCATTGACGAACAGCTTGACCCAACAGCGGGTGCGCCTCTTCTTTTGGCTAACGTTGCTCTATGACAATCCTGCATTGGCGCGGGCGCGCGACCTTTTTGGGGTCGGCCAAGGCTATTACCGCCAGCTTTCCGAAGAGCAGCGGGCTTATGCGCTCGAAACGCTCGATCTGGTTGTCGCCAAAGCGATTACCCGCCATCTGCTCCCCTTGCTCGATGACTTGCCGCCGGCGCAACAATATGCCCGCCTAGCCGGCGCTTTCCCACAACCGGCGCTGGCTTATCGGCAACGGTTACAAACCATCTTCACCAGTGACGCAGCATGGGTCGATCCTTGGCTACGCGCCGTGGCGCTCTATAGCGCCGTCACCATGACCGATGCCACCGATACCGTCGCGCGTGCGCTGGAAGATGCGACCACCAACCTGTGTGCAACCGCTGATCCGTTACTTTGTGAAACAGCAACGTGGGCGCAGCGCCGCTTGGCTGTGACCACCACACCTAACCAGCCGGCCAAACCGGTCGATCAGGGAGAGACAACAATGCTACTGACCATTGAAAAAGTGATGATCTTGAAAACTGTTGATATTTTTGCTGATACGCCCGACGAGATTTTGGTCGAGGTAGCGATGTTGCTCAAAGAGACAACACTGCCCGCCGGCATGGTGATCTTTGAGAAGGGCGCGCCAGGTGACAGCATGTATCTCATCGTCGAAGGGGCGGTGGAAGCGTATGATGGCGCCCATGTCTTCACGCGCATGGGCGCCCGCGAAGTCTTTGGCGAAATGGCGCTGCTGGATGGCGAACCGCGCACCGCCTCGATCCGCACCACCCAACCTACCCAACTCCTGCGTCTGGAACAAGAGCCATTTTATGAGCTGATGGATGACCGAATCGAAATTGCCAGGGGTATTATCCATGTGCTGTTACAGCGGTTACGCTTGCGCACAAATGATGTACATCGCTTGCAGGCACAAGTGGATGAAATGGCGTCGTAACCATAAGCAAGCCCATAACCAGCCTCACAGAGGCAGTGCTATTCCTGTAACGCCACGTCAATCGCTTGCTCCAGGGTCAACGCTTGTCCAGTCACCCACGCTGTCGTAGCCACATCGCCGAGCGCTTCCCGCACCGGGGCCAGGGTGTTATCCAATTGGCTTTGTTCCGTAGGCGAGAGGGGGGTGTTCAGGGCGGTGCGCAATGTAGCCGCGGCGGCGACCAACTGGAGCGCGCGCACGCCTTCCTGTTGTAGCGCCAGCAATTGACCGATATTTTCCAACAGATAGGCCAACATCCAGCGGTCACCCAGGTCGCGGTTGATCTGCAAGCTCTCCTGGTAGAGCGGGTAGGCGGCGGCGTATTGCTGTTGACCGCGCAGCGCATTACCCAGATTGACCAGCGCATTGCCCAACGACCATTTATCACCGATCTCGCGCTGGGTCGTCACCGCTTCGGCCAGATAGGTGTGCGCCTGGTCATAATCTTGTTGCAGCAGCGCCAGTTCACCCAGGTTGTTGAGCGAGTTGGCGACGCCCCATTTGTCCCCCAGTTGCCGCCGGATGACCAGACTCTCGGCAAAGAGCGCGCTCGCCTCGGTAAAGTTGCCCTGGTTGGCCGCCATGATCGCCATGTTGTTTAGCACCTTGGCAATGTTGGGCTGGTCGTCTAACTGGCGGCGGATGCGCAAGCTTTGGGTATAGAAGGTCTGCGCCGCCCCATAGTTCCCCTGGTAGAGCGCTAGTGTACCCGTACAGACCAAGGCTTTGGCGACGCCCGCCTGATCACCCATCTGCTCGGCGACCTGTTGCGCCGCGGTAAAATAGGTCGCGGCTTCGTCATAGCGGCTCTGTTTGCGGCCCAGGTCCCCCAGCGCAATTTGACACTGGGCTTGCAAGCGCTGATCGCCCTGCGCTTCGGCCACCGCAAGCGCAGCATGAAAGCGTAGATCGGCCTGATTGTAATCGCCGATGGTATCGAAAATCTCCCCCAGGCGTAAAAGAATTTCCCCCTGTTCCACATCGGTCAAAAGGGGTAGAAGCTGTTCAAAGTAGTCAATCGCCGCGCTGTTGGCATAGTTGGCCTGTGCGGCTTCCCCGGCTCGGCGCAGATAGTGGCGTTGCTTTTCCTGATTGGTGCTACGGGCGTAGTGATAGGCCAACAGATCAAGATATTGTTCCAGCGTGTCGGGGTAGCTTCGTTCAATGAAGGCGCCGATCTGCTCATGCAAGACGGCTTTTAAGGCGTGCGGCAAACTTTCGTAGGTGACGCCCTGGGTGATCACCTGGCGGAAGAGGTAGGCCAATTCAGGTGTATTTGGCTCCGGCAACGTCAATTCTTGTTGGTAGAGCGTTTCCAGGTCGGCGTGAACACGGGTGGGGGCGCCCAATTCAGGGTAGACGCCATAGAGCCAGGCGGCACGGAAAATACGCCCGATGACACTCGCCACCTTGACCGTAATTTTCTGGCTTTCACTCAACTGGTCAATCAAGCTGAGAACCAAGCGTTGCAGACTGTCCGGCAACTCGACTTGCTCCAGGGCGGCATCATCCTGAAAATCGACCCCGCGATAGTGCAGATAGGTGATCAACTCTTCCAAATAGAAGGGGTTGCCCTCCGCTTGAGCGGTTAATCGTGCGATCAGGGTCGGTGGGATGGTCGCCGTTGTTCCCAGCAATTGGGCAACTTTCAGGCTAATAAATTGCGCAGCCTCTTCCGCCGTCAGGGGCGCGCAGAGAATTTCGCTGTAGTGGGGCAGGGTGCGCGCCCGCATGGCCCGTTCACGGGTCTCCTCCTGTGGTCGATAGGTCGTGACAAGCAGTAGCGGCAGATCAGTCATCGTGACGGCGATGGCTTCCAAGAGGTCATACGAAAGCGCATCGAGCCACTGACCAGCCTCCAGCACCAACATCAACGGCGCCCGCCGCGTTTCCGCCCGCAAGCAATCGAGCAACAGGGCCTCCAGCAGCGTTTTACGCAGTTTGGCATCGAGTGACTGTGTCACCGTATTATCGGGAATTTCAATATTGAGGACAGCGCCCAGTAAAGGCAGACGAGCGACCCCGTCGGGGTTGCTCGCCCGGATCTTACTCTGTAATACCGTAATCTGGCGGGTGACCGGCCACTCGGCGTCGATTCCCCACAGACCCCGCCAGATCGGCTGCCAGACCAGATAACTGCTGTTGATGCCGTAGGATTCACATTCGCCGCCATAGACCGTAAACCCGGCGTCCGTCGCCAGCCCGATGATTTCCGCCAACAAGCGCGACTTCCCCAACCCGGCCTCCCCCACCAGGCTGAGAATCTGGCCGTGACCATGCCGCGCCACTGCAATCTTCTGGGCGGCCGTTGCCAACTCCGCTTGTCGCCCGACCATCGGCAGCGTGTAGACCGGCTTGGTCAGCGCAAAGCTTTGCGTCCGCTGCAGATCGATAAGCGCAAAGATGACCACTGGCTCACTTTTACCTTTGACCCGGATGGGCGCCAACTCTTCTAGAACAAAGCCCTTGCCAATCGACTGTTGCGCTGCCTGGCTGACCAGAATCTGGCCCGGTTTGGCCGCCATCATCAAGCGGGCGGCCATGTTCACCTCGTCGCCCAACACGCCGTAGGTGCGATGGTGGGTTCCGCCATAGGCGCCGGCGCGCATCCGCCCCTGGCTGATACCAATCTGCACCTGGCCGATATAGCTCATCTCCTCTGGTTGGTTGCGGAGCGCCAGGGCAGTGGCGGCGGCCCGTTCGGCATTGTCTTCGTGAGCCACCGGCGCGCCAAAGTTGATATAGAGATAGCTGCCCTTGTCGCCGATGTTGAGGTCGATCAAGGTGCCTTCATAGCGGGCGACCGTTGCCAACACCCAGCGCATGTAGGCATCTAACTTGGCGCCGGCGGCTTCGTCGTTGTCATAGTCCAGACCGCCAAAGCGCAAAAAGAAGGAGACCGTGGGACGCAACTCGGCCAGGAAGTTGCCCAGCCCCCGATGCAGCCGTTCGTAAACTTGGGGCAGTAGCCAGGGCTGGATCTGTTCGGGGCGCAGGGCATAGGCTGGTAGGGTCGGCCACGGATTGGGCGCGACCGGTTGGTGCAAGCCGGTGACGACACCAACGGTTTGGTCATAACCGGCGTCATAGCGTCGTTCGTTCACGATCACGACATTCCCCAACGCGGCCAAGGTCGCCTCGTCAACCACTGTTTCGCCCCGTTTGGCCTGGTGTTCGGCATTGGCCAGCCGCACCAACGTGGCGCCGGCCAGCACGTCGATCACTCGCACTCCTGGTTCGCCCACCAAAAAGCGGCGCACCGGCCCGGCTGCCACCGCCGCCTTCATCGCCAGTGTCATGGTGCTGCCAGTGGGGGTGGTGATCGCGGCAAATTGTTGCATGGCGCTCTGCATGGCCAAGGCACAAGCCGTGGCGCGCAGACCGTTGTCACCATCCAACCAACAAGTGATGGCGTCGCCGGCAAAGGCAATCACGCTACCACCATAGCGATGCAGCTCATCGATCACAGCGTCGTAGACGAGATTGAGATAACGGGTTAACTCTTCCGCCCCGCGCTGCGGCCCCAACTCGCGCACCAGCGTCTCGGTGAGCGGCGTAAAGCCGGAAATATCGGCAAAGAGCGCGGCGCCGGTCGTGCGGTCGGGCAGATCGCGCCCCAGGGTCAGGGCGTGACGGCGATCCATGGCTAGGTAAACGTTTGGACTATCTATCATAGCTTTAGTAACGTAAATTGATTGGTGGTGTAAGCTGATCGGTGGCGTTAGTTGGTCAGTTGAGTCGTTGGTTTCGCCTTCAAGGGGCGCCCGCTCAACCAGCGCATCAATCGACCGATAAAGGTTATTATTTTTGCGCTTAGTCAATATATAATGGCGCTAGCTCTATAGCTCTATCATAATAATGACTTCACGCTAATTGCGCAATCTGTGTAATGGGAAAAACAATGTTTCTGGACTCCTATCTGTCAGCCGGTCTGCGGACCCGCATTGAAGAACGATTTTACGCCAGGGTAAATGAACAGGCGCGCTTGGCTGTTTTGTTGCATGACCCGGCCTTCCAAACTGCGCCGGAACGGCATGTCGGCCTCTTTTCCGATCATGGCGTTGTCCATGTACGCGATGTTGCCCAGCAGATCCTGACGGTGTTGGATCGTGTGCATGGTGTGTTGATTCCACGGCGCTCACCTGAACGCTTTCGCTTGATGCAAGGAGTTGGCGTGCTGCTGGCCTATTTCCATGACATTGGCATGGCGGACACTTCTGCCTTTGGTCGCGCCATACACCCAGAATTTGCCGCGCAGGCGCTCTTTCGCCCAGAGAATGATGCCTTAATTGAGGCGATCTGGCAAGAGAACAGTGGTGGGCTGACCGCCTGGTTGACCCAGTGGTGTGCGGCCGGTTACTTACCGGGGCCGCCCCAGGTCCGATTACGCGAGTTGTTAGCGCTGACCGTTTGTCACAGCAAGAGTAAAGCGCCTGTTACCGTTCTGAACGATCGTCAGCGCTTACGGGCGTTGCTGTTGAGGGTGATCGGCGTCGATCTGCCGACCCTGTACGCACAACAGCGGCAGACCATGACACAAGCAGCCCCCGCCTTCACAGTCGATCTGCGGCGCTATTACCCCGCCTTTCCGACCGATGCCTTCTCGTGGTTGCTCTCCTGTCAACCGGAAGTGATGGCCTTTGTTGATGATCTGATCGACACCGTGCGCGCGCTGCGCTGTGCTGATGCGCTCCGCCAACGGGGCACGGTACTGCGCACCTCTGGCGGCTACGAAATCTTTATGGACCAAACGTCGGCGCGTGCAGTTGTCGCACTGACCATGCCGGAGAATCAGCTCTTCTTTTTGGAGATCAACGACCCGATCAGCGCTGGTGAGGCGAATATTGCCGGCAGCGAATTGGATGGCGCCTGTGACCTCCGGATTGCCTTTCATCGCGGCCACTTTACCAATCCCGGCGCCATGGACTATGCGGTAGCCTGTGCCGCGCACATTGTTGATGATATTCAACAGGATGTGATCGGCAGCTTTGTTCGCCCGGTTGATGACCCCACGACCGCCAACATTAAACCCACAGACATTAAACCCGCTTCCGCCATCCGCATTCTCCTTGAAGAGACTGATGATCAGATCGACTTTGTCGAACGGGTGTATGCACACCTCTGTCAACGGGAGCCGGCGCTGACCGAGAAAGTGCAGATTGCCCCCTCCTTGCAACAGGCGCCGGCTGTGGAGCGAACACGCTACCTGGCCGCACCGCCACTAGCCTGGACGCCAGCCGAATGCCAGTCCTTTCTAGCGCAGGTGGCGACCACTGGTTATCGCACCGAAACCATCGACCTGACCCACGCCTTCGACCATGTCAAGTTGATCACGCTGGCTGCCGGGGAGATGCTTGTCGAAAGCGGTGCGCCGGCGGTCTTTGTCTATGTGCCGCTCCAGCCGGGGTTGCGCATCTTTCCGCTGGGCGGCTACACAGCCTTGCCGGCGCAACCGTGGATGCCGCTGGGCGTAACCGGCGTCATTCGCGGCGCCGGTCGCAACGCCACCATTCGCGCTGAAGCGGCTGTCCAACTGATCGTAATCCCCAAAATGATCTACCTCAAATACTGGCATCGCCCCTATACACTGCCGTCGTTTCTGGCTCATATGAACAACAATTAACCGGCTTGATGCAAGTCCGTGACTCACCCAAGCCGGTTACGAGTCACGGACTTGCATCAAGCCGGTTAGCGAAACGCGTCAACGCCCAGGCGACCGTCTCCTGTAAAATCAGGTCACGACTATCCTGGAGCGCTGTGATTGCCGGCATACAAGCTTGCACGCCTACTTGCCCCGCCCCATAGATCGCACAAGCGCGCAGCCACGGTTGCAACCAAAGCTGGTTCGGGTCGGCAATCAATTCGGTTAACCACTGGTCGCGTGACTGGGTGGGAACGGTCACTTGCTTCGCCAACTGTTCAATGCGTTGCGCCGCCGGCAAATGCGGATGCAACAGCGGCAACGCCAGCGCTTTCTCCTCACTGGTTAACGTGACATCCAACATCTCTAACGCCAACGCCTGGGCTGCCTCCGGACCGGTGCGCATCTGCTGTTCGGCTCGCATGATCGCTTGCGCCTCATACCGCAAGGCCAACAAGCGGATGAGGCTGCTCTGCACCAGGAGTAGCTCGTCGCCCAACGCTCGATGCAGGTGTGCTAACGCCGGTTCTGTCCCTAACGTCTCCTGGCAACGCAAAATGCGCAGACCGTGGGTTGCCTCGCGCCGGCAACAAGCGATCAGTTGAGGTATAGCGTTCCCCGTCGCCCGGTAGCCAAGGGTTTGGAGAGCCGCCAGGATAGCATACCTAACCGTGCGCTCCGGGTGATCGAGCTGTTGCCAAAGCAACTGGGCCGCCTTTGCACTGCGGATCTGGCCGCTGATCTGAACCAGGCTTGCGATCTGATCCGGCGGCAGCGCCACCTGCCCCGTCAGCGCCTGCCCGACCAGGGGTACTATGGCCTCGCCATAACTTTGGAGCGCCAGCATGGTTGCAGCGCGGGTTGCCGGGTTGTCCAGATTAGGCAGCAGATGCGGTAACAGTTCCGGGTGACGCACCTGCCCCGCGGCTTGAATCGCCGCCTGCCGCACTGCTGTTACTTTATCTTGCAGCAAGGGTTGTAAGGGCTGATAAAATTGCTCGACGCCCACGGCGCCGATCACTTGGGCTGCCAATTGGCGTTCGGCTGGCGCCGCAGCCTGTTGCAGCGCCAGTAGCCGTTCACCCGCTGCCAGGATGCCGGAAATGCCGCCATTGCGCAACAAGCCAACCAGGGCTGCGCTGCGCAACCCCGTTGCCGAATGATCCAAATAGGGGGTCAGCGTGGGGAGTGCATCTGCCTCAGCGACCGCTGCCAATGTGCGCAGCGCAACGGCCTTGGTCGCCTCGTCGGACGCAGTTGCCAGCGCTTTTTCCACCACCGATTGGGCTACTTTTACGCGTAGCGCCTCAATCCGCTGCAATGCTTCAAGCTGGATGGCCGGCTGCGGACTGGTCGCCAACGCAACTAGCTGTTCCGTCAGGGCAGGGTGTTCGGCCTGTTGTAACAGGTCGAGACCGAGACGCACTTCATGTACCTTGTCGCTGCTCAATAAGCGGGTAACAACCGCGAGCGCCGCCGGATCAGCGAGATTGAGATCAGTTGGCGCATTGTCGCCAAGCGCGTTGGTGCGCAATACCGTAAGCAAGCTGGCGGCATAGCCCCGGTAGACCCAGAAACCCGCCGCCGTCCAGAGGATGGTGATCAGTAGGGTCAACAGCGCCAGGTGAAAAATAGTCAGCGCCGGGATGGCTTGAAAGATGAGCAGAATGACGCCGGTCAGCCCTAATGCGAGCGGGACGCCAATGCCTTCGACGCCGGTCTGTACGGCCAGCCGTTCAGCGGGTGGCAGCGCTTGATAGGCGGCGTTGAGCGCCGTGCGGGTCGTACCGTCGGTCAACGAGATGTCGGCAATACGGGCGGCGCCGATGAAGATAAAGAAGGGCAGGCTAGCAGGCCCCAGCCAGAAGCCGGTCAACACCACGCCTACTAATAAAATACCAACCCCCGCCGGATTAGCCGTCAGACCAAAATTCAAGCCATAGCGGCTGACCAGAAAACCGGCCAACAGGGCTAGAAAGAGTATATCGACCAGATTAAGCAGCGCCGTAAAGTTGCCGATAAAGCGGGCCAGTTCGGCGCTATCGGTATAGCGAGCGGCGGCCCGTTCGTAGACCATAAAGTCGATCAACTGGGTGCCGATGGCCGAGAGCATCTGGTAGAGAAAGATGAGCAGCACAAAGGGTTTGCGCAGCAGTTGCCCCAGGGGCGCTACCGGTTGCCGGCGTTGCGGACCGCCTTGCAGCGCCAATTCAGCGGCAAAGCGGCGGTTAGTTAACACAAGGAACAAGAGCGTGCAAAGGGTGCTGACCAGGCCGGTGAGCAGTAGATCCGCCGGTTGGCTGCTCAGGGCCAGCAACGGCGCCGCCAGAAAGCCGCCCACCATAAAGCCCACAGCGAAACCGGCCACCACGCGCGGAAAGAGGCTTTTAATTTGGCGCACATCAAAGAGTCGCCCCGCCTGCCCACCAATAAAGACAAAGCCGATTTGGAGATAGAGCGAAAAGACAACCAGCAGCACAAAGGCGAGCCATTGCAGCCCGATGAAGCGGATCCCCGCCCAGGCGATCAACAGTAGTAACGCCAACCCGCCAGTGGTATTGATCGCCAGCGTCGGCAGCGACCAACGCTGTTGCAAGGTCGCCAATCCATACGAGAGCAGCGCGCCCAGCAGTGCCACAGTGATATAGACAAAGGGCAAGCGCGCGGCGCCAAAAGCGCTCAAAAAGATGGCGCTGCCGCTCACAATCAACATCGCCAGGGTAATGCCAAAGAAGAAAGACTGGCCGGTCAAGAGGACGAGCCGTTGGCGCAAGCTGTCCCCTTGGGTCGGTAATAACCATGCTGCCATACGCACTTACTCCTTTGTTGGGTTGGCGGCTGTCACCATCCGGCTCAATTCCCGAATCCGCCGCACCAGGGCGCGCATGACAGCCTGGGCGATTTCCGGTCGTAGCGCCATCACTTCATCAAAGGGCGCTTTGTCAATGCGAAAGAGCAGGGTGCGCTCCAGGGCCGTGGCTGAAGCCGAGCGCGGTTCTGGGTCCAACACCGCTAGTTCACCGACACTGCGCCCCGGCCCCAACGTGTTGAGCGTCCGGCCATTACTGTGAATGCACACCTGCCCCTCGACAATGATGTAGAGACAATCCTCGACATCGCCCTCGATGATCAAAGGCGCACCGGCCGGTAATTCCACCTCTTCCACAATTTGGGCCACCGCCGCCAACAGCGCCCCCGGTGTCCCGGCAAAGAGTTCGATCCCTTGTAAGATGGCAACTTTTTCAATGGTGAGCAACATAGGGTTCCGCCTTCTGCACTGAGGTGCAAGGTTGCAAGCAATCAGGATGGTTCTGGCTGGGGAAGAGATAAAGAGATTGAGAGATTCGACCTTATGCTAGGAAGCAAATCTCTTTATCTCTCAATAAGGTCAAATGAGCCAGAGGTCAAATTTGACAAGCCGTGATCGAACTAATCGGGTTGAAAGAAGAGG
>JAPKMW010000059.1 GCA_026645575.1 Caldilineaceae bacterium
GTTTTTACTCATCCGTTCACATTACTATTCGTCTCTCAGTTTGACAATTTTCCCTAACCCTTAACCTGTCACAAATGAGGCCCGATAGCCAAGCTGTTCAATGACGGCGCCGACGTCATCATACCAGCTATGCGCAGTGTGATACTCGCCGCTGTCACGGTAGAGATTGCCAAGCAGCAATCGCGCTTCGATCTGTTCCAGGCTATAAGCTTCGGCGTTGGCGGCGGCCAAATATTGTTGCGCCAACGGAAGGGCGGTGGCCAGTGAGCGTTGATACCAGGCCACGAGCAGCTCGCCATATAAAAGCCGCGCCGCGATGATCTGCCCCAATTGCCCGCCGGCAGCCTGTTCATGCGCTTGTTGCAGATGCGCCTTGGCGCCAGCCAGATCACCGCTGCTGAGTGCATAGGGTACTAGCCAGATATGAGCCATCACCTGACCATAGGCATGAGCGAGCGCACCATACTGCGTCAAAGCTTGGCGCGCATAGCGGACGCCGGTCGCCCAATCACCCTGGTCACGAGCCACATCCGCCATTTGTAGATAGCAATGCGCCTGTAACGTGGGGTCATCGACTAGGTGCAGATCAAAGAAGGGTTGCACCTCGTCAAAGAGATAGCGATGGGCCGGCGGCCAGCCTTCCTGCGGCTGAACTAGTTGCGCCAATGCCAGGGTCGTGCGCACCACGCCGTACGGCTGATCGCAGGCAGTATAGGCCAATTTAGCCTTGGATAAATGCCAACTTGCCTGGAGCAATTGTCCATTACGACGCGACCAAATGGCTTGCAAATAATGAAAACCCGCAGTCACAGCGGGTGAGGAGATCATGAGCGGATCAATAGGCTGATCCGTTGCAGAAGATGGGTTTTGGATTGCTGTGGGATTCATAGGTGACTCCGCCGGTTGGTCCACGGTTGTATTACGCCATGCCTGTGGAAAGTTTGCAAGCAAATCGTAAAAATTATGCAAGTTAATTATTTCGTAAATGTAAGAATCTTGACTTACTAAACTTTCTACAGCTTGTACATATTGTCCCGCCTGCTGCAACGCCAAAGCATTCGTCAGCAGCGGGTGCAGTTTGCTTTCATGCTCTTCCTCAATCATGAACTGCCTCACCCCTTACCCAGACCATACCAAGAAAATAACCCTTCAGACAACGTGATCCGTGAACTGCATAGCGGTTGTCGTACAATTTATTTCTTGAATTGGTCCCAATGCGATCATCTTTTATGAATGATGCGCCACTAATGATTCAGTATTTTCTCCCCTCTGTCTCCTTGTCTCCTGTCTGCTGTCTCCCCACCCCCTCCGGTCGCCCTTCCGGGTAAAGGATGTATCCCCCCTCCGGCTTGCCTCGCCAGTTAACGAGATAACAAGGACGGCTCGGATCAGCTTCCAACTTTTGCCGTAGACTGTGCACGATCTGAAAAAGACTGTCGTTGGTGACGCCGTGATAGCGTTCTGCGCTGTCCCAAGCGTGCAGGATCAATTCCGTGTAGGTGTGGCGATGGTTGGGCTGTTGGAGCAGGAAGGTCAGGATCGCCGCTTCTTTGGGCGTGAGATCGGTGAGCGCTGTCTGACCCTGATGCAGTTGTTGGCGCACCGGGTCAAACCATAAGCCGCCGCGGCTGGTATGGCGCTGGCGACGACTATACAAGGAGAGTAGCACACTGGCAACCACCCAGGTTGGGGCGCCGGCGCGATCGCTCTGTCCACAACAGATCCCCTTGGCGACCAAGGTGTGACAGACAGCGGCGAAGCGTTGCCGTCGCGCCGGCAGAAAGGCCGTCAAGCCACTGCCCTGCGGTTGGAGCGTTGCCAGCACCTCCTGCTCCTCCTGCGTAAAATTTTGCCAGAGTTCCTGAAGGGCATGGTGCGTATTGGGTGCGGCCAGCACCGCATCGGCCCACTCATCCAGAGACGGGTGCGGACGCGTGAGCAGCCACCAATCAGCCACCGCTTTGAGCAAGGTCGGGTAGCGACCACTGAGGGCCAGCAGCGCCTCCACCTCAGCCACATTGGGCGGGCGGGCGCTGACCCTGGTCAACTGGCTGATCATCTGGCGGGCGTCGGCGGCGGCATAGGCGCCAAGGTGACAGGTGTGGGCCGTCAAGAGACGGCGCAGGTCATCGGGCAGCGGCAGCGCTTCGAGATAGGTCAGGCTCTGGCGCACGCCGACAATGTAGGAGAGGGTGTCGCGAAAACTATCGCGCAGCCCGCTCAGGGTTTCGCCCATGGCTGGCGTCAACATGCGGCAACTGGCGTCAAAGCGATCCAACACCAAGACGACACGGTAGCTGCGCGCCTGGGCATGGAGCAGCAATTCCCGCAGGGCGCTCTGGGTTACAAAGGGATCGGTGGCGGTGCGACATTGTTGAAAGAGCGCCGCCGTCAGCGTCTGCATATCCACCGGCAGGCGATGGCGGATCTCGTAAAAGGTGCGCAGGATGACTCGGTAGAAGGCGGCCAGGCTACGGGCCGGCAGGTTATGCAGATCGACCGGCGCTAGGATCACGACCGCGGCCGGCTGGGTGAAATAGCTCTGCAACACTTCGGGCCGATGACAGAGAAAGCCCAACAAATGGGAGCGCCCGCTCCCGCGCCACCCAATCACCGACCCACTCAACCGCGCCTCGATCCAGCGGGCCAACACCTGCATCTCAGCCATGCGATAGGTCGCCGGATGTTCTTGCCAGGGGCGACCAGGGTTCCATTCGACGATTTGCATTGGGGGAGTCTCTTTCTGGGTTGGGGTAATAGGAATTAGGAATTACAAGCTACGGGGAAACGTAATTCTTAATTCCTTATTCCTAATTCCTCTCTTCTTAGCAAAACTTCAACAAAACTTCAGCAACCCCCGCCGGGGCTTCAGCAAAAGGTCAGTACAAGGGGAGCGGGTTCCGGTAAGCTGGGTGTGCGCGCAGCGCTAACCCACCCTAACCCTCCCTTTTCAGGGTAGGGAATCTTTGTCAGCACAACGGTTCCTCCCCTTACCAGGGGGAGGGTAGGAGGGGGTCAGCGCTGTACACACTCGCATCACGCAATTCGCTCCTCGCCACAGTACAGGTGGCGGTGAGCGAAACAACACCGGAGGCCGGGAAGTGGTGGTAGGCCGGGGGAAACCCGCCACCAGCACCCGCCCGCCGTCCCCTTGTTCTGAAGGAGAACGAGATCATGCAAACGCAACCAATGAAAAACACTTCTTTGTTCGCTGCCAACCGCCGTTGGGCGCTGGGCCTCTTGCTGGCCGTGCTGGTCGCCCTGTCGGCGGTCTACACGCCGGTGGCCCTCCAGGAAGTGGCGGGCGTGAACACTACGAGCACCGCTTATGCTTGTGGTACACATGGTGGTGGTGGCTGTTAAGCCAGTGGTAGTATAAGTTCGTGGTGCGTTCTTGTCACGCGCCACGAACTTATACTACCGGTCTGAAATCAGTTCAAGCACTTAGCGCATACGACTTGACGCACTCTTTCTTTTATGCAACAATGGCGGTGGGCCAAGCAGTCAACTATTTCCCTAGGGTTGCTCTGTCACCACCCAATCAACCGGACGCCCTGTGGTATTCGCCAAACCCGCAGTTCTCGGTTTCGGTCTTACCCCAGTGAGTCACTTTCCCATGAAGGAGAAAAGCTTATGCGCACCCATCTGTTTGCGAGTCACCGTTGGATCCTGGCAGTCGTGTTCGCCCTCTTTGTTGCTCTCTCGGCCATTTATACGCCGGTTGCCCTCCAAGAACTGGCCGGTGTGAACTTAACGGCTACTGCTTATGCGTGTATTGGCGCACAAACTGGTGGTGGCGGTTGCTAATTTAACTATAGCTCGATCTAAGTGGAGGCTGACTAAGCAACGACTATTCTTTAGATTTAGCCGGAGTCAGCCTCTACTTCTTTTGTTACCTTACTTTTTATACGGCTTAGCACATAGTATAGCACAATTTTTTGTGGCTGGCAATGGCTTTTGAGTAATTTTAGAGGTTTTTTAGAGGTTTTCAATAGGTTTTGAATAGGTCGTGAGAGACTAATGAATTATGATAATGCTACTGATTTTTCTGATCCTGATAGAGTTTCTGGGTCTGGGTCAGATGCTTGGTTAGCTCCTGACGTAGCCATTCATGATGAGCGTCATGGTTAGTAGTTTCTAACTCAGCCAATGCTTCTTCTAAAATCTCGATAGCTTGTGGGTACCCAGCTTGTTCAATATAGGCGATTCCCAAATTCCCTTTTGCACTAATCCACGCTTTATTATCTCCTAGCTGTTGGTATAACATAATACTGCGTTGTAGACTTGTTTTTGCTTCAGCCCATTCCTTAAAAGCAGTATGGATAAGACCAAAGTTATTGTAGACCATAGCAAGGTATCGATCATCATTCAATGCCAGAAACTGAGTTTCAGCTTCACAATACAGTGTCATGGCTTGCTTATACTGTCGAAGTGCATAGTATGCATTTCCTAAATTCAGTTGTACTACTGGTACGTTGCTTAAATCGCCAGCCAATGTGAGCAGATCAATCGCCTCTTCATAAAGTGGAATAGCGGCTAGCGGTTCACCTTGTGCAACAGCAATCCGACCCAAATTCTGAATACAAAGTGCAATGCGGCCAGAATTACCCTCGGCCTTCCACAGCGCCATCGCTTGCGTAAAGGCGGTGGTGGCGGTGGCCAAATCATGTTGGTCAAAGGCGGCTTTACCGGCGACAAAGAAGACGTGGGCCTGGGCAGTGGCGTCCGGGGGGAAGAGGGCGCCGGCCTCAGTCAGCAGGGCGGCGCAATCGCCATAGCGACGCTCCAGGCGGGCCACTTCGGCGCGGCGTTGTAAGGCCAACCCCAGCAGCGCGTCATCGCCCTGGGCGCGGGCCAGCGCCGCCGCTTCGGCCAACTGGGTGTCGGCCACCGCCAGCCGGCTCAAGCGCTGGTTCATCAGCCCCAGGTCGGCCAGCAGGACCGCTCTGGTCGCATCATCATTTTGTGCCACACTGGCTGCCAGCCCCTTTTCCAGATAAGGCGTCCAGACCATCCAGGCGCCGGCCAGGTTGAACTTGGGGGTCAACCGGCGCAGCAACTGGCGCAACAGCGGCCAGCCCCCCGGCGTCGCAAAAGCATACTCCAGCGCGGCCTCCACCCGCGCCCGCAACGTAGCCGATAGCGCCGGCCCTGTCTCCGCCGCCACCTGCGTCAACAACGCCTGCAAGCTGCGCAAGATATTCTTATGAAAAACAGCGCCATAGTCGTTTGGATCGTTGGTAATAGGGTAGGTTGTCATACGTCTTTTACTCCTAGAAGTAGAGATTAGGAGATTGAGAGATTAAGAGATTACGTTATGTGTGACCTAATTTCCTAACCTCCATCTCCTAATCTCTCAATCTCTTTTCTGCATCCACTTCACCACCTGCTCCAACAAAAAGGTTCGGGTCAAATTATGGATGGTGTAGCGCCGATCGTTGAGGCCGCCGCGCGCGTCGACGAGGTTGAGCGTCACCAATTGGTTGAGCGCCATGCGCAGGTCGTCGAGATCCAGATCGCCCACTTCGGCCAGATAGGTCAGATCGTCACCGTCGGGGCCGGCAAAGGGCATCACCAGCAGCGCCTGACGTTCCAGCGGGTCGAGTTTGGCCCACGCTTTCTGGTAGATATAGGTGTAGAGATTATCGGCGGTCCGGCTGCTCGCCTGGCGCAGGTCATAGAGAATCGATTGCAGGCCATAGATGTGGCTCTGCCCAACCACCAGCCGCAGGGCGAGCGGGTTGCCCCCCACCGTCTCGACAATGGGTAGCAATTCGGCGTCGCTGCTCATGGCCAGCACCGGTAGTCCGCGCAGCGCCGCCTCGTGGCGGATCAATTGCAGGGCATGGGGCGGCGGCAACTCTTCTACCTTGGCGTGGTAGAGCGTGGCAACGCCATAGAGATTCTCGCGCGCGGTGACAATAAATTTGCTGGGATTCGCCAACCGCTGCAAGGTGGGCAGCAGCGTTTCAATATCGATCACCGTCTCCAGGTTGTCGATGACGATGATATGGGGTTGCTCCTTGAGCCGGGAGCGCAATGCCTGTTCGTAGCGCTCCGGCGGGGCGTTGGGGATCAACTGGCGGGCCAGCGCTTCGATCATCTGTTCGGCATTCATCGCCGGGCGCGGGTCGCCTTCCAGCTTGCCCATCAGGCTCAGGTGTTCACGCTGGGCGCTGATCCAGCCGATGTCGTCAACCTTGCCGGCAGCGATCAGCCGGTGCAGCAGGGTGTTGGCCAGCGTAGTCTTGCCAATGCCGCCGATGCCTTCCAGGGCAATGATCCAGGGCGGGCCGTCGGTGGTTAGCAAGGTTTGCAGACGGGCCAGCGGCTCTTCCAGCCCAATGGGTTCATTAATAAGTTCGCCCCCCAGCCGGTCAATCATGATCTCTCGCTGGTTGAGTGCGGCCTGGGTGTCATGAGTGATGATGGTCTCGGTCAAGAGCGTGGTGGCCTGCCGTTGCAACACATAGAGGTAGCTCTCGGAGACATTCATCCGATTGGCGATCTGCTGGACGGTGTCGCCGTCGAGGTGGCGCGCTTGTAAGAAGTTGGCTTCCGGTTCATATTTTTCCTGCAAGAGACGCAAGCCATCAAGCAGGAATTGGTTGACGGCCAGCTTGCTGTTGCCGCCGTTGCGCCGGAGCAATTTACGAAAGAGATAGAATTGGTTGAACGCTTCATGGCCCTTCCCCAAGCGCTTCCAATCCTTGAGCGCCTGGTGAATGACCTCATCGATCGGCGGGGGTGATGGAGGGGGCGGTGAGAGTGGACTTTCCATGACTGACTCTCCTTGGCTTACTACGATAACCTTACGCTGTTTGTTGACGAAATGAGAATGATGTATTGATATTGATGTAGGATAACATAATTTTTTGACAATTTCAATTGTCGGAAAACTTTGTTTTTTGTCATTAGTCCATAGTCATTAGTCCGCAGTCCATAGTCCGTGGTCCGTATTCCATGGTCATTGGTCACTGGTTTTTGACAATCGATAACCAATGACTACGGACTATGGACTACGCACTACTGGAGCTTTTCTGGAGCT
Organism: Caldilineaceae bacterium; assembly: GCA_026645575.1. The sequence goes on from JAPKMW010000059.1 coordinate 7,049, forward strand.
TTTCTAGAGGTTTTGTGTAGATCAAAAACGCCCAACCGGGTGTATAATCGGCCCATGCTAAACGTTAGCGAAGAGCAGGAAGGGAATCGTTCGATGAGTCTTCATGTCACATCAAGGAAGCGCAAGCTCTTAAAAGCGATCCCGAAAGCACAATCCTGTGTCCTGGTATTGTGGGGTGAATATTTTGACGAAGTGGCGGCGGCCACCTTTACTGTCACCTTACGCCAAGCCGGCCTTTGTGTACGCGTTGTGGGGGTGCATGGCCTATTGGCTGCCGGACGCAATGGTCTGGCCCTTCATGCTGATCTGACCTTGAGTGAAGCCAAAGCCCTACTTCAGGATGTCTTTTGCGTGATCCTGCCCTGTAGTCGGGCGGCGGTCAAACGATTGGAAAATGACCCACGCATTCACGAACTCTTTGCCGCGATTGCGCACAATGATGCTATGGTGGTGGTCTATGATGAAGGCGTGCGCCGTCAGTCGCTCATTCGGTCTCATGCCATTCCGGGGCAAGAGATTGTTGCGTACCCCCATGATGCCAACTTAGTTGCTTTTGTAGAAGAGGTGGGTAGAACGCTTGCCCTTACCCTTGCTGATCACGCTGAACGCATCTACCCCTGATCATTTATTGTTGTCGCCTGTTGGTTCCCTACTCCCTCCCATCTACTTTGTTCCTCCACGTCACAGGTGAGTCCCGCGTCACCTGTGCGTTCCCCCACTGCTCAAGATTCCCTATTACTCTATTTTTTATCAAACATTGTTTATTTGACGAGATTTTGCCCGTCAACTAGGCAGAATAGCAGCCTTGCGCTACAATGAGTCTGATGGTTCAAACACCCCATAGACATACAGGTATAGGATCTTATGCGATTAGGAATTTTGAATGCAACCACGCCGGCGGATGAAGCGCTCTTTCAGATGCCGGAGATGACCAACTTCTGCACCTTCTTTGCCCAGGTTCCCCACAACCTCACCTTCGTCGAATACCGCATTACCGAAGGCGACTTGCCACCGACGCCACAGGCTTGCGACGCCTACCTTGTCACCGGCAGTCCGCAAGGGGTCTATGACCCGCAGCCGTGGATCAGCGCGTTGGCCGACTTTCTCCGGCAGAGTTATGCCGCCGGCCAGAAATTAGTGGGCATCTGCTTTGGGCATCAGATACTGGCTCATGCGCTGGGCGGTCATGCCGAAAAGGCGGTGGTCGGTTGGGGCATGGGCTTGCGCCGCTTTCCCATCGCCGCCACCCCCGGCTGGATGACGCCGGCGTTGACACAGGGGCAACTCTACTTCTGCCATCAAGACCAGGTGATGCGCCTGCCGGCTGGCGCCCAACGGCTGGCCGGTGATGCTTTCTGTCCCAATACGATCTTTGTCATCGGCGATCAGGTCTTGGGCATTCAAGGTCACCCCGAATTTTCGACGGCCTTTATGGCTGTCCTGATTGATACGCTGGGGGAACAGGCCGGCGCAACCGTCGCAGCACAGGCAGCCGCCTCGCTGCATGAGGGGGCGCCCGATGGCGGCATTGTAGCACAGTGGATTGTTAATTTTTTACAGCAGTAACTAAGTGAGGCGTTACGCAGTTGGCGAGCGCCACCAGCGCTGTCAGGTTTGCGAAACCTGACAGCGCTGGGCAAGTGCATAACGCCTATAAGTGTTTTACCAAATAACTCATGCTTTGTTGACCCGTCCCGTAGGGACGCTTGAATTTAGGGCGAGAAAGGGAAAGAAAAGATTATCTGTCCCTAAACTCAACCGCCCCTACGGGGCAAACTCACTTGTATGAGAACAGCGCACAAGCTATCAAAAACTATTGAAAAAACAGTCGCTTTGCAAGGTGGGTAGTTTTGAAAAATCGATTTTTTGTCGCTTTGTTGGTTGGCCTGGCAGCCTTTGCACTCTACTGGGGGACGCCCCATTATTTCGACCGAACGACAACGCCCGATGTGGCTTATTTTAATCAGTTGGCCGAAGCCTTTTTACAGGGGCGGCTCTACCTGGCGGAACCGGCCAGCACCCATGATTTGACCTTGCACGCGGGGCGCTGGTATGTCCCCTTTCCTCCCTTGCCGGCGTTGTTGATGCTGCCGTGGGTGGCGGTGATGGGGCTGGCGTCGCTCAATACGGTCTTCTTTGCGGCGCTCTTTGGCGCAATCAATGTGGCGTTGATCTTTCTGCTGCTCAGTGGGTTGGCGCAACAGCAGTGGACCCACCTGGGGTTGAGCGACAACCTCTGGCTCACCCTGCTCTTTGGGTTGGGGAGCGTCCACTGGTATATGGCGACGATTGGCTCGGTCTGGTTTGTCGCCCAGATCTGCACCGTGACCTTTGTGGCGCTGGCGCTCTGGTTGGCGGTGGCGGGGCGGGCGCCCTGGCTGGTGGGGCTAGCGCTGGCGCTGGCTATACTGGCCCGGCCCAATGTGCTGTTCACTTGGCCGCTGCTGTTGGGTATGGCCGCCACCCATCTGACGGCGGCGGGACGACCGCTCAAGTGGTCGCAGTTGGTGCGCTGGGCGCTGCTTTCGGCAATCCCGCTGGTGTTGGCGTTGGGGGCATTGTTGCTTTATAACCAGGCGCGCTTTGGCAATCCCCTCGACTTTGGCTATCTAACCGAAAATGTGGCCGAGAAGCTGGCGCCCGATCTACAGCGCTATGGGCAATTCAACCTGCACTATCTCCCCAAAAATTTCTGGGCCATGTGGCTGGCCGGCCCGCAATGGGATGAGGAGCTACGCTTCTGGCGTCCCGACCCCGAAGGCATGAGTTTGCTCTTGACTACGCCGGCACTGATCTACCTGGCCCGCGCCCGCCAACGTTCCTGGCTGGTCATCGGCGGCTGGTCAGCCTTTTGTCTCTTGTTAACGCCCCTGTTACTTTACTATAATACTGGTTGGTGGCAATTTGGCTATCGCTTCAGCCTCGATTTTATGGCGCCTGTGCTGGTGCTACTGGCGTTGGCTGCACACCAACGGGTCACGGGATCGATGCGACTGCTCGTTCTGGCCGGGGTGCTGGTCAATTTGTATGGCGTGGTTTGGTGGCATTCGTGAGAGAAGTTGGTTGGGTAGTTGGTTGGTTTCGACAGGCACAACCAACCAACCAACCAACCAACTACCTTACTTATAATCTAAGGAGAGTACGGTCATGTTAAAAATTGGTATTCTTGGTAGTGACAACAGCCATGCTGAGCGCTTTTCCGAATTGCTAAACCTGCCCGAACATCCCAATTTTCTGGCCGATGCTGATGCACAGGTGGTGGCGATCTGGGGGCAAGAGCCGGCGCGCACACAACAGGTGGCGCAACAGAATCGGATCGCCACCATTGTCGATGACCCTGCTGCCATGTTGGATCTGGTCGATGCGGTCATCTGTGTGACGCGGCATGGTGGGCTACACCTGGATCTGGTGCGGCCCTATGTACAAGCGTGCATCCCCACCTTTGTCGATAAGCCGTTGGCAATTGACCCGGATGATGCCCGCACCATTGTCGCTCTGGCTGCACAAAATCGCACCTCCTTTAGCTCCTTTTCCACGGTGCGTTTTAGCGCCGATACCCAGAACTTCTGGCAACAGGCGCGTGAATTGGGCGGCGTGAGCGTCGGCACCTATAGCGGCCCCGCCACCCGGCGCAACCCCTATGGCGGTGTCCTCTTCTACGCCATTCACAGCATCGAAATCATGTTGATGACGCAAGGGGTGGGTGTGCAGTGGGTGCAGGCGTTGGAAGGGCCGGCCGTCGATGGGGCGGGGAATGGGGCAATGGTGGCGACCTGCGCCTGGAAAGATGGCATGATGGCGACAATTGAGTTGACGGTCGATGCCGCCTATGCCTTCCGCGCCACCGCTTTGGGGCGTAACGGCGTCCACTCGGCCACCCTCAACATTGCCGACTGTTACCGCCAGGGCATGAAGCAGATCCTCATCGTCCTGCACGGCGGTTCCAGCCCCGTCCCGCCCACAGAGATGATCGAAGCGATCCAAATCGGCGCCGCCATCGAGTTGAGCCTGCAAGAGGAGCGGCGGGTCTTTTTGCATGAGGTATAAAGGTAGACAGGTAAATAGGTCTGCAACAGCAATACCTGTGTACCTTTCCTATCGATCTACTTCAACTCCGTCCGGCTATATCCCAAAATTTGGCGGGCAACGATGAGGGTGTTGATCTGGCCGGTGCCTTCGTAAATGTCGTTGATCTTGGCGTCGCGCATCCACTTTTCGGCCAGGGTCTGGGTGCTGTAGCCGAGGGGGCCGAGCAGTTCGACGGCCTTTTGTGTGATCCAGGTGACGACTTTGCCCGCTTTGACTTTGCACATGGAAGATTCCAACTGGTTCTCCTGACGGGCATCAAGGAGTGCGGTGGCTTTGAGGGTAAGCAACCAGGCGGCTTTGAGTTGGGCTTCCATCTCCAGCAGGTCGGCCTGGACGGCGCTGAGTTTCCAGCGTGGTTTGTCATAGTCCATGGTCACGCCCTGTTTGGCCAGCGTGTCACGGGTGAACTCAAAGGCGGCGCGGGCAATGCCGATGGCGCTGGCAGCGACGATGGGGCGGGTAGCGTCAAAGGTTTTCATCGCGCCTTTGAAACCCTTGCTCCCCCGTCCGCTCTGTACTTCGGCGTCGCCAAGCAAATTTTCTGCCGGCACGCGACAGTTGTCCAGAATAATGGCAGCAGTGTCGCTGGCGCGGATGCCGAGCTTTTCCTCCACCTTGGCGATGATTGCGCCTGGCGTCCCCGCTTCGACCACAAAGGGTTTCATGCCGGCGCGACCGGCGCTTTTGTCCACCGTCGCCCAGACCACCACCAGCCCATCTGACTCTTCCAACGCCAATTTGCCGCTGGTGCAAAAGATTTTCTGTCCATTCAGCACCCATTCATTGGTCGCCGGATCAAAGATGGCTGTTGTTTGGATGTTGCTGGTGTCAGAACCGGCCTGTGGCTCGGTCATCGCCATCGCGCCCCATTTGGGATCGCCTGCGGTAAAGCGACGCAAGAAACGTTCCAGTTGATCGGGCGAACCGACGGCGTTGATCGCTGCGCCGCCTAATGCACTGCCTGGAATACAGAGATAGACGCCGGCATCGCCCCAACTCAGCATCTCGATCATGTGAACTAATGTTTGGTTGGCAAGGCTGGCCTTAACCGCGCCATTGGCGTCGGCTTGCGCACCATCCGCATTGGTTTCAGCGGCGCCATTCTGCGCCTTGCGAGCGCGCTTTAAGGCCGCTTCCAGATTGGATAACTCCATCTGCTTCATCTGCGGCCACATCATCTGCACAAATTTCACCGGGCGCACATGTTCGTGATCATCCAGATAGCGACTCTCTGGCCGCATCACATTTTCCGCCACCGTGCGCACCGGCACGAGTTGTTTTTCAATGGCTTCCGGTGTTTTGAATTCGATTGCCATAGTTTGCTCCGTCAAGAGATAAAGAGGTTGAGAGATTGAGAGATTAGGGGAGATCATGCTAAAACGCTGGTAACTACCAAGCCTACCCGCTCGTAGCCAGTCCGTGACTGGCGGCCCCACACCGCCAGTCACGGACTGGCTACGAGCGGGTTAGTAGTTACAAACGCTGAATCTCTCAATCTCTTCAATCTCCTCAAGTTTACTTACGCCAACAACATCCCATCCCACATGGCAAAACCACGTCCGTTGCGCAGCCAGAGTTCGACCGGGTGGTCGCGCACATAGCCATGGCCGCCAAGAACCTGGACGGCGTTGTCGGTTACCTCCAGCACCATCTTGTCGGCGTACTGTTTGGCGAGGAAGGCGGCTTTGCTGGCGTCTTGTTTGCTGTCGTAGCGGTAGGCTGCTTCCCAGACCAGCAGGCGGGTCGCCTCGATTTCAATGCGCATGTTGGCAAGCATAAAGGCGATACTCTGGCGGTAGGCGATGGGTTCGCCAAAGGCGGTACGTTCTTTGGCATAGGCAAGGGCATACTCATAGGCGGCGCGCGCCTGACCAACGGCCAGGGCGGCCAAAGCAATGCGACTAACGGCCAGGAAACGGCTCAGACGAATCCCTTTAGCGCCCCCCAGGCGATTGGCGGCGGGGATGCGCACTTGATTAAAGGTGACCGGGTAGACGCCAAAAGCTTTAACCCCCATCAACATCGCCCGTTCGCCGACAGTGACGCCGGGTGCTGTTGCCGGCACCATAAAGGCTTGGGTGGTGCCATTTTCTTTGGCATAGACCAGGAATTGTTCGGCCTCCGCCGCCAACGGCACATAGGTTTTTTGCCCGTTGATCAGATAGTTATCCCCCGCTTTAACAGCGGTTGTTGCCAGATTGGCGGGGTCAAATTGATAGACCGGCTCGATCAGGGCGGCGGTGGCGCGAGCAAAGTGTTCGTTGCAAAATTGGGGCAAATAGTCAGCTTTCTGTTGCGGCGTTCCCCAGAGGGCGACCGGCAGAGCAAAGAGGTTGGGGGTGAGCAGGTGGAGCGAGATGCCCACGTCGCCCCAGCCTAGTTCTTCGAGGTAGAGGGCGCTGGTCAAGGCCGAATACTCGCCAAAGCCGCCATAGGCCGGTTCGATGCTGCCAGGGAGCAGGCCCAACTCCCAGCCGGTCTGTACCAGTTTGGCCGGGATGGCGTGTTGTTCTTCAGCTTCACGAAAGCGGGGACGCAGCTCCTTTTCGGCAAAGCGATGAACGGTTTCGACCAGCATCTTCTGTTCTGGTGTCATGTCAAATGAGTACATGGCAACTCCATTCGTAATATGATCTTTCATCATCCGATGACGTGCAGGCGTTTGTGTGATTCGTGTTGCGTGAACTGTGGACAACTGACGCCCGTTCGTTTAAAATCGATGTGGATAAGCACTGATGCCGCTTATTCTACGTGATCGTTGTTGTGCCGCAGTTGCGGCGCAGTTCATTGTCTGTTTGCGGAGATGACCCGCTTGCGGTAGGATTGGAGCATTCAATTCAAGCAACGCGTCATAAACTTGTGAGATGTCGGATAATGATACCACCTGAAGCTTGTGCAACGATTGAGGAAGTGCGGCAGGGAATTGATGAGCTGGACCGCACCATCATTACAGCGCTGGGACAGCGCTTTCATTATGTCAAAGCGGTGACCCGCTTTAAAAAGAACGCTGAAGAGGTGCGCGCGACGGAACGCTATCAGGCGGTGTTGCGGTCGCGCCGGCTTTGGGCAGAAGAAGCAGGGCTAAACCCGGATGTGATCGAAGAGATGTACCGCTTGTTGATTGCCCACTTTATTGAAGAAGAGATGAAGTTAGTCCACAGCGTGCAGAAGATGTAGAAGTTCGCCTTCTGGCAAAAGACGAACTTCTTTGCGGCCCGCAGAGAACAAACAAATGGAGTGTGTGTGGAGTTAGCGCAAGCCCGTGTAGCCCTGGTGCATGATTGGTTGAACCAGATGGGCGGGGCGGAAAATGTCCTAGAAGAACTGGTGGCGTTGTTTCCCCGCGCCCCGGTCTATACCAGCATGTATGCCCCGGAACAGATGCCGGACGATTACCGCCGTTGGACGATCCAGACCAGTTTTATGCAACGGCTGCCGGCGGTGGCGACCCATCATCAAGCCTATCTGCCGCTCTATCCGCTGGCCTTTGAGCGGATGGATTTGCGTGGCTATGATCTGGTCCTAAGCAACAAAAGCGGCTTTTGTCACGGCGTCCAGACGCACAACGGCACTGGCAACCAGGGCACGCATCACTACCCCCATCACGCCATCCACGTTTGCTACTGCCTGACCCCCACCCGTTTTCTCTGGCTCTATGACCACTACCGGGAGCGGGAGCAGATCGGCGGCGCCCTCCATGCGGTGTTGCAACCAGTGCTACGCTTATTACGGCGTTGGGACTGGCAGGCGGCGCAACGGGTTGATCACTTTGTGGCGATCAGCAGCACGGTACAAAAGCGCATTGAAACCATCTATGGTCGCGACAGTGTGGTCATCCACCCGCCGGTTGACACCACCTACTTCGCCCCCGATCCAACCGTGCCGGTCGGGGATTATTACTTGATTGTCAGTCGGTTGATTCCCTATAAGCGGATCGACCTGGCGGTCAAAGCGTTTAATCGTCTGCCTGACGAGAAACTGTTGATTGTAGGGGACGGACGGGATCGCGCCTCGCTGGAAGCGCAAGCCCGCCCCAACGTGCAGTTCCTAGGCCGCCAAGCGGACGAACGGGTGCTAGAACTGTTGCGCGGCTGCAAAGCCTTTCTCTTCCCTGGTTTGGAAGATTTTGGCATCGCCCCAGTGGAGGCGATGAGCGTCGGGCGGCCAGTGATCGCCTACAAGGGGGGGGGCGCCCTGGATACGGTAATCCCCGGCGTCACTGGTGAACTCTTTGCCGAGCAGAGTGTGGAAAGCTTATACAAGACCCTGGTCAACTTTAACCCGACAGCCTACGGTTCGACGGCTTGTCGCGCCCAGGCCGAACAATTTAGCGTGGCTCAGTTTCGCCACAAGTTGTTGACCTTTTTACAAACTGTGTTAACGGCGCCGCCCCCCTGTCTGGAAGAGGCAAGAACCGTTCTGTATAACCAAGCGCTGGCTGCCCCTTCCACGCGGGAGGGCCTTGGACTGAATCGAACCTGAAACGCTTATGGAACTTTACGAATATTGGCAGATCCTTCGTCGCCGCTGGTGGCTGCCGGTGGTGCTGACGGTGGCTGTCGCCCTCATTAGCCTATTGCAACTCCGCCCCTGGCAAACCCCGCCCCCCAGCTATAGCGCTTCGCTGCGGCTGCTGGTTGGTGTCCAGCCGGCGGCGGCGGATACAACCGCTTACGACCCCTATTACTACGCCTGGCAAACCAGCGAATATCTGGTAGATGACTTCACAGAGGTGGTGCGTAGCGATCTCTTTGCCCAACAGGTGAGCAAGCGATTGGCTGCGCAAGGGCTGACCGTGCCAGCCAGCGCCATTCAGGGAAGTTCGACCACCGGCAAACTCCATCGCATTCTCTCGCTGAACCTGACCTGGCCCAACCAACGTGAACTAGAAGCGATCACCGCTGCCGTCCTGAGCGAGTTTCAGGAAAATACCCCTTTTTACTTCCGTCAACTGGGTACTGACACCGCCATCATCAGCATCCTCGACGAACCGCGCATCACCCCTGTCGCCCCACCACTACGTCAACGGCTGGAATTCCCCCTGCGCATCATTCTCGCCTTCCTGGCCGGCCTCCTCCTCGTCTTCCTCCTCGCCTACCTCGACACCACCATCCACCACCGCCAGGAGTTGGAAGCACTGGGATTCCCCGTATTGGGAGAAATTCCGCGGCATAGGTAGACAGGGACACAGGGAATAAGACCTATTTACCTGTCTACCTGTCTACCTATCTACCTGTCTACCTATCTACCTATCTACCTATCTACCTGTTTACCTGTCTACCTGTCTACCTGTCTACCTGTCTACCTGTTTACCTGTCTCCCTGTCTACCGAATCTTCCCCCGCGCATAGATCGGCCAGACGGCCTCGACACGCCCTTTGCGCACGGCGACGATCTCGTCGTGTTCGTTGACGCAGGGGCAGGGGTGGACAGGGAGAACCTGGACTCGTTCACCAATGGCAGGTTTTTGGGCACAGGCCGAAATATCGACGTGACCATGTTCTTCTGAAAATTTGTAGAAGTGGGCGTCGGGATATTCCACAAGGTAGCCAATACTCGTGCCTTTGGGGGTCTCCAGCAGGGAGGCGCTCATAGTTTTGCTGCCGCAATCGAGAACGGCGCGGCCATCGGTGGGGCGGCTGACGACGGTGGCGATGACCCGTAACGCACACTGAGCCACCGTATGGCGACCTGCCAGCAGGTGACCATAGCCACCGACGGGATATTCGCCAATGCGATATTCGGTCAATTCCGGCGTCTCGTGGGCTTGGAGTGCATAGCGAGTGCTGCCACCGCTGACAATGGGGTGGGCCAGGCCGTGGCGGTCAAAGAGGCTAAGTGTTTCTTGCAGAAGCGGGCGGGCGGCAGGGCTGGTGGGGAAGCCCATAATCCCACGTAGCTCCAGACCAGGGGCGCGGTCAATGGCTTGGGCCAGTTCCACTGTGCCGGCGGGGGTGGTCGCACCGGTACGATTTTCCCCAGTTTCCATCTCTACCACAACCCCCAACGTGACGCCGGCATTGGTGGCCGCGGCGGAAAGCCCTTCAATTGTGTAGAGGGAATCGGCCGAAACAGTCAGCCGTTCGGTGCGGCGCGCCAGGGCGGTCAGCCGATCCAGCTTTTGTTTGCCCAGAATATTGTAGGGAATCAAAATATCCTTGTTCAGCCCGCCGTTGACCATCACTTCCGCTTCGCCAATCTTCTGGCAGGTGAGGCCAATCGCGCCGCGCGCCATCTGCATGTGGGCGACGGCCAGCGTTTTGTGCGTCTTGATATGGGGGCGCAGACCAATGCCATGCTCGGTGTAGTAGCGTTGATAGCGGTCGAGATTCTCTTCCAAGGCGTCAAGGTCGAGGGTGAGAACAGGGGTATCCAGTTCATCAATATACATGTGTAGCCTCCTTGGTGGGTGCTTTGATAGGGTGATCACGAATCCAACCTGGATTACGATTGCTGGCTGGCATTCTACCATAGGATGGTGGAAATGGTAACAGCCTGTCAACACGTAACAACTGTCACTGATTCACGCCTATCACTGATCCAAAACAGTGGTGGGAAATAGGTGAACCGTGGGTTGACGTAATCTAATTTAATGGTAGAATGGCTGTAATTCCTCAGTTCCTAGTCAGTCCATGACTGGCGGCCCATCGCCAGTCATGGACTGGCTAGGAGCGGGCTGAGTCGTTACGAATGGCTAAAGAATCTGCTTGATTTCATCTTTGAATGACTAACATTTGCTCGTAGCCGCGCCTAAAAGGCGCGACTACGAGCAAATGTTAGTCATTATCAACCATGCCGTTGAAAGGATTGCGCTATGAAAAAAGCCTTAATCGTTTGGGGTGGCTGGGAAGGCCATGAACCCAAGCTTTGCACTGATATTTTTGCACCGATGTTGCGCGAACGGGATTATGATGTCACCATCTCCGATACGCTCGACATCTATCTGAACACCGAGTTTATGATGGCGCTTGATCTGGTGGTGCCGATTTGGACGATGGGGACGATCACTCGTGAGCAGGAAAAAGGCTTGTTGGATGCCATTGCCAGCGGCGTCGGCGTGGGGGGCTGGCATGGCGGCATGGCCGACGCCTTCCGCAACAACACCACCTACCAGTGGATGGTAGGCGGGCAGTGGGTGGCCCACCCCGGCAACATCATTGACTACGAAGTGAATATCATCGACCACAGCGACCCCATTACGGCTGGGCTGAGTGATTTCAAGATGCACTCGGAACAATATTACATGCACGTTGATCCGTCGAATCAGGTGCTGGCCACCACCACCTTTACCGGTGAACATGCCGCTTGGGTCAAAGGCACAGTGATGCCGGTGGTCTGGAAACGCATGTGGAACCAAGGTCGCGTCTTCTATTCCTCCCTCGGCCATCACGCCAGCGACTTCAATGTCCCCGAAGCCAAAGAGATTCAGATCCGCGGCATGATGTGGGCGAGTCGGTAGCAGGTGACAAGTGGCGGGTAGCAAGTAGCAGTTATGCAGTAAATCTGCACCCCTTACCACCCGCCACTTGCGACTCACTACTGTTACGGCCATTCTCCCTGAATCACTTTCTACGAAATTCTGCGTACTTTGCGTCTCCGTGCAACTGATCCCTCGTCAACATGAGTATCATCAGCATGAATATTGTCAGCTTGTTCTACAAAAGTCTGCAAGGTCGGATGATGGTAGCGCTGGTGTCAGTGACGCTCTTCGCCCTGCTCAGTTTGGGCTTGGTCGCGTTTTGGCGTGAGCGTGCCGCTTTGGAAGATCAACTAAGTGATGGACTGACAACCAGCGTCGAGTATACCAAACAACGCCTGCGTGATTGGTTGCGGGAACGCCAGTCCGATGTCCATTTTCTAGCTGCCGATGATTCAAATCGCGCAAGTTTTTCTTATTTGCTCAACGCCAATACAGCACCGGCGCAAGAACAGTTGCATCGTTCCCGTCTCACTGCCAGCCTGTTAAGTATGCAACAAGCCCGCCCCGCGTATCAACGCATCATCATGGCCGATACGACCGGCAAAATTATCGTTGCTGCCGATCCGTCGATGGTTGGTCGCACGGTGCTAAATAAGGCGGCATTCAGCCAGACCCTGGCCCTGGCAGCAATCAGACCATTGCAGGGCTATATCGAGGATATTAGCTATGATGAACAATTGGGCAAGTACGTCATGTGCTTTGGCTACCCCTTGCTGGCCCCGGCCGATACGCTGTCGGCAGCAAACAACACCCCGACAGCCCTTGGCGTGGTCTTGATTGTAGTGGATGTAGAGACAACCGTTTTTCGGATTTTGACAGAGTGGAGCAAAGGCAATTCCGGCTCAGCCGTTCTCAGCCGCGCCGAAGGAGACACAACCCGCATTCTCAATCGGGTTTTCAAAGATCCGGCGCAGCCGCTGGAACGGGTCATACCACCACCATCGACTCCGGCCCAAGCGCGCCCCTCCTACTGGGCGGCGCGTGGTTATGAAGATACGCGCCTGACCATTGATCATTTGCAAGTGGAAGTATTAACGGTCTACCGCTATATCGAAGAGATGAAATGGGGGCTGGTGTTGAAGATGGACACCAGTGAAATCTTTGCGCCTTTGCATGATCTCGTACGTCATGTCGTCTACATTGCGTTGGGCGTGCTGGCAGTGGCGCTGCTGGTTTCGGTTCTGATCGCGCGCACCTTAACCCGTCCACTGGCGGATCTAGTGGCAAATGCACAGGCAGTAGCGGCTGGTCAGAGGCCAGTCTATACCACCTTGCAACGACAGGATGAGATCGGCCTGCTGGCCCGCTCGTTTCGTGAGATGGTGGACACCTTGCGCCATCAACAGCAACAATTAAAAGCGGCGAATGAAGTGGCCGGCGGCATTTTAAGCTTGCGCCCGGTTGATGAAATATTACAGAATGTTGTTCAAGCTGCGCAACGCCTGACCGGCGCCACGGACGCACAATTTAAGGTAGCGCCGGCGACAAATCAGGCCGCGGTGAGCCTGATCCAAAACCAGCGGCTAACCGATGACCGCACGTCCACCCTTGCGGTTGTGCCACACGCTGGTAGTACACCTTTGTCAACAAAGGCCAAGCATCAGGAGCATCGGCATCCGTTATCACCCGTTACAGTAGAGACTGAACCAGAGAAAGCGACTGTAGAGATGCGAGTAGAAGCGCCCTATCTTTTCAACGGCAAAGATCACACGGCAATGCCTGTTTCTCAACAAGACAATGGATTGGGCACCCTCTGGGTGCAAAAAGCGGCTAACCAACCCTTTAGCGCAGCCGATAATGATACTTTAGAGGCGCTGACAACTTATGCCGCAGTCGCTCTGGCCAATGCCCGGTTGGTGCAGCGGTTGCAAAGCTGGAATAGCGAACTGGAACAGAAGGTGGAAGAGCGCACTCGCCGTTTGGAAGAAGCCAACCAACAACTACTGGTCTTGGACAAGATGAAGTCTGACCTGTTATATAGCATCTCGCACGAGCTGCGTAACCCCATTAGTAATCTGAAGCTGCAACTGGATCTACTGCACCACCATATTGACTCGCCCCGGCGAGAAAAATATTTAGGCATGTTAGCGAACCAGGTCAATATGTTGGGCAATCTGGTCACAGATATGTTGGAATTGGTTCAGATTGATGGCACCCAAGATCAATTTATCTTTACACCAATCGATTTCAATCATTTGGTTGCGGATGTTGTTCGCGCTTGCAACGTCCAGTTACAAGAAACAAAAAAGCCAATTGCTTTACACTTTAGTCCCGGTCCCACGCCACTGATATTGGCGTGTGAGCAGAAGCACTTGGCATTGGCAATTACCCATCTTCTGCGCAATGCCATTAACTTTACCAACGCAGGCGAAATTACCGTTACGCTCAAACAAGAGGCGCTAGGCGTCTGTTTGCAAATACAGGATACCGGCATTGGGATTGCCGAAAACGATCTGCCCCATATCTTCGAGCGCTTCTACCGCGGGGCGAATGTAAGCCAGTCCACCATTCCTGGCTCCGGCTTGGGGCTGAGTGTTGCCGAAAAGATCATTGTCTTGCACAAAGGACGCGTGATGGTGCAAAGTAAACTTGGGCAAGGCTCGCTCTTTACCGTTTGGCTGCCGCTTGCGCCTTGTAGAGGAACCCTTTAGGGGGTGCCCATACGTGTGGTTTGCATAGAAGAAAATTGGCAAACAAAGCTTTCTGTTTTGTAAACTAAAATTAGCCTATTGCCAAAATAAATTACCTATGGTATACTGCTGTTCTCTCACTAGACCAACGGTAATTATTCTATTGCGCTTGACGCCAGCGCATCACTGGTGTCAGGCGAATGGAATAGTTATCTCACTGCTTGTACCATGAATTTGACGAGAAGCAAGCATCCCTGTTAAGCTAACCAATGCAACGCTACCCTACTTCCCTCTCCATCACCATTTTGGCATTGTGTGAGCTTTAGGACCACCAAGGTTCAGCGCCTGTGCGTTCTTGTCACATTCAACATGTGTAAAACAAAATGTGCAAACAAGGAAAGGAACAATGATAATGCGAAGAAGTTTGACGAAAAGTATGATGGCAGTACTACTTGTTTTTCTCCTCCTCTGTTCGGCTGTGCCGGCCTTTGCCCAAGATCTGCCCGAACCTTTCTGCGGCAACTTATCAGAGGATGACTGTGACATTCTCGTCTCGGCCCAAGAGGCAGCGTTAGAAGTTGGCTCCGGCGTCTATAATTCGGAGATTAACTTCCAACTGGCCGGCGTTCCTGGCTTGCCGGTGGAAGAAGTCGCGTTCAATTTGACGCAAGACGCCAGCTATGCCGTCGATCCTGAGTTGATGGCCGAACTGGCCGCTATGCAGATGATGAGCGCCGAAGAGATGGCTGAGAACATGGAAGCAATGATCGATCTCATGCTTAATCTCTATGGAACGCTCGCCTATGATGGTGAGATGAATCTGACCCTGCCGGAAGACATTGCCGCCCTCTTATCGGCACAAGTGGGAACTCCCATTCCCGAAGAGATTCGCCTGCAAGTCCGTGTGGTCGATGGCTATGGCTATCTGAACCTGGAAGATCTGATTCCCTTTGCCCCGCCCGAACAGGCTGAGCAGTTACAGGGTTGGGCCGGCATCGATCTGCTAACCTTGATGAAGGCCGGCTTGCAGGAAGGCATGCAAGAAGGGGCGATGGATAGCTCGATGGCTGGTTTTGGGATGGGTAACTTCCTCAATTCCGAAGAAGGCCGCGCCATGATCGAGCCATATCTTATCGTCACCCGCGAACGGGACGACACAGTGGGCGATCAGGATGTCGCCGTCTTCACCAACAAAGTCGATGTGGGCAAGTTCGTCGGCAGCCCGCTCTTCCGTGATCTGGTCATCAGCCAACTTGATGTGATCAATGAGGCGGCTGACACCAGCCTGACCGAGCAGGAAGTCACCGAAATGTTGACCATGCTCACTTTTGTCGGCCCCATGTTGTTTACTGGCCTAGACTTCCATACCACCCAAGCCATCGGGTTGGAAGATTTCTACACCTACCGCAGCGACTTTGTCTTCAACTGGGATCTCTCCTCCCTGGTTGGCGTCGCCCGCATGGTGGACAGCAACGGGGAAATGGGCCTCAGCGCCATGATGGGCGATGTGGCGCCAGTCATCAGCATGGAAATCGCGACCGATGCCTCTGACCATAACAATGCGCCAGAGATCACCGCGCCAGAAGGTGCACAGATCATTCCACCGGAAGCACTGCAATAACTGAGACTGGCCTGCCCCAGCCCCTCTCCTGAGCTTACTCAGGAGAGGGGCTGGGGGTCACCCATAGATTTTCACGCCCTTATGCGTCCCAAACTGCGTTCCCTTTCGATTCGTCACCACACGCAGGATGGTCATCCCCACCTGCTTTTGCGCGATCCGCAACAGATTACTGATCATACGCTCCTCATTCCCCAGCCGCTGGCCACAGTGCTGGCATTTTGCGATGGCGAGCATGAAATCAAAGAGCTACCCGACGCCTTTCAGCGCCATGCCGGTTTTCGCTTGCCGTTCAAATGGGTTGAAGAGTTAGTCCACGCCCTTGATGAGGCGTTAATGCTTGAAAATGAGCGTTTTTTTGCAGCCCACGAACGCACTCTAGCGGCCTATCGCCGGGCACCCCATCGCCCCGCCGCACTGGCCGGTCTCTCCTACCCGGCGCAACGCCATCAACTCTGGCAACTGCTGCAAGACTATCTCGAAGCGGTTGATCCACTCGATCCGTTACCCATCGATTGGTCGCGCCCGGTGGGCCTACTGAGTCCTCATATTGATTATCCACGCGGCGGCGCGATCTACGCCCAGGTTTGGAAACGGGCCGCCCGGATCGCCCAGGAAGCGGAACTAGCTATTCTCCTCGGCACTGATCACTATGGCGGGGACCGCTTTACCCTTACTCGCCAGAATTATGCCACTCCCTATGGCGTACTGCCGACGGATCAGCCGGTTGTTGATCAACTTGCCCAAGCCATTAGCCCAGCCAACGCATTTGCCGGTGAGTTACGCCACCGTGGCGAACATTCCCTAGAACTGGTGGCCGTCTGGCTTCATCACCTGCGGGCCGGTCAGCCCTGTGCCATCGTACCGATTCTTTGTGGCGGTTTTCATGAGTATATGAATAATGGCGCCACACCGGCGCAAGATCCGAGCATCAGCAGGGTTATTGCTGCGCTACAACGGGCGGCCAAAGGACGCCGCACGGTTGTCATCGCCTCTGGTGATCTGGCTCATGTTGGCCCCGCCTTTGGGGGCGCGCCGCTAACCGCTCACGGGCGCGCCCAGGTTAACGCCGCCGATGAACAACTCCTCCACCACATGCGTAACGGCGACGGGGAAGGCTTTTTCAGCGCCATCCGCCAGGTGCAAGACGCCAACAACGTCTGTGGACTCGCCCCGATCTACCTCACGCTGCGCACCCTGGCGACCCATCACGCCCCCCTCCGCGGCCACCCCACCGGCTACGCCACCTGCCCCGCCGACGAGTATGGGACTTCGGTCGTCACCGTGAGCGGGATGATCTTTCACTGAAAAGACAGGAAGACAAGGAGGCAGGAAGACAAGGAGAGGAGAAGAACTAGACAATCTTCATCCTACTTTCCTATCTTCCTGTCTTTTCCTAAAATCTCGTTGGAACATTCGATTTCCCCTCCTCGTCTCATTCCCGAAGCAACAAACAGCCTGCAAGCGGGCCCCTTGTCAGGCTGGTTGATTCAATAACAGTCGATCAATTAGCAACAGAATGAAACGATGTAAAGGATAGCAGATTATGTTTCAACGAAAATCACTCACCCTGGTCAGCGCGTTGGTGCTGCTGATCGCTTTGTTCACCGGCGCCTTTCGGGCCTTTGATTTGCGCGCCGTACAGGTTGCCAACGCGCAAAGTAATGAAAGCGCTACTAACTTACCCCGCACCATTACCGTCGTTGGCGAAGGGAAAGTGACGATCAAGCCAGATATTGCCCGCGCCAATATTGGTGTGGAAGTAATGCGCAAGAGCGTCAAAGAAGCCAGCGATGCCAACAAGGCAGCCCTTGAATCTGTTCTTGCGGCGCTGAAGCAGAATGGCATTGAAGAAAAGGACATTCAAACCTCCGGCTTTAGCATCTATGCCGAGCGTTTTGGCCCCGAAGGCCCCCTGCCTGAGGATCAGACCAACTACCGGGTGAGCAACAACGTCTCAGTTGTTATCCGTGACTTGGAGAAAGTGGGCGTCATTCTGGATGCCGCCATTGAAGCCGGGGCCAACAACATCTACGGCATCGAATTTGGCCTGGACAACACCGAGGCCGCGCAAGCGGAAGCGCGCAAGGAAGCCGTCGCCAATGCACGCGCCAAGGCCGATGAACTGGCCGAGTTGAATGGCGTCACCGTCGGCATGGTGGTCAGCGTAAGCGAGGTTATCGGCGGTAATGGCGGCTATTACAACGCCTCCAACTTCAACCAGTTGGATCGGGCGATGGGTGGCGGCGGCGGCACGCCAGTCACCCCTGGTGAACTAAATCTAACGCTGCAATTGCAGGTGGTCTATACCATCGGCGAGTGACCTCACCCCAGCCCTCTCCACACAGGTGAGGAGAGGGCTGGGAGTCCCCCAAGCAACCAGAGGCGACAGTGGCAAGTTGGCAACTGTCGCCTCTTTATTTTATACTAGGGGTAGTAAATAGGTAGACAGGTACACAGGGAAATATGACCTATCTACCTGCCTACCTGTTTCCCTGTGTACCTGTCTACCTATCCAAATCACCAAACCGGAAAGTAACGCATGACGACCATTACCCATCTCAATGGACTGGAAATTCTCGACAGCCGGGGCCGGCCAACGGTGCAGGCAACTTGTCACCTAGCAAGTGGCGCCATTGGCACCGCTTCCGCCCCCTCCGGCGCCTCGACCGGCGCCGCTGAAGCGCACGAGCTGCGCGATGGCGACCCGGCGCGCTATCGCGGGCTGGGCTGTCGGCGGGCGGTTGCCAATATTCAGGGGGAATTGGCGACAGCGTTGGTCGGGCGCACCTTTGCCAGCCAGCAGGCCTTGGATCAGGCCATGATCGCGTTGGATGGCACGACTAGCAAGGGGCGGTTGGGCGCCAATGCCATTCTGGCCGTCTCGCTGGCCTACGCGCGCGCCGTGGCGATGGAACGGCAACAGCCGCTCTACCACTATTTTTCGACCCTAGTTGCACAACCCTTGCGCCAACGCCTGCCCCGTCCCACCATCAACCTCTTTAGCGGCGGCAAACATGCCGGCGGCCAGGCGCCTTTGCAAGATGTCTTGGTGGTGATCAAAGCGGCGCAGACCATTGACGAAGCCATGTCGATGACGGTGGCCGTCTTTCAGGCGGCGGCGGATCTCTGTCAGCGCAACTATGGGATGCGGCTCTTGACCGCCGATGAAGGTGGGTTGGCGCCCCCCTTCACGGATGCCGAAGCGATGCTCAGTGACGCGGTGGCGGCGATTGAAGCGGCGGGGCTGGTTCCCGGTCGCGACGTGGTGCTGGCGGTCGATGTCGCCTCCAGTCACTTCTACGCTGATGGCTATTACCATCTGGGTGCGGCCAAACTGAATGGCGCACAGATGGTTGACCAGATTGCGACCTGGCTGGAACGCTATCCAATTGTCAGCGTGGAAGATGGGCTGGCCGAGGAAGATTGGGCGCACTGGCCGTTGCTCTATGAACGGATTGGGCAACACGCCCTGGTGCTGGGTGATGATCTGCTCTGCACCAACCCCGGTCGCATCCGGCGGGCGATAGAACAAAAAGCGGCCAATGCCTTGTTGCTCAAAGTCAACCAAATCGGCACCCTTACCGAAGCCGCCGAAGCCCACACCCTGGCTCGCGCCGCCGGCTGGCAGGTGACGATCAGCGCGCGCAGTGGTGAAACCGAAGACAATTGGCTGGCCGATCTGTCCGTTGGCTGGGGTGGGGATCAACTCAAGGTTGGTTCCGTCACCCAATCCGAACGGCTGGCAAAGTACAATCGCTTGCTGGCGATCGAGGCGGAGACAGGGTGGCCGGTGGTGGCGTGGCCTAATCATTAACAGAGATGCAAGCTTGTCATTCTGAAAGAATCTCTGCCTACAATACGATGGAAATTCTTTCAGGATGACAAGCCATCTCACCGTTATCAACGAGAACGTTCAACCGAGTGCCAATGGACGACAAATTAACCCATGTTATTTTCGCGATTAGCTCATTCCCCTATTTTTGACGAATTTGTTCAAGCATTAACAGTCCGGGTGGATTCTGGCTGAAGATGAAACGGTAATCTGAAGGGTCACTCCAACTTCGCCACATCGCGCGCGTACCACCAAGTCCGACTGAGCAGCACATAAAAGGGTATCTCTTGGGTGCGCCAGAAGGCGACGGTCTCGGTGAGGATCGAACGGGCGCTCTGCCATGCTTCGCCATCATTCCAGGGCAGATGCCAGACGCCGTCATAAAAGAGGATATAGCCCTGCGCCGGCGCCCAGGAAAGATCACGGATCGCTTCTTCAAAGGCGTCCCAGTTTTGGCCGACGTAGGTGGGAAAGTCCATAGCCAGGCCCGCTATGCGCAGAAAGGATGCCTTATCCTTGACCACCTGCCCATCCACATAAAAGCCCCGCCAGCCCTGGCGCGTCAAGGGTTCCACCACAAAATCGGCATTCCAGTTGCTTGCCAGCCGATAGACACCCGGTGGACGGGCGCCGCTCAAAATTAACTCTGTTGGGTTCATTGCGTCACAATCCAATAAAATGATTCGTAGTGATCTTCCGTGTAATACAGTTCGCCGTTCGCCCCCGCCACAATGCGCCGGGCGCCCCGGTCATTTTCCCACGGCGTAATCACCGTATATTCCCGATAGTAGCCACGTGATTTTTGTGGCAGCAACCGTTCCCGGTTCTGGAAGGTGATGCCATCGCGTTCAAAGGGAAAGGGGCCATCGGATTCGATGAGATCAAGCGTATCCAGCGCTTCGGGCGGCAATTCATCCAGCGTAATCACTGGCATCCCCGCTGGCCCGGCGCGAGCCGGTGGTGTGGGCGACGGTGTGGGTTTGGGTGCTTTCGTCGCGGTTGGCGCCGGTTGCGGCGTAGCGGTCGGCGTGGGGGCGCTCACAGTGGGCGTATCCGCCGCGGCGGCAGGCGCTTCTGTGGCGGTTGTGACTGACGCGACGGCATTTGTCGCCGTTGGCTCGACGGTAGCGGCTTCCGTGGGTATTGCAGCCGCAGCCCCCGCCGCGGCGGGGGCCGTTTCAGTGGCCGCCGCGACAACCGCCGGTGAATTGGCATCGGCGCCACTGGTTGGCCCGTCACTGGGCAGCGGGCTACCTGTGAACCACCAGTAGAGCAGGGCGATCAACAGAGTGACAACCGTACCCCCCACGCCATATTGACCACCACCCCGCCGCTTGGGCGACTTCGGCGGGCCGGCCATAATGGAAGTCTTTGTGGAAGTTTTTGTGGTTGGTTTGGGGGAGGGTTTAGTTGAAGAACGATTAGATTTCGCCATAAGCTGAGTTGTGTTTTGTACAAGAGTTCTTATGATTGTTCTGTAGTACGCATATATCACCGCGAATCAAAGGGGTAGCGAATCATTGTGAGTGTATTCGTCCAGCCTTTGATTCGCGGTGATACGTTTTTCATTGATGACCAGACAAAAAGTATACAAGTCCCTTCTCCTTTCGTCAATGATAGCTGCGACGAAATAACGCTTCAGGACTGGCGCTTTTTCCTAGAAGGGGGCGGGAAATGGTTGGTTAGAGAAAACGCGTGTTGCCCCTTTCAGGAAGAGGCGCCGACTCTCTTTGTCCTCTAATCCGGCGCAGCTATGAACAAAATCAGGTAAAAATGAAATTTTTCACGATTTATGCACTTTGACAGGAATGCCACTTTCTCTGATAATAGATGTGATCGAAAAACTGCTGGGAGCAGGGCTGCGCCCTTGCTTACGAACCGACTACCAAAAAGGCCCCAATTACTCGACGGTCATTCCGCTAGAGAGGCAGTTCAGATGCTGGATCTGATCATACGTAACGGCACCCTCATTGATGGCGCCAAGAGGCCCCGGTATCAAGCCGATCTTGGCATTCAAGGCGACCGCATTGTCCACATTGGCAGGTTAACCGAGACACCTGCTCGCACGGTCATCGACGCCACGGGCAAAATGGTCGCGCCCGGTTTTGTCGATGTCCATAACCATTCCGATGCGTGGTTGCTCAAAACACCCCATCTGGTTTCTAAGACCATGCAGGGTTTTACCACCGAAGTCATTATGGCCGACGGGATCTCCTATGCGCCGGTCAACCCACAGACGGCGCCGGAGTGGATCTACTACCTGCGTGGCCTCAATGCCCTGCGCTTTGAGGAATATTGCGGCTGGGAGTCGCTGGCCGATTACATGGCGCTGCTCGATGGAACCAATGTACAAAACAGCATCACCCATATTCCCTACGCCAACCTGCGCACACTAGCCTGTGGCTTTGGCCGCACCGCACCGGATGACTACCAGATGCGCCAGATCCTCGACGAAATGGAAAAGGGCATGGCCGCCGGCGCCGTTGGTCTCTCAACGGGGATGGATTATATTGCCCAATGTTTTGCCTCGACAGATGAAATTGTCGAAGCCAGTCGGGTCATGGCGGCGCAACAGGGGTTGTATGTCTCCCATGTGCGCTACAAACAGGGGACGCTACGCGCGATCCAGGAAGCGGTCGAAATCGGCAAGCGCGCCGGCGTGCCAGTGCATATTTCTCATTTCAAAGGTGGGTCGCCTCAGGAGATCGATGAACTGTTAACCTACGTCGATACAGTGGCTGTCAACGAAGTCGATTTCTCTTTTGATGTCTACCCCTACATGCCCGGCTCTACTATGCTCAACTACCTGTTGCCCTACGAAGTGTGGGAAGGCGGGCCGTTGGAGGTTCTGGCCCGGTTGCGCGATCCAGCCATTCGGGCGCGCTTTGCCCATGCCATACAGTTCACTCCTCTCGACGAGACCTATATCGCTTGGGTGCCGGGCAAAGAAAATTCAGTTTACCAAGGACGCACGCTGGCGGAGTATGTCGAAGCCACGCGCAAACCTGCCGTTGAAGCCCTCAGCAACTTGCTGGCCGAGGAAAGTTTGGCGGTGCTGTTGGTTTTTCATCAGGGCGACGACCGGCTAGTCGAACCGTTCCTGCAACACCGCTGCTATATGATGGGGTCCGACGGCATTTACCACGAGGATGGCGGCATCCACCCGCGTCAATATGGCTCGGCGACACGGCTGCTTGGCCCCTGTGTCCGTGATCGTAAAATCTTTTCGCTGGAAGAAGCGGTTTATAAGTTGAGCGGCCATCCGGCGCAACGTTTCGGGTTGAAAGATCGGGGGGTGTTGCAGGAAGGCAACTTTGCCGATGTGGTGGTCTTTGACGCGGCAACCGTGACGGATTGCGCCGTCTACACGGCGCCTCATCAACTGTCGCACGGTATTGAACATGTCCTGGTCAATGGCCGACCGATTATTCGCAGTGGAGAGCCGCTGTCGGATTTACCCCAACCGTTGCCCGGTCGCGCGCTGAAGTTCAAACAGTAGAGTGTTTGACAGTAGACAACAAAAAAGGCTATTATTAGAGCATTACTGGACTACAATCTATTCAAACGAATTTTCACATCCACCCTCATATTGTAAGACATAAGTTTAGGATCGAGAGCGGGTAAGGAGTTTCCGTGCTGATGAGAGAGAAGATCGTTAAGTTGCTCGCGCTGCTGGCAACGGCAGTGGTGTTTAGCAGTTGCTCGTTATTGCCGGCCAGCCGCAGCCAGCAGGCTGCCGATGAAGCCGCCACCCCCACGCCCATCCCTACGCCCGTTGTGCCGGTCAAGCCGACTTACAAGGTGCAACGGGGCGAGATCGTCGATGAGTTGACCTTTAGCGGACGCATTTCGCCGGTGGTAGAGGAAGAGTTGTTCTTCCGCGCCAGTGGTCGGGTGCGCGCTGTCTTTGCCAAGCGTAACGAGATGGTCAAACAGGATCAGGTCATTGCCGAACTGGAGATCGACGGCTTGGAGCGCGAATTAAACAGCGCCCAATTAACGCTGGAACGCGCCGAAGTGATGTTGGCTTCCGCCCAACGGGACTTTGACACGCGGGTCCGTCTGGCGCAGATCGAACTGGAAAAGGCGCAGATCCGTCTGGATGCTATGCAAGGACAAAGTTCGCCCGATGCACAGTCAGTCGCCTTGCAACAGAAAGATGTTGAAATTGCCCAAATTGCGCTCGACAGCTTGATCACAGAAGGAGTCAACCCGCTGCTCAAGAATGATGTTGAGCGCGCCAGCTATGATGTGACCAAGCTCAAGGCCGAAATTGCCGAGGCGCAGATTGTCGCCCCCTTTGACGGCCAGTTGCTCTCGGTCTCGCTGACGCCGGGGCAGGCGGTGGAAGCCTTCCGCCCGGTCACGACCATTGCCGATGTCACCGCCCTGGAAGTGAGCGCCGAACTTTTGAGCGACCAGATGACGGAGCTGGCCGAAGGAATGGCCGTCTCGGTGGTGCTGGTTAGCCGGCCTGGTGAAATTCTCACCGGCAGCATTCGCCAGTTGCCCTATCCCTATGGCAGTGGCGGCGGCACGGCCACGACGGTGGAAGATCAGGACAAATCAACCCGTTTCACGCTGGAGCAATCGGCAGCAGAAGCCGGCTTCGCCATGGGCGATCTGGTGCGCGTCACCGCCGAGCTGGAGCGCAAAGCTGATATTCTGTGGGTGCCGCCCCAGGCCGTGCGTGTCTTCGATGGCCGCCGTTTTGCTGTCTTAATCGACGGCGAAACCCGGCGCCGCGTCGATGTCAAAGTGGGCATCGAGACGCAGGACCGTCTTGAGATCGAAGAAGGCTTAGAAGAAGGCCAGGTCGTCGAGGGACCGTAACGGAGTCATGAAATTTCTATCCCGTAGTTTTGCAATTTTTGCCGTAGCGACGCGCCGTTTGCTCTCCCAACGGGGGCTGGCGTTAGCTACAGCGGTGGGCCTGGTGGCGTCGATCGCGCTGGTCATGAGTGTCCCCCTCTATACCGATGCCGTCTACTATCGCATCCTGCAAGAGGAACTAAGCAGCGCCGGTGGGGATGATGCAGCGGCGCTCAGTCGGCCCCCCTTCGCTTTTATGTTTCGCTATGTCGGCTCCCTCTATGGCATGAAGGAGTGGGACGACATTACGCAGGTCGATGAATATCTGATTGGGCAAGGGGTGCCGGCGTTGGGGCTGCCCCACAAAATGACGGTGCGCTATGCCAAGACCGACAACTTTCGGCTCTTCCCTACTGCCGACATTGCCTATGCCGATGTGAAAGATCCGCTGGCTTGGGTCAACTATGCCTTTGTCAGTGAATTTGAGAACTATACCACATTGGTCGAGGGGGCCTATCCAACGCCGGCCAGCGCCAACCCGGAAGATCCGGTGGAAGTAGCCATCAACGATGCCATGGCCGAAGAGCTTGGCCTCCAGGTCGGTGAACAATTTATGACCTTTCGTCGCGTCGAGTTGGAAAACGGCTCACGCGTTGTCCAGATCCCGATTATTATCACCGGCGTCTGGCGCGCAACCAACCCGGCCGATGAGTTCTGGTTCTACCGCCAAAGCGTCTTTGATAATCAACTCTTTGTCCCCGAGGCGACCTTTCAAGGGCGTATCTCTTCCCTCCTCAACGATGAGGTGGCCCAGGCGCTTTGGTATATCATTCTGGATGGTTCGGCAATCCACGCCGGTGATGTCGGCTGGTTGACGGCGCGCATCGAACAGGTGCAACAACGGGCGGCCACCTTGCTGACCAACACACGCCTGGAAGTTTCCCCCTACGAGGCGCTCAACCGCTATCGGGTATCTACCCGCTTTCTCAACATTCTGCTCTACGCCTTTAGCATTCCGATTGTCGGTCTGCTCCTGGCCTTTATCGGGTTGGTGGTCGGGTTAGCGGTCAACCGCCAACGCAACGAGATCGCTGTCTTGCGCAGCCGTGGGGCGACAGCGGTGCAAATTCTGGGCATTGCTGTGTTGGAAGCGTCACTCTTGGGCGCAGTGGCATTGGCCGCCGGCATCCCCGTGAGCGAAGGCATTTCCCGGCTTATCGGCGCCACCCGCAGCTTTCTCAACTTTAGCGTTGAATCGGATTTGCGCGTGGCGATGACCCTGGCGACCTTTCGTTTTGGGCTGGCGGCGCTGGCTGTCACCCTCTTTGCCCAGGTGTTGCCCTCCTTAGGCGCGGCGCGCTATACCATTGTCTCCTATAAACAAGAACAGTCACGCACCATCAAACCGCCTTGGTGGCAACGAGCCTGGCTCGATCTGCTGCTGCTGATTCCGGCGGCCTATGGTGCGTATTTGCTGCAACAACAAGGGAGCATCGCCCTGGTCGGCGGCCAAAGTGGCGGGACTGGTTCACCCTTTGAGAACCCGTTGCTCTTTCTGGTGCCAGCGTTGGGCGCCTTTGCCTTGACGCTCTTTGTGTTGCGCATCCTACCCTTTATCATGCGGGTCATCGCCTGGATCGCTTCCAAGATGAATAGCGTCGGCTTCCTGCTGGCAACCCGCTATCTCTCACGCGACCCGGCTTTCTACACCACGCCGTTGATCCTGTTGATTCTCACCTTGAGTCTATCAGCTTTTACAGCATCATTGGCGCAAACGCTCGACAATCATCTCTATGACCAAAGCTACTACCGCACCGGCGCCGATATGCGCTTGGTTGAATTGGGGCGTAGTGATACCCCAGCCGAGGGGGGAGCAGGCGGTGAAAGCGGCGCACCGGCGGCAAGCGGCAGTAGCGCCGCCGCGGACACTGGCCCGAACTGGGTCTTTATCCCGGTCTCCGAACATCTCAAAGTGCCGGAGATTGTGGGGGCAGCCCGTATTGGTGAGTTTGGCGCCTCGGTGCAAGTGCAGGGAAGTTGGACGGAAAGCATGTTCATCGGCATCGACCGCATTGACTTTCCCAAGGCCACCTACTGGCGCCGTGACTTTGCCCCGGCTAACCTGGGGTCGCTCATGAATGCGCTGGCCGTCTCGCCCGATGGCGTCTTAATGCGGCGCGATTTTATGCGCCAGAACTCGATTCGCGTCGGTGACGCCATTCAGGTGCGGGTGAGCAACTACGGTCAGCGCGCCGACATGACCATGAAGGTGGCCGGCGAGTATGACTACTTCCCCACCTGGTACGAAGATGAACCACCGCTGCTGGTAGGCAATCTCGACTTTCTCTTTGAACAGGTTGGCGGCGAAATGCCTTATGACGTGTGGGTGAAAACCGTACCCAATCCCGATTACGAAAAGATTGTGGCCGACCTACGCAAACTCGACTTTGTCGTGCTGGACTGGCAATCATCACTCATGCGCATTGCCACGGAACAACGACGCCCGGAACGGCAGGGGTTGTTTGGCGTTCTCTCGGTCGGCTTTCTAGCCGCGGCGTTATTGACGGTCTTGGGCTTTCTGCTCTATGCCCTTTTCTCGTTCCGCCGCCGCTTTATCGAATTGGGGACCCTGCGGGCGATGGGCTTATCATCCATGCAGATGACCACCTTTTTAGCCTGGGAATTGGCATTTCTGATCGTTCTGGGCTTGGTCGCCGGCACCGTCGTTGGCTCGCTGATCAGCTATACGTTTATCCCCTACCTGCAAGTGGGCGCCGACGTGACGGCCAAAACGCCCCCCTTCACGGTCGAAATTGCCTGGCCGGCGATCTTCCGCATCTACGGCCTCTTTATCGCCCTCTTCCTTGTCGCCCTCAGCGTCCTGGCCGGACTGCTCCTGCGCATGAAGATCTTCCAGGCGATTAAGTTGGGTGAAACGGTGTAAGATGACAGGGTGACAGGATGGCAAGGTGACAAGGTGACAAGGTGACAAGGTGACAAAACCTTTCACTCTACGCCTATCACCCTGTCACCCCTTCACCCTGTCACCTTGTCAAAACTTACAAGGGACAACGGATGAGTGAACCATTTATTTTGTGTGATGGGTTAGTTAAAATCTACAAGGTCGCCGAGTTGGAGATGGTGGCGCTGCGCGAGTTGAATTTTACTGTGGAGAAGGGCGAACTGGTCGGGATCATCGGGTCCAGCGGTAGCGGCAAGACGACGCTAATGAATATTCTCGGCGGACTGGATCGACCATCGGCGGGGCGGGTGATTGTCGATGGGCATGATCTGCTGCGCATGAGCGACCGCGATATGAATCGCTATCGCCGCGAGAAGGTGGGCTTTGTCTGGCAACAGAGTGCGCGTAACCTGGTGCCTTATCTCAATGCTATTGACAATGTGATGTTGCCGATGACATTAGCGGGCATCACCGGCAAGGGCAAACGCAAGCGCGCTGAAGAGCTGCTCGATCTGGTCGGGCTGGCCGAACGAAAAAAGCACCATCTGCCGGAACTTTCCGGCGGTGAGCAGCAGCGCGTGGCGATTGCCGTGGGCTTGGCGAACAACCCCACCCTCCTGCTGGCCGACGAGCCGACGGGTGAAGTCGATTCGTCCACCGCGCAGACCATTTACAATACTTTTCACACCCTCACCACCGAGATGGGCATTACCACTTTGATTGTCAGCCACGATCCGGGGATCGCGCGGCAGGTGCAGCGGGTGGTCGGCATTCGCGATGGTATGTTGGCGAGTGAGACGCTGCGGCAATTCCGGACAACGACCACCACCAGCGAAACGGCGGCCGGCAATCCCGAAGATGGCGTCGAAAAGGGCGAAGCAACCACCGAGACCCATGTCCACCTCGAAGAACTGGTGGTAATTGACCGGGCGGGGCGGGTGCATATTCCACAAGAATATCTCCAACAACTCAACATCAAGGGCCGCGCCACAGTGGAAATCACCGAAGATGGCATCCTGATCCGGCCAACGTCGCAAGATCGCGTTGAGGTGCAGGCGGCGCGTAAACAGCAAGAGAACGAAACCCAAGGTGGGATCGGCAACCTGCTGGGCCGGCTCAGTTTGCGCCGACCGAAGAGCAAAGATAGTCCACAGTCCTGAGTCTTTAAGTCCAGAGTCCTGGGCCGGACTGACAGACTACGGACTTAGGACTCTGGACTTAGGACTAGCGACTGTGTATGAGTATGATAAGGGAAACCATGTTAGGCACGAATCATCAGGGGTACGCAATCGAGACCATCGAACTGCGGCGCGTTTATAAATTAGGCGATCAGGAAGTTCATGCGTTGCGGGGCATCAATCTACAGATCGCGCCGGGGCAATTTGTGGCGCTCAAGGGGCGTTCGGGTAGCGGCAAGACAACGTTGCTCAACTGCCTGAGCGGTTTGGATCAGCCGACTGCCGGCAACATTCGCATCTTTGGCGAAGAGATCGGTGGCTGGAATGAACGCAAGCTTACTGCCTGGCGCCGTGAACAGGTCGGCTTTATCTTTCAGTCGCTGGGCTTACTACCTGCGCTTTCAGCCTATGAAAACGTCGAGCTAATTTTGCGCATGAACAAGCGTAAGCCCAAGGAGCGCCACCAGATCACCACCGAGTGTCTGGAACTGGTCGGCATCGGCAAGTGGGCGGATCACCGGCCCTATGAAATGTCTGGTGGTCAGCAGCAGCGTGTCGCCATTGCCCGCGCGCTCGCCAACCACCCCAAACTGCTCATCGCCGACGAACCGACCGGCGAGTTAGACAGTAAAACCGGCCGTGAGGTATTATCGCTCTTCAAACGCATCATCCGCGAACGCAACATGACCATGCTCATGGCGACCCACGACAGCTTGGTCGATGACTATGTCGATCAAGTTCTCCATCTACAAGACGGCCAGATCCACCGCATCGAAATCCCCGAAGCCGCTCGCCTGGAGCAGGAACAGCAAAACGCGGTGATCGATGAGGCGGTGGAGGTGTTGGCGTAAGTAGAGGTAGACAGGTAGATAGGTAGACAGGGAAACAGGTAGATACGTCCTATTTCCCTGTCTACCTGTCTACCTGTTTCCCTGTTTCCCTGTCTACCTGTTTCCCTGTCTACCTTACCCGCGCGACGGCTCCTTCATCGTCAACTTCGCCTTGCGCACCTCTTCGACCAGGTGGTTCTGTTGGGAGAGGGGTTGTTGCAGGTGAACCATACGCTGGGGGGTGGCGGTGCGAAGCATGGCGTCGCCATAGACCGAATCGATCCAGAAGCGGGCGAAGGCGCCAATCTCGTTGTGCAGGAGTGGCATCTCATCGTCGGCGTAGCGGGCGGTGCAGTTGATGGTGAACATGCGCCGTCGGTTGCTGCCGCCCCAGGCGCTATGTTTGGTATTCTGGTTAAAGACCACCACGTCGCCGGGGTTGCTTTCTAGGGCAATGGCTGGCACTTGGGCGCCGCTGATACCCAATTTGTCGGGAGCCAGGCGTAGGGTGGCCTGTAGCGCCTCGGCAAACCCATCGCCGTAGTGTTGACTGCCCGGCACCACCCGCAACGCACCAGAGGTAGCGGTGACGGGGTCGAGGTAGAGCGCCATCTTGTAGAAGATACGCGGCGGTTTGCCCCGCATTTTTCCGCTCCAGTCGGTGTCTGAGTGCCAGTTGGTGTCGCCGACGTAGAAGTTGCCATCACTACCCAGATAATTATAATCCTCACCCAGCAGGCTGCAAAAGATGCCATCGACCCGCGGGTCATCCACCAACGACGATAGATATTCATTCTGGTCAATAAAAGGCACAATGCAGGAGCGCGCCGTGCCATCATGCGGCTTGCCGTTGTGACCGCCGCCGTGGGTCGCAAAGACGCTTTCAAATTCGGCAATGATGCGGTCGATCCGGTCGCCCAACAGGCCAGGAAAGACCAGATAGCCAAAGGTCTCCATAAAGGCGAGTTGTTGGGGTGTTAGTTGTAGTTTGGTCATGGGTGTCTCTTGATTGTTTTGGTATTGGGTATTAACCTGAGTTCGGGGTTAGCCAAAGACCTCCGCGCCCGATGGGCACCCGTGGGCAGAGAATACGCGTTAATACGCGTTAGCCGCAGCTTCGTGTACCCACCTCCCGGAGGTCTTTGGCCGGTATACCCACGAAACGTCGAATTCACGTTAGTAGATATTGGGTATTCTATGCCGCACTCGTCCACTATCTAATACCAAATATCCAATATCAGAATTTCAAGCCGCCGCCGCTTCACCAACGTTCGTGCGCAACCAAGCCCGCAACGGCACATCGATCTCCTGCGGTGACGAGTAGCCATGATTGCCAGTATGGCTCACCCCTAACAACTGTTGGCGGATCGGGTCGCTGCGATAGGCGTAGTGCGCAACCGTCATGTTGTCGCGCGGGCGAATCCAGCGGTAGCTGTAGCCATAGAAGAGAACCTTGCGCGGGAAGTCGAGATAGTT
The DNA here is from genome assembly GCA_026645575.1 of Caldilineaceae bacterium. The sequence goes on from JAPKMW010000059.1 coordinate 37,958, forward strand.
GGGGCTGGAGGCGTGCCAGATGCGCCGGTCAAAGATCACGGCTGAGCCGCGTGGCGCGCGCACTGGTATCCCCTCGGCGGGGTCGGCCAGCGGATCGGTGGGGAAGTCGATCTTGTTTTTGACCTGGCTGCCGGGGACCACATACATGTTGGCGCAGCCGACCTGGCTGGTATCGGTGAGAAAAAAGGCAACCTTGAGCGAAATACGCGGCTGCGGCGTCACTTCCATATCTTTGTTCAGCCGGTCGCTGTCCTGATGCCACCCCAGCCGTTTTTTAGGGGGCGTCTGGCCGTTGGGCAAGGGGGGCGTGACAATCAGGTGCGAGTGGTAGAGTTGGATGTTCCAACCCAGAATACCCCAGACCTTGGGCAGTGTCTTCGGCCAATCGACCAACTCCATGTAGGCGTCATCCTTGCCGACAAAATCAAAGATGTTTTGCGACACATAGGGGTCGCGCCCCTTGATCGCCCGTTCGGCGAGGTCCAGGCGGTCAGTGGCTACGGTGAGACGCTGGATCATCTCCTCTGACAACACATCCTCAATGACGAAAAAACCATCGGCTTCAAAACGCTGGCGCTCCTCATCGGTGAGGGCATACTGTAGGCAATCAGTGTTCATGGCATCCTCCTTGGGATTATGAGACGTAATGCGTGATGCGTGATTCATGTTGCGTATTCGGTGAGGTGTCAGTTCACGAATCACGTCTTACGAATCACGTCTCACGCGCTTACCACAAAGAACCGGCGGCAAAGACCAGATCCTGCATGGTCATGCCAAGAGCGTTGTCCTGACAGAGGTAGAGAACCACGGCGGCGACTTCGTCGGGTTGGAGCATTCGCTTTTGGGGATTGCTCTGTTTGATGCTGGTCAGGTATTCGTCAAAGTCGCGGCCTTCGGCCTGGGCGTAGCGCTTGATGGCAGCCAGCGCCATCGCCGTCTCCACCCAGCCGGGGCTGATGGCATTGCAGGTAACATTATGGGGCGCGCCTTCCAGCGCCACCGACTTGGTCAAACCGACGACACCTGCTTTGGACGCGCTATAGGCGCCAAAGCCTGGTGCGCTGACCGACGCCGCCGTCGAGGCAATGGAAATGATACGTCCCCAACGCTGGGCAATCAGATCCGGCAGCACGGTCTTGATCATCCGGTAGACGCCGGTCAGGTTGACGGCGATGGTCTGCTCCCACACGTCATCGGGGTGTTCGACCACCAGATGATCGGGCATGATCCCCGCCGAGTTGACCAGGATGTCCACCTGGCCGAATTCGTTGCGCGCCGCCGCATAAAAAGCCGCTACCGACGCTGGCGAAGTTACGTCGAGGTGGAAGGTGACGATCCGGCCCAGATCGGGGCCAGTCACATCGCTAAAGGCATTAGGGCTGGCCGTGCGCGAGCCGACCGCCACATTGGCTCCCGCTTGCGCCAGCGCCACCGTTGTTGCCCAGCCGATCCCCGTTGCGCCGCCGGTTACAATGGCTGTGCGGCCGCGCAACGGCGTTATTTCTGTACTTCTCATGTTGTTTTGCCTGTCTTTCTGCTGAAATCGATGGTTGCTGCGTTGCTACTCCTGGGGCAAAGAAGCTGGATGATAGGGGTAGTATAGTCCTGACGAGGCATTTTGACAAACAGGGTTTTTGTGACAGGCGAGTCGATTGTGGGTAACATACGTAGCGCTGACCAAACGATGGTTCTGTCAAACAAGCACTCTTGGTCAGTGCCAAGTTGAGCGTCCTGGTCGCCTGCCCAGCCAATACAGCATTGAGTTGCGTAGCCGTCATCTGGACGAGAATTGAACGTAACTATTCAGCTTGCTCGTAGCCAGTCCGTGACCGGCGTTGAGGACGCCGGTCACGGACTGGCTACGAGCGGGCGTAGTAGTTACCTTTATTTATTCGGCGTACAGATAGACTTCACTAACTTGGCTCTCGTAGTTCCAACCACTGGCGTAGATGCGAATGCTGTTGATGCGACTGGGGCGAATGCCTTGCTGGTCCAGCAATTCAACAATATTCGGGGAGCGGTAGGTATGCCACTGCGCCTGTAAGAGTTGTTCCCCCTTCTCCGCTTCCACTTCGCTCGGCCCTGGTGACTCCGGGTTGCGATAGTAGAAGCCATAGCCCCAATCCAGGTCTTTGCCGTATTGATCGGTGTAGCTGATCTCAAAGCGCACGGGGAATTCGGTATTCATATAACCGGCGCCGGGCAGATTTTGGAAGAGGATATTGACATCCATCTGGAAGACCAGGCGATCATAGATGTCAACTTTTTTGTTGATCTCTTGGCGGATGCCGACTTCATTATGATAATTTTCGCCGGCCTGGTGGATAAAATAGGCGACCTTACGTCCTTCGCGTTCGGTGAAGGAGACACTACCCGGCTCCTGAATCCCCTCCGGCCCTTGATAGCTCTGCCAAGTGTTGAGAACCGGCGGCGTAAAACTCCCGTTGCGAATCAAATTTTGTTGCGCAGAGGTGGCTTCGGTCGGCAGTTCGCTGGTCGTCATCCAAGCGCGCAACCCTTCGCGCACCAACAGTTGTCTGCCCTGTTCGTGTTGCAGGGTGGCGCTGCCGGCGACGACCGTTACCTCGGTGCGCGTATCCTCGACGGAAATTTGGTAGCTGCCGGTGGCGAGGGTGACAATGCCGTGGGGCGTCTCTAACTTGACGGCGAGCGGACGCGCCTTGCCGCTGTTGGTAAAGATGCGCGCTTGCCCCCGTTCTAACAGGAGATTGGCGTGATAAGGTTCTGAACTCCAGCTTTTGAAGAAAGGGCGGCTGAGCCGCAAAATTTTGACTTTGCTGCCGGAGTAGAGCTGAACGCTCCCCAATACCTGCGCGGTTTTCTCTTCTTCGTCGCTGATGAGGCTGAGGGTGCCTTGGGCGGCATCGCTGGCCGCTTCAATAACACTGCCGGTCGCAATGATCTTGGAGCCAGCGCCAGTGACCGCAATGGCGTCCCCCGACTTCGGCAAATAGACCGAGAAAAAACTTTCCAGCGAAGAGTCGAGTCGCGCGGTCTGGCTCACCGGCAGATACTGAATGGCATTGCTGATCGACCAGGGAACCAGCACGAAGAGCGCCATGAAGACGGTAAAGCTCAGGAGCATAACAATCCAAGCCAGCCGTTCCGGGTTTTCGCGCCAACGCTTCAGGATTAAAATCGGCCAAGCTAGTCCTGCCGAAGAGGCGAGGCGTTCTACGCTTAGGTCGTCGGATGCCTTGGTGGTCATGGCTGCGCTCCATCCGTATCAGCAGTCGCATTGGATGTCGGCGCATTTTGCTCGGCAGCAGCTTGTTGGGCTAATTGATCAAGCCAATAACGGGCATCTTTGTCGGTCGGCAACACCGCAAGGGCGCGTTGGAAAGCTGCCACCGCCTGCTCAAGCTCCCCTCGGTCTTTGTAGATCAAGCCCAGGTGGTAATGGACATTGGGCGCCTTCGGGTCAATGGCAAGCGCCCGTTCGTAGGCGTGAATCGCCCGTTCTTGCTGTTTCGGGCCGGCGGTTTGAATGTTGCCCAGTTGGGCCGCGCCCAGATTGATCCAGAGCATCACATTGTTTGGGTTGGCTTCAGCCGCCTTTTTCAGCACACGGACGGCGCGATCCCACTTACGCTGTAAAATATAAGCGCCGCCCAGGTTGATCGCCAGGTCTGGGTGGGTAGGGGCGTGCTGATAGAGCGGTTCAAGCAACGCTGCCGCCTCGCCGGGACGATTTTGGTATAACAACCGGGCGCCGGCATTGATCGTGCTTTGCAAATCAGGCTGCGATGGTGGCTTCGCCGTTGGGTTCGTGTTGGTCATCTTTAATTTCAGTGGGACAGTAGCTCAGTAATGACAGTGGGACAGTGGGACAGGAACACAATATAACCACCGTCTTACTCTCGTTCGCGTATCCTAGCGTCGGTCTGTACGCGCCGCGAGACGAGGCTCCGCTTCAGTGATAAAGCGATCAGCCCCACTACGGCGCTTGGGTTCATCGCTGCTACGGCGACGCACCGGTTCGGCTGACGCCTCCTCCTCGCCGTCAACAGCAACATTATGAAAGAGTTCATACTCATCAAGTGCGGGCATAAAAAATTCAACGACATATTCGTTGGGCACCCCCATTGGTTGGGTGATCTCAGTCAGTAGTGTATTAACAAACGCGCGCCGTTGGGCCGGTTTCACCCCCCGTAACGTATCATCCCAGAGCAGCAGTGTACCATAAACTCCCTCACCGGTATAGTGAAGATCCAGTTTGCCGATGGTTGCCGGCTGCTGCTCTGCATCAATCTGATCCAGATCAAAGAGGGCGTATTGCTCTGAACTCTGGGTGCGGACAAGCCGCTTTAGCTTCAAATTCACAGATCCACACTTACTTGTCGTAAGCGCCTAGCTCTTCATCGTCAAAATCATCGGCGGCGTCCCAAGGGGCAAAGTCAGCATCGTCCCCTTCCTCGGCGTCATCCTCATCAAGCAGGTTAATGCCATCGCTATCGCCAAAGAAGAGCATTTCTTCGAGCGCTTCGTCGGCGGCTTCGGCTTCCACACGCTCTTCACTTTTGGTGAGCGCCCGTAGCGCTTCCCGCGCCCGACGCCCGCCCAAATGCCCCAGCGCAGCAATGGCGGCCAGACGGACACTTTGCTCTTCATCCACCAACAGGGAGAGCAAATCGGACTCAGCCTTTTTCGCTTCCAATTCACCACAGGTGCGAGCCGCTGCCGCACGCATCCGCGGTGACGGGTTTTGCAATTCTGCGCGCGCCAGCCCCCGCCAGCGCGTGTCGGCGCTATGGCCCATCGCGATTAACGAACTCACTCGCAGTTCTTCGTCAGGCGAATAATAGCTGTCCTCAATCAGTTGACGCACACCAGTTTCGCCCGAATAGGCGATGCTCTCCAACGCTCGCGCCTGTACAGCAACCGGCTCGGCAGGATTTTGTAAAACTGCCAGCAAAGCCTCTTCCGCCCGCATTGCCAGGGCGGCGTCGAGTTCATCTAATTCCCCAGCCAAGACATAGGCGCCCAGCGCCTTGGCTGCCGCCGCACGCACGGCTTCGCTCTTATCATTGCGGAGCATCTGGATCAACGGCCCCAGTAGATCAGCGTCGGTCTCTTCCCAAAGGCCATCAATGGCGCGACGCCGCACCTCTTCATCCGGATCGTCAATGGCAATGCGCAGGAAACGGCCCAGATGCCAATCGACATCATTGAGCGCCAGCTCCACCAGGGCGCGCACCAATGCCTGACGTTGCTGGAGCAGAATCAAAAGCCATTCCTGGCGAACTAGTGCAGCATCGGCACGCGACAGATCGGAGAAGGCAAAGAGATCTTCCCCGGTCGGCTTTTCAGTCCCGTTGACCAGGTGTTGCATCAATTCCTGTACGCTAAAGCGCGGCTTGGGAAACCCCCCTTCATCTTCCTCCGGCTGTAGGCGGAGATAGGTGGTGTAGTAATCGTTTGACAAAGTAGTTTCCTAATTCCAACTAAACCGCCCGATGGCGCTGGGAGGGCTGACAGGTTGCCAACCATTGCCGGCGGCTTCTACCACTTCAACATACCATCGCCACTCGCGACCATACGCCTGAGGCGCTAGACTACAAAGTCCATTGTCGAGATCCCACAGGGTGACGTTGGACGGTCGCCACTGTTCCAGGACCCAGGTCACTTGTTCCGACCCATCCCCATTATAGCCGCTGAGAAAGCCTAAATGCAAAAGATATTGGTCACTCTCCCGAATGTAGGCCACAGGCAGCCAGATCAACGCGTTGTTACTATTGCAGCTAAGGAAGGAACCATTTTCCGGGCTGCGCAAGACTGGCGCATCGACCCGCACGGCAGATGGCGGCGTACTGGTTGCGGTTGGGGCAGCCGGCAAGGTTGGGGTTGCGGTCGCGCCGGCCGTGGTTGGCGTCGGCGACGGCGCTGGTGTAGCGGCGGCCGCAATCGTCAATACCTGGCCAACCCGCAGACGGCGCGCATCATTCAGGCTTAACCCATTGACGGCTAACAATTCATTCACGGTAATGCCATATCGTTCAGCGATTTCGGCAGGGGTGTCACCTGCTTTTACTGTATATATGACGGCTGCCGGCGTAGCTGTAGCCGTCGGTGGTATCGGTGTCGGCGTTGGTAAGGGAAGAGTTGCGGTCGGTTGTAAAATTGTGCCTGCGGCGCCCCCTTCGCTACTGGTTACAACATTTGCGGCAACAAGCGTATTATCCGGCGTTGTGACAACTGGTATGGCTTCAACAATCGCCGACGGCGTTGGTTGGCGCGGCGTAGCGGTAACACTGGGCGGGCTGGTGGGCGTGGCCGGCACGATGGTTGCGGTTGGCGTCGGTTGTGGCGCAGCAGTGGTCGCTGTCGGTTGCGCAACAATAGGGGTGGTTGCCGTCGGTTCAACAAGGGTCGCCGTCGGCGTCACAATGACTGCTTCCATTAGCTGGGAAGCCTGGTTAGCGTCGGCGGGCGCGTCCTGGCTGTTTGTCTTTGTCTCCTGGCTACCCGTCAAGGGCGTCGTATTGCTTGGAGTTTGATCGCCGGTGCTATCACGCTCTGCACCGCCGACGAGTGGATTGACCTGATTATCGGTTGGTAAAATGGCTGTATTATCCAGTTCCTGCCCCTGTGCGACTGTTTCCGGCAAGGTCGAAATGGTAATTTGCGGATCGAGCCGCTGCGCCATCTCGTTGACCCAACTACGTCCGGCGCCAAATCCGCTTTGCGCCCAACGGAACGGGTTGTCGCTTTCCCAACGGGGTGCAAAAATCAGTAGAGCCAGCACCACCAGTACAACTGGCGCGCCCCAACTAAGAACGCGCGAAGGGGCCGGCTGTAACTCCCGCCCACACTGTGGACAAATGACCAAACTGGCTGGTGCGTTGGCGCCGCAGAGGCGACAACGCACTTTTTGCGGCTTGGGTTGCAGACGAACGCCACATTCGGCACAGATTGAACTGCCAATCGGTGTCCAGGCCCCACAATTGGGACATTGATGCGAACCGGATGCGGGTCGTGGCGCGCCGACAACGGGGACAGGAACAGCAGGCAGATTTGCGATGGTCGGCGGGCGATTGCCACTGGCGCGTTCCCGTCCTGTTGGATTTAACTCATACGGTTGATTACCCATAAGCGGAAATGACTATTGTCCCAAAAGTGTATGCCAATCGATTCTGGCGCCGCCGGTGCGAATATCCTGGACGGTGATGTAGATCATCAACCCCAGCAGCAACATAAAGCCAACCATGTGGACAAGCCCTTCGCGTTCCGGGTTGATTCGGCGACCACGCAACGTCTCGATGAAGATAAAGACGAGACGACCACCATCCAACGCCGGCAACGGCAACAGGTTGGTGATGGCCAAGGCGGCGCTCAAGGCGGCGGTGAGTTGCCAGATGGGGAACCAGAAACCTGTATCCAGGGTAGCGGAGACCGCGTCGCCAACCAAGCGGGCAATGCCAACAGGGCCGGAGAGTTGCGCGTCAGACGGCGCCACATAACCGGACATCAGTAAGTAGGGTAGTTGGATGATCAGCGCAATTTGCTGCCAGGTTGTTACCGCACCCATCCACATCGCTTCACCAAGGGGCAGGGTGGTCATGGTGCTATTGAACCGGAGTCTTGTACCTAACGGCCCCTCATTGTCAGGGCGATCGGTGGGCAGGCGTGGGGTCACAAAGATCGTCACCCATTGCCCATCACGCAACAAAGTGATGGATACCTCGCGGCCCAAATTTTGGTCAACAACCTCATTCACAGGAATGCCACTAAACGAGACCACCGTGTCGCCCACTTTGTAGATGAAGTCTCGGGGTTGAATCCCTTTGAGTTCCGCCGGGCTATTTTGGGCGATTTCTATAATCTGCGTATCCAACACTGGTTCATAATTCACTGTCGCCAATAATTCTTTCACTTGCGCTTGCGAAGGAACGGCGATTTCAAGCATTTGTTCAGCGCGGCTAATGGTCAGGGTGGTTGCGGCAGCCGCATCTTTAGCTTCCCAACCTGGGCGATCAACTTCCGGTCGAATACTAACGAGGGTTGGACGATTGTCGGCGTTGAGCAGGATATCACCTGGCTGTAGCCCTAATTGGGCCGCAATCGAATTGGGGGCTACCGTAGTCAATTGCGGGTGGGCGGCTTCCATTGGAAAGCCGGCTAGATAACTGGCAGCAAAGAAAAAAACAGCCAATACGACATTCATCAGCGGTCCGGCAACTAGCGTGCTGGCGCGTGCCCAACGACTGGCAGCGTTAAAGGAACCGGGCGCCATATCGGCGCCATCTTCCCCTTTCATACGGGCAAAGCCGCCAAAGGGGATCAGGTTGATGGTAAAGACAGTGCCGTCGTAGGTGAATAACTTCAGCAGACGGGGTGGGTAGCCCATGCCAAATTCTTCGACCACGATGCCGTTGCGTCTCGCCACCCAGTAATGACCGAGTTCATGAAAGAAGACAAGGATGCCCAGAACAATCACAAAGGAGACGATGGTTATCAAAAGATCCATAGATGGTTTGCCTTTCAGACTGATGAACCGGGGCGGCTAGTGGGTTTGCTCACCCCCGATGAACGCATATCACATGACCACATATTACCCTGGGCGTTTCATCAGCACATGTGCTGCATTATACTCGGTTTCAACTTTATCCTGCAAATAGGTGAGCTTTCACAGATGAGCCTTATCGGGCGCAATGGATGGGCTTTGGGTTTACCATTTAAACTCTAGCACACAGAGAATCGTTCATCATAGGCAGATATGTTGGAGCCTACTTTACCTTATTTGTCACCATCGCAACCTGACAAATCACTTTCATTTCTACCAGCAAGCGAATCGCACCCCCGCCCCCGTTACCCGATCTTGGCGCAGGCGGAAGGGGGTCGAGCTGTCTTAAGTCATAGATATACAATTTGAGCTATTACCTTAGGAAAATCTGTAATCATTCTCCTGTAATCCGCGTGCCGACTGCCTCCCCAGTCAGGTGTAGAGCATGTTGGAGATGACCGGACGACAAGCCGCTACAAATCATGATCTCCAGGTGCGGGATTTGGGTTACCATGCGCAGTGATTGCGCCACTTTGGCCGCCATGCCACCGGTGACATCCACGCCATGACTGGCGCCGACCGCGGCTTGGAGTTGGCTGAAGGTGTAGGGCGTAATGGTAGGAATACGTTTGGCAGTCGGATCAAGTTGTGGGTCAGCCGTATAGATCCCGTCAACTTCGCCGGCCAGGACAATCCGGCGGGGTTGCAGTTGTAGAGACAGCCACTCAAAAATTTCTTCGGTGCTGGCAATGGTGCCGCCGCGTCGATCATCCAGCGCTACATCACCAAAGACCACCGGCACGAGGCCAACGGCCAGCGCCTGTTGGATGTTGTCGATCATGCCCCGGTCAATCTGGCCGTCAACACACCGGAGCAGGGCGCTGGGTTGTAAACTCCACGCCGGTACGCCAGCCTGCAACAAGGTGCTGATGACCCTGCGGTTGAGGCGAGCCGCCGCATCCGCTGTCAAAGCAAAACCCAGCCATTCTTCCGGTGTCCGCACACCGGTGCGTGTGCCATAACGTTTGGCGTGAACATGACCAAAGCTGCCAGAGCCGTGGGCCACAATGAGCCGCAATGCTGGGTTGGCCTGGCGCACGGCGGCAATTTCAGTCGCCAATCGTGTCAACACCTCGGTGCGCACGGTTTCGGTCTGCCGCTTATCGGTAATCAGCGAGCCGCCAAGTTTGAGGAAAATCAGCGGCGACGGCGTGGAATGATCGATGGTAGTGGGTAAGTTGGTCATAAGGATCGTGTTGCGTGAACTGGTTACGACTGGAAGATAGTTGGTAAGGCGCACAGGAAGGCGGTCTCCTGGGCAGGGAGAATGGTGCGCGGGTCAAATAGGAGTTGATCTTGTTGGATGCGACAGACGACGGGCGGGTTGTGGCGACGCAAGGCAGCGGCGATGCGATCCGGCGCCGGGTGCGGGATTGCCAGAAGCACCGTCGGCAAGGTTTCACCTGGCAGGCTGCCGCCGCCGACAGCGCTTTCGCCAGTGATAATGCTGCTTGCAATCGACAGGGTTGATAACTGGCATTGCCACTGTTGCACCCGCCTCGTCAATGCATCCACCGTGGCGCTGATCATCTGCCAGACGGGCAGTTCGTCCACAGCGCGCCCCCGTTGATAGCTGCGCAAGGTGGCGTCGAGGGCGGCAAAGGTTAGTTTGTCCACCCGTAACGCCCGCGCCATTGGGTGGCGGCGCAATTGGGCAATCAGTTCTTTGCGCCCGACAATGATCCCTGCCTGTGGCCCACCCAACAATTTGTCGCCGCTAAAGGTGATCAGATCGGCGCCGGCGTTGACGCTGGCCTGAATGGTCGGCTCCGGGGCCAGACCATAGGCGCTGGTTTCCAACAAAGTGCCGCTGCCCAGGTCATCGATCAGGATGACCCCCTTTTGGTGCGCCAGCGTCGCCATCTCTTCCAGCGTGGGCATGGTGACAAAGCCGATCTGCTTGAAGTTGCTGGCGTGGACGCGCATAAAGGCGGCAGTTTGGGGCGTCACGGCGTCGGCAAAGTCGCGCAGATGGGTACGGTTGGTCGCGCCCACTTCCACCAGGCGCGCCCCGCTTTGGCGCAACACATCGGGAATGCGAAAACCACCGCCGATCTCCACCAGTTGACTACGGCTGATCACCACCTCGCGCCCCAGACAGAGCGCGGCCAGAATCAGGTAGACCGCCGCCGCGTTGTTGTTGACGACTAAGGCATCCTCAGCGCCAGTCAACTCGCTGAGCAAGCGACGGGCGTGGTCGTGACGGCTACCCCGTTCCCCGGCGGCCAGGTCATATTCGAGATTGCTGTAACCCGCGGCAACTTCATTAATTGCCGCGCAAGCTGCCGCGCTGAGTGGCGCCCGCCCCAGGTTGGTGTGAATGATCACCCCAGTGGCGTTGACCACGGCGCGCAGGGAGGGTTGGGTCGTCTGTTCTAATTCAGTTTGCACGGCCATGACGATTTGTGCTGTTGTCGGCGCCGCCGATCCAGCAGCAATCTGTTGACGGGCGTTGATCAACACTGTGCGCACGGTGGCGACAACTTGGGCTTGCCCAAAGTGCGCCATCAACAAGGCCATTTCTGGCAGATGAAGCAGCGCATCAACGGCGGGTAGCTTGCGATATTCGGCTTGGGGTACGGTGGTGGACGCGTTTGTCATGAGTAAACTATAGCATAGTGAGTATGGAATAACCAAGGGGAACAGACGCGGATTCAGGGACGCGGATTTTTGGTATCAAAAATCCGCGTCCCTGAATCCGCGTCTGTCACCCCCCTAGCGCGCTGCCGCGCATCTCCATCGGTAACAAAAAGGTTGTGCCACTGGCGACGGCCAACAGCACCAACAGGATCAACCAGGGCAATGCCTCCAACAGCGCCATGCGCCCATTGCGATGACTTTGGCGCGCAGCGGTCAGCGCCAGGGCGATGGCGGCCAGGAGACCGCCATAGGTGATAATGCTCTGCAACGCCTGAATCGTCTCCACCGTCGGCACAAAGCGGGCCGCCAATTGCCAATTGGGTTCGCCCAGAATGGGGAAGTTGAGTGTGCGGTCAAAAAAGGTCTGGAAGGCCGGCACAATGGTCATGCTACCCGTGAGAAAGTGAAAGAGATAGTGGGCAAACCAGATGGCAAAGCCCAGCGGCACAAAGCTGTAGGCATAGCGCATGAGTAACCGGTTGAGCGACCTCTCCCGCTGCTTGGCGCCAATTGTGAACGTGCGACTAAGCCAGGCAGCGCCATAGGCCAGGAGCAACGGCCCCCCGACCGCACCGCCAAAGTAGATCAGTCCCAAGACGATGGCTTCACTCTGTGTGTTAAGCAAGTTGGCTAACTGTTGTTCCAGCACGTAAACGGGCGGCGTCATGCCAAAAGCATTGCCCAGCCCCAAAAAGGCTGCCACCACGGCCAGCCACGCTAGATCGAGCCGGTGGCGCCAACTTTGGCGGAAGAGTTCGTCGCCCGGTGGGCGCACGGCTAGCGCCACGTTGTCATAGGGGCAAGCCTTGACACAATCGAGGCAGAAGGTGCAGTTGAGATTGCTCTGGATGGTCGGCACAAAGAGTTCGAGTTGACAACCCTGCTGGGTGCTGCTGCCGTTGATGCATTCATGCCCCTTGCAGTCACGACAGACATCCACACTGCGCGACGTAATCTGAAGCGGGCTGACCGTGCTATAGAGAAAGTTAAAGGTGCCAAGGGGACAGACATACAGACAGAAGCTGTTGCGTGTGAAAAAGGCTTCCAGCACAAAGGCAGTCATAAAATAGGCCACGGTGAGCCAGGCGGTCCACCAGGGTGTGGCCCACAGGTCAAAGAGTTCGTAAGCATAGATGATGCCAACCAACCCGGCCAGCGCCAGCCACTTGTTGCGCAGCGCCTGCGGCCAGCGGCGGGTCGGTCGCCCAATCCATTTGGCAAGTTTGCGCGGCAGCACAAAGGGGCAGGCGGCGCAGAAAAGATTCCCCGCAAGCAGGAGCGCCAGCACCACTAGCCCACGGTAATGCACCCAGGCCGCCACCGTCGCTACATTTTTGGCCGCCAGCGGACTGCCCAGCAAGCCATCAACAATGATCGCCGCCGCCAGGCCAAAGAGGATCGCCTGGACGAGGGTGCGGTTATGTTTCCACCGTAAGAAATACCCCAGAACGGGCAAGCGCAGTAGATCGATTTGGACCCGACGCTGTTGAATCGAATGAATCATCCATCACTCTTCTTCCTCTTGCCGTTGCGGTGAACGCAACAGCAACCAACCCATCCCAATCGGAATCAACGCCGCAATCCCCCATATCCACCAACTAAAACCCAAAAGTGTGGCCGGCGTTGGCGTTGTGACAACAGCGGCGGTCAAATCGTTGGCGCGGCTTGTGGTAATGTTGTTTGTCGTAATAGTAAGGGGTGACGCCGGCGCGGCCAACGGGCTATTCTGGTCACGCGCAGATTGGACATTTTGGGCAAAGACCGTAGCGGTGGCGGCAGCATCCGGCGTTGCCAAGGAAGATGGCACTTGCGCAACGCCTTCTTTCACTGTCAGCGGCACGATCACGGTAAAGGAACGGTCGCCCCCTTCCGCCACAAATTGCAACGCCCACTCGCCCGGTTGATCCAGGGTGATCTGCGCTGAATAGTCGCCAGGGTAGATTTGTGGGTCTATGGTTAGTTCCAACGGCGCGCTGAGTTCCGCCGGATTACAACAGGGGCGCGTCGTCCCCGGCGCTGCCATCGCCAGTGTTGGTTTTAGATCATTAACCGGATCATAGTTGGTGAGATCAAAGACCAAGAGCGTAATGGTCGCTTGCCCGGTGGTGATGGGATAGGGATCAATCGACACCAGCCACTCGAAGTGAGGGGTAAAGCCGCTATCGATCACTACGCCGCCATGCGCTGTCACGGGATGAGGCGCCAGCGCTGCCAGGAATAGGAGCAGACCCACGAGACTGGCGCCAAGCCGCCTCCCGCACAAGCGCCGGCTGCGCACAGAACTGTACTTCAAATCATGCCTCCAAACGAAAATAGTGCAAATGCATTCAGCGGGTGATCACGCGACTGGTTGTGCATTGCAGCAGAGCGTATCATTTTGGCTAGGAATTGTCAAACACCTTACCCAAGCATACCAAGGCTATTTGCTGCCGCCTGGCGTGCGTGGTTACGCTTTCGCTTGGTCAATAGCGAAAGCTGACGCCGGGCATTGCGGTTGTTGCCTTTAGCGCGTCCTTCTGGCTTGATCTACTCAACAAGCTAGTCAATTTGCGCATGGCGGAGCGGAACCAAGGGAAACCACTGCTCGTAAGTAAACGAGACGCTATCGTGATCAAGGGTCTTGTTGACGACTGATCTTTCTACGCAATTGCAAATTGATGGGATTGACAGGCGAAAGGGCGCGCGCGATAATAAGCGACGTGCTTGCCCTACTGGCTGCAACAAGGAGCGTTCTCCCATGTCAAGCAAGCTTGAACCAAGCAGAGAGAAAACCATGAGTTTTGTCACAGGTCACTTTAACCGGCAGAGCCGTTATCACAAAATCACCGCTTTTGTCCTGGCTGTGCCGTTGCTCCTCCTGAGCTTGATCGAGCCGGTGAACAGCCGCGCACAGGCGCTTTGTCCCAGCCCCTATGTGGTCCAGGCGGGGGACAGTTGGTTCAAGATCGCCCGCAACTGTGGCGTCGCCTTTGAAGCCTTGCGTGATGCCAACCTGGCCTTGTGGCAACGCCAGGGCGAGAGGTTATATATTGGCGATCAACTCCAAATGCCTTCGGCTCTCCCACCGACCGTTACTCCTGGTTATACACCTGTACCCACGCTCACGCCGGGCAACCCTGGGCAAAACGCACGGGAAGCAGTGCGCCTCTTTTGGGGGGCCGTGGTGGAAGGGGTGCGCACGCGTGACTTTCGCCGCGCTTATGCGTACTTAAGTCCCCGGTTACAGGAAGCAACCTCCTATCCCACCTTTGTCGCCACCTTTGCCGGTATTCGCGAAGTAACCGTTTCTGCCATTGCCACCATTCAGGAAAATGGCCCACAGGCCACGGTGGAGGCGACGATTGTCTTTGCCGAACAGACAACCAGCGGCTGGCAATACAAGCGCCACCGCTACCGCTATCTGCTCACCCTGGTCAACGGCCAATGGCAGATCGACGCTGTTGAAAGCCAGATCGATAACCCAACCACCCATTGCGCCCCACCTACCCGCTTACAACGGGGAAGGCGCGCCTATGTGCTGCCCCAACCGCCCACGCCCAATCGCGTCTTTCGCGAGCCGAATCGCCAGTCGCAACTGGTGGGGTACATCGATCCGGGTGCGCAGATGACCCTGATCGATGGCCCACGCTGTGCGCAAAATTCCTACTGGTGGTATGTTCAGGCCGACAACGGCGTCATCGGCTGGACGGCGGAAGGGCAGCCAGGCGAGTATTGGTTGGCGCCGGTGACGAGCAACCCGCCGCCGGGTAGACCAAACGTCGGGCCAATTACCTTTTGCACAACAGTGGATGCTGGGAAACGCTGTATGACACCGACAACCGACTTCCCCATAGGTTTAAAGCGCATCGAAGTCAACTGGACTTTTCAAAATTTGCCGATTGGCACGCCCATTACCCATATTTGGTATCACAACGGGCAGCCTTTCTTTACACGCTCGTCGGTCATTTGGGGAGAGAATCGCACCAGCACGACAGGCTTTGGCTGCACCTTCTTTTCCCCGCTGGGCGGCTTGCCCACCGGTCAGTGGCGGCTGGAATTCCGGCGCCAAAGCGATAATCAACTTCTCCAACAGGCCACTTTCCAAATCGGCCCGACTCGGTAACTCGATGGCAAAAAAAACAGCCACGGACAGCGGCAAATGGATGTACTTTTCTTTGCCGCTGTCCGTGGCTGTTTTAATAGCATTTGGTTTTGTCGTGAGACCGCCCAAACCGCCGAAGTTAAAAAATACCTAATTCGTCCTTCGCTTCGTCCGACATGAGATCGGGCGACCAGAAGGGGGTCCAGGTAAGATGGACATTCACTTCGTCCAGTTCGGGGAAGGCGTTGTGCGTTTCGCGCTGAACATTGGTGATAATTTCCGGACCAGCGGGACAGCCGGGGCTGGTCAGCGTCATAGTCACTTCGGCGGTGTTCTTGTCAGAAACTTCCACGTTATAGACCAGACCCAGATCGACAATATTCATACCCAGTTCCGGGTCACGCACCTTCTGCTTGAGGACGGTAACGATTTCTTCAGATGTTGGTTTGCTCATGATAGCTCCTTTTGCTCTGTAGGTAGACAGGTACACAGGTAGACAGGTACACAAGTACACAGGTAGACAAGTACACAGGTAGACAAGTACACAGGGGTAAGACGTATTTACCAGTCTACCAGTCTACCTGTTTACCGATCTACCTATACCGGCTGTTCAATCAAGACATCATTGCCGTCGATCTGGACAGCAAATGTTTTCGTTGCTTCAAAGGCGGGAAAGCTGAGGGCGGCGCCGGTACGAATGTCAAAGCGGGCGCCGTGGCGTGGACACATCACTTCGCAGCCATTGACCACCGTGCCTTCCACCAGCGGGCCGCCATCGTGGGTGCAGACATCTTCAATGGCGTAAATTTCGCCATTCAAATTGAAGAGCGCAATCCGCACGTAATCTACTTCCACCAGGGTACTGCCGCCGACAGGAATTTCATCGAGCGTGGCGACTTTGATAAATTCACTCATCATCTTCCCCATCATCTTCCCCATCACCTTCCCGATCGTCGGCATCTGCTTCCTCGATAATGGTGTTCTGATCATGGACCAACAACCACCGATTGCCTTGCTTGGCAAAGATCAGGTTGAGAAAATATTGAAATTGCACGGGTTCACCGGCTTCATTCACGTCTTCATAGGTGACCAGGCAAAGAGCCGAAGCCATCATTGGGGTTTCCCGCTGGTTTACCAGTTCGACACTCATGCGCCATTCAGGGTCGGCGAACCATTCTTGGTGCATTTCGACAATTTCTTGGTATTCATCCAAATAAGTGCCATTGGGCAGAATTAGGGCAAGACTGCCGTCGCTGGCAATGGTGTCACGAAAGGTGTCAAGATCACGTTCTTGCACCGCGGTTAAGTGGCGCTGGAGCGCCTGTTGAAAGGTCGTGGAACTGCCTTTGCCCGCCCCCTGGGCTGCGGTTGGTTTATTCCGGCCATTCTTCGATGCCATAGACACCTGCCTTTAAGACTTTGAGAGACAAGAGCGCACACTTGAGACGCACCGGGCCAATTTCAATGCCCAACATCTCTAGGATGTACGCTTTATCAAGCTGTTTGAGTTCTTCCACCGATTTACCGACAATCTCTTCCATCAGCATACTGGCGGTGGCCTGGCTGATCGCACAGCCGCGCCCATCAAAGGCGGCATCGACGACCACGTCGTTCGCCACCTTTAGCTCAATCGTGATCTCATCCCCACAAAAAGGATTGTGATCATGATGGTGAATGTCGGGGTTTTCTAAATGACCTTTGCGCCGGGGGTGTTTGTAATGATCAAGAATTGCTTCGCGGTACAGTGCGTCCATTGTATAATTCCATGCTTTACATCAAGCCATAGTGCTGTTCAATTTGTGGAACAAATTCGGCAAAGGTCACTGCATCGGCAAGCGAATCATGTCGGGTTGGCTCATCGAAGGGATGATAGTGCCAACCGCCCGTATTGTCCGCGCCAAAGATACGCTGCCCTTGCTCAATCAGTGCATAAGCCGTTGTACTGGTCTGTTCGTTGTAAAAAGCATCAATATAATTACCAGCCGTTGTTTGAATACGAATCTTGATAGCAGTCGCTGTCCAGCGTACAACGGTGGAATGTCACAGATTGGTGAGCGGAGCGCAACCACAAAGACTTGTTTTTCAAAGTCGGCTAACGTCATGGCAGATTCAATAACATTTCATGATATTGCTCTGCATCGGTGACAGCAGCTTCCCATTCCCAGAAATCTTGCTCGACTTCATAGCCATGCTTCTGACGTTCTTCTGCGTTGTTCCAATTGTCTTTAAACTGGAGGAAACCCATACCATAGCGCTCCTCAAAGGCAATGCGCTGCTGATTTGCCGCATGTAACCGCAACCGGAGCAGTTCTTTCAGCGCAAGGGGCAGGGCAACTTCGACTCTGGGCTCGCCGGTTAACGTATTCAAAATGCGATAGACTGGTTTGGAAACAACTTCTGTAATCACGTTACCCCTTTATAAACCGAAAAAGTGGCTACTCTTTTCCAGTGCAACTGCTAATTGATCAACTTCTTCAGTTGTATTATACAGGTAAAAGCTCGCTCTTGCACTAGCAACAATGCCAAAACGATCATGCACCGGCTGGGCACAGTGATGGCCGGCGCGGATGGCGATGCCTTCGCGATCCAGTAGCGCTGACAGATCATGGGGGTGGAGATCATTCAGCGTAAAGGCAATCAGTCCCCCACGCTGTGCTGGGCCGGGGCCGAGAATGCGTAACCCTTCGATAGCGCTCAAGCGGTCATAGGCATATTGGGTCAACCAGCGTTCATGGGCGTGAATCCATTCCATGCCGACACTGCTCAAGTAATCAACCGCCGCGCCCAGGCCGATCACTTCGGCGATGGGCGGGGTGCCGGCTTCAAATTTGTAGGGTAAGGTGTTCCACTTGCTGCCAGAAAGCTTGACTTCGCGAATCATGTCGCCGCCACCCATAAAGGGGGGCATCGCTTCCAGCAGATCACGCTTGCCATAGAGTACCCCAAGACCGGTCGGGCCGCACATCTTGTGGCTGCTAAAGGCCATAAAATCGACATCCAGCGCCTGCACGTCCACCGGCAAATGGGGCACGCTCTGCGCGCCATCCAACATCACTTTGGCGCCAACTTTATGGGCCGCCGCAATCAGTTCCACCACCGGGTTGATCGTGCCAACGACGTTGCTCATGTGGTTGAAGCAGAAGAGCTTGGTGCGTTCAGTCAACAACTGGTCAAGTTGCGACAGATCAAGCTGACCATCGTCGGTGATCGGCACATAGCGCAGGGTGAAACCCAATTGGTCGCGCAGGATCTGCCAGGGCACAATGTTACTGTGATGCTCCATCTCGGTGATCAATACCTCGTCGCTCGGCTTTAGGTTGGCGCGACCCCAAGTGTAGGCCACCAGATTGATGCCGCCGGTGGTTCCTGCCGTAAAGATGACCTGTTTGCTACTGGGCGCGTTGATAAAGCGGGCCACCCGTTCGCGTGCCTCTTCATAGGCGCCGGTCGCCTCTTCACTCAAGGTGTGGACGCCACGGTGAACGTTAGAATTGTGCCGCTGATAGTAATTATCCAGCGTTTGCAAAACAGCGGTCGGCTTTTGACTGGTCGCCGCGTTGTCCAGGTAGACCAGCGGCTTGCTACCAATCTGTCGTTCTAAAATCGGAAAATCTTTGCGCAGTTGGCGCACCCGCTCAACAATTGAATTGGTTTCCATGTTGTATACATTCAGGAATGTCAAACCGCTAAATATCACACGAAAGCTTTAGCCCGTCCCGTAGGGACACCTGAGTTTAGCGCGAGGATCATCCTTTTCCCACCCCTAAACTCAGGCGTCCCTACGGGACGGGAGAGTGCCGGTTAAATAATGCTGTAATTATATCTGCAATAGTGGTGCAAGGCAGTGACTTAAGTCCCTATTGCACAGCCACTGCTTTACCGCTCAATGGGCAGGCGGACGCCGTTGCCCCATTCGGTCCACGAGCCGTCATAGTTGCGGACGTTGTTGTACCCCAGCAAATAGGTCAGGACAAACCAGGTGTGGCTGCTGCGTTCGCCGATACGGCAGTAGGCGATCACGTTGTCACTCGGCTGTAACCCTTGTTCGCCTTCGTAGATGGCGCGCAGGTCCGCTGCGCTCTTGAAGGTGCCATCGGGGTTGGCCGCGCGCGCCCACGGCACACTCTTGGCGCCGGGGATATGACCACCACGCAACGCCCCTTCTTGCGGATAGTCGGCCATGTGGAGCAGTTCGCCCTTGTATTCGCCGGGGCTGCGCACATCGACCAATTTGCCGTTGACTTCCAGATGCGCCAGGACATCATCACGGAAGGCGCGGATGGGGGCATCATTGCGTACATTGGCAACAAAGTTGGTAGCAGGATAGCTTGGCACTTCACGTGTCACCGGGCGGCCTTCCGCTACCCACTTGGCGCGCCCGCCATCCATCACCTTGGCGTTGGCAAAGCCAAAGAGTTTGAAGACCCAGAAGGCGTAGGTCGCCCACCAGTTGTTCTTGTCGCCATAAAAGACGACGGTGGTGTTGGCGTCGATGCCGTTGGTGCGTAAGACTTTTTCAAATTGTTCTTTGCTAATGTAGTCGCGCACGGTCGGGTCATTGAGATCGGCGTGCCAGTCGATCTTGACGGCGCCGGGAATGTGGCCGGTGTCATAGAGCAGAATATCCTCGTTGCTTTCGACAAGGCGGACATTGGGATCTTGTAGATGTTCCGCCACCCAGGCAGTGCTGACTAGAACTTCCGGGTGGGCGTAGCCTTTGCTTTCGATGGTCATTGATTTGCTCCTCGTTATGTCTTTGGTGTTTGCGTCTTAAAAAATCGTGTTATCGTGACAGCTACCGCTGTTGAGATGGCTATGCCCTAAGGATCAGACTACAACCCTTAGGGCAGGCTACAGATGCAGCCGGCTTTCCACAAACACAGACACAACTGTTTATCAAAAATGCGCATCATCTCACGTCCAATCTACTGGAATGCTAGGCTATCAGTAACACGATCAAGCAGTATAGCCTTTTCAGCAAAAAATGGCATCTTCTAACAGGTAGAAAATGCCATTTCTGTTTAGCCTATAAAAAGGTAGCCTTAACCGCCGATCTTGCGCTCGATGACGCTTTCCAGCTTAGTGACGACACTTTCCACCGGCACCCGATCCAGCACCGCCTGGAAGAAGCCTTGCACGATCATGCGTTCGGCCTGGGCGCGGGAGAGGCCGCGAGCCATGAGGTAGAAGACATATTCATCTTCGACCTGGGCGGCAGTGGCGCCGTGGGTGCAGCGCACATCATCGGCCTGAATCTCCAGACCAGGGATGCTGTCGGCGCGGGCCGTGCTGTCCAGAATGAGATTGCCGTTGCGTTGGTAGGCGTCGGTCTTTTGGGCGCCGGGCAGCACATGGATCTGGCCCATGTAGACGCTGCGGGCGTGTTCCTTGAGCGCGCCGTTAAAGAGCAGATCGCTAAAGCAGTTCGGCACGCGATGGATCTGCAAGGTCTGGTGGTCAATGTGCTGGCGCCCGGTGGGGAAGTAGATGCCCAACAGTTCGCCATGACCGCCTTTGCCATTCATGTCCAGATCGAGGAACGCCTTGGTCAGGCGGCTGCCCCAACTGACTTGAATCCAGCGCAAGTCGGTATCCTTGCCCATGTGGGCGCGACCGGTGATGAAATTCCAGGTCGAGTGGTCAAAGTCCTGGAGGTTCATGTAGCGAACCTTGCTGTTGTCCTTGACGATCAATTCGACTACGCTGCTCTGCATTCCATCCTGGCCGCCGATTAGATCATCGACCACCGTCACTTCGGCGCCCTCTTCGGCCACCAGCAAGGTGTGATGATAGCCACCGACACCAATGCCCTGGTTCAGGATCACCTGCAAAGGCAATTCGACTTTGGTGTTCTTTGGCACATAGATAAAGGCGCCAGTGTCCCAGAGAGCGGCATGAAGCGCGGTAAATTTATTATGTTCCGGCTTCACGGCTTGTGTCATAAAGTATTGCTGTACCAACGCCGGGTACTCATGGACGGCAGATTGGAGATCGGTAAAGATAACGCCTTTGCCGGCCAGGTCTTCGCTCATATCGCGATAGCGCACGCCGCCATCTTCAAAGACCAGACTGGCGGCGCTGTCCATCTCATCCAATTCGTGCTGAATCTGCGCGCCCAAGATTTCATCGACATCAGCACTGGGTTGGGCAAAGGGTTGAAACTTGTCCAGCTTAAAGCTGGTCAAGCGGGTGCGGCGCCAATCTTCGTCGGTCGCTTTGGGCCACGGGATTGATTCAAAGGTGCGCCAAGCCGCTAAGCGCTGTTCCAACATCCAGGCTGGTTCATTTTTCGCCGCCGAAGCCGCCCTCACCGTCGCTTCGCTAAAGCCTGCCGGACGCTCCACCATTTTATGACCGTTCATGCTATGTACGCCATTAAGACGTTCGACCACAGGTTCTTTTACTAATACAGTCACAGTTTTTTCTCCCATTTTGGAATTACGAGTTACGAATTACGAATTACGAGAACGGCTCAATGGCGACCCAATCTCGTAATTCGTAATTCAAAAATCGTAAATCGTTTTACCCAATGCTGCCTTCCATCTGCAACTGGATCAGACGGTTCATCTCCACGGCATATTCCATGGGCAGTTCTTTGACCAACGGCTCAATAAAGCCGCCGACAATCATCGCTGCCGCTTCGTCTTCGCCGATACCGCGGCTCATGAGATAGAAAAGCTGCTCTTCCCCAATCTTGCTGACCGACGCTTCGTGACCAACGGCCACATTGTCTTCTTCGATCTCAATGTAGGGATAGGTGTCAGAGCGGCTAGCTTCATCGAGCAGGAGCGCGTCACAGACGACGTTGCTCTTGCTATGATGGGCGCCCTTGGCAACCTTGAGCAGACCACGATAGCTGGCGCGACCGCCATCCTTGCTGATCGACTTGGAGACAATCTTCGAGCTGGTGTAGGGGGCGCCATGAACCACCTTGCCACCGGCATCCTGATGTTGACCCTTGCCCGCAAAGGCAATGGAAAGAATTTCGCCATGCGCCTTTGGCCCCATCATGTAGACGGCAGGGTACTTCATCGTCACCTTGCTACCCAGGTTGCCATCGATCCACTCCATTGTGGCGCCTTCATGGGCGACAGTCCGCTTCGTCACCAGATTGTAGACATCGGTGCTCCAGTTCTGGATCGTGGTATAGCGGCAACGGGCATTCTTCTTGACGATAATCTCGACAACGGCGCTGTGCAGACTGTTGCTACTGTAAATGGGCGCTGTGCAGCCTTCAACATAGTGGACGCTGGCGCCTTCTTCGACGATAATCAGCGTGCGCTCAAACTGGCCCATGTTCTCAGCGTTGATGCGGAAGTACGCCTGCAACGGAATATCGACCTGAACGCCCTTGGGCACATAGACAAAGCTGCCACCGCTCCAGACGGCACTGTTCAATGCAGCAAACTTGTTATCCGCCGCCGGGATGATGGTGGCGAAATATTCGCGCACAATGTCCTCATGTTCGCGCAGACCAGTGTCCATGTCAAGGAAGATCACGCCGATCTTTTCCCACTCCTCGCGTAGACTGTGATAGACCACTTCCGAGTCATATTGGGCGCCGACGCCGGCCAGGAACTTGCGTTCGGCTTCGGGAATGCCCAGGCGCTCAAAGGTGTTCTTGATGCTCTCCGGCACATCGTCCCAATTCTTTTCCGTGCCGGAAGAGGGTTTCAGGTAGTAAAAAATATCATCAAAGTCAATCCCGCTGAGGTCAGCGCCCCAGTTGGGCATGGGCTTGGAATAGAAAATGTCCAATGCCTCATGGCGGAACTTGCGCATCCAATCCGGCTCATTCTTGTGATCCGAAATTTGGTCAATCACGGCATGGTTCAGCCCCTTGGCCGTCTTAAAGACCGCCTGCTCCTGATCATGAAAGCCGTACTGATATTCCTGCTTCACATCATTCAAATATACTTGATCGGCTTGTGTAGCCATGTTGCTCTCCTTAAGTCAAAATCTCTGAATCTCTTTATCTCTTAATCTCTGCGGATACTGAGAGATTGAGAGATTTCATTACGCCGCCACCGGTTGGGCGACACCAAATTCCTGCTCGACCCAGCCATAGCCCCGCTCTTCCAGTTGCAGCGCTAGTTCGATGCCGCCGGTCTTGACAATGCGACCACCGTAGAAGATGCTCACAAAGTCAGGCTTGACATAGTTGAGCAGGCGCTGGTAATGGGTAATCATCAAAAAGCCCCGCTCCGGCGTCGCTAGTTTGTTGATGCCGTCGGAGACAATGCGCAGGGCGTCAATATCGAGACCGGAGTCGGATTCGTCGAGAATCGCAAATTTGGGCGCCAACATCGCCATCTGTAACACTTCGGTGCGCTTCTTCTCGCCACCGGAGAAGCCGTCATTCAAATAGCGACGGGCAAAGCTGGCATCGACGTTGTATTCCTTCATCTTGTCATTCAATTCACGGCGAAATTCGCGCATGGGCATGAGGTTACTGCCGATGACACCATTGTTGGTGGTGCTGCCGCCCTGTTCCGTGTAGCCGCGCACATTAGAAACGGCGGTGCGCAGGAAGTTCGCCACACTCACGCCTGGCACGGCGACTGGATACTGGAAGGCCAGGAAAATGCCGGCTTTAGTGCGTTCGTCAGCTTCCATTGCCAAAACACTCTCGCCGTCGATCAAGATGTCCCCTTCGGTCACTTCATAGTGGGGGTGACCGGCAATGACATAAGCCAGGGTGGATTTACCGGAACCATTCGGCCCCATCAGGGCGTGAACTTCACCACTGCGCAACGTCAAATTGACGCCCTTCAAAATTTCCGTATCCTCCACCTTAGCGTGAAGATTGCGAATTTCCAAAACACTCATGAGTTTTTACTCCTTACTTATTCTCATCCTTACTTGCTATCACAAGTTGCGACGATTTTTATTTATTTCTTTAAAAGAATTGCTTAGCTTTGTAACTCGATGGCAGTGGTTGCTTTACTGGTTTGGCCGCTAGGGCGCACTTCAAATGAGCAACCATGATGACCATCCATCATACAGTTGGTCAGGGCCACTTCGGAGCCGAGCACCTGGCGCAACATGGCCTTATCCATCTCACAGATCTCCCGATGTTCCTGGGCTAATTCATGATAGGGGCAGTTATAAGTGTGCAGGATAATAGCGTCCCGCTCGTTGGTCGTGACATCGGCCAGGACCCCGCGTTGGTGTAACGCTGTTGCCAACTCTTCCACCCGTTCCTGTAACACTTTGGAGCGCACCGAAGAGGCATAGCGATTCGCCAGGCGGTTGCTGACGCGCGCCAACAAAATATTGGTACGCTCTTTCCCCTCTAAGGCAAAGACCTCTTGCAATAAGGTCAATGCTAGATCATCACAGTGGCAAGCAAAGAGATTGCGTCCTTGTTCCGTAACTGTATAGGTGTGATGCGGTCGTCCAACCCCAGTATTGACGGCCTTGCGTTCAATGTAGCCCTCCATTTGTAAGGTCGTCAAATGTTGACGCACTGCCGTTGTGGTAATGCTCAACAGTTGTTCTAAATCCTTGATGGTGGCCGAGCCGTTGCGTTGCATGTATTCCAGGATTTGCCAAACCGCCGTATCTCGATTTTGATAAGCTCCGAATGACATGGACTTCCTTCCGTTGCTACACAAGACTCCTGCGCACGAACGTGGACGGCGCTTCTATTATGCGGTAGCCGCACAATAGAATAAAAACAGTTTATCATGCTAAAATAGTTTTGTCAAATAAAACTGTTTTAATGTTTAAATATAACGAAAGTGCAGTGGTGGATACGGATAGGAATGGTGAGCGGAAAAAGAACAAAAATAAGAACAGGCGTTGCCCCCTTGACAACACCTGTTCTTATTCGTTGACTGACAAGAGTGATGGAAGCTGTGGGGCGCTTTAGGCGAAAGAAGCTGTACGATTACTGAGCTATTTCTGATGACAATTTATGCCACTGCCGCTTGTAGAATAGGGGCATGCTCACGGGTGACAGCAAAGGTGCGCTGACGGAGGACAGCATTCAGTACATGATCCAGATCACTTAGAGAAAAGGGTTTGTTCAGCACCGCATTGCACATGCTCTGCAATCGCTTGACAAGGGGATGATTTTGGTCTTCAGTCGTGTTTAAAATAAGTGGAATTTGTCGTGTCTCTGGTTGGGCTTGCAAGCTGAGCGCCATCTCATAGCCATTCATCACTGGCATGTGAAAGTCAAGAACAATCAAGTCAGGGTGGTTGCGCTGGGCAGCTTCTACACCTTCCAGACCATTGCTGGCGGTCATCACCCGCCATTCAGGGTGAAATACTTGTAGAATATCACACAACGTTTCACGCATTAACGGGTTATCTTCAACCAAAAGAATTGTTGTGCCATCTACCATAGTTAGACCTCCTGTTGTGAGCGGCTGCCGGCAGCAGAGGGGTCCTTTTTTTAACTACAGACGCTCAAATAAATAATATACCAAACCTCTTTCCTATCTTAACAAGGTGATCTTAAAAACTGATACAAAAATTCCTAAAAAACGCTTAAAAGGCACGCAATTCTCACCTTGCCTTATTGTTAATTACCACTCAAAATCAGTGGTACAAGTGATTTTCCAGTAATTTTGACTTACTTTCACCCTACAAATTACTACTATGTAAAGTCCTACTCAACTGGCAACCACTGCTGGAGCAACGCTTGCAATTGCCTGGTTCCGACTGGCTTGCAAAGGTAAGCACTGGCGCCGGCGGCCAAATAGTGAGTTTCACACCCAACCCAGTGAATTGCCGACATGGCAATAATGGGCGTAGTTTGCAATTGTGTTTCACTACGCAAGGCGCTTAGAATAGCAGCCCCTTCTAGCGTCGGTAATTGCATATCAACCAACAGCAACGCCGGTTGTAGTGCCGCAGCTTTTTCAAGAACCTCCGTCGCTGTCTGGGCGACAACAACACGTAATCCATAACCGGTCAAGCAATGGGTCAACGCTGTAGTGACCAAGGCATGATCATCGGCAACTAAAACCAACGGCAGGCCATTCGCCCATCGTGAAGCGGCGGCGTTTTTGCTTGCCGGCATGGTCGTTTCGTTTGTCGGCACGCGCCAGGGCAGAGAGATGGTAAAACGACTGCCGCCGCTACCACTACTTGCCACAGTGACGCTTCCGCCCTGCATCTCCACCAGCCGGTAGACCAACACCAGCCCCAAACCGCTGCCGGCATATTGACGCGCCAGCCGACTATCCAACTGGACAAAGGGCTTGAAAAGGCGAGAGAAGTCTGCGGGTGCAATACCGATGCCTGTATCCCACACCGCAAAGTGAACAATTTTATTCTCCGGATCGCCCTTAACTTCCAGACCGACGGTTCCGCCTTCCGGGGTAAACTTGATGGCATTGTCAAGTAAATTCACCAAAATCTGTTTGAGCCGGCGATCATCGGTTTCAATGAGCCTGACTGTGGCATCAAGTTCCGTCGTGAGCCGGATCTGTTTACGTTGCGCCTTCTGTTTAATCAACATCAAGCTGGCCTGACAGACGGCATCAACGGCGGCTGGGCCTAATTCCAATGTAAACTGGCCGGCCTCAATTTTGGCAACATCCAAAATATCGGTGATCAACGCCAGCAAGTGACGACCACTTTGGTCGATATTGCGTAAGACGCCCTGTTGCTGTTCAGTAAGCGGTCCGTAAATATCCTCCTGGAGTGATTCGGTTAAGCCTAAGATGGCGGTTAGGGGTGTCCGTAGTTCGTGGCTCACACTGGCTAAAAACTCATCTTTGACACGCACCGCCTGGGCCAATCTTGTGTTGACCCGGTGCAACTCCTGGGCGCGCTGCTCAACCTCATCATACAAGAGACGATAGCGTGTTTCTGATTGGCGCAGCGCTTCCTCAACAGCTTGTTCGGCAGTGAGCGCCTCTTGTAATTGTTTGGTGCGCTCTTTATCCTGCAAACGTAAAAAGGCCACCCGCCGTAGTGCCCGTTTGCGCGCCACATGCGCAGAGATGGCCAGCACCGATGCAGAGAGAAGGCCAAAGGTAAAATGAGTCCACTGACCATTCGCGGCGTGAATGGTTAAGGTTGCCAGGCCCCAACAACTGTAAATGGCGACCAGCGCACCAGCTAGCCAGGCAGAAGAGAGAAAAAAGAAGCCGACGCCGACGACGAGCAGCAGTAGATTGGAACTTTGTAAGACATCATTGGTCAAGAAAAGATGAAGACTGCTGTTCAACCCAATCAAACCGGCAATCAAGGCGGCGCCGGCGTGCGCCCATTGCCCTTGCGGCTGTATACGCCGCTAGTGCGCTTGTAATACCATCATCAAGGCTGTGGTGCCAAAAGCGGTTGCACTCATGAACCAGGCAATGGGCGGTGGCAAAATCAGCAGATGGGCAAAGCCAAAGAAGAGATAGAGCCAGGCAAAACCTAGGGCAACCGGCGCTAGTGATTCTCCCATCCACTGGCTAAAGGCCGCGGCCACAGCAATCCGCCGCGCATCAAGCACATCCGGCCCGACAAGCGTTTCCTTTGACTGTCGGGCAAAAAATTTAGCAGGGTTGATGAAGTTAAGGTTAGTGCGATTCATCCTTCTATTTTGCCATAAAAATAGGACTTACGCACAAGCCAGATCTTTGGGGTCTGTGAGCCCCTAAAGGTCTGTGGCGAAACCATCTTGCGTAAGTCCTAAAAAGTCTAATTTTTGGTAACTACTCCGCTCCTAGCCAGTCACGGACTGGCTAGGAGCGGAGTAGTTACCATTTTTGTAAGATGCGTCAAACTGCACCAGAGCAGTGGTAGAGTTAGACCATTAAATTCTCGCTGCGGAAGGCAAAAGGAAGTAAATCGGCGACGGTTGTTGTCGTGAAATTACCGTTGGCGTCGCTAATATAGACCTGCATCGCATAGCCTAATTCGGCCATCACCTGCCGGCAAATGCCACAAGGCGTGCCGCCATTTTGCGTAGCAACGGCAATGGCGACAAAGTCGCGATGACCTTGGGCCACTGCCGCCGTCAACGCCACCCGTTCAGCACAGAGCGTTGCGGGGTAGGAAGCGTTTTCCACATTGCAGCCAAGAATGACCGTACCATCGCTGGTTAATAGCGCAGCACCGACCAGATACCGACTATAGGGCGCGTAAGCCCGTTGCCGGGCGACAAGCGCTTGTTGCACCAGATCAACGGCGTTGATGGTTGGCGTCATGATTAATCCCCTGCTTGCGCATTAATTAATGAATCCGGTGTTGATGAGCGTTGGCGTACTGGTTGCTCATCGGTAAGCAACCCTTCTTGGCGATGAGCGGTTAGCCGTTCTGTGCGCACCTCTTCAATCCGCCGCCCATCCAGCGAAAGCACCGTAAAGCGCCAACCCTGATACTCAACACACTCGCCCTGCTCCGGCACATGCTCCATGAGGCTGAATAGCAAGCCTCCCAAGGTATCGGCACTCTCGGTATCGAGCTTAATATCGAGCAGTTCGGAGAGCGAATAAACATCAAGGCGCGAATTTAAGAGATAGGCATCCGGGCCGATCATTTGAATGTAGGCGTCTTCTTCCAGATCATACTCATCTTGAATATCACCTACGATCTCTTCGATGATGTCCTCAATCGTCACCAAGCCAGCCGTACCCCCATATTCATCGACTACGGTAGCGATATGCACACGATGTTTCTGCATCTCCTGCAAGAGAACGTCCACCTTTTTGCTGGCCGGGATAAAGTAGGGTGGGCGCAGCAATTCGCGAATTGGCACATCGGTCATACCATCGCGGAAGCAGCGCAACAGGTCTTTGGCATAGAGAATGCCAATGATATGGTCAATATGTTCCTCATAAACTGGCACGCGGCTATGACCGGCGCCAATCACAATATCGAGCGCTTCGCGAAAACTGGTCTCTACCTCAAGGGCGATCATATCCAGCCGTGGCACCATTACTTCGCGTGCGACAGTTTCGTTCATTTCGAGAATGCTCTCGATCATTTCGCGTTCATTCTCTTCAATCGCTTCCGAACTCTCGCTGGTAGTCAGCAAGAGGCGCCGCGTTTCCTCGGTCAGGCCACTGCTCTCTTCGCTGCGAACCTGTTCTTGTTGACTTGCGCGTGCATTCAGTTGCACAGTCACCAAGGTTAGCGGGCGTGCAACAAGGCTTAAAACACCAAGCAAGGGGGTCAACCGAAAAACCAGGGGGTCGGCATGGCGCATTGCCACTGTTCGCCAAAACGGTTGACAAAGGGCTAATCCGATCCAGATCCCCAAAACGCCAATCCAGATCTGTTGCGACTGGCTCTGCCAGACCAACCAGCCGCTGGCGACGCCTACCAGGAGCAGTCCCAAATTTTTGTATAGATCCAGGGTGATAAAGAGTGGGGGCGTGGCGCTTAACAACTCATCCAGCCAGCGCGCTGCCTCATCCCCCTGTTCACTTTTCCGTCGAATTTCCGTACGGCTCGGTACGGTAACAATAACCTCTAGCGCAGTTGCCAAACCGACGAACAGCAATGCGAGTGCAAATAACAACCACGGCAACGGGTCAGGTTCCACAATCTACTCCTTAAAATACAGCTTACTCTTTTTGCGGCGTCTTCTCCTCGGCGCGGGCAGCCACACGCGCCGGCACACCATAAACAAGCGCACCAGCGGGCACATCTTTGGTGACTACCGCACCAGCGCCGGTTGTTGCACCGGCGCCAATGGTGACCGGCGCAACCAACAGCGTATCGCTACCAATAAAAGCGCCTCGTCCAATCGTTGTCTTCGCTTTTTTCACGCCGTCATAATTACAAGTAATCGTCCCGGCGCCAATGTTGACATTACCCTCAATCTGGGCATCACCGATGTAGCTAAAATGCCCCATCTTGGTGCCTGGGCCGAGATAACTATTTTTCACTTCGCCAAAATTGCCCATATGAACCCCTTCACCCAAATGTGCGCCCTTGCGCAAATGACCAAAGGGGCCGATTTCACTATGGGGATCCATACGTGCCTGTTCCAACATCGAATAGACCACACGACAATGCTCGGCAATCTGGCAATCAATGATCTGCGCCGACGGCCCGATCACGCAATGGCTGCCGATCACCGTTTCACCTTGCAACATCGTGCCAGGCAAAACTGTCGTATCCGGGCCGATTGTCACCGTATCCTCGATGTAAGTCGCCCCCGGATCGATGATCGTCACACCAGCCAGCATGTGCTTCTCTAAAATCCGTTGGCGCATGACGGCGGTTGCATTGGCAAGATGAACGCGGGTATTGATCCCATCGACATCTTCCAACGGCGCCGCCATCGTCACAACACGTCGTCCTTGCGACACCGCAATGCCCACCATATCAGTCAGATAATATTCACCTTTGGCGCTCAAAGGAATTTTATCAAGGTTTTGCCAGAGCCACTCACTGTCAAAGCAGTATATGCCCGGATTCAGCTCACGGATGAGTTTCTGTTCTGGGGTACAGGCCGCTTCCTCCACAATCTCTTGAATTTCCCCTTGAGCGTTGCGAACGACGCGGCCAAAGCCTTGCGGGTCATCACGGGTAATCGTCAACATCGCAATGGCCGGTGACGTGCGCTCATTGTTGCGGACTTGGGCAAAAAGGTCAAGCAACTTTTGTAGGGTTTCACTGCGTAACAATGGCATATCGCCGTAAGTCACCGTAACAGCATCCGCCTGACCACGCAATAGATCCGCCGCCTGCATCACAGCATGACCAGTCCCCAGCAGATCGGTCTGTGTGGCATAACGCACTTGGGCGCCTAACAACTGTTCAATCAACTCTCGTTTGTGGCCCACCACGACTACGGGCGGTACTTGACTAATGGCACGAGCCGTGTTCACTGCCCAGGCGATCATTGGGCGCCCCATGACAGGATGCATCATCTTTGGTAGATCGGATTTCATGCGTGTGCCGTACCCAGCGGCTAGAACAACAGTTGCGATTTTCACAAGACCTCACCTATCAAAACAAATTATTGCACTAGAAGAAAAGAAAAAGATGTGTAGTTGGTCACAAAATGTAACCCAATCTGCAACCTGCTCGTAGCCGGTCATGGAGGGCCACGAGCAGGTTGCAGATTGCAGTAAAACAAAAAACCAGACGCGTTCAACAAATGAACGGTCTGGTTCCGTAAATTATGCGGTTCCAATGATTTTTTGTCCGTGTCCACCAATATATGAATATTGGCAACAAGGGAAGTTGAACTTCCATTTTTGTATGACTCGATCCGACAAAACCACGTATTCAGTAATTCGTGTTATGCCGCGATGCAAGCGTACTTCTACGGGTTACCTTTGAGGCAAAAAACAATTGGATAAAAAGGTTTTAGGGAAAGAAAACGGGAGGGATGTTGGCAATGACCTACTCTCGCATGTAGCGACCCACATACTACCATCGGTGCTGGTGGACT
>JAPKMW010000060.1 GCA_026645575.1 Caldilineaceae bacterium
ATCTTGGCGACAAACCAGAGATTATCCAAGCTTGTTTTCAACAATGCGGTTATTACTAACCTTTGCGTTTATCAGTATTATCACTTTTTGACTGAAGGTGACACTCACCCGCGCCGTATGATGATTGAAGATTGGGAAATAGGTGCATTGTATTGGAATTGTCTTGCACAAACCGAAGGAGATGAAATTGCTGCCAACGAGCTAGTTCGCCAGAAATTTGTAGACCAATTTTTTGCAAAAGATTTGTATTTCTTTGTTGGTACAACAAAAGCAAATCATATCAAAGCTCCAAATCCTTTTGTGATCATTGGTGTATTTTATCCACCTATCACTCCACAGCTCAGTCTATTCTAGTATTCAACGGGAAACGATCCTCCACCACCTGACCTCATTTGTCCAGGCCGGACAAAGCCTACCCGTTGCGCGATTACAGGCCGAATCAACACTGACCAACGAACTACAGCGCCAAATCTTCGCTCACTTTGCGGCATTAGGGGTAGAGCGGCTGCGCCCCATCTTTGAGGCAATGGCCGAGCAGGTCAGCTATGATGAACTCCATTTGTTGCGGGCGATCTATAAACTCATGCAGGTCGATGGGGCGTTGCTAAATGCAAGACTTAGGGTATAATCTGCTATGATTATTCCCCGTGCTGGCTCAATGGGAACTCAGGAAGTTAACAGCCATCTTCCGGGAAGGTTCGACCGGACAATGCTGTCGACTGGACCGACCTTCCCGGAAGATTGGGTTGTCAACCGCCTGGCTTCCCGTTGACCCCAATGCTAAACACCCCCTTGTGGATAGTTGTAAAAATGATTCAATTGTTAGATGTGGTTGCCTTAACCGAAGATTTACCAGAATACAACCTCTACCGTGGACAGGTAGGCACTGTTGTCGAAATCCTTGCCGATGGCGCCGCCTATGAGGTCGAATTTAGTGACCGGACTGGCCGGACCTATGAGTCGGTGGGGTTGCGTCCCGATCAGGTGATGACGCTCCATTTGGAGACTACCCAGAAACGACGAGGAAGTATGAAGATCACAGATTATTCATTCACCAATACCGATACAGAATATAATCTGCTCAAGGAATTGTTGCTAGCCGTTGAACCCTATCCTGCTATTGATAATAATTGGGACCCCGGTCGAATGGACTGGTGGCGGTACAATCTCCATGCCGAAAAGGGGATAGATTTCTTTCAGGCCAACGCCCACTATTGGAAAACGGCGACGAATCAGGTTGTGGGTTTATTCGTCTCTGAATACGGCAACGATGATTTCTTCATTGTGGTGCATCCACATTTCTGGACGCTCTTCCCTACTATGTTGAACTGGGGACTCCAATTCTGGGCTAGCGAAAAGAGCAAGATCAGCACCGATGTCTACACCTATGGTCAACAAAAGATCGAGCAATTGCTAGCTGCCGGCTTTTATGACGAGGGTCATGTGGAAAATGTCAGATTTTACCCCTTGGGGCACTATGACTTCTCCTATGATCTAAAGCCCGGCTTCAAAGTAATGAGTTTTACCGAGTATGGGAATTATGAGAGCCGGGTCAATCTAGTGCGCAATGCCTTTGACAATCCCAATTTTTCCGAGGCTCGGTTACACTCGATCCAACGTTCCCCAAGCTATCAGCCGGACCTAGATTTGGTGATTGTGAACGCCCAAGGCGAGAGCGTCGCCTATTGCATGGGATGGGTACAAGAAAGTGATCCCAAATTTGGTTACATTGAGCCAATGGGAACGCATTCAGCGTACCGAAGAAATGGTTTTGGGCAAGCGTTAGCCAAAGAGTGTTTCAAACGACTCGCCAATCTCGGCGTGGAAACGGCGTGGGTTGCCTCTCACGCAGAACCCAATGTCTCCAATTTTCTGTATGACTCATTGAAGCCAGCAAAGGTAAAACGGTCACATCGATACTCCCTGAACCTTGCACAATGATTGACGGCGACGATAGTCATAAAGTACTGGCTCGATTCAGTATGACAGAATAACAGGACATCTTGAAACTTGCAGATTAGCACACGTGCATACCACGATATTTTTAGCCTCCACGCTGTACAATTTCTTGTCAAGGAGTTTCATGTTGCGTTGGTTGTTGTGAATGTCGAGCAGAAGGAGGTCGTCACATAGATCGAGTAGCTACCTATCGCCTGGTTCTCAAGGACTTGCTCAAGCGCCAAGCTGAAATCATGAATCAGGGTGTGCAACCAACTATTACCACGGAATTAACCTTCGATGACGAACGGAATCACGATTTGTTATTGCGTCATAGCTGGACACCAATCAAGTCGAGGTCATTACCTTGTCGTCCGGCGAACCAAGCTTCACGGTTACGACTAGGCTGCTTTTGCCATACTTCCCAATAAGGCTTGTACCGTCCGTACGGCAATTCCAACGAGATCAATGGCGGCGGCATCGAGCATCCAGAGTACCGTCAACCCCTCATAGACGCTGATGATCGCAAGCGCCATTTCGTGGGCATCCGTGGCCTGAAACTCGCCGCGCTCAATCCCGGTTTGGATCAGGGCTGTGATCGTGGTCTGATATTGGTGATAATACTCCTGCATCACCAGTCGCGTGGCGGTTTGGCGCGCCGCCAGCGCATGGAACTCAAAGCCGATACTCAGGAAAGCAGCCTCTTCCTGTAACGCCAGCATCCGTTGCTCCGTCCAAGTGATCAGTCGTGTAGCTACGGGGCCGTCGGCGGCCTGTAAGGCAGTGAGATCGGTGAGACCCTGTTCCAAGAAGCTTTGGAGGCTCGCCATCAGCACCTCCTCTTTGCTGGCAAAGTAGAGATAGAGGGCGGCTTTGGAGAGGCCCGCCGCCTGCGCAATGTCCTCCATGCGGGTCTCAGCAAAACCGTTGCGCGCAAAGACTTGCATGGCGGCCTGGATAATCTGTGGGATGCGTTCTGCCCGCCGATTGGGTCGCGGCATGGTTATGCTCCTTGTCAACTATTCGGGTCAATCATTCGGGCGAAACCGGCTCCGCTGCCGGACGGAAGGGCGCTTCTTTGAGCAAGTGACTGAGCAACAATTTAAGGAACAGGAACGGAATCACCCATTCCAGACCGGCGATTGGCGCAAAGACCCCATTGAGCAGCAGAACACCGGCATAGCTGATAAAGGCCACCGGGCGTTGCAGATAGAGTGGCGTGGACAGAATCAGCAGCGTGGCGACGACGAGAGAGCCATAGAAGAGGACGAACCACCACCACGTAAAGCCCGGAAAGAACCAGACCACCAGCGCCAGGTGGAGACCATGCGGCAGGACGAAAACAATGTGTTGCCGCCAGCCCTGCCCCTCCCGATGATACCAGCGTTTTGCCGTTGAGGTGGCATTGGTGATAATTCCCCCACTCAGGTCAAGAGTTAACAGGGTCAAGATCACCATCTGTGTGATCGTTGGTTCGTCAGGAAAGCACAAGATGAAGACGAGGAGCGCCAGCGCGCTCAACGCAAGACCGCCCAGCAGTTGCAGCCACTCTTCCGCCGCTGTCATACCGGGACCGACAAAGCCATCCCAATGCCCGCGCCAGCCTTTGCGCGGGGGTGGGGGTGTCCAACTGATGTTCATGTTGATGTACTCCTCTATAAATAACTGACTGGTCAGTTATTATTGTAACAAAGAGCGCCAGCTTGAGCAAGTCCATACGCAGCCCTTTAAAAGGGATTGCTTGTTCCCCAACTTCCTAGTACAATACAGCCTATTGACAACCCATTCACATCGTTTCTCGCACCAGTCCTGGTCACTAAAATTCCATTTAATATGAAAAACTGGCCTTTCGACGTAAACAATATTGATCTCAACGCTCATTTCATTTGTTGGCATGCTGTGCGTGAAGAGTACTGCAAGGACCTTAGTCTTCATGGCAGGCAAAACCATGCCAATGGGGTCAACTTTTGCTTACATCCACTCGTTCCATGCCGATACGCCCAGGGAACCCGTGACTATGGCCGATACGCTTTGTGCGCGATTATCCTTCCGGTTCAAGCCTGGCAATGGAACCTACAACTGACGCTGGGGGTTCAGGAAGGAATTTTTCGAGCGAGTGTCCCACCGCAGTGGATTAAAGAAGTCATTCCTTTTGACCAATTGGAACAGCGATTAAGCACGCTCCCGCCAGTAAAAAGCATCACAGAAGGCATTTTCTGCGCCTATTCTCCTCATACACGGATTTCAGGATACGGGCATTGGCTTGACGAAGGCACCCTGGTAGCTCAGTGTCAAGCGGTGCTGTCGTCGGCACAGTCGCCTGTCATCAGCCGTCTTGCCGCGAGCATCTACTGCTGTTATAGTTCACCATCCCTACGGGATCAGATATACCCAGCAGTGCATTCAGCCATGAGCCAGCTACTTTTTTCTCAGGAGCGTCTGGACCCGGGAATGGCTTCTCTGGCCATTGATATCCTGGATCAAGGGGGTGTTCCGGACTGGGACAACTTGACCGCAGAAAGAGGAAGCGAACCGCTTCCGTTTGAACGCAGAGCGCTGCTGGCCTGGCGGCGATCGGCTACCCCCTGGAGTCAGATCATCGTAAAAAATCTCACCCGGAATTCACCAGAGCAATATTCGGCGGTCAACCGGCTGCTTCAGATAGTCAACGGAACCGCGCATGATTTGCATGGTTTGGATCAAGAATGGCTGCCAGCGTTGGTGGATATCCTGACCTGTGGTCAGCTAAATAAGGAGCAGGCCAACCGCGTCTTTGATATCATCGATCAATGCAGCGCCGCTGCGGTTGCTGCAGCCCTGCCCAATATGATCCGAAGGTCAGATAGCATCCCCAGCCGGGTGAGGAATCGCGTCATTCCGCTGGCGCAGCAGTACCGCAATTTGATTCGCCAGGAGCTGATCGAAATTAGTCAATGTCCCATTCGGCGACCGGCCCATATCGCCAAATCAATATTAAATCTTGAAGCATCGGAAGGAGATTAAAATGCTGACGGGCCTGGAGATGGCAAGGACTTATTTTGAAGAATGGGGATACCCTTTTCTTCGCAAGAACTTTACTTCGCTTTCTGACCGTGTGGCCGCAGGTATCTGGCGCGGATCCCAAATCTTCGAAGCAGACGATACGTTATCGCGCGATCATGGCTGGGGCGCGACCTTCACTCTGGTACTGACCGATGTCGATTTCCGAACCACTGCCGAAGCCCTCAAACTGGCATTACAAAATGGCGCACCGCAAGAATGGAAGGGCGCCCCAATGCCGCCGGACGCCGACGTTTATGTCACATCCATTGACCGCTTCTTTTATAATCATGCTGGTTTCAGCACGCCTCCGCAGGAATCGATGAAGTGGTTGGAAGGCTTTCATTATCGCTTCGGAACCAGAGAAACCGAACTCTATCTGGTAAGACACGGGCATTTATTTTATGATCCCTTGGGGGAATTTACAGCCCGGAGGGAGCTGTTCATCCAATACCCGCAAGATGTTCGACTACGCCGAATTAATCAGGAATTGCTCAACGTGTGGCATTTTGGTCAATATAATTTTATCGATCGTCTATCAAAGAGGAATGATCCGGTCACCAATAGGATTGCACTAGGACATTTCACCGAAGCAGTGATGCGACTCTGCATGCTTTTGGATGATGATTACAGCCCGTATTGGAAGTGGCTGGCATTTGAATTCCGCAAGCATAGCGTTGCACAATTCTTAGACCCCTTGTTGAAAACCTTGTCGATAAGTACTGACATATCGCAACAAGTTGATTTGATAAATGAGATATGTGGATTCCTCCACAAGTTGCTCCAAACGCACAAGTTGGCAGCATCAGATATGGGCTTCCACCCTCACCCGCTATTTTGTGATCTACATAAGGGTCCTTTGGCAGAGTATGCTTGAGAGATCGCATTACCACGTCGCAGCGTTGGCAGCGCTCAAGTTATTCACCTATAATGAGGGTGCAAAGCAACGGAAAATAAGGAATAGCAACGTTTATGAGTTATCATCCGGCGTCAAGGGCGGACAGCGCTTGTCGACACGAACGCCGAACCGCACATTGACGCCACAGCGGGGCTTGCCGTTAGCGCTATCGATACGATCCGCTTTACCCACAGTGAGTCCACGCTTCGCTCGTTTTGCTGCCGCTTATCGCTGATTTCTTTAGGAGAACGCATGGCAACCACCGACTACGAGTTCGTCCTCGCGATACTCCGCTCCGGTGATCGTGCAGAGATGGAAGAGTTGCGCGAGCTACTCGACGGATTCCCGGAAGGGGTCGATTCGTTCATCGGTCGCCGGTGGCTTCTCAACGCGCTCGATGTCGGCGCACGGAGTTCCATCGAGTGGATCCTGGCCCAGCACGTTGATCTCGCGTTCTGCGACGAAGAGGGTTACACCCCGCTCTTGTCCGCAATCGACAGCGTGCGCGCCGACCGCTATGAGTTGCTGGCGTTGCTCCCGTGCGCAGGAGCGCCCGTCAATCGGATATGCCACGCCTCTCCAAGAGGCCCGGCTATTGGGACGGCTCAAGGCAGTGGCCTATCTTGAAAGCGTCGCCTAACCTGAAATGGTTGAGCAGCTTTCATAGTTAGTTCGGCTTGGAAGCAGGAGAGAAGATGCCTATGCCAACACTCTACCCATCGTGGATTGAGATTCCCGCGACGGATCTGGAACGTGCGCTGATCTTTTATCGGGCTGTCTTTGCCCTCACCGATACCCCCATCTACGATGACGAACCACCGGCGCGCATTGCTGTGCTGCTGCCCTCGGATAAAAGCATGCGCACGCCCGGCGTTTCGCTTGTCCAATCGCCGCTTCATACCCCTAGCCAGGGTGGCCCGCAAATTAACTTTCATGTTGACACCCATGCCAACCTGGCCCAGGCGCTGACGGCAGCCACTACACATGGCGGCACTCTGGTCGCGCCCATTGTTGATATGGGCGACGGTGTGCATTACGTCGTTATACGTGATTGCGAAGGCAACACGCTTGCGCTTTCATCCTATGAACCATTAGCTTCAGACACTCCATAAAACGTTATAGTTGTCGTCATCAGTAACGCATCGCCATATTTTCAACAAAACACAATTGCATTTTTTGCCTTTCTCCCATACAATCGGTGTGCCTTGCCACAGCCCCGCCTCGTAACAACTGTGGCAACTGTGTACAGTGTTATAATCGGTGTCCAACGCACCCATGCTTCTTGTCAAAAACACGCAAGGGAGAGATGATGCAAAGCGTGCAACGCAACTTGTTCGTGAGCGCAACCATTGGCTTACTGCTCTGGCTGCGCTTCTCCTCACTTTACGCCGGTGTGATTCCCCCATTGCCCCCCAACAGTCAAGTGACCGACGCCGGGTTGATCAGCCTCGCCGACGCCACCCAACCCACCATTGCCGTCCTCGGCAACACCCTCTACGCCACCTGGCTGGACGAGCGGGAAGGCTACAGTCAACCCGATGTTTACTTTGCCCAGTCCACCGACGGCGGCGTCACCTGGAGCGCCAATGTACGCGTCAGCACCCGCCCCTATGACGACTGGCCGGACGATCCCGTCATTGCCGTCCAGCCTAATGGCACGATCTGGATCGCCTGGTATTTGTTCTACACCGCCGACGCGGAAAAGGTCAATGATGTGCGGCTGGCTCGTTCCCGCGATGGCGGGCAAACGTGGGAACGCTTTACTGTGGTCAATGGCGTGCCGGACAATGACGATTTGTGGCGCCCCGCCATTGCCGCTGATGAAAGCAATCTCTACCTGTTGTATCACCTGCGCGGCCAGACCGGCGGCGTCGCTGGCTACGACATCAAACTTAAGGTGGTTGATGCCCAAAGCCTCACGGTCGCAACAACGGCGGTCGCGGATGCACCGGCGGTTGGGCGGATCACCGATGGCTTGCTCGATGACGGCCCGGCCATGACCCTGGTGCAGCGCAATGGCGTTCTCTGTGCCGCTTGGGAAGATCGGCGCAGCACCTTTGCCATCTATGGCGCCTGTTCCACCAATCGGGGTGCGACCTTTAGCGCCAATACGGCCATCAGCGGCGCCAATGCCGTCTACCCGGTACTGGCCCTGGCGCCCGATGGCACGCTCTATGGCTCCTACGCCGCCAGCAGTGACGCTCGCAACAATATCAATTTGCGCGCCTCGGCGGACAAGGGCGCCACTTGGGGTGATCCCCTCATCGTCACCAACGTGGCGTCGCCCTTCAAGGTGGGCAGTTGGGATTTGGCGGTTGATGCCAATGGACAACTGCTGCTGGCGTGGATCAACGACGGATCGAGCGCCAATGATGTGATCTTGAGTACATCGGTGGATCGGGGCCAAAACTTCAGCAGCGTGCCCATCGAAGACGGGCAAGGGCAATTCCCAACAGTCTCCGATCCCGCCCGCGTCAAGCTTGGCGCCAGTGGCGCCGATGGCAGTACCAAAGCACACCTGATCTGGCAGGATAACCGCAATGTCCACGACGAGATCTGGTCAGCCACGGCGCCGCTGGATGGTGTACCGCCCACGGCGCCCCCCGCGCTCCAAGCACAAGGTGACGACCACTCCATCTTGCTGACCTGGCAACCGGCGACCGATGCCAGCGGCGTCAGCGGCTATCGGGTCTATCGGGCCACAGCAACCGGCGGTCCCTTTAGCGAGATCACAACGCTGCTCCAACGCACCACCAGTTACCGGGATGTAGAAGTGCCGCCGGGGACAACCTATTTCTATCGTGTCGCTGCCGTGGACAGCGCCGGCAACACCGGGCCGGTCTCTAGCGTTGCCAACGCCACGGCGCAAGGTGGGAGCAGCTTGGCGGTTACGGGTCTCATCGCCTACCAGAACGGGCAGGAGATCAAGGTGCGCAACCTGATGGATAACACTGAACGCACTCTGGCCAATGTCACAGGGCCACAGTTCGCGCCGGACGGTCAGCGGCTCTATGTCACCAGCAATGGCGCCATTCTCTGGCAGCCCCCCGGCGGCGGCCCATTGACCACCTTTGCCGGCCCTTTTGACAGCGCGATTGAATTTGATGTGGCGACCGACAACACAGCCTTTGCCGTCATTACGCTCCGGCAATTTGGCGCGCCTGGCGTCCCCGGTGGTCTCTGCACGGTGACGGAGCCGCGCTATTTTGAGCGGGTCGGCCAGGAAAAATATGTGGGGTCGAATGACCTGGCCCTCCAGGTGACGGTGTCCGCCGACCGGCGCTGGATCGCCTACCGCTACGTCGGCTTTTGTAATGTGGCGGCTTATGGGCAGGTCACGCCAGCCAACCTTTGTCTGGTCGACACGACCAACGGTGAAGAGCGCTGTATCGAAGGGTTGGATGCCACCGACCCGGATTTTGCGCCGGGCAGCAACCGCATTGTCTTGGCGGCCCCCATTAGCGGTCAAGCGGAAATCTGGCAAGCGGTGGTGCAAGAAGATGGGACACTGACCAACTACACGCAGTTGACCCGCGGCCCCGCCAACCAACCGTCCCGCTACCCGGCCTATTCGAGCGATGGCAACTGGGTGATCTTTGCCCGTGATACCGACCCTGGCCCCGGCGAAGCGTTTCGGCTGTTCGTTGTCCGCAATGATGGTCAGGGCATTCGTCCCCTGGATCTGCCCGGCATTGATCCGACCTGGCTCGGTGGTGGCAGTGCGCCGCCGCTGCCCGATCTACCGAATAAGGCGTATTTACCGACGATCCAACGGCGCTAACCCCATAACAGGATCTTTGCATTTTTCGCTTGGGCATTACGCATTTGGCGTAGTCACCAGAGACCGTTAGGGTTTTTGAAACCCTAACGGTCGGGCAAATGTGTAACGTCGGTAGCTGTACCGCTTTACCAATAAGGGTTGTTTGCCAAGAAGTTGTCGGTTATAATAAGCTTGCAGGCGCAAAACCTTACTGAAGATCAGCAATGCCCAAGGCGTGATATGCCGGAAGTGGCGTTGCGCCTGTCGCCTCGTGTGCAGAGCAGTCCTGAAAGTTGGGTAGGCCATCGAGCCGTGGACGAAAAACCTATGACAGTCTTTACCTTCCATTTGGCAAAGAGCAAGATTGGCACAACGATCGGCGCTCTCTGTTACCCACCGACCGGGCAGCAGATCCCTGGCCTGCGCCACGCCGAATGTATGACCAAAATGACGCTCGGCGCGCCAATCCTGTCACCGGCACGAATGCAACTCAATCATCTGGCGATGTTTGCGGCGTGGGAGAGCCATGCCGCCATCGACGAGTTTCTTGGCGGTACGTCGCTTGGCCGCGTGTTCGCCAGCGGCTGGCATGTGCGGCTGGCGTTTCAGCGCCGTTGGGGTTATATCACTGAATTCGACGGCCTGGCCGAGAGCGTTGGCCAACAAGATCCAGCCGCCCCGGTGGTCGCGGTGACGCTGGCACGGATGAAACTACCCCAAGTGCCGCGCTTTATTTATTGGGGCAGGCCGGTCGAAGAACTTGTCCGTGACCACCCAAGCACAACGTTAGCCATAGCGGCCATCAGGCTACCGCGCACCGTCTCGACCTTCTCCGTCTGGACCTCTCAGCAAGAAATGGTTGACATGGTGCGTGGCCATAGCGCCGTGCCGCGACCAGAGCGACACGCGGCGGCAATGGTTGAGCGTCAGCGTAAAGATTTTCACTTCGAGTTCACAACGCTTCGGTTCAGACCGATTGCCGAGTATGGGCAGTGGGAAGGACGCACTACTATCGTTCCCGCTTGAGATCATGGAGTGAAGTAAAATGAGCGCCTTCTCTGAAATTCGACAAATTGACTATATTGAAATCTACGCGGAAATTTAGTTCAGCTTGCATACATCGCCTGTGTTTGCATTGGTTGCCTACCGAATAAGTCGTATTTACCATTGACTTACCGAGAGTAATCCTGTAATAGCCTTACCATTTTCTAAACCATCGCTTGCGCTTTTGGCCGTTTCCCAATACAATGCTCCCTTTCACCAGCTTTTTAGTGGCGGGCCTGCGGCCAGCGGAAGGAGCGACGAATGAGTACGCTATGGTTGGAATTTTGGACAGAGGAAGACGATTTTTGTATCTACGCCGAAGCCGATGACTACGAGAAAGAGATCACCCTGACCGGCCAGACCAAAACCATTGTTACCCACTTCGACACCATCTACGACATCTTACAAGAGCTAAAAACCGGCAAAGCCGACGAGTTGACCGCATCGCTCCACTTTCTGAGTGAACGGCTGCTGGCCCCCTTCACCAACCAATTGCAAAAGTGCAACCACGTCCGCTTTATCGTCTACGAGGATCTGATCCGCTGCGCCTTTGACCTGCTGCTCTTCGAGGGGCGCTATCTCTTTTTACAACGGAGCGTCTGCTATCAGGTGGATGAAGGCTATGGCGACGAAGAGCCGCAGATCGAGCTGGGCAGTGCGCTCTTGATCGCCGATCTGACCGCCGACCCCGAAGAGGCGTGCCGACAGGTCGCCAAGCTGATTCCTGAGGCCGAATACGCCAAAATGGAGGACGCCGATTTTGGCATGATCAAAGCCGCCGCTGATGAAGTTGATGCTCTGGTTATCAGCGCCCACGGCGAGTTGGAGGAGGGCAACTATGGTGCGCTCTATCTCAATGAAGAGGAACTGAGCGCCAAGTTGGTCGGCAAGCTGGAAGCGTGGGTGGTCTACTTTGATTCCTGTCAGCAAGGGGTGAACATGACCTATCTCGACGCCTTTCAAGAAGAGAGTGATATTCAGTTTTATCTGGCGCCAATCATCAGTAACGATGCCGGTGATTCTTCCACCAAGACGATGGTCTGGTTCTTTACCGACCTGCGGCAACATCTGAATCCAGTGCGCGCTTTGTTCGCTACACGCAAGCGCCTCTTTGAATTTTACAATCAGGAGCAGAAGTTAAACATCGTAACGACGCTCAACAAAGCGTTTCCCTTTCGGCTTTATGAATTTGTCGATGGCGAAGAGGGAGATGACGAGTAGGTTGGCCGCAACCGAGATAGGTTAAGTTGCTGCTTTGTCGTATCTTTGCTATCCTACCATGACGGTTATCGTTCGGATACGCAGTCAGCAGGAGGGAAAAATCATCGATGCAAACACGCTTTGTCCCAGCAGATTTTCCTGTTCCGCAACGGATTGAACAGGCAACCTATCGTCTCCGTCCGCTGACAACGGACGATGTCGAGAAGGATTATGAAGCCGTGATGTCCAGCAAAGCGAGTCTCCGCCAGATTTTCGCTGAAAATGACGATTGGCCGGCAGAGGGGATGAGCCTGCAAGAGAACTACCGCGATCTGGAACGCCATCAAACCGATTTTGCCGAGCGACGGGGATTTACCTATACGGTGGAAACGCTGGCCGGGGATCGCTGCCTCGGCTGCGTCTATATCTACCCCAGTCGCCGCGGCGACTATGATGCCAGCGTCTATTACTGGGTGCGTGATAGCGCCAAAGCGCAAGGCGTCGAAGCCCAATTAGGTGCTTTTTTGCGCGACTGGTTGCGCGCGGCCTGGCCCTTTCAGCGACCAATCTTCCCTGGCCGGGATCTATCGTGGCAAGCCTGGGCGGCGTTGCCGAGCAACGACCCCTAAACGGACAAAACCAGCAGGCGATGAGACCGCCGAAGGAGTAACAGAAGGAGCAACCGATGGCTGGAAATTGGAAAGCCGACAACTGGGATACCTTGATCAGTGGCGAAAGTTGTCCACTATGCGACTTCATTCGATCAGGCAGGGCCGAAGACGATCACGGCATCGTCATCGCCAACTTGACCTTTAGCCGTCTCTTTCTCGCCAAGAATCAGTTTGTCAAGGGGTATTGTGTACTCATCTGTCATCGCCATGTCATCGAGCCGTTTGAACTGAGCGCTGAAGAACGGGCAAGCTATTTTGACGATTTGGCCCGTGTGGGCGACGCTCTCCAAAAGGCATTCAATGCTGACAAAATGAACTACAACATCCTGGGGA
Organism: Caldilineaceae bacterium; assembly: GCA_026645575.1. The sequence goes on from JAPKMW010000060.1 coordinate 12,884, forward strand.
ACGTGATACCGCATCTGCATACCCACCTTTTGCCCCGTTATTTCACTGATAGCGCGCCCAACCGCCCCATCGATCCGGGGTTAAAAGGACATGAAGTCTATTTGTCACCGGAAGGGTACGCGGAACGGATCACGTTGATTCGCTTACATCTTCAAGGTTGATAGTGTACTGATGTCTCATCACAATACGGCAAATTCATGGCTCCTGCACTCGCCCCGCCAACTCACCTGGGTGACAGAACAGTTACCCGACCTCGGCCCGCAGGATCTGCTGTTGCGGACATGCGCTGGGGTGATAAGCAGCGGTACGGAATTGCCGATCTATCTTGGCGAGTCGTGCGGCCTGCACGCGCCAGCCTATCCATTGACAATGTTGTTCCAACAGAGCGTGACGGCAGCCCAATTGACGGCTACCTTTGCTGCACTCGCCGACAACGCGATGCGTCCGATCAAGGTGTTTGTTAGCGATCAGGAGAATGATCATGAACCCATTTCTTGCCGTAGATGAACGAGCCGCTTGGGGGCCAGCTTCCTTAGAGATGGCGCTGCCATTGGTGGAGGCCGTTGGCATTCGCCGCGGGATGCGCATCTTGGAGGTGGGCGGCGGGAGTGGACAAATTGCCACCATCCTCGCTGCCCACTGGAATATTGCCGTCTTCACCCTGGAACCGTGGCATGGCGGCGAAGAGATCCAGGCGCGTGCGGCTGCCGCCGGTGTTGAGGACAAGGTCATTGCCCTCAAACTAAACGCCCAGGATCTTCCGTTTGCGGCTGCCACCTTTGATGCTATCATCAGCATCGGCTCCTTTGAGATGATCGGCGACGAGCGGCCACAAGCGTTGACCCAACTGGTGCGTGTCTTGAAACCAGGCGGTCGGCTTGGCATTGCCGAACCGATGTGTCTACCCGTTCCCATGCCGCCGACGCTGGCGGAGCTTGAGGCGCGTCATCAGCTTGGTTTTCAGGAAGCGTTTCGGACGGTTGCCTGGAATTGTGCGTTGTTTGAGCAACATGGGTTGACCATTACCCATCAACATTACTTTGCAGAGGCCGATCAGTGGTGGTTGGACTACGCTGCGGAAAGCAACATCGCAGATGCAGAGAAAGAGTTGATCCGCAACAATCATGGGCAGTGGTTGTCGTTGGGAATGGTTGTCGGGCAGAAATCGCATTGATGTCGCCATCCTGAGAATTGCCATGTACGAACTCCACGAAAACGAACAATACTTTTTTGCCGAGCCAACCTTGGCCCATCTTGCCGGCTTCCTGGCCCGTTTCAACGCGCCCTGCTGTCTTTGCGCGCCGCTGCTTGGCCGGCGCCTGGCTGAACAGGGCGTGACCGTGACCATCCTCGACATTGACGAGCGCTTTGCAACAGTGCGGGGCTTTCGGCGCTACAATCTGTATAACCCGGAATGGCTGGATCAGGAGTTCGACCTGATCGTCTGCGACCCGCCCTTTTTCAATGTTTCGTTGTCCCAGTTGTTTACAGCGATCCGCCTCCTCAGTCATCACCGTTTTGACCAGCCGCTCTTGATCAGCTATCTCCAACGGCGGTCAGCGGCGATTCTGGGGGCCTTTGCACCGTTTGGGTTACAACCAACGGGCTATCTTCCTCAATACCAAACCGTTCAGCCCGTGGAACGCAACCAGATCGAATTTTTTGGGAATCTTGCTGCTGAGCAGCTTCTTGCGCTCAATGATGCGACCAATCCACAACCGATAAAGCAATAATTTGTCGAACTCAACGGTAGCTTTTACGATCATCAGATAAGCTTTGCACAAGCTAGGGCCGGAGAGACTTCCGGCCCTGTATACTGCATTTTCGTGCGAAAGGCGTTTAGCCACAGCTATGAACGACTATGCTCTGCTCTTCCAGCCAACCGTTTGGCCCAGCGGGCCAACCATCGTGCAGTTTGAAAGCGGTGAACCGCCACCAGAGCAGCTCATCAGCAACGTCAACGCCGTGCCGGTGACAACTGACGGTCAGTGGGTGGTAATCCAGCTTGCCAGCGGCGAATGGGAGATCCCCGGCGGCACGGTTGAGCCGGGCGAACCACCACTGGCCGCGCTGCAACGGGAGTTGTTGGAAGAAGCCGGCGCAAAGATCCAATCGGCAACCTATATTGGCGCCTTGCGGATGGAGTCGCAGGCCGAGAAACCCTTTCGCCCCCATCTGCCCCACCCGGTTGCTTATCGTGCGGTCTATCTGTGTGAAGTATTGCTGATTGGCCCGCCGCAAATTCCAGTGGTGGATGGCGAACAGATTACGGCGGTCAAACAGTGTTCACTGGCTGAGGCGATGGCTTGCTTTACTAGCATGGATCGTGGCGAGCTTGCCGAATTATACCGTTTTGCGGCAGCGCACCATGAAAGCATACATAGCTCTTTTTTGTGATTGCACAGGCAGATGGATAGAGGAAACGAGTTATAGAAACGATCCGACAACGTAAAACAAAATCTTCTCGTCGGCACAAATACATGGTAAAATATTTCTGTTGGTAAAGGCAACCAAGAGAGACAGGCGATGGTGAAAGTAATGGTAGATGGTATCCTAAACTACGATGAACTAAGCGACACATTGTACATTTCATTTGCACCAGGTGAGAAGGCGACCGGCATCGAGTTAAACGATAGCATTTTACTGCGCATTAATAAGCCAGAAAGACGCGCCGTTGGCATTACGATTTTCAATTACTCGTATCTTGCGCAAAAGACGCCTACTGGTTTCCGCAGCTTACCCTTGACTGGATTAGACGAATTATCACCGGCCTTACGCGAACTAGCGCTCGATCTTCTCACACAACCACCAGTCAGCGAATTTCTGATGATTTCAACCTATACGCCTTCGTTGACAGAGAATATACCCATTACATCACTGCAACAAGCATTTGCGCTCGCTTCTTGATCTGCTATGACGCCGTTAGCCTTGCTCGCTTCCTACACGTTGGCCCCAACCAATTTTGACCTCGCCGCCTTCTGTGGCACATGGTACATTGTGCAGACCAACCTCGCACTCTGGCGACGATACACCAATCCGGCGATTACTTACACCTACTTACCTGGCACAGGCGCCCCGCAGTTATTGGATGTTGTTACCTATACGAAAGCCGGTGGCAAGCAGGGGCAGATCACCGGCATTGATCACGCCGATGAACAGCACGCCCGCTTGTTCCACTGGCGCGGCGACCAATGGTATACCCGCTGGCTGACCAGCCACTGGTGCATTATCGATCACGATCCGCACTGCGCCGAGTGGGCGGTGACCTATTTTTCGGCCACACCCTTTACTAAGGCCGGCATCGATCTCTATGCGCGCACGCCAACCCTCAGCCACGCACAAAGCGCGCTGATCCTTGCCCGCCTGCAACAACACCCCTTCTTACAGGAGCAAACAGCCGCGCTGTTCACACCGCACCACCCGGAATTTAGGGAAGATCAGCGACCTGTGTAAACTAATAGACAAAACGGATAAAAGGTGCACATACCGTAGGCGCCTAAAAGGCCACCGCCCCTTGCGGGTGCCCGGCACTTGATGCGAAGTTTATTTGGTTTATCTATAAGTATCAAGGAGTTTCATGGAGAGGGGATAGGGTTGGATGGAAGGGGAAGCAGGAAAACAATGCAAAACGACAATGAACAAGCACGACTAGGGGCGCAGGTCACGGTCGAGCTAATCGACGAACGGGGGAACGGCGAAACGATGAGCGTTGATCTTGTTCGCGAGGAACATGCCGACCTGGATCACGATCGCTTGGGGATGCAGACGCCGTTAGCCAAGGCGATTATCGGCAAGAAAGTGGGTGCGCTGGTGAATTATCGCATGGGCGATATTCGCCAGGTGCGGATTGTCAGCGTGCGCCCCTCACAATTGGCGGACCTAGAGAATACCGAGGAACAGCGTCAGGCCCAGTTGCAGAAAGCGCTGGCCACGGTCGAACGCACCAATGCCGAAGTTTTCGCCGCTTCCTACACCGGGAAGTGGGGCGACTATGAGTTGCGCAATGATGAACAACAACCAAATGACGAACAACAGTTAAAGAAGAGGACGCCATGATTTCCGGGGAAAATTTGATCTGGAATTTTGAACGCAATGCCAGTTATATTCGCACCCACCTGGACGGATTGACTCATGCCGATTCGTTGGTGCAGCCGCCGGTGAACGGCAATTGCATCAACTGGATTGTGGGTCATCTTGTCTGCTACCGCAATTTTGCCCTGGCAATTTGCGGGTTGCCATTGGTTGTCAATGCGGCAACAGCAAACCGCTATGAACGTGGCTCCATGCCGGTGACAGGGCCGGCAGCCGATGTAACAGCGTTTGATACGTTGGTGCAAGCCTATTGGAATTCCCAGGAACAATTACTGGCCTATCTGCGCACAATGACGCCAAAACAAGCCAGTGAAATTGTCAGCGCGGCTGATTTTACCATGCCACGCAGCGAACTGCTCACCTCCTTTATGCGCCATGAGTCTTACCACGCCGGCCAACTGGAGCTTTTACGTGAAATCGTCCTTGCAGCGCAGTAACGGAAGAAAGTGTAGGGGGATTGTCTATGGATCAACAACAAATTCGTCGGCTGTTAGAGGCGGTTGCGCAAGGCGAGCAAGATGTAGAAGGGGCGCTCCATGCGTTACGGGCGCTGCCGTTTGAAGCAACCGATTTTGTCACGCTCGATCATCATCGAAGTTTGCGCTGGGGCTTTCCAGAGGTCGTTTTCTCTGAAGGGAAGACGGCGGAACAGGTGGCAGCGATTTTACAACGACTCGCCACGCGTAACCCACGGGTTCTGGCAACACGCGCCAGTGCCGAACAGTATGCTGCGGCCCGCGCCCTTACCCCAGAGCTACAGTACCATGAATTGGCGCGCTGTATCTGGCTGGATCGGGAGCCGGAACGGGTGCGTCATAGTGGTGTGGTGGTGGCCGCTGCCGGCACCAGTGACCTGCCAGTCTTGGAAGAGGCGATCTTAACCCTTGACTTGATGGGCCACCAGCCGCAACGCATTGTCGATGTCGGCGTGGCGGGGTTGCACCGGCTCCTGCCCCATGTACCGACGCTGCAACAGGCCAATGTGGTGGTGGTCGTCGCCGGCATGGAGGGCGCCCTGGCCAGCGTCGCCGGCGGCTTGACTTCGGCGCCGGTGGTGGCCGTGCCGACTTCAGTGGGCTATGGCGCCAATTTTGGCGGTTTGGCCGCGCTGTTGGCCATGCTTAATAGCTGTGCATCGGGCGTGGCAGTGGTCAATATTGACAATGGGTTTGGCGCGGCTTGTATGGCGGCGGCGATTAACCAGCGGATTGTCAATGCGCGACAAGCGCAGCCAGAAAGTTAATAGATACACCTGTAAGGCCATACCAAGAAAATATTCATCCGTGATACCGTGATACGTGCTGCGTGAACTGTTTAACAGTTGTGTATGATTTATTCCCTGGACTGGCCTAACTGTTATCATCTAAGCTGCTTATTCTAAGCAGCTTAGATGATAACAAACGATGAACCCTATGTGACGGCTACGGCAATTGACGGAAAATTCGCAGTTTTTGCGCGAATTGCGAACATTGTTTGGGAAAACAGGAACTACGAAGGGCTGCCAATAGTTTCTGTAGGTATGATACGCACGATAGAGCAAACCTACCCCTTGCAACCCACTGTTCAGCAACACGAAAACTTTGCGCGACTGCTTATACATGATATGCGCAATCCGCTTTCCGGGATTGTCCTCTATACGCAGCTACTGCAAACACGCGCTGAATGCACTGCGGAGCAAGAACGCTTCCTAAGCCAAATTCTGGCCGAAGCACAGCGGCTCCGCACGCTCCTCGATCAGATGCAGTTGCTCAATAAGCTCCAGCAAGGGCAGCCATGTTTGCACCGCCAACGAACCGATCTACGGGCGCTCCTACGCGAATCCGTCAGCAAGTGTGAGTCATCAGCACTCTTGCATGGCAAGGAACTGCTAGTCACAGTTCCAACCGCGCCCATCCCACAACTACTTGTCAATCGCCCCCTGTTACAGCATCTGCTAGACATTGTACTCAATCATGCCATTCATTTTACACCGGAATGCGCCCTGATCACGGTTGAGATGGCCGTAACCGTTGATGTCCTACACAGAGGCAGCTTGTACAAAGAGAGCAGGTGCCCTGTAATACAATTGACGATCATCGATCAGGGGCCGCCGCTACCGGCGCAGGTTTTAACCGACCTCTATAAATTTGTCGAAGAGTGGGATGTGATTGTCGCTGACCGTGCCGGAATTGGCCTGAGTTTGGCCCTCTGCCAAATGATTGCGGAAGTGCACGAGGGTGCGCTTGGCATCACCAACCACCAGCCCCAAGGGGTTTGCTATCGGTTGACGCTGCCGATCCCCGACAACGAATGGACGCCTTAGGCTGTTGCAAGAAAATAAATCCCGTAGGCGCCTACGGGATGGGGATTCTATTCTTTGGAACAGCCTTACACCAATGGCAGGTAGGATCACCGCGCTTCATCAGTTTGTGACTCGCAACCGATAAGAGTGAGTCACAAACTGATGAAGCGCGGTGCTTAATTCTTTTACGGACCCTTAGTTGATGCCGGCCATCTCTTCTTCGTCCAGATCGATCTCTACCAATTCTCCCGTCACCGCATAGACAATCCGTTCGCAAATGTTGGTTGAACGGTCAGCGGCGCGTTCCAGATTGTGAGCGGCCCAGGAAAGATAGTTGGCGTTGTCAATTGTTGTGTTGGCGGTGATGATTTGAATTAACTCGCGGTTGATGATATTGTAAAATTCATCGACTTCATCATCCCGTTTGGGGATTTGGCGGGCGGCGGTAATGTCCTGGTTGACAAAGGCATCGAGCGAACTGCGCAACATATCAACCACAATGGTACACATCTGGGGCAGATGCACCAACGGTTTCACCAACGGTTGGTGGCCAATATAAACGGTGATGCGTCCAATGCCTTTAGCATAATCGCCAATCCGCTCCAATTCCGAGGCGATTTCCAGAACGGCAGCCAGTAGGCGCATGTCACGCGCCATGGGTTGTTGGGTCGCAATCAAGGTCAGGCACTCATCCTCGATTTTATACCGTTTTCGATTGATCAAGCGATCATTGGCAATGATTTGACGCGCGGCGTCGAGGTCTTGCCGTTTAAGAATATCAATTGAATCCAACAAGGCTTTGCAAACCAAGCTACCCAGGACTAAGAGTTCATCCTGGAGGGCCTGAAGCTGCTTTTCATACCGGGTTCGCGTCATGGCGCATTCTCCATTCTATCGTAACCGACTGCCGTAATCTTTCCTGTACCTGAACATGATATACTATCCCAGTCTGTAGAAAAAATTACGAAAATCCGTTAATGAGCAAGCGATTAGCCAAAGCGACCGGTGATATACTCTTCGGTGCGCTTGTCTTTGGGGTTGGTGAAAATTTGTTTGGTCGGGCCATACTCGGCCAGATTGCCGGTGCGGTTGTTATCGACCATAAAGAAGGCGGTGTAATCGGAAACACGCGCCGCTTGCTGCATGTTATGGGTCACAATCATGATGGTGTACTTTTCGGTCAACTCACGCATCAAGTCTTCGATCTTCAACGTCGCAATCGGGTCGAGCGCGGAGCATGGTTCATCCATCAAAATAATATCCGGCTTCACAGCAATGGCGCGGGCTATGCAAAGGCGCTGTTGCTGACCGCCAGAGAGGCCTAACGCGCTCTGGTTTAACTTCTCTTTGACTTCTTCCCACAACGCCGCGCCGCGCAAGGCTTCTTCCACCAGTTCATCCATATTGCCCTTAAAACCGTTAATCCGCGCACCCCAGGCCACATTCTCATAGATCGATTTGGGGAAAGGATTGGGTTTTTGAAAGACCATACCAATGCGCCGGCGCACCTCTACCGGATCGACATTCGGGGCGTAGATGTTTTCCCCATGATAGGTGATTTCACCCGTGGTTCGTGCGCTGGGAATCAGATCGTTCATGCGGTTGAAGCAGCGCAACACAGTACTCTTGCCGCAGCCCGACGGGCCGATCATGGCAGTGATTTTGTTCTGTTCGATCTGGAGATCGACATCGCGCACCGCGTGAAAGTTGCCATAGTAAATATTCAATTGATGCGCTTCAATCGCATATGGGCCAGAATGGCCGGGTGTTACGCCATTCGAATGTTTAATTTCTTTGACAAATTCGCTCATGACTAAATTCTCCTGGTATAACGGTTGCGCAGCAAAACAGCGCTGGCGTTGAGCGTCAGTAACAAGACAAGCAGCACAACAATGGCCGCCGCCGCAATATTGCGGAACTCATCTTGGGGCCGTGAAGTCCACTGGTAGATTTGAATTGGCAAGGTGGTAAATTTCGAGAAAGGACCGCTCGGATCCACCACGATAAAGGTCGAGGCGCCAATGACAACCAAGGGCGCGGTTTCACCCAGTGCCCGCGAGATCGCCAGAATAGTTCCGGTCAGGATGCCGGGCAGCGCGTTGGGCAGCACATGGTGCCACACCGTCTGCCACTTAGTTGCGCCCAAGCCGAAGCTGGCCTGACGCAACGAAGCCGGCACTGCCTTAATCGCTTCACGCGCATTGATGATGATCAACGGCAGGATCAGCAAGCCCAAGGTTAGACCAGCCGCAAGCACCGTGCGCCCGTTGGCGGTGGTCGGGTCGGCGGCGCCAAAGAGGCTGCCACTGGTCAGCGGCTCCAGAATGCGCACAAAGACGGCCAACCCCAACAGACCATAGATGATCGACGGGACGCCGGCCAGGTTGTTAATGTTGGTCTCAATCAGCCGGTTGAGGCGATTATTTTCGGCATACTCTTCCAAATAGACAGCGGCGCCCACACCAATCGGCAGCGAGAAGAGAATCGTAATCAAAATCACCCAAAGCGACCCAAGGAGCGCTGTGCGCACGCCGGACTGTTGGGGTAGCGGCGACTGGGTGTTGGTGAGAAAATCGGGCGAAAGCCAGCTACGGAAGATCAATTGTCCATTGGAAACTTCAGCAGCAGCCACCTCAATCTCTGAGGGCAAAAAGATCGAATCGCGTAAAGACCAGGAGCGTACAACTACCGGCTCGACGACGCGCTCTAAGACTAGATTATAGACACTCTCTTGCGACCGTTCGGCAAAGGGTTCATCATTTTCAAAACGGCGGAAGAGACCACTCGAGACGTTGGCTTGCAAGATGCTGACCAGCGCTTCTTTGGGCAATTGTTCAAGCGTTTGCTCCGAAACGGCTTCGACAAAGAAATCCAAGGTGCCGCTGTCAATGCCCGGCACCACGCGGACAATCGGCTCCGCCGGCCAGGAGGCGTCCACCTCTGACCAAGTCTGCGCCGTTGAAAAGAAGATCTGGCGCAATTGCGCCGTCGTCACGTTGGAGAGAAAGCTGTTCTGGGCGCTGACCACGACGGCCAGGGCATCGGCGCCGACCCGCAATTCAATTGGCGTCAACCGATTCTGGGCGCACAGCTCACTTTCAGCACGCGTGATCGCCCGGCTGGCATTGGCAATATCCACCCCTTGGTTGTCACAGAAACGGGCCAGGCCGGCTTTGGTGCCGATGTTCTCAATGGTGATCGCGCCGCCAAAACCGCTGCCCTTAAATTGCTCAGCCAAACGCGCCGTGAGCGGGTAGACCGTTGAACTGCCAGCCACCATGATCTCCCCTGCGGTGGCGTCGCCGGCGGCGGTTGCGGCTTGAAGCGCGCTGAGGTTGCCCTGAATCGTCTCTTCGGTGGTCGGGAAATAACCAACCGCGCCAATTTCCTGATTGACATTGGTCATGTAATGGTTTAGGAAAGCGGCAACTTGCGGCTTATCAGTCAAGATCTTGGCCGTCGTATAAAGATAGAGCGGGCGGGCCAGGCCATATTCATTACTATTGATGCTATCCGCGCTCGGCGCCACGCCATCAATGCTCAAGGCTTTCAATTGCTCGGTCTCGCCCTGATAATAGGCGTAACCGAAGAAGCCAATCGCATTGGGGTTATCAACAATCCCGGCCACCAGATCATCATCATTTTCACTGGAGATGGTATTCGGGACAGCCAACAACTGTTCTTCCGCATAGGCCAACACAATGGCTTCCGGGTCGATCTTGTTCTGCACCACTACATAGCCAAACGCGCCGTTAATGATGTTATAGAGCAAGGCCAGCAGTGCAACAATGCCAACCATCGTTGCCAAGAGAAAGAGACTTTGCCAGACAAAGCCACGGCGACGGCGACCGGCGACCTGCTCGCGCATGGCATCGCCAACCGGGAAGGGTGGTTGTAAGGATGAATTGTCGGCCATTAATCGTACTCCTCACGAAAGCGCGCCACAATGATGCGGCTAATGATATTCAAACCCAGGGTGATAAAGAAGAGCAACAGACCAATGGCAAAGAGGCTGGCGTAGTCAATCGAGTCATAGCTCAGATCGCCGCCGCTAATGCGCACAATGTGGCCGGTCATCGTCTCGGCTGCTTTAAAGGGGTTGATGATGCCAAAGTTGGTAAAGGCTTCGCCCCAACTGTTAAAGTTGCGCGGGCCGGCGCCGGCAGCGACAGCCACAACCATCGTTTCGCCTACGGCGCGCGACATGGCAACAATTACCGCTGCTGCAATGCCGGATAGAGCCGCCGGCAACACAATGCGTACCGAGGTTTCCAGTTTGGTGGCGCCGAGACCAAAGGCGGCTTCGCGCAAGGAGCGCGGCACAGCCGTCAGCGCGTCTTCACTCATGGAAGTGACCAAGGGCAAAATTAGAATGCCGATGACGATGCCAGCCGAGGCGGTATTGTAAATTTCCACGACACCATCGCCAAAGATGTTGCGCAGAATCGGCGTCATAAAGGTCAGGGCAAAGTAGCCATAGACAATGGTGGGAATGCCCGCCAGCACTTCCAAAATCGGCTTCAAAATGCCCCGCATACGGGGCGAGGCATATTCACTCAGATAGATGGCAATCATCAAGCCAAGGGGCAGCGCAATCAGCATAGCGACAAAACTGGTTGTTAAGGTGGCAATCAAGAGCGGCCAGATGCCAAATTCGCCAATCGCCGGTTGCCATTTTACTTTGGTAATCGTATCTAAAAGCGTCACTTCGGGCAGTTGAAAGAAGAGCAACGCCTCTCGGCCCAGCACATATAAAATGCCGACCGTAGTCAGTACGGAAATTGCGCCACATAAAAACAGCACAACCTGGATGATTCGCTCACCAATGCGTAAGCGGCGCTGCAAGCTAAAAGGCGGCGCCGTCACGGCCACATTACGTCCAAGTGTTGCTGACGCCGATAGTTCACTTTGCATTATTCCACTCCCATTCAAAAACTAGCGAATAAGCCAAAAGGGAGGGGGTTGCGCCCCTCCCTGGATTGTTCAAAAAGTTGTTATCTGATGCCCGATAACGTACAGAAAGTTTTTAGAAACCAGCTTTCTTTACCCAGGCTAACAACTTATTGCATGGCCGCAACCAGATGGCTCTTGGCTTCTTCTAGCGCCGCATCCGGGGCCGGGAAGTAGCCAGCGCCAATCACTTCTTCGTCAACATAGGTCAGGTAGAAGTTGATGAAAGCGCCAACCTGCGGCTTTTCGTTAATAATGGCCGCATCCGAGTAGATGAAGAGCGGGCGAGCCAACGGGTAGGTGCCGTTGTCTACATTCTCAACCGTGCCTTCAACACCATTAACCGTGGACAACTTCAGGGCGCCGGTATTTTCGTTGTAGTAGGCATAGCCGAAGTAACCGATGGCATTCTTGTCACCTTGCACACCTTGTGACAAAACATTGTCATTTTCGCTCAGTTGCAGGTTGCCAGCATCAAGCAATTTGGCTGAGCCTTCGTCACCAAAGGTCTCTTCCATGACCGCTTCGACGAAATAGTCGAAGGTGCCGCTGTCGGTGCCGGGGCTGAAGCGCAGCACCGGTTCGGCCGGCCAGCTCGGATCTACATCCGACCAGTTCACTACATCAGCCGAGAAGAGTTTGGCAACTTGTTCAACCGTCAAATCACTTACCCAGTCATTGGCCGGGTTCAACACAATGGCTAACGCATCGGTGCCAACGCGGAATTCAATTGGTTCGCGGTTGATGGCTTTGCAACTTTCGATTTCGGTATCGCGGATCGGGCGGCTGGCATTGGCAATGTCAGTTTCGCCGGCGACGCAGAAGCGCTCGAAACCGGCGCCAGTGCCAACGCTGTCAATGGTGATGTTGCCAGCATAGCCTTCGTCAACAAAGCGATTGGCCATCGCTTCGGTCAGCGGGAAGACCGTGGAGCTGCCGGCAGTGATAATGTCACCGGTCACTTCCAACGGGTTGACTTCCGGCAATTCGACCATGCCGCCGGCCGCCGCCGTCTCGGTGGTGGCAACGGTTTCCGTCATGGCAACGGTCTCCGTCATGGCTTCACTAGCCGCTGGGGCCGCTTCTTCTTTGGTAGCTTCAGCCGCGGGGGCCGCCGGAGCGGTGGCAGCCGGGGCGCAAGCAGCCAGGGCTAACACCAGCACAAGCAACAACATGAAAATTCTAGTACGAAACATCGGGTTACGACTCCTTTACTCTGTCATAGTTTACAAAATTGATAATTATTCGTTTTTTTGCGCAATTGTCGTAGAGTTAGCTGAGAAGTTCATCAAATCACTTCTGACAAAGAGGGTAAAGGAGAGATATTAACAAGTTGCACTAGCCATGTTAATTGTTTGTTAATAAAAAAATGCGCTTTGTAAATGGTTGTCAACAAAAACCAGTAGTCGCGTAGTCGTGTAGTCGTGTAGTCGTGTAGTCGCGTAGTTAAGAGTCGGCCTAGGGCAATTCCGTCTATCTTGCGGGTCTGCTGAAACTAGAGGCATAAGCTTAGGGCGAGACTACGGCTCAGGTAGGGCGAGGGGGCGGTTCGTCACTTCGGCCAGCGGCAAGGTGAAGAAGAAGGTGCTGCCCTTGCCCACCCGGCTTTCGACCCAAATGCGCCCGCCGTGGGCCTGGACAATGTGCTTAGCAATCGCCAACCCCAATCCTGTACCGCCACCGGAGCGAGAGCGGTCGGCCTTATAGAAGCGCTCAAAGACGCGTGGCAGATCCTCCGGTGCAATCCCCACACCAGTGTCTGCTACCTTGACCAAGAGCGCCTGGTGATCGCTGGTGGTGGCGGAAACAGAAATTACCCCTTTGGGTGGGGTAAACTTAATCGCATTATGAATGAGATTTGTTAATACTTGTTCAACACGGCTACCATCGACATAGACAGTCGGTAGTTCAGGCAGTGCTTCAACCTGTAGTGTCAACTGGGCACGTGTTGCTTGGGCCTGGAGCCGCTCCACAGCCCGGCGTAGGAGAGGAAAGGAGGCAGTTTTTGTTAATTGTAGGGAGGCTTTCCCCGACTCAATGCGCGCCAGGTCGAGTAACTCCTGCACCATCTGTGACAGGGCATCAACTTCCACCTCCATGTGACGCAGAAAGCGGTGGGCGGCTTCGCTATCATCCAGGGCGCCATCGCTCAAGGTTTCGACCAGGGCGCGCAACGAGGCGATAGGGGTGCGTAATTCGTGAGAGATGTTGCTAATAAAATCCTGACGCACCGTCTGAAGTTGGTGAAGGCGCGTTAGATCCTGGAAGACGACCAGATAGCCGCGATCATCACCGCGCAGAAAAGGGGTGACAACCATGCGTAAAAAGCGTTCGCGATCCAATTCCAGGAGCGCTGTCTCATTCCCACCTGACTGCTGACAACGGGCAAAGACTTCAACAATCCGATGATCACGCACAGCTTGAACAAAGGTGTGTTTCAAGGCCCGTTCCGGCGTTGTCTTCAAAATTTGGGCCGCTGCCGGATTAAGCAGGCGAACACGCCCATGCCGGTTGACAATCAAGACGCCATCGGTCATGACATGGAGAACGGTGTGCAGCCGGTCTTTTTCTCTGGCCCGTTTGGTGATCTGCCGCTGCAATTTTTCCGCCATTCGATTAAAAGCGCGCACCAACTGCCCAATCTCACCACCGCTGAGGGAAAGGGTGCGCGCCGCCAGATCACCCTGGCTAATCCGTTCAGCGGCTTGCGTCAGGCGGCGGAGGGTTGCGGCCGTCCGCTCCACTTGCCAGATCAGCAGCGCAAGCATGAGGAACGCCACCAGTAGAATCGGTGGCATGATCGTCCCCCGTAATTGCGCTAGATTGCTTTGTATGGTAGGCAGAGGATAGGCGACGCGTAATAAGCCTAAGCGTTCCTGACCTTGCTGCACCAATGCCACCACCACGAGCGCTTGCCGGCCTAAGACAGCATCGTATTGGGTTACGCTACTCAACCCTGTGGGCAAAGCCGCTTGCACCTCAGGGAGATCGCCAAGTTGCTCACCCACAGCGGCGCTTGTGTGCGAATCGGCCAGCACGTCACCGTCAAGCGTAAGTAACGCCGCATGAGCATTTGTCAGCAGCGTCCATTCCTGTAACCGGCGTTGGAGAGAGAGCGCATTTTCTTGCCAGACCGAGGACAGAGCGCCACTGCGAACAAAGCGCAGCGTCTGCTGCTCGGCAGTGGCAACCAACCGGGTCAGATACCATTGATTCACCTGGTAGGAAAGATAGAGGCTGACGCCAATCATCAGGAGCAAAATCAGGATGGCATAGCCAAAGGCAGCACGCCAGCGCAGTTGCGTGAGTGCCGGGAAAGTTCTAAGATTTTCTGCGCGCCACGGCAACGACCAAAGGCGTTCCTTTTGTCGTACAAACCAAGGGGAATCAAACCATTTCGCCAGGCGTGGACCAAAATCTAGCTTTTTTTCCATGAACTCCTCATGATAAGTACACTGTTCAGTAAGTCTTTTGGGATTTTGGCGTCGGGCACGAAGTGTGGCAAACAAATTGGTCACACCGAAACCCATTGGTCGTGCCACACTTCATGCCCCTACGAGATGCCCCTACGAGATGCCCCTACGAGATGCCCCTACGAGATGCCCCTACGAGAATACCGAAAAACTTAGTGAACAGAGTAATAAGTCGGTCATATTAGGTAACCAGGTGTCGTTGAACGGGCAATGTTTTGGGTTGGAATGACGAGCTACTGACGACTCGCTGTTCGACCCATTGTATATCGCAATCATATATCGCAAAAACATTTTTTGCCGTAAGTCTACTCTAGTATAAACAGATAAATTAACAATGATGGTGTAAATTTTTAACAATATGTTAATAAAAAGGCCGACCCATTTATGGGTCGGCCTTACGACTGCTGTATGTTCATTGTTAACGGCGGCAGGTAAAGTGATCTTTAGCCATCAAACCGATAGCCAACGCCACGCACCGTCACCAGACGCATAGGGTTGGCCGCATCATCCTCGATTTTCTCGCGCAGCCAGCGCACATGGACATCAACCGTGCGGCTGCCGCCATCATAATCCCAGCCCCAAACCCGTTCCAAAATCAGATCGCGACTCAAAACAATGCCCCGGTTGCGCGCCATAAAGACTAGGAGTTCAAACTCTTTTGGCTTTAAGTGAAAAACCACATCGCGGAAAATGACTTCATGGCGACTTAGATCAATGATGAGATCTGTAAAAACCATGCGTTCCAACGGGAAGTCGGCTGGCCCATTGTTCTCTTGTTGGGTCGCCGTCACTTCGGCGCGCACCAGCCGCACCCGGCGCAACAAGGCTTTCACCCGCGCCATCAATTCCCGCATACTAAAGGGCTTGGTGAGATAATCATCCGCCCCTACTTCCAGCCCAACAATTTTGTCGATCTCATCCGCCTTTGCGGTCAGAAAGAGAATCGGCAGACTCATCTCTTGACGCAAGATACGGCAAACTTCAAAACCGTCCAACCCCGGCAACATTACATCCAGGATCATCAGATCGGGATCGACAGCACGGGCAATTTCCAACGCCTTCAAGCCATCTTTGGCTGTGCTGACGCTGTACCCCTGTTTCGTCAAATTATATTCCAACGTATCCAGCAGCGCTGGTTCATCCTCGACCACTAGCACCTTGGGGTTGCCCCCATTCGGCAGCACCATTGCAGTCATGTCTTCTTACATCCTTATTGCTCCGGATCACTTCCCACGCCACCCTTGGCAACCCACTGTTGCGCAGTCAATGGGCCAAATCGAGACGGGAGCGATCACAACCATGCTTTCAGCTATACTCTATCGACATTCTGCACGCTTTGTTGGTGTACGGCCATTATAGTTGGTGGCGCGGATAGCCGCCAAATCAGCCGGGGTGAATCTGCACAATCTTCACTCGATCTTGGTAAGCGGCATTGTGGATGGTAAGATAGCAGCCACACGATTCTTTAATGATCGATGCCCCTAAGTCCAGTCTATTGCACGAGGAGCAGCCAATGACGACACGCCTGATACAACATGCCGAATTGCTTTTAACCATGGACAGCACTCGACGCGAGTTGCGCGACGGTGCGCTGGTGATCGAAGACAATCAAATTGTCTGGGTGGGTCAATCAAGCGATCTACCGCCGACGTTCGCTGCCCAGGCCACCGAGCAGATCAATGCACGGGGCAAGTTGGTAATGCCAGGGATGGTCAATACACACCACCACTTCTACCAAACCCTGACGCGCGCCATTCCGGCGGCGCAAGATGCGGTCCTCTTTGACTGGTTGAAGACGCTCTATCCAATCTGGGCGGAATTGACGCCGGACGATGTACGGATCAGCACACAAACCGCCCTGACCGAACTGCTCCTCAGCGGCTGCACCACCAGCAGCGATCACCACTATCTCTGGCCCAATGGTTCCCGCCTGGATGATCAGTTTGCGGCGGCTGAACTGGTGGGTGTACGGTTTCATGGCGCCCGCGGCAGCATGAGTTTGGGCGAAAGCCAGGGCGGTCTGCCCCCCGATCGGGTGACAGAAGACGAAGCGGCCATCCTGCGTGATTGCCGGCGCGTGGTCGAAACGTATCACAACGCCAATCGCTTTGCCATGCGCCGGGTTGTCATTGCCCCGTGCAGCCCCTTTAGCGTCACCCCGGAATTGATGCGCGAGAGCGCTGCCCTGGCGCGCAGCTTTGGCCCGGCCATGAATGTGCATCTTCATACCCACCTGGCCGAAACCAAAGATGAAGAGGAATTTTGCTTGGAGCGCTTTGGCTATCGCCCTGGCGATTATGCCGAAATTCTCGACTGGACGGGGGATGATGTCTGGCACGCGCATTGCGTCCATCTCAACCCGGCAGAGATCAATCTCTTTGCCCATACCCACACCGGCGTTGCCCACTGCCCCACCAGCAACATGCGCTTGGCCAGCGGCATTGCTCCGGTGCGCGCCATGTTGGATGCCGGCGTCCTCGTCGGTCTAGGGGTCGATGGCAGCGCCAGCAATGACAGCAGCCATATGTTGGCGGAAGCACGGCAAGCCTTGTTGTTACAACGCGTGATGGGCAACCCAATGGCGATGAAGGCGCGGGAGGCGTTGGCCGTGGCAACCCTGTGCGGCGCCGATGTGTTGGGACGTGATGACATTGGCGCTTTGGCTCCCGGTATGGCTGCCGACATCATCGCCTTTGACCTGACCACACTGGACTATGCCGGCGCCGCCGTGCATGATCCCGTGGCGGCGCTGCTCTTCTGTGCGCCGCAAAAGGTCAATTTTGCGATGGTTAATGGACGGATCTTGGTCGAGGATGGACAATTGCGCAATGGCGATCTGGCGCAGTTGGCGGAACGCCACAATCAGGCCGCCAAACAGTTGTTGGTACGCGCTGGGGTGGCGTAACACGAACCGTCCCGTAGGGACGCCTGAGTTTAGGTTTTGAACCAAAATGATTATTTCCTAAACTCAGGCGTCCCTACGGGACGGGATGATTCTTTTTTAAGGAATGATCAACTGCTGACCGACATAGATGAAATTAACATTTGCAATGTTATTCACTGTTGCCAATGTGTTGACATCTACGCCATACAGCCCACAGATATAGCTCAACGTTTCACCGGGGGCGACGGTGTGTGTGCGCTGGGTGGCTGGGACGGTCGTCGGCGCTGGCGCGGGTTGGACGGGTTGCGCGACGGGGGCCGGTTGGGCTGGCTGTACGGGCTGTGCAACGGGCGCCGCCGCGCAGCCAGGGATCTGTAGCACTTGCCCAACATAGATGAGATTGGCATTTTGGATCCCGTTGGCGGACATCAGATCATGGACGGAAACGCCATAGCGCTGGGCGATCCACCCCAAAATGTCGCCGGGCTGCACGGTGTAGCTACAAGCCGAGCCGCCGGGATGGGGCGCCGGATGTGACGGCTGGGACGCTCCTGTACAACCCCGTAGACTAATCGCATCCAGATTCAGATCCATCTCGACCTCAGTAACGCCCCATTTCTTCCAGCCACGGATAAAGAGCATAATCTCGCTGTTTTGCGGTGTGAAGCGCACCGTATAGCTGCGGATACCGCTGGGGCTGGTACGATTCTGAATGTCGCCAAAGTTGACTGTCGTCCAGTTGCTCACCTGGCTCCAGTCAGGGTTGTGGCCAGCAGTGTAGCCCCATTGCGCCTCAAAACGATGGGGATCATCTTCATTGCCAACGCCACGCAACAGACCTTTGATGGTCAGTTCATATTCCTTGCCCGGTTGTAACCACCCAATCCGTTGGTAGATGCCGGCATAGCGATCTGCATCGGCGGGGTAGACACCTTTGGTGTTGATCTCGATCAACTGGGCATGACCACCCTCGGCAATGACTGGCGGCCATTGGTCGTCATAGAAGCCATAGTTGGCCGCGCCACCATTGGTAAAGTAGCCCCAGCTTTTGCCCACATGCCCAACCGCTACGGGATTGAAGCCCTGTTCAAAGCCGCCATTGTAGATCAAATCCTTGTCGCTACAACTGCCGCCGGCAACCGGCGCCGGTTGCGGTTGTCCCACCGGTTGGGCCGGTGCGTTGGGATCAGGTCCGCCTGTACCATAGCCCTTGTGGTGATAGGGTGACGGCCCGGTCAACGCAATGGTGTCAAAGTTAACATCAATCTCTTCTTCCCCAATGCCCCACTTCTTCCAGACACGGATGTAAATTGTCAGGTAATCGGCCTCCGCCTTGATGCGGGTGGCATAGGCGCTAAAGCCGCCGGGCGACTCACGGGGGTAGTAATTATCCCAACCCACATCCTGCCAGTTGCTGACCCGTGTCCAATCGGCATAGTGACCGTTTGTCCAGCCAACTTGAACCCGATAGCGCCACGGGTCGCCATCCATCAGGGTCGTGCGGATCTGGCCTTTCAGGTTGAGCGTGTATTCCGCCCAATCGGTCACTGCCACCGTTTGGTAGAGGCCGGCATAACGATCATGTTCCGGGTTGCCGATCCCTTTGGTGTTGATCTCGATTAGTTGGCTATGGCCCCCATCGGCGACGGTTGGCGTCCATTGGTCATCATAGAAGCCATAGTTAGCGCCGCCGCCGTTGGTGAAGCATTGCCAGCCGACGCCGACCGCCCCACAACCGGGTTGATTGCCAAAGCCCCGCTCAAAGTCGCCATTAACCAGAACATTGACATTCGAGGCGACCAGGGAATCAGGTGTGCCGGCGACGACAACGCTCATGACCACCATGCCAACAATACAAACATGAATCAACCGTCGAATCGCAGGGGTGCGTTGAGTCCACCAGCGGAGGGTGCGACCCCAGCGCAACTGCATGAGGGTGCGCGCGAATTGACCCTGCATAGATGCTTCTCCTTGATGATTGGGCAGCATAATCGTTTTAGTCATGCCACCGATGATTGCTCTGGCGTCCTATTAAGTACACCGAGGGTAGGAAAACAGGTGCTTTTCATAGGACAGAATGCGCTGTGATTGCTACCGTCAAAGTCCACTCATTGTCGCTGTACAGCGAACGTTGACCGGCGCCAAGACGGGTTAGCGTGATTATAGCACGCCATTTTCTAATGCGCAAGAGGCAATTTTTTGCAATTTAATCTTGCAAATCTACTTCTATGCGAATATTTAAGGTTCAATGAAACAAAAGCAATTCTGATATGCGAAGTTGGTTATTTTTGAGAAAGAAAACACCCTATTGATTGGGTAAAAGCAGCGCTAAATTACGTAGTACTTGCGCTAAAACCTGAATTGCCTGCCAATATTCAGTCAAATTAATATGTTCGTTGGGTGTATGATCAAGCGCGCTGTCGCCAGGGCCGTAAGCTAAGAGGGGACATTGCCAGGCCGGCCCCACTACATTCATGTCGCTTGTACCGCTCTTGACAACAAAGCTGGGCCGGGTTTCGGGAGCGATTTCGCGTATTGAACTGAGGAAAGCGCGCACCAGTACGCTGTTACGGTCACTACGCCATGCTGGCTCATGGGCATGGAAATAGAGGTTGACAGTCGTTAATGTCCCTTGGAGTTGAATTGGCGTTGCCACAAGCGGCTGGTGGCTGAACAGCGGCTCAGTGGCAACAATTCGCTGCCCCGCCCACTGGACAAGCTCGGTGACAAAGCCATCGGCGTCAAAGTCCAACGGCAGGCGGATACCGATTTGCGCTTTGACATGATCGTGCATGGCGGCATCCGTCGAGGTGTTCACTACGCGCAAACTGGGTAAAAGTTGGTCAAAAGTCTTGTCGCGCCCCTGGTTAAAACGCTCGGCATAGGCGCTGATCCAGTTCCAGAGATCGACGGCAACAGTGGCAACACCGGCATCAGGGCCGGCACTGTGGGCCATTGGTTGGCTGGCTTCTAGCTCCACCAAAATCCGCCCTTTGTACCCTAACGTTACCCGTTGCCAACTGCTCGGTTCACCAATCACACAGGCATGGGGAATCGGCGCTTGATTGCCGTCAAAGCGGTCGCGAATGAAGCGGGCGCCTTTGCTGGTCGCCGCCTCTTCTTCGACAGCGCCAACCACAACCACCCGCAAATTATTTTCCACGGCCCAGGCATGACCGGTCATGGCAGCGGCGCTGACAAAGGTCGCCAACGGCCCTTTGGCATCGACCGCACCACGGCCATAGAGCAGCGCCGCCTCCCCATCGCCTTCAATGCGCACCGGAATATTGCCTGGCACGGTGTCGATATGACCAAGCAAGACCACCGTATACGGCGCATCTTCCACGCCCAATTCTCCCACCGCATTGCCGGCCGCATCGACATAGGCGCGAGCATAGCCTAGCTGTTGCATCTGTTGCACCAACCAGACGCTGGCCGTTGCTTCCTGGCGGGATAATGAAGGGATGGCAACCAGACCTTGCAGCAGGTCAATGGCTTGAGAACGGGCGAGTGTCATAGGTGGTGATCGTTTCTAATGCAAAGCATGTGGTGCTAGGGGCGCGGATTTAGGCAACGCGGATTTTTATCCACAAACGAAAATCCGCGTTGCCTCAATCCGCGCCCCTAGACATCAACGATTCGGCAACGCCGCCGCAATGGCAGCGACGCCAATTTCGATTTCTTCTTCTGAAAGAGTCAGCGGCGGCAACAGACGTAATACGTTGGTGCCGGCCGGCAACGCCAGGACGCCATGTTCGTCCATCAACGTCTTGAGATACGGCCCAACCTTTTCGCGCAGTTCAACGGCGATCATCATGCCGAGGCCGCGAATTTCACGGACGATCTCGTAGTCACCGATGGTTTCTTGTAGGCGTTTGAGCAACAGCGCGCCCATTTGTGCGCTCCGTTCGATCAACCCCTCTTCATGGTAGATTTGTAGGGCAGCCAGGCCAGCGGCGCACGCAATCGGGCTGCCGCCAAAGGTGCTGCCGTGCGCGCCAGGAGACAGGACGGCATGAACTTGCTCCGTATAGGCCAGCGCGCCCATGGGAAAGCCGCCACCAATGCCTTTGGCCATACAGATAATGTCGGGTTGTAGATCAAAGTGTTGGAAGCCAAACCACTTGCCAGTGCGCCCGAAGCCGGTTTGAATTTCGTCGAGAACCAGCAATGCGCCCCGTTCACGGCAAAGTTCCTGGGCGCCGCGCAGGTAGTCGCCATCGCCCATATTGACGCCCCCCTCACCCTGCACCACTTCGAGAATGACCATGGCCGTCTGATCGGTCACGGCGTCGGCCAACTTCGCCAGGTTGTTATAGGGAACATGGGTGACATCCAACAGCGGTTCAAAGGGCTTGCGGTACTTAGGTTCCCAGGTGACAGAGACCGCGCCCACCGTGCGACCATGAAAGCCGCGCATGGTGGCGACCAAACCAGTGCGGCCTGTGGTCAAGCGAGCAAACTTGATGGCGCCATCCACGGCCTCGGCGCCACTGTTTGCCAGAAAGACATGGTTCAAGTGGGGCGGCAACACCTTGGCTAATTCGGCGGCAAAACGGGCGCGCGTCTCATTGTACAGAAAATTGGGTAAGGCGATCAGTTGATGGGCCTGCGCCGCTAATGCCGCACTCAACTTGGGGTGACAGTGCCCTAGCATCGCCACCCCCTGTGCGGCGGTGAGATCGAGATAGCGGCGACCGGCCGTGTCAACCAGCCAACTGCCTTCCCCCCGCACAATCACCGTCTCGCCCCGGCGCTGGGTCGTGCCGCCCAGAATCGCTTCCTCAATCTGCGCGTAATTGAACTCGGTCATAGTTGTGGTTTCTTTCGTCGCTGTCAGAAAAAGAAGTATTGGATATTGGGTATTAGGTATTGAACAGCCGATACCCAATATCCAATATCCAATACCTACTATCTTGTTTTACGCAATCTGCGTTCCACCGCCATTGATCGCCTTCGTCACCGGCTGTTCACAGCGGCCATCGGCAAAGATTACCTTTTGCACGCCTTCGGCCAGCGCTTCGACGGCGCCCATGACCTTCTTTTTCATGCGCCCTTCGGCGTATTGCATAAAGTCTTCGGCCTTGGCGCGGGGGATTTCGCGAATGAGCGATGATTCATCGGGGAAGTTGCGCAGCAGGCCGGGGACATTGCTCAGGATGATCAAGGCGTCGGCGTTAAAGGCGGCGGCCACCATTGCCGCGGCCCGGTCGCCATCGACGTTGATCGCCTCGCCGGCATCGGACGAACCAGGCGGGGTGAGGATCGGGAAATAGCCGCCGCTGATTAGAAGCCGCAGCAGATCGACGTTGACCCGTTCGACGGTGCCGGTCCAGTCGTCGCGCAGGACGAGTCGTTTGCCGTTGATGCGCACACGCAGGGTGTCTTTGCGCTTACCTTCAAAGATGCGGCCATCCAACCCACTCAAGCCCACGGCGTTGACGCCGGCGGTCTGGAACTTTTCGACCCACATCTTGTTGAGTTGGCCGCAGTAGACCATCTCGAAAATTTCCAGCGTGCGCCGGTCGGTGCGTCGGCTGACATAGCCGCTCTCGCTGGTGACAAATTCGGGTGGATGGCCCAACGCCTCGGCCACCTCGTTGGTCGTTTCCGCCCCGCCATGCACCAGCAGCAGTTCCTGGCCCGCCGCGCGCAAGGCCGCAATATCGGAGACAATGGCGTCGATGTTCAGATCCTTACCGCCGCCGACTTTGATGACGATCATGGTTGGTTTAACCTTCTAGTGCTGAATTTATAGGCTCAACAGGATTTTAGGATCTGCTCGTTGCGCTGCTCTGCGGCGCAATGCCGTTTGGACACTCTGCGTCCCCGGCATTTCCTCAAATCCAATTGAACTAATTTATATGACAGGAATTGCCCAACCTAGTTGGAGCGCCAACATCACATTGCCTTCAATCACATCGCGCAAGTTAGTACGTGCTTCCTCAAAGGTATTTCCTTGGGCAAAAAAACCAGGAGCGCCAGGGACTTGCGCAATCACAACCCCATCTTCATCGTGTGCATAGTCGGCGTGGGCAAGGGCAGCCGACACATAGGATAGGAGTGAAAATAATCGAACCTTGCTCATTCTCTGTCCTTATCTAGCACCTAACTTACGCAACCTATGATGCACACTCTTTACCCATGTTACAGAAATGTAGCTGGTGAAACATGAAATCGTTGAGCCAGTAAGCGAATTTGGGGCATGGTCAGCGCCGCTGTGCCATCAAGAATTTGGCGCACGGCTCTTTCATTCCCTATCTCTGTCAACGCGCTGGCATCAATACCATGTTCTTCCATGAGAAAGCGCAACGTTGTCAGCGGATCGCCTTCCAGTTCAGGGATGTGACGGTCTTCGTAATTTTCCACCAATACACCGACAATCTCCATCAAGCCAGAGAGTGGATGGTCTTCCTTTTCGCCAACGGTGTCGATAAGCTCATCTAACATAGCGACCAACCGTTCATACTCGGCTATCGTATCTACGCGTTCAAAGAGCAGACCCAGAAAAAACTCGCCTGGCATTTCGCCATACGCTGCTGATGTCCTTGTGATATAGTTATCAATTAGATGTTCAAACTCTTGTTCATTCATGGGAAAGTTTTGTGAACCATCAAGCAGATGTAAAGTTGATTCAAGCCGCTACCAAAGTAGGAAGTTGTTTGATAGCAGTTGTTGGAATGACATAGTTGGCATGTGCTGGGGTGTAGCTGCTCAATGTTAAAAACTCAATTAGAGGCGGTCTCCGCAACATCGCCAAAATTTTATCCTGTGCTTCTTCCGGCCATTCTTCCACCAACAATTCAAAGTGCATCTTCCCGTAGCGCGAGGGTTGCAATAAGGTGGAAAAGCTAATGATACTCAGGCTGCAAGGCGTACCACTATCCCAGTCAAAGCGGAGAACGATATTGTCGGTTAGCTCAACCGCGGCAGTTGCTTCGCCCTGAACAAAATAGATTTCGAGTAGATCACCAGTTGGATCATACTCACATTGGGCAGTTTGTCCTGTATTGAGTTTTACTGCATAGTGTTCAATCTTCATTGCTTCTCACCTATATCACCGCATGATAATACCCCAAGCCGTGACGACGAAATTATTTGCCATCAACTTGCCTTGCTCATCTGACTCAAAACGAAAGGCAACGACAACCATAATGCCATTGTAGGGTGGTCGCAGTGAATCACAACGCAATCGATAGACATAGCTGTTGGGATCGGTTGGTTGCTGCCGTCGCCGCCCCTGACGAATCGTGTTCAACACATCATCCAAGTGATGACGCAATTCGCGATGACCGCTAATGATATGCGCCCACTGTTCCTCAGTCAAATAAATTTCGCGCCCATCCCGATCATAAAGAACCCACTGTCGCATGAACTGTCATCACTTTGGTTTCATGATGTAATGATTACTTGGGTTGAAGTATAGCACAGCTTTGACTACAAAGCACCTTCAATGTAAAGTGAATGTGTATCGATCAACTGCCGGGAGACCATCCCACCCGCACCCCGACGACGAGGTAGCCATCGTCGTAGAAGTTGCGAGCGGCGCACCGGACGAACCAAGGATCATTGTCAAACGAACCGCCCCGCACGACGCCGCTTTCGTTACCTTCCAAGCTGTTATTGACCTGGTTGACATAATCCTCATAATCGCTCAACCACTTTGTACTTGTCCACTCCCAAACATTGCCGGCCATATCGAGGCAACCGTAGAAGCTGGCGCCTTTGGGGTAGTTCCCAACGGGTGTTGTATCTTTCTCATTCATGTTGAAGTTACAACGCGTCTTGTCCGGCGCATCGTTGCCCCACGGATAGATACGACCATCGTCACTGCGGGCCGCTTTTTCCCATTCAGCCTCCGTGGGTAGACGCACATTAGCCCAGCGACAAAAGGCCACGGCATCCGCCCAGGAAATGCAAGTCACGGGATGATTGGCTTTTTGTTTCACATCGCTTTTGGGGCCACGCGGGTGTGACCAATTGGTGCCTGCTACCCAACGCGAGTAGCTGCCATCATGGATATACGCTGGGCCTTCGATCTCGGCTGTTGTTTTATAGTTCGTCGCTTGCACAAACTGGGCAAACTGCGCCACCGTCACCGGCGTTTTCGCAATCCAGTAATCCGGCAGATGCATTCGGTGTTGTGGACGTTCACTATCAAGGGCGTATTTGTCTTTACTCTTATCACTACCCATGATAAACTCACCCGCCGGAATCTTCACCCAATCAAAGGCAATGGGGCTGGTGGGCGGCGCAACCTGCGCGACAGCCGTCACCGGTTTTGGCGGCGCTTGCACTGATGGAATTGGTTCACGCTTCACGTCATCACGAATCACTGGCAATGCCTCAACGTCAAAGAGTTGCCCCTCCGGCGCGCGCAAATGCAGCACCGGCGTCCCCCATTCCAGCGAGTTGGCAATGTTCACGCTGATCGCCTTGCGCGCCTCGCTCACGGCGCCATCGACCGGCAGACCGTCGGCCAGGCTTTCGTAGAAAGTTTGGGCGAACTCAATGGCGGCGCGGTCGGTGATGGCATATTGCATGGCGACCACAGCGGGCAAGCCGCGGCGCATCAAGGTGGCGGCGGTGCCGGCAAAAATATCATCATTGCTGCCCTGCGCCCCTTCACAACTGTTGAGCAGCACCAGTCGCAACTCGTGGTGGTCGGCCAGCAGCCGGGCCAGGTCGGTGGCGCCAAAGAGGTGGGCTTTGCCGGCGGCGTCGGCCAGGGCGATCTGCCCTTCGGCGCGCAGGGCATCATAGCGACCGTGGCCGATAAAGTGGAAGACATGCCAGGGGCCGCGACGCAGATAGCGTTGTAGATCGCGCACAGTCTGCCCTTCCAGCCAAGTCCACTGGAGCAGGTTGCGCGCTTGCAGGTCGGCAGTCGCCCGGTCAATGCGCTGCTTTTCCAATGCCACATCGAGCGGCGTCAAATCGCTGGGGCTGGCGATCATGCCCAACACTTGCAACGGCGGCGTCACCGCCAGCGGTTGGATCGACTGGGGCAATTCAAGATAGCGCACCACCGGCGTACTACGTGAGAGGCAGAGATATTCGGCGGCGCGCGCGTCGTAGAGGTATTCCCACGGCAGGGCCGCCAGCGTCGGCGACTGAATGCGCAATTTGACGCGTAAGCCTTTGCGTTGTTGGCGGGCGCGCTCCTGACTCACATCGTAACGGCTGCGGGTTTCGCCAGTAAAGAGCCAGTCAAAGAGGTCGCGGCCAAAGGTTTGTACCGCCTGTTCCACGCCGCCCGAACTGAGCAGGGCGATCTGCAAGTCTTTAAGCCGATTTTCCAGTTGCAATTCGCTAAAGGGCCAGCGCAGTGTCGTGCGCGTTTCACCGGCGGGTGACTTGATGACCGCAACAGAATAGGCGCCATCGACGCTGGGACCGATTTCCAGTTCAAAATCGAGATAGGTCAATGTCAAGGGGATACTCCTCCGGTATAATTTGCGGAAAGAAGGCTACACCTGTCGATAAACGTCCTTGCGATGGGCCGCCCGCACGACCACAACAAGTAGCACGTCATCTTGAATGTCGTAGACAATCCGATAGTTGCCGCGGCGAATAGAGTAACCGTCGCCACCTTTTAGCTTTTTGCAGCCGGATGGTCGTGGTTCGGTGGCGAGACTATCAATGGTGTTGATCGCCCACTGTTGCATCTGGGCGGGTAACGCCGCTAAATCCTTGCGTGCTTGGCGGGTTAGCTCAATTTTGTACGCCATTCTGGCCGCTCACCTTCAGTTCTTGCTTGACGGTTGCCCAGTCGAGCAATTCTTCTTCGCCCTGCAGCACGGCAATTTTAGCTTGGGCAACGGCCAGGGCATCGGCCATATCTTCCAACTCTTCCAGGATCTGGTTCCAGTAATTCGGATCCACTAACACAGCGACAGCACGTCCCTGTTTGGTTAACACCACGGGCGATTCCTCAACACGCGCTAACAATGCACTTTGTTGAAAGCGCATATCCGAAATGGGAATGGTGTAGGGCACTGGATTCATCATGGCTTTATCATCTTTCCAAAGTAACTAGCTCTTGTACAAACTTAGTTACATCATACCATGAAATGGCTGGCTGTCAATCTTAGAAAACAAAGCGTGCGTTGCATGGGTCACAGCAGTTCACCTAACCGCATCGTTGTTTGATCCGTGCAACGCACGCGCTTTGTCCCCAACTTACAATGCACCTCGATAGCGGGCGCGGAAACGCAGGTTGGGATGCCGCCCCGGATCACGTTGTTCTTCCAGTGATACCTCAGTCAACCCACAAGTGCGAAAGTGGTCCAGTTCAGCGCGAGTAAGCGGCCAAGGTGGACCAGTGCGACCATCCGACTCGGCGACGCCGAGGGTGAAAACAAAGAGGTCGCCACCGGGTGCGACAAACTCGGCAATGGCGGCAATGGTGGTCTGGCGCATGGCGATGGGGAGGGCTTGAATGGTAAAGATTTCGAGGACAAAGTCAAAGGCACGCAACCAGGCCGCCGGCGCAGCAAAGAGATCAGCAACCAGATAGGTGACGGCGCTTTGGGGAAAGCGTTCTTGACACCAGGCCACCGCCGTGGGCGACAGATCAAAGGCAGTGACCTGAAAGCCCCGGCGCGCCAGTTCTTCAGCATCATCGCCCAGGCCACAGCCGATCACCAACGCCCGCCGGCCATGCCCCTGGAGCTTTGTGCGTTGCGCCCAGTGGAGAAAGGCGGGACGTGGTTGTAAAACGGCCCACGGGACAGCCGCGCTGTTCCCTTGAGCGTTCTGGTAAAGCTGTTCAAACCAATTAGGTGTTTCGTGGTTTTGATCACGCATAGGCGTTTTGTATCAGTAGTAAAGACTTCAGTCTTTGGGCGCAGTTGGAAGAGTAAAGTCTTTACTACCGGAACATCAGACTGGATGCAACCCCGGGAAGGTTAACGCTGTCGTTTCCGGCCAGCCTAGCATCAGGTTCATACACTGGACGGCGGTGCCGGCCGCGCCTTTCATCAAGTTGTCGATGGCGCACATGGCGACCACGCGGCCCGTCGCCTCATCAAACTCAAAGCCGACATCGACATAGTTGCTGCCGGCCAGGATCTTGGGTTCGGGGTAGCGATAGATGCCGGTCTTCTCTTTGACCAGCCGCACAAAAGGTTCATCGCGATAGACCTGGCGGTAGGCGCGCCAGAGTTCTTTTTCCCCAATGCCCGGCTTGACAAAGAGATGGGCGGTCGCCAACACGCCACGCACATTGTCAACAGCGGTGGCGCTCAGATGCACATCCGTTTTGCGCCCAGCCAGCCGGATAGCCTGTAAAATCTCAGCGGTGTGGCGATGGCCGGTGGGCGCAAAGCTGCGCATGACGCCGGCGCGCTCTGGGTGGTGGGTGGCGTCGCTCGATTTGTTGCCCCCTTCGCTGCTGCCGACTTTCACTTCACAGACCACGCCCCGGCTTTCATCGATCAAATTGTTGGCAAAAAGCGGCCAGATCGCCATGTTGGTGGCGGTGGCATTGCAACCGACGCCGCTGACATAGCGCGCCTGACTCAGTTCAGCGCGATGGAGTTCGGGCAAGCCATAGACAAATTTTTCTAGCCAAGCCGGGTTGGCGTGCGCTTTGCCATACCAACGTACATACTCTTCCGGATGGCGTAAGCGAAAGTCAGCGCTCAGATCGACAATGCGCTCGGCCAGGCCGGCAAAGTTTTCGATTCGTTCCATGGCGCCGCCGTGGGGCAGGCAGAGAAAGAGTAGATCACAGCTTTCCAGCTCGCCGGCGCTGACAAATTGTAACTTGGTGCGCCCGCGCAAGTTGGGATGGGTAAAATGGACAAAGGAACCGGCGTTCCGTTCGCTGGTGATCTGCTTAATCTCGACATGCGGATGGTCGAGCAACAGGCGCAGGAGTTCTCCACCCACATAACCCGACCCGCCGACAATCGATGCACTGATTCTCGCTGTCATGCTTTGTTATTTCCTTACCAAATTGTCATTTACAAAAGAATTTGTAAAGTTATCCACATTTTTTTTAGTTATCCACAACCTAACAGGCACTTATCCCCAGAACGTCCAGTAAACACAACAACGGATTCGGGTAGCAACGGATTTGATCCAGGCAAGATAAAAAACTTTGTATACAAAGGCTATTTGCCAACCCGATCATTCTAAATGCCCCTAACGAATCCGTTGCTACCCGACTCCGTTGTTGTGTTGCCGTCAGTCTGCCGACGCGCCGCTGGTTAACGAGACGGCGCGATAGGGTTGTGACTCGCCATTGTGCCAGCCATTGGCGGCAGCCCAGCCATCTTTGGCAACGCGTAACGCAAAATCAACCATACGGCCAGGGATGTCAACACCGGTGGGGGCGATGCTGTTGCGGAATTCCATCGTATAGTTGACTTCGTTGATGAGCAGGCCGCGGTTGGGATCTTCCAGCACATCAATCGCCACGACGCCGCCACCAACAGCTTTGGCGGCACGCACGCAGATGTCATTGAGATCAGGCGTCACCGGGCAGGCGCTCGACTTACCGCCGCGCGCCGTGTTGGTGATCCAGTGTTCTGAATTGCGGTAGATGGCGCAGATGGTTTCATCGCCCACCACAAAGGCGCGGATGTCGCGATCCGGCTTGGCGATATACTCCTGAATATAGAAGATGCTATGGTGATAGCTGCCCAACACTTCCTTGTGTTCCAAAATCGCTTCGGCGGCGTCGCGATCATTGATCTTACTCAACAAGCGCCCCCAGGAACCGACCGACGGCTTCAGCACCACAGGATAGCCCATCGATTCAATCGCTTTCAGGGCGCTTTCCGGCGTATAGGCGACCAGGGCGCGAGGTTGGGGGACGCCAGACGCAGCCAAAGCGCTGGTAGTCTGCAATTTGTTGCCGCAAACGTCAGCAACTTGCGCCGTGTTGACCGTGGCAATGCCCCGATCATTCAAAATGCGCAAACTATAGAGCGCCCGCCCATGATTAATGCAGCGCTCCATAATGACATCATACTGACTGTATTGTTCCATGGTGCGCGGGTCAGCCGAAGAGATGTCAAAGATCATCTCCTGATCATCTAACAGATCAAACGGAACGCCGCGTTGTTCCAGGGCCGTGAACAACAGTTTTTCTTCCGCCCGCACCCGGCTATGAATTACAGCGATTTTCATAAGCTTCCTCATTCGCCCCAATCTTCTTCTTCTTCCGGGGCCAGGGCTAATTCAAGCGGGTCAATGCTAATGACTTCCAGGTCAGCACCACAATCAGGGCACTGGGTGATCTCATTCTCCATCACATTCTTCAGTTCAATTTCAGCAAAACATTCCGGGCATTCAGCCGTGCCGGTGACAGTTTTCAGCGCCATGAAATTCTCCTTTAATTTGATATTCGATAGTAGATATTTTACGATAACGATTTGAGTTGATCCAGGACAGCTTGGGTAACGGCAGCCGTCGTTGCGTCGCCGCCCAGATCACGCGGATGGGGGCCATGATGTAGCACATTATCGACCGCTTGTTGAATCTGTCGAGCGACCTGGCTTTGGTCTAGCGTTTCAAGCAGCAGCGCCGCAGCCAGGATGGTTGCCACTGGATTGGCAATTCCTTGGCCGGCAATGTCGGGGGCGCTGCCATGCACCGGTTCGGCAACAATAAAAGATTCACCGACATTGGCGCTCGGCGCCAAACCTAGCCCACCCACCAGGGCGGCGGCGGCATCACTAAGAATGTCGCCATATAAATTGGGCGCCACGACAACATCATAGCGCTGCGGCTCACGAATCATGCGGTAGACCATGGAATCGACGAGTTGCTCTTCGACGGCAATGTCAGGGTACGCCTGGGCGACGGTCAGTGCCGTTTCACGGAAGAGGCCATCGGTTAAACTCAACACATTGGCCTTATGCACAATCGTCACCAATGCCTTACGCTGGGGGTTGCGCGCTTGCCGCAAACGCGCCTGTTGAAAAGCGGTATGGGCAATGCGGGCCGAAGCGCGCCGGGTGATCACTCGTTCGGCAATAGCGGTGGCGCCCTCATCGGCCCAACGCTCCTGTTTGACGTAGAGACATTCGGTGTTTTCGCGCACAATGAGCATGTCAACATTGGGTTGGCTACCGGTCAGCGGCGCCGAGACGACCGGGCGCAGATTGGCATAGAGATCAAAGTGTTTACGCAAGCCAAGGATCGGGCTGCTGTAACCGGCGACGCGTTGGCTTGGCGAGCTGACGGCGCCAAAGAGCGCCCCGTCACACACCCGTAACTGTTCAAGGGTTGTTGCTGGCAGTGCCGTTCCTTGGGCCAAAAAGGTCTCCCAACCGGCGGCAAGCTCGATAAAGGTGAGCGGCAAGCCCGTTGCTTGTAACACCTGTTGGGCGGCAGGCACCACCTCGAGCCCAATGCCATCACCAGGGATTAACGCAATGTGTATTGAACGTTCTACCATCACATTACCTTCATTCCTCTATCGCCTTGCCTTCTCATCACCTGTCTCCCTGTTTACCTATCTACCATTTCCCAGCAAATGGGCCGGCGCCAATTTGATATTCTTGAAGACGACGGGCGCAGCCAGGCGAGAAATCCGCCGGCAACGCAGTTAAGGGAAAGAACTGACAGGCGGCAATCTCCCAGCGGTCGGTCGCCTTGCCCCGTTCAAACTGGTCACAGACAAAGACGGCAATATGATCATTCTTGCCTTCGTACAAATTTAGATAGATGCCTTGCAACCGGGGGGTTGATAGACAGCGTACACCAGTTTCCTCCTGCGCTTCCCGCATGGCGGCTGCGACCAGCGTTTCTCCCCGCTTGCCGGCGCCGCCAGGGAAAAACCACTGGCTTTGGTACGAATGGCGCACCAGCAAAAGCTGCCCATCCTGCACCAAAATAATGCGTACACCCACAGTGGTTGGGCGTGCGATCCACCAGTACAGACGGTAAAGCCGGTAGGCCAGACGAAACAACCATTTCATGCGCCGGTTACACTCATCTTTTGCTTGACATATTCGACCAGCCCCCCCGCCTCGATGATCCCCATCACACTAGGGCTAAAGGGAGGAAAGGCATAAACCCCCGTGCCACAGATAATCTGATTCGCTTGTAGATCAACCTTGACGGTATCGCCGGCCTGAATCACTTGCGCCGCTGCTGGACAGACAATGGCGAGCAGACCACAGTTGAGGGCATTGCGATAGAAGATCCGGCTAAAGCTTTCGGCAATAATGATCTGGACGCCATTGTAAACCAGACAGGTGGCGGCCTGCTCCCGGCTCGACCCACAGCCCCAGTTGCGTCCGGCCACCATGATGTCGCCCGGTTTGACATTGGCGGCAAAGGTGGGATCGAGATCTTCTAAAGCCCGCCGCGCAATTTCTGCTCGACCGGTCACATTGTAGGTGTATTTACCTGGAAAGATGACATCGGTATTGATATTATCACCATATTTCCAGGCACGCCCAACTAATACCTGCATTGTTTATTCCTTATGCCCTGTTTTATCCACCAGTAAAATGAAAAGGTGACAAGGTGAAGGGGTGACAAGGTGAAATCTAGATGGTGAAAATCACCTTGTCACCCCTTCATCCTGTCACCTCACGCGGGTCGGCAATGACCCCTTTGATTGCGGAAGCGGCGACGACGGCGGGGCTTGCCAAATAGATTTCGGCGTCCCGCGTCCCCATGCGCCCCTGGAAATTGCGATTGGCGCTGGAGATGGTGGTTTCCTTGGGAGCGGGAATGCCCATGTGATTCCCCATACAGGGACCGCAGCCAGGGACGCCGATCATGGCGCCGGCTTCGGTTAGGGTCTGAATG
The DNA here is from genome assembly GCA_026645575.1 of Caldilineaceae bacterium. The sequence goes on from JAPKMW010000060.1 coordinate 46,341, forward strand.
TAGCCCAGGCGCAAGGCGTCATTCAGCACTTCACTGGAAGCGGGGATGACCAGGAAGCGGGTGCCGGATGCCACTTGGTGGCCGCGCACGATCGCCGCCGCCGCCGCTAAATCTTCCAGCCGGCCATTGGTGCAGGTGCCAAGAAAGGCTTGTTGCACCCGCGTCCCCGCCACCTGTGATAGCGGCTTGACATTGTCCATCGAATGTGGGCAGGCAATATATGGCTCCAAATCCGCCGCTTGATACCGATGGGTCGCAACATAGATGGCGTCAGGGTCAGAATAGAGTGCATTCTCAGCAATCGCTGATTGCAGATCCCGAATATTTGCCTGCCACCCGCCACCAGCCTCCCGCCGCTCGCGTCGCGCTTTGCGTTCGGCCAGGTAAGTGAATACTTTTTCATCAGGCGGAATGTAAGCGGTTTTGACGCCAAATTCAGCCATCTGGTTGGGCAGTACCATGCGCGATTCAAGGGAGAGCGCATCAATGCCAGAGCCGCTAAATTCAACCGCCATGTAGAGACCACCATCGACGCCCAGATCACCCATGACGCGCAGGGCAAAATCTTTGACGGTGACACCGGGGGGTAAATCGCCCGTTAAAATAATCTTCATTGATTCCGGCACGCGCAGCCAGAGTTCACCCGTGGCCCAAAGAACAGCTACTTCGCTGCGGCCAATACCGGCGCCAAAGGCGCCCAGCCAGCCAAAGTGGGTGGTATGTGAATCGGAGCCGAGAATCAACTGGCCGGGTAGCACCAACGCTTCCTCACTGAAGACTTGGTGACAGACGCCGCGCCCAGCTTCAAAAAAGTGACGGATGCCCTGTTCCGCCACAAAGGTGCGAATTTCGGCATGGTTTTGGGCGTGCTTGGTGGTGGGCGCAGGCACGGCGTGGTCGAGGGTAATCGCCATGCGTTCGGGAATGAGGACGCGGGGTTGTCCAAATTCCAGCCAAATCTCACGGATGGCCGCCGTGTTATCGTGGCTCAACACCACATCGGGGCGGGCATCAACCACCTGACCAACGTCAACAGTGGTCAAACCGGCAGCGCGGGCCAACGCTTTTTGGGCAAAAGTTTGCCCCACAGCCGGGAGAAGAGAGGAGGGAAGAGCAGTGGTGTTCATTGATTGAAACTTTCCCTTGGACTTAGATGAGCTGGTTTAGCAGCAAATAGGCGACCGCTGCCACAACTACGCGATCCTTGATCTCTCCACTGCGCACCGCTTCTTGCAACCAGCCTGGTGAAACCCAATGCAAGGTGACAAACTCGGCGGGGTCGCGCCGCGGTTGATCGGTTGGCACAAGATTCCAGGCTGCGTAAATGTGACTGCTCATGGTTCCCAGCGCCGGGTTATCCCAGACGACGCCCAGGTAGCGCACCGTCGAGGGCGTCGCTGGTGCGTAGCCGGTCTCTTCCAGCAGTTCGCGCAAGGCGCCGGCCTGCAAATCTTCACCATGGGCAGCTAACCCGCCGGGCAATTGCCAGATTACGGCATGGACGCCGTGGCGATATTCACGCTCTAACAAAATCTCACCGGCAGCGTTAAAGCCGATCACACCGACGCCTACACCGGCGGGTTCTAAACGAGTATAGGTATAGTGCTGGCCGGTCGGCAACTGTACCTGATCCAACGCCACAGCCACCCAACGATTGCGATAGGCTTGCTCCGTACTAAGGGTTTGCCAAGGTTGTGGATCGGATTGCTCAACCGCGGTTAATGCCCTACTCATGCCAAAACCTCAAGCAGTTCAGTGGATAACACTAAATCTTCACTGGCGTGCAGCAACTCCGGCTGCACACTTTGGCTATGATAATTACGCAACAGCACATCAACATCGTCCAAGTTCAACCGCTTTTGATCAGCCAGCGTTTTGATTTGGGCGGTGATGACCTTGATCTCATCATCGGTTAGATTCAGTTGCAACTGTTCAGCCCGCTGCTTGATCGCATTCCAACCGGTTAGTCGGTGCGCCACATGAATGTAGCGAGTCAAACCAAAGTCAGCCGGATCGAGAATTTCATAGGTGCTAGGGTTATTGAGAATTGCTTTTGCGTGGATGCCAGCCTTGTGGGTAAAGGCAGTGTAACCAGTGATATAGTTATTGAACGGCACATCGACACTGACCAGGCCAGCCACATAATTTTCCACTTCACGCAGCAGGGGGAGATTATAGCGGCCACGCACCATACCGGCATCATAGGCATACATACGTGCGATCAGTCCGCCTAGTGGTGTAATGCCATTGCGTTCGCCAATGCCCAGCACCGAGGTATCGACATGGGTGGCGCCGGCTTCCAAAGCGCAGTAGGCATTGGCGACGGCGCAACCGGTATCGTTGTGGCCATGGAACTCAATATCGCACGAGACGACGCTACGCAAGGTGCGCACCAGATCATAGACCTGGCGCGGGTTGGCGACGCCGACAGTATCCGCAATGCCGACGCGATTGACGCCAATCTTGTCCACCGCACGGTAGATGGTCAGGAGATCAACCAGATCGCTGCGGAAGCTGTCTTCGCTGCTAAAGCGCACCTCCAACCCTTGGCTCTTGACAAATTCAATGACGGTGATGGCCGAATCGATAATATAGGGAATATCTTTGCCGTGAGAGAATTCGCGCAGATAGCTGCTGGTGCCAAAGACAACATCAATGCCATCGACGCCGGTGTCAACGGCCATTTTTGCATCTTCCATGTGACAGCGCACATGGGTCAAAATCTTCGACCGCAGGCCAAGTGAGGCGATGCGGGTGCAATCTTGTTGACTTTGCGGGCTGGCCGCGGGTGACGTCAACTCCAAATATTCGACACCCAAGGCATCAAGCAGGTGTGCAATCTCCACTTTTTGGTCGCTGGTAAAGAAGGCATTGGCAAATTGCTCGCCTTCACGCAACGTGGACTCAATAATGGCAAAGTTGGTTAAGCTCATGATAAACTCCATAAAAAAACCGGCCTATCCATCTGGATGGCCGGTTGCAAACAGTCCGAAGTGGAGCAAGCACGGAGAGCCAGACGCTCAGGTCAGGTTTTCACGCTTGCTTTTCTTATTGATAGCCGGAAAACCGGCGCCAAACAAAATGGCTACCATTGGCATCATACGAATTCAATTGCTATAATCAATTAGGTACAATCACGATTGGGTTTGTAGTAAAATACTAACGGATGGGAATCATACCAACTTGGTGCGCGACTGTCAAATGATTGCAGGGGTAAATAGCAATTAGTTGCGACCGAAAGTGAATGAGCGTAAAGGGTAGGAGCAGTCGGATGTTATTTTAGAGGGCGATGGGGAGAATAAAGCTAAATTCGCTCCCCTCGCCAAGTTGACTTTCAACACAAACTTCGCCCCCTAGTTTTTCGACAATACGCCGTACAATTGATAAGCCCAGACCGTGACCCTCGACGCCGGGACTTTTCAAACGGGAAAAGGGTTGGAAGAGCGATGCTTGCTCTTCTGCCGGAATGCCATCGCCATTATCCCGCACCCAAAAGCGCACTCGATTGTTTGGTAAGATGACACATCCTATCTCCAACTGCGGCGGACGACCACCATACTTTAGGCCATTAGTAATATAGTTGGTCCAGACCTCTTCAATCCAAGGCGCATACCCAATCACCTGCGGCCAGCTCTCGATAGTAAGAATCGTGATACGGGCGTTATATTGAGTGATTAAGGACTTCAGGCGTAGTTCCACATCGCGCACCAAGCGTGCCATATTCAGCGGCAAGAGCAGCAACTCCTCACGGGCGCGAACCTCGGCCAGGAGCAGCAAGTCGTCAATAATTTCCGTCATTTTGCGTCCATAATTGACAATGGTGCCGACATAATTAGCACAATCCATGCTCATGGAATTTTTATTCAGGTCGAGCAGATCGGCCGCAAGGATGATATGGGTTAACGGCGCTTTCAGATTATGCGCGACGGTATGGGCAAAGGCATCCAAATCTTCGTTATGCACCTCTAGCTCACGTGCGTACTGTTCCATCGCCAGGGCGGCGCGCTTTTGCTCCGAAATATCACGTAGCAAAATCAGATTGCCATGTTGACGGCGCCAATAGATCGACGAAGTGCGCATTTCAACAGTGCTGGCAAGGCCATCAGCCCCATGCACCTGGATCTCGGTTGTTGTATTGCTGGTAAAGGGGTAGCCAAAGGGCTGATTGAGACACGCTTTCTCATCATCCCGTTGCATGAGCCGGACAAAGGCCGCATTGACAAACTGAATCACCCCGACATTATCAACAATGGCAATGCCATCGGCGATATGTTCAACCAGGCTCCGCAACCCCTCTTCGTTGGCCTGTAATTGCCCAACATATTTCGATTCAAGATTGGTTAGTAGATCGCCACGTTTCACGGCGTGGCGCATCGCCCGCACCAACAGGCCGATCGTGATCTCATCTTTCACCAGGTAATCCTGAGCGCCCAGTTGGATGGCGGTTAGGGCCAGTTCGTCATCATCGGTAACCGTTAAGAGTACGACCGGCAGGCCCGGCAAAAGCGCCTTTAGACGCAACAGCCCTTCCATCTCTTTGGCGTCAGGCAATGACATATCCAATAGGACAAGATCATAATGCGCTGAACCTAAGGTGATTTCGGCATCCGCCAAACTACGAACATGGGTAATATCAAGTTGGGGCGCTTTGGAGCCTTTGGTTTGTACACGGGTTAGGCGTAGATGGAGGAGGCTGGCATAGTCAATATCATCTTCAACTAATAAAACCTTAAGCACTGATTGTTTCATGAAAAGATATTCCTACTATGTCACGCAGAGTTGACGCCCAGGTTCGTAAACAGGTGCAGGAAACGCAAATTACAGCGGAAACCATAGGGCCAGATTGCACCAAGTTGCAATCTGGCTCAAGTATACCATAGAGTTTACCGATTTGCCCAACATCTAGTGAATTTGTTTACAGCAAATGTAGGGGGGAATAAGACAAAAGTTGCAAAAATGTATAACAAATAGCTTACAGATTTGATACATATGCAAGCTTTGTCAATTTGCTGAGAAGTAAGAGGGTTATGCTTTGCCACCGTCACCAGGTAAGGCATCCATTTCTTCCGTCTCATCCTCTGCCAAGGAAGACCCCTTGTCATTGAGCAACGGAGGCCGGGTTGTCTGGTTGCCTTGTTGCGATAACGGGAGCAGCGGCGCTTGCAGAAGCGGCGGCAATGGCGCCGCTTCTTCGGAACGCACAAAGGCGGGATAGTTTAGCTTTGCCAGGGGCCAACGGCGTGTGATGGTATTGGTAATTGGCAGATCATCCAAAGCGATAATAGCACCAGCCAACAACACCTTTTGCGTTTTAGCCTCATCTTGCTCATAAGTTGCCGTAGGGGACGCGACCATAGCGCCCGACCGTTTGGGTTGCAAGCGAGCATATAGGTTGGCAATCGCCGTACCGATTTGTTTAAACGAAAATTCTTTACGGGCAGGTGGCTCGAACATCTCCCATACCTCACATTGTCGCCTAAGCTGTTGTTACTTAGGATATTGTCACTGTAGGCTAAGATCATTACAGCGCCGCGATCAGTTACAATTTTATCATACCAGCGACTTTATCATACAATCAATTTCAACTTGTTTGAAATTTGACGGATCAAATAAAGTTTTGTATACTATCAAAGTCGATGAGCGATGGCACAGCAGTAGGCCAATGCAATTGTGCCGGTCTAGTAGAATCACAATCCTCATCGGAACAAAGGTATGGATACAAATGGTATGCCTCCATCGTCTAGTGGCCTAGGACTCAGCCCTTTCAAGGCTGCGACAGGGGTTCGAATCCCCTTGGGGGTACCAAGACAGCACAAGTGAACAGAGATAGATGATCATAGTGCGTAAATGACTCCGCCTCGTGCGGAGTTATTTATTTTTGGTAGCTTTCAGGTATTCTTGTACGCTTTTTATCAGCCATGAGCCAAACCGAACGTCTCTATCGTACACCAGCGGTGATCCTCAGCCGGCGCGACTACGGCGAGGCGGACCGCATTCTATCTGTTTTTACCCCCGGTCTTGGCAAGCAAGAGTTTCTGGCCAAAGGCATCCGCAAGACCACCAGCCGTAAAGCAGGGCATTTGGAGTTGTTTACCCACAGCACTTTGTTGGTGGCGAAAGCGCGCACGTGGGACATTGTCACCGAGGCGGCCAGTGTCGAAAGCTTTCGCACGCTACGCACCAATCTCGATGCTATCGGCTATGCCAGCTTCCTCTGTGAATTGGTCGATTGCTTCACCGAAAGCAACGATGACAATCAACCTTTGTGGGATCTCTTTCTGCTAGCGTTGCGTGTGCTGGATGAGTATGGACAACAGGCGTTGGTGCAACAACCCCAGATCGATCCGCAGTTGTTGTTGCACTGGTTTCAATTACAGTTGTTAGCGCTTACTGGTTTTCAGCCGCAATTTTTCCACTGTTTGGCCTGTCAGGAAGCGTTGACGCCTGTCACCAACTATCTTAGTCTGGAAGATGGCGGCGTCTACTGCTCCCGTTGTGGTGCAACCCATGATGGGGCAGAAGCCATTGAGGCCGATGTCCTCAAGCTGTTACGCCACATTCAACGCAGCAGTTGGGCTGAGTTGCAAAGTGTCCGTGTCCGCCCGCCCATTCAACAGGCGATTGACACCATTCTCAACCGCTATCTCCTGACCATTGTCGAACGGCAGTTGAAGGCGGTCAACTTTTTGCGCCGCCTGCGCACAATGACCGCTGCGCCTGTCCACGTTCAGACACCAGTCTAGTCAAAGTCAAGCCTGAAGAGAAGCCAAGATGTGCTAACTTTCTTGGCTTCTCTTCAGGCTTGACTTTTAGTCTTACAAGCGGGGTAAACCTAATGCACATTCGTGAATATCAGCAATGGTTAGAAGCATGGGATCGGACACGCACTTGGGATCAGGTATTGGTCAGTCATACGCTTTTGCACGCCGTCGAAGAAATAGGCGAAGTCAGCAGACTTGTGCAGATCATTGAAGGATATCGTGCCGCCGGCAAGCTTGCGCCCGAACAGGTGCGTGAAGAGTTGGCGCTCGAACTCAGCGATCTGCAGGTCATGCTTTTCAAAATTGCCTATCTCTGTGGCATTGATATGGAGGAGGCAATGCAACGCGGACAACAAAAGGCGGACGCCCGCTTTCCGGATCCCTCTACCGGGCCGGAGAGCCGACGCGCCTATTGGCAACGTTTCAACGCCCACCTCGCTGAACGTCAACTTTCCAGTCAAGTCATTCACCAACCAGACAACGAATAATTCCGTCTTTCGGTTTACCCTACCCTTCCTTACACTTTTGAAATGCGAGAGTTGTGATTTCGCTGAAATTGGGTGTTCAAATCAGAACAAACGTGCTTTCTCCCTATTGACACCGCACAGATGTTCGTGTATACTTGGGATACTTGGGAAACAAACGTTCTGTATTTGGGATACTTGGCTTACCTTGGCATATCCTGGTTAAGATAGGGCTTACTCATGATCACACTTTCCGCACGGCAAAAGCACATCCTACAATTTATTGTCGCCTTCATTCAAGAAAAAGAATATCCGCCCACCATTCGCGAAATTGGCGAAAAGGTTGGCATCTCCAGCACATCCGTCGTGAATTACAACTTAGCTAAGTTAGAAAATGAGGAACTGATCACACGCGAACGCGACGTAAGTCGCGGGTTGAGTGTGAACTGGCCTAAATTAACAACACTTGGCTTTGCCCCTGAACCAGTGCGTGAAGCGCCCGCTATCCCCATGAGTAGCGTTCCTGTTCACACCATGATCAGAATTCCTGTGTTGGGGCGCATTGCGGCCGGCGAACCCATTCGCGTAGAAGCCATTGATCCGGCGCGCGCAGAAGAATTTGTCGAGTTGGCGCAAGGGATGTTAGGTGCGCCGGAAAAACTCTTTGCTCTAAAAGTCCGGGGCGATTCGATGATCGATGCCAGTGTGTTAGATGGCGATATTGTCATTTTACGCCATCAAGAGACCGCCAAAGATGGTGATATGGTGGCGGCTTGGGTCGAAGGTGACGAGGAGACAACGCTCAAGTATCTCTACCGGGAAGGTCGGCAAATCCGCTTGCAGCCGGCGAACCCGACCTACCAACCGATTATCCGACCGGCGGAAAAGGTGCGGATCAATGGTCGTGTGGTTTCGGTGATCCGCATGTTAAATCACTAGCAATGGGTGGTAGACAGGTAGACAGGTTGGTGCAGTAAAACTACCTGTCTACCTGTCTACCTTGTTATATCAGCCCTCTAAAAAGCGCACGGCGTCACCGACCGTGCGAATTTCTTGCGCTTGCGTATCGCTGATTTCGCCGCCAAATTCCTCTTCAAATTGCATAATCAGTTCAACCAAATCGAGGCTATCCGCTTCCAAATCTTCGCGGAACCGCGCCTCCATCGTGACATCACCCTCGTCCACGCCGAGTTGCTCCACGATAATTGCACGAACACGTTCCAATGTAGTAGCCATGAATATACTTCTCCTCTAGTCATTACAAAGTAGATGAAAACAAGCAAGTAAAGGGGCAACAAGCCAAAGGGATTAGCGCATTGCGACCACTCGTTTCATTGCACTCTCCCAATTCTGCTCCCCCAACTCAGCGTCACGGTTAGATGGCATTCGGCAATTTTAGTCAGCACACAGCAACCTGTCAAACAGGACAGGGTGCGAAGTGTCTTCCATTCGAGCCGCCTCACCTTCCTTTCCCCTATTTTCTACCAAGTATAGCTCACTGCAAAGTGAGAACACTGGCAACGTGGATTAGTTGCGCGGGGAATTTTGCTTCGTTGGCGGCGCCGTTGGTTTCGACAAGCTCAACCAACGGCGCCGCCAACGAAGCAACCTGTAACTAACCTGTAACTACCACCCATATGATAGAACATAGTTGTGAGGTTTGAGGGGAGCTTACTTCACAACGTCATACTAGCACCTCTAATTGGTTCCTCCTTTGTATGAAGCCCGCCGGTACACCCGTACTTGGCGGGCGCCTCCTTTTATAGGCTATTTTCATCACGCCTGTTCAAGTGACTTTGGCAACTTTGCCACCAAAAAGACAGGCAAATTTGTTGTTTGCTACAGCGTTTGTCCGAGCGTGGGGTCAACTATCTTATCGACACAGAATCCACCATCCGCCTGATCCCAGCCATGTAAAAGTCATGTATCATAATCAACGGGTAGAAATGGTGCATCTACTCGTTTCCTTTTGGGTTTCCTTTCTCCTTGTGGAACCGCTGATCTTATGGTCGGCGGTTCTACGCTTTTTAAAGCCCATTGCGCTTTCGCGCTGCTCATTTTTTGGTATACTATCCCTAACTGAATCCATCACTCAAACAGAAAGTAGTGCTGACCATGCCTGTTCCTGTTCGTCGCTTCCTGCGCGCTGGGTTAATTATTTTTGGCCGGCTGCTGGCGCGCCTGTTGTTCCGTGTCACCATCGAGGGCGTGGAAAATGCGCCGCGTTCACCGCACAATCTGCTGGTCATCTCCAATCACTTCAGTTGGTTCGACGCACCAATTCTTTCCCTCCTCCTCCCCTTTCCGCCGGCTTATTTGATTGCCACCGAGGCGATGGCGAAAGGATGGATTCGCACCTTCACCACCATTTTTGAAAGCATTCCCATCTGGCGCGGTCAGGTTGACCGCAAAGCACTAACGACCGCCGTTACCAAGTTGCAAGCCGGCGGCGTGGTTGGCATCTTCCCGGAAGGCGGGGTTATGCCAGAGTTGGCAGAGTTAGTCGCCAGTGGGCAACAGATCCCCGAACTGCGCGGTAACATGTCACGTGCCAGCGCCCAATTGATGCGTGCTAAGGCCGGTGTCGCTCTACTGGCGACGATGAGTGGGGCGCAGATTATGCCGGTCGCCCTGATCGGTAGCCACCAGTTAATGGACAACCTCAAACAGCGTCGCCGCACGCCCATCACCATTCGCATTGGCCCCACCTTCGGCCCCCTTACCCTTGATCCTAATGCCAAAGGCCAAGCACGCCGTCAACAACTGGATGACCTGTCCGATGAGATGATGCGCAGAATTGCCATCCTGTTTCCACTAGAGAATCGGGGTTACTACACTGACCAGGTGACGGAGTAAAGAGGGCAGAAGACAGAGGGCAGAAGACAGAGGGCAGAGAACAGAAGTCAGACATCATTGCTTGACTTCTGATTTCTGTCTTCTGTTATGGCGGTAAGGGTGTGAGAATGTGTCCTTCCGCAACAGAGCCATAGACTCTGGTAAACGCGGGGCCGTGATACCACAGATAGGCAGCGGTGTAGGCGCAAGTGACGGCGTCGAGGGTGTCTTCGTGGGCTTTGAGGGCGTGACCACGCAGTTGGGTCAGATCAGTCGCCAGGAGATCGGTGGCGCCAAGCAGGGGTGGGATAGCGTGCTGAAGGGTGGCGAGTAGCTGCTGGTAGCGGGCAAATTCAGCCAGCCGTTGGTTGTAGGTGCGACCGGGGCGCGCTTTATATTTCAAGGTCTTGGGCAGGTTGAAGAAATGGACATGGGCCGGGTGAGGGAAAATTTCACAGATATAGCGGCCCTGCCCTTGCCGCGGGATCGGGGCGCTTTCGATAAAGCCGTAAACTTGCGTGAAGTACGCAACGAGGGTCTCCCCGCGCACCTCCCCGTCAAAGGCCAACAAGCGCCGGTTGCCCGGTAGCGCACCGGCTTCAAAACGGCGCCATTCCGCGCTCAAGGCTTGGTCACAGACACGCCGACCGGTTTCGTTGCGTACGCGTAACGGCGCATCGACCGCAATCACGGCTGGGCTATCGCCTTGCAAATAGGGCGCGACAAAGGCAAAGATCGCTTCATTGCTACCCAAGTTACCGGTATAAGTCACCAGGGTGTTGTCATGCAGGATCGCCGCGCCAGTGCGATTCCGCGGACTCCAGGCCAGATCAAGTCCAATGCAGATCATAGTGTAGGATGATTCCTCAATTTCTGGAACAGCCGGTATAATAGCAGCAAATCTCCCTCATGTTTTCCCAGTTGATTTCTGATTATCGCCAACCAAGCCACTGACCAAAGGAGCAAAACGCATGAGTGCCATTCTAAACGAAGTTTTGAGCGCTAACGCCAATTACGCCGCCAATTTTGGCGATAAGGCCAAACTGCCCATGCCGCCAGGCCGTCACTTTGCTATTTTGACCTGTATGGATGCGCGGCTCGACCCGGCCAAATATGCCGGATTGGCCGAAGGCGACGCCCATGTCATCCGCAACGCTGGCGGTCGCGCCAGTGATGATGCCATTCGGTCGTTGGTCATTTCCTATAAACTGCTCGGCACGCGCGAATGGTTTGTCATTCACCACACCGACTGCGGCATGGAAACCTTCACCGATGAGATCATGCGCGATCTGTTAGCCAGCAGCCTGAAGACCGCCAGCATCGACGCCAGCGGCTGGCACGACAGCGGCGATGGCCCCGGCTCCACCGAAGGACAATTTATTGATTGGCTCACCATCAAGGATCAGGCCACCAGCGTCACCGCCGACGTACAGCGCATTCGTAATCATCCCTTGGTTCCCCAAAACATTCCCATCTATGGCTATATTTACGATGTTCGCAGCGGTACACTTGTAGAGGTGCCTGCGGCAATGGCGGTGGGGAAAGCACAGGCGTAAGCTACAGCCAAGCGGTTTCTTTTGACAGACGGCGTAACTTGTATTATAGTCCAATGGGCAATAGTTTGGCTACCCAATCGCAAAGCAAGGGCAAAAGATAGGTGGAAAAAACTTTTCCCACGCTGTCACACATCTCCGCAATCCAGCTAAGAAAACCAAACGCGCCACACTGTTTTGTTCGATAAGCGATGAGTAGTTGGAGCGTCCGGTGATGGTTGCATTTTTGTCCCGTAGGGACGGCTGAGTTTAGCGAATATCCTTTCCTAAATTCAATCGTCCCTACGGGACAAGTTGTCATTACGATTGATTTAGCAAAATATCCCTGACCATTCAATCATATGCGTTAACACTGTTTAGGAGGACAAATGCAGAAACATTCATCGAAATTGTCTCTGATCTTGGGGCTGTTGCTCATGGTCACGCTGCTGGCGACGGCTTGTGTGGCGCCGGCCCCGGCAGGTGGCAGTGAAGCCCCAGCGGCGGACAGCGCAGCGGCAACGGCAGCCCCTGCCGCCGAAGGCGGTTATGTCATCGGCGTGAGCAATACGTTGGTCGGCAACGGCTGGCGCGAGCAGATGATCTGTGCCATCAAGGCGCAAGCAACCGCCAGCGGCCTGGTCGATCAGGTCGTCGTGGTCAACCGCAACGGCGGCCCCACCGAGCAGATCGCTGACCTGGAAGGGTTGATCTCCCAGGGAGTCGATGCCATCATCCTCAACCCGACGGATCGCGAAGGCTTGAACGCCGTCATTGAAGCGGCCATTGCCCAAGGCATCGTTGTCGTGGCCGTTGATCAGGCGGTCACTGCCGAGGGCGCCTATGTTGTGACCAATGACCAGGTTGCCTATGCGCGCGTGGGCGCGGAATGGCTCTTTGAAAAGTTGGGTGGCAAAGGGAATGTCGCCGAAATGCGCGGCATCGACGGCGTCCCCGCCGACACCGACCGCAATAACGGCTTCCAAGAAGCGTTGGACAAGTACCCGGACATTGAAGTGGTAGCCGAAGTCTTCACCGGCTGGGACCCCTCCACCGCGGCCCAACAGGCGCTGGATCTGATCACCACCAAAGAGGTGAACGGCATTTGGACTTCCGGCACCGATTACACCACGGTTCAACAGTTCCAGGCGGCCAACAAGCCCTTTGTGCCGGTTGTCGGCGCGGACAACAACGGTTTTATCGGCCAACTGATCGACCTGGCTGATGATGGTCTGGTCGGCGCGGCTGTCACCAACCCGCCGGCCATCGGCGCCGTGGGCATGGCAATTGCGCTGGATGCGCTCACCGGCAAGAACCCGGAACAGACCACGCTCCTTACCCCCGTCGTCTATTCCACTGATGATGTTGAGGCGTTGAAGGCGCTCTACGCCCCGGATCAACAACCCGGCTGGAGCACCTATGTTGACATCGAACCGTACACCAGCTACAACGGCAGCGCCGATGTTTCTGCCTGTAAGGGACCGGGCGAGTAGAGGTCTTCGATAACGATCCATAAATTCCTTTTGACAAGGTGACAGGGTGACAAGGTGACTTCGACAAGCTCAGTCACCCTGTCACCTTGTCATCTTCACAGGGCCAGCATGAACGACTCTCACCCACTTCTCTCTACCACGGCCATTGCGAAATCGTACGGTTCCGTCGTGGCTTTAAAAGCTGTTGACTTTGTTGTCCGTCCCGGCGAAATTCATGCCCTGCTGGGCGCCAACGGCGCCGGCAAGAGTACGTTGGTCAAAATTCTGGCCGGTGTTCAGGGAGCTGATGCCGGCACAATGCAGGTTGACGGCAAAGCCATGCGCTTCCGCACGCCGGCCGATGCCATCAACGCCGGCATTGCCACCGTCTTTCAAGACCCGGCGCTCATTCCCGATCTCACCGTTGAACAGAATCTGCGTCTCAGCAATATCGACCAGGCGACCTTTCAGCGTTGGCTCCAACGCTTTGACCTGGGTGATCTTGACCTGACGGCCCAAGTGCGTGAACTGCCGTTGGAGGCGCTGCGCATGGTCGATCTGGCGCGGGCGGTCAGTCGCGACCCGCATGTCTTGTTACTCGACGAGATCACCGCTGCACTTACTGCGGACCAAGCCGAGCAGGTCTTTGCCCTGTTACGCGAATGGAAAGCGCAAGGGCGGGCCGCCGTGTTGATCACCCATCGGCTGGCCGAAGTGCTGCACATTTGCGACCGCGCCACGATTTTGCGTGATGGCCGCAATGTCACTGTGCTGGCGATGGCTGACGCCGACGAACATCGGTTGGTGGAAGCCATGTTGGGCGCGCCGGCGGAACGCCTGGCGCCAAGCAACCGCAGCGACAACCAGCACGCCTATGGGGCGGTTGCGCTGGAAGCGCGCAACCTCACCTCCCGCCAGATTGTGCGCGACGTTTCGTTTAGCGTGCGCCAGGGCGAGGTGCTGGGGATGGTGGCGCTGGAAGGGCAGGGGCAGGAACGGCTCTTTGAACTACTCTCCGGCGACCGACAGCCGACGGCGGGGAAAATTTTGGTTGGCGGTCATACGCAGCGCTTTCATTCACCCTATGATGCCGTGCAACAGGGTGTTGTGTTGGTGCCGGGGGATCGGTTGCGGGCGCTGTTGCCCAATCAACCGGTGCGGCACAACCTGGCGACGCCCCTCTTTAACCGCTTACAACGCTGGTTCGGCATTCCCGCCGATGAACCGCAACGGGTCACGAATGCCATCAATCGGTTGTCGATTGACATTCGTGCCGCGTCGCAAGTGCGCCGGCTCTCCGGCGGCAACCAGCAAAAAGTAGTGATTGGGCGGTGGTTGGTCGCCGGCTTTCGTACACTGCTCTGCTTTGACCCGACGCGCGGTATCGACATCCAGACCAAACGGGAGATTTACATGCTGTTGCGCGAATTGGCTGCCAATGGCGCTGCCATTCTGCTCTACACCAGTGAACTGGCCGAGATTCGGCTAGTCTGTGATCGTGTGCTGATTATGCACGGCGGCCGTATAGTTGATGAGCAGGATGCAGCAACCGCCACTGAAGCATCGCTGTTAACGGCGGCACATGGCCTAGAAAACAAAATGGAGGCAAGGCCGGCATGACAACTGCGGTTTTACGCGAACGCACTGGCTTTAGACGACGGGCGCCCTGGCAACGCGGCTTGGCCTACAATGGCTGGGCCATCGGCGTCTGGTTGCTCTTGGGTGGGTTGATCCTATGGTATGCCAACTTGATTCCCCGCTTTGGCGCTTTTCAGATGTCCTCCATCGGCAAGAATAGCCTGCCGCTCATCTACCTGGCGCTTGGGCAGGCGATCATCGTCATCGGCGGCGGGATCGACCTTTCGTTGGGCGCGCTCTTATTGTTGACAAACACCATTGCCGCCCGCTTTATGGACGGGCAGCCGCTGGTCATTGTCATCCTCATCGCTCTGGCGACGATTGCCTTCATTGCGCTGCTGAATGGCCTGGTTGGTTATATTATCAATCGCTCCGGGGTGCCGGATATTGTAGTGACGCTGGCAACCAGTTACATCTGGTCGGGGCTGGCGTTGTGGGTGTTGCCGTCGCCGGGGGGTGGCACGGCGCCGGAGATGCGCTGGCTCTTCACCGGTTCGACGGCGGGGGTGGGTGGTAACTATTTCGTGCCAATCCTGATGGCCTTGATTCCGGCGTTCCTGGTCTACCACCTTTCCCGACGCACGCGGCTTGGGCTTTCCATCTATGCGTTGGGGAGCAGTAGTGTGGCGGCGCGATTGGCCGGACTGGATGTCAAACGGGCCAAACTGGCCTCTTATGCCATCGGCGGGGCGATGGCGGCGCTGGCGGGGCTGGCGACAGTGGCAATCACCGGCACCGGCGATCCCCGCTTTACGGTTGGGGCGAATGCCACCCTCAACAGTGTAGCGGCGGTGGTGCTGGGCGGGGTGGCGCTGACCGGCGGTTCAGGCTCCGTGCTGGGCGTCGTCGCCACGGCAGTGATCCTGATTATGTTGAACCCGATTTTGACGGCAATGGGCATCCTGGCGAATAACGCCCAAGTAATCCAAGGGGTGCTGATTGCCGGTGTGATGATGGTCGGCGGCATTGCCACCGTCTTACGGGAGCGAGCATCATGAGTCACTCAACGTTATCCACCCAATCACGGCAACCCGACGGCGGCAACGCCTTTGCCCGGCTCCGCGCCGGCATGGCCGACAACCCGACGCTGGTGCTGATCGGTGTACTGGTGCTGCTCTTTTTGCTCACCGGCTGGATTGAACCCAACTATCTATCGGTGGGCGGGATTCGTAACACCCTGTTGCAAGCCGCGCCGCTGGGGATTCTGGCCGGTGCGCAGACCATTCTGATGCTCTCTGGTGGCATTGATCTGTCAGCCGCCATGGTTGCGACGGCGGCAGCCAATGTGGCCGCCAACCAGTCCCCCAACGGTGCGGCCATCGCCATTCTGGTCGGGCTGGTCGTGGGCGTGATTGTCGGGGCGCTCAATGGCATTGGCGTCACTGTGTTTCGGGTCAACCCGTTGATCATGACCTTGGCGATGGCGGCGATTCTCTTGGGTCTTTTTACGGCCTGGATGCAAACCATTTTGGTTGGGTCAACGCAGGTGGCGCCCTTTATCCGTTTGCTGGGGGGCGGCTCCTTTTGGGATGGTCGCATTCCCTATAGTGTATTGGTCTGGGCGCTGGTAGCACTGCTGCTGATCTGGCTGCTGCGGCGCGCGGGCTGGGGACGCCTACTCTACGCCATTGGCGATAACGAAACGGCGGTGCGGCTGGCCGGGGTGCGGGTTTGGCAAGTACGCATTGCAGCCTATATTGTGGCGGGTCTATTAGCCGCTACAGGGGGGATGTTGCTGGCGGGGCGCAACGGCACGGTTGATCTCCAAATCGGCAATGCTTTTCTCCTCCCCTCGATTGCGGCGGTCGTCATTGGCGGCACCTCAACGTTTGGCGGCGTGGGCGGCTACACGGGAACAATTCTGGGGGCGCTAATTCTCAGTGTGTTGAACTCGATGCTCACCTTTCTCAATGTCGGCCAGGCGATCCAGCAGGTGGTCTATGGCGTGATTGTGTTGGCGCTGGCGTGGGGGTACACCGGGTTGACGCAACGCCGGTAGCGCAAGCAGGTACTATCAATCTACAGATCTGTCCGGTTTTGCAAACCGGACAGATCTTTTTTATTATTAATATTTCCAGTTTTCAATACAACAAATCCAATCCTTTCCTTGACACCGTTATTCTTGGTAGATGGTCGCAACCAGTCAACCATCGACCGCCGGCCGGCGCCGCAAACGACTGGTGTTGGTTATCGTTTCGTATTACCACACCTGGAGGAGGAAAGGAATCCACTATGCAACGATCGCGTGCGCTTTCGATCACACTTTTGGTGCTGCTGCTGTTAACCTTTGCCGGCACGGTCAGCGCTTCGTCCAGCCGGGACTTTGAAGCTGACCTGGCGGGGGAATTTGAGGTGCCGACACCCCGAATCACTGGAGCAGAAGGGGAGGCGGAGTTCAAACTCATTGCCAATGGCACGAAGTTGCGTTTTAAAGTCAAAGTCGAAGATATTACCAATGTCTGGATGGCCCATATCCACATGGCGCCGGCCGGGTCCAATGGCCCGATTGTCGTCTGGCTCTTTCCGCGTACCCCCCAAGCGCCGACGCAGTCCATTCCTGGCGAGTTCGACGGGAAATTAGCCGAAGGGTTTATCACGGCGGCCGATCTGGTGGGGCCGCTGGCCGGGAAGTCGTTGAGCGATCTAGTGGCGGCGATGCAGGCCGGCCAAACGTATGTCAATGTCCACACTAACGATTTTGTTGATCCACCCAATACCGGCCCTGGCGACTTTCCGGGCGGGGAGATTCGTGGGCAACTTCATGACCACGATTAATTGACCACTACCCGACCACACAATCCAACAAAAAGAGGCTGTCACCATGGTGACAGCCTCTTTTTGTTGCCGCCTTGCGCATTTTGTGCGTTGAGTAGAACCGCTGGCTGTTGCTGTGTATTTTTCTTGATGTGCTTGAGGCAAGGCCGCTTTACAATTAGCAAGAGTTTACCGAATCAGTCAATCAGAATCAGTCAATTACTAGCAAAAAGGAGAGGAACGTTATGAAAAAGATCGTTATCATTGCCATGATCATCGCGCTGCTCGTGGCTGCGCTGCCGGGAATTGCGTTGGCCGATGGCACCATTGTGGTGACGCCGGTTGCTTTCCCAGTGACCTTATCTGATCAGCAGAGTTACACTATTGCCGGGTATCTTTACACCCGCCAGGGCAACCCAAATGATGAATCGCAATGTGGCAAGCGCAGTAGAACCGTACAGGTGTTGCTCGCCGGCGCAACCTATAATCACACCTATTGGGATGCGCCCGCCGTTAATGGCATCGATTATTCCTATGCGCGCTTTATGGCCGACCAATGTTACAGCGTGTTGGCGCTGGATCGGTTAGGGACAGGCGCGTCCAGCCGCCCGGCTGGGGATTTTATCACCAAAGTTACCGAAGCGGATGCCATTGCCCAGGTGCTATCGTCACTGCGTACCAATCATAACCCGGCCGGGCGTCGGTTTAAGCGCATTGTGTTGGTCAGTCACTCCTTTGGCTCCTTGTTGAGCGTCTACACATTGGGGGAGTATGGCAATGTGGCCGATGCGTTGGTGGTGACGGGTTGGGTGCATGTGCCAGGCACGGTGCCGCTGACGCCAGAGTATGTACAGCAGCTTTTGCAAAATCCCTCTATCACCGTGGCGCCGGAGGTGCGTAGTTTGCTCTTCTACTATCCGCCCTCGGCTGACCCGGCGGTGATTGCCCAGGACAACGCAACGATGAGTGACACCCTGCCGCGCGGCTTCTTCCTGGATGGCGTTGGCGTCTTCACTGCTCGTGCCTTGGGGGATGTTGCCCAAATCAAGGCGCTGACCAAGGTCGATCAGGTGAATGTGCCGGTCTTTGTCCAGTTGGGGGACAACGACGTCCTCTTCCCTTCCGCCATTGCCAGCGCCGAAGCCAACTTCTACAGCAGCGCGCCGTTCGTGACGGTAGATAATCTGACCAACATCGGCCACGGGTTTAACCTCCACACCAACCATCAGGAGGGTTGGCAGCATATTGAAGGCTGGATTTTAAACAACGTTGTCAACAACTAACCACAACTAAACAGTAAGATGCTTTGTTGCTGCCACTGCGCACCTAGCGGATTAACGAATCGTGCAAGGGTTGATTCGCGAATCCGCTAGATGCGCAGTATTCATTTTGCCACAGGCCATCTCTCAAAACGCCTGTTGTTTGTCTGTACTTTGGGACGGGACGCCATTGACCTGAATCACGCTAATGCGGCCATCTTGTTCCCTATAGGCTTTCTTCACCTTATCCAGTTCATCGACTCCTTGTTTACGCAGTTCACTGAGCAGTTCCTCTCATTACCTCAACAATTTCTCACAAAATGGCTGTGTACTTTTCCCTAAGCCACTCACACCCAAATAGGCAAAAATCGATACAGGGGAAAATGCCTTCCTCCCCATGTGTGAGCGCCGGCGATGCCCTATACTAGAGCCAACCAGCACCAATGATTGATTGCCATAAAGTCCATTGTCCCAGGAGGAGATTCCGATGAAACATGAGCAGCCTCTTTCCCGTCGTCGCCTGCTGAAACTCTCCGGTATGGTTGCCGGCAGCGCGGCCTTGAGCGCCTGTACCGTGAGCATCACGCCCACTGGGATGCCGGTGACAACCATGCCCATACCAGAGGCCGATGTCACCAATCCGGAAGCGGCGTTGGAACGGCTCTTGGCCGGCAACGAACGCTTTGCTGCCGGCATGGCCCAAGATCCAAACCAATCCATCGTGCGGCGCACGCTGGTGGCTGGTGGGCAACGGCCCTTTGCCACCATCTTTAGTTGTGTCGATTCACGGGTGCCACCCGAACTGGTCTTTGACCGTGGCTTGGGCGACCTCTTTGTCATTCGCACGGCGGGGCATGTCATTGACAATGCTGTGTTGGGCAGCCTGGAATTTGGCGTGGCGGAATTAGGAATTCCACTACTCATGGTCTTGGGTCACGAAAAGTGTGGCGCAGTCAACGCCACGATTGAAGCCATTGAACAGCAGATGCCAGCCCCGGCGCAGATCGGCACACTGGTTGAAGCGATTACCCCCGCTGTTGAAGCTGCGCATGGGCAAAGCGGTGATCTGCTCGACAATGCCATTCGCGCCAACACCCGGCTTGTCGTCGAACAGTTGGTCAATACGCCGATTCTGTCGGCAGCAGTTGCCAACGGCCAATTGTTGATCGTGGGTGGAAGATATGATTTGGATACCGGGAAAGTGGAGATGGTGATGCCGTAGCGTGATAGGTGCTGCGTGAACGGATTTCCAGACCTACAGAGGAGGTGAAATGGAGTAAAACGCGTGTCAGAAAACAAAAAGACTCAACGGGAACTCAAGGTCTTGACAAGCATCTTCCCGGAAGATTAAACCGGACGATCCTGTTAACAAGGCCGATCTTCCGGGAAGATTTACGTGTCAATCCCCTGGATTCCTGATGAGCCAACAAAAACTACGATCTGTGCCAATTGTAGTCAACGCAGAGCAATGAATCTAAACAAATAGAGGAAGGAAGAACCGCTATGCAATCTCACATGCCCTATATCCCCAAAGCATCGGTTATCGTCAACGCCCAACCGCCAATGGCCGGGCGTGCGCGCCGCCTGTTTACCTGGGCGACGTTGGCAGCACTCGTCGTCACTGCCCTGTTCGGCAGCAATCAGTTACTCTTTGCCCAGAGCAACGGTTACGCCAAAGCGCGCTATGATCTCTACCAGCCTGCACCGCCGGCCATTGCTGCCTATTATCCCTATGCCTACAAAGGCGAAAAAATCTTGCAATCAGCCACCGTCGATGAGGTCAACAGCACCGTGACCATGCCCCTCTACCAGGGCAAACTGCGCGATGGTCGTCTGGTCTGGTATGTGCTGACGGATGTCTCTGACCCCGGTCTGGCTGAAGCGCTGGGCATTAATTATTCAGCCAAGTTGCGCAACATTCCCGGCAAAGCCGCCCGCACGGCTACTTTAGAAACTGATGGCACGCTCGTCTTTGACCAGGGAACGGTCGATTTTTCGCCGGAGCGCAAGCTGGTTCCTGGCGCAGCGCCCAACTTTTTCCCACCGGCGGAGGCGCAACCCGGTTCGATTGGCGATGCTGAGTATAGCCCGTTGGTGCGGGTGACCAATGCCGGCAATGTAGTCTACAACGCCACGATGGTCGCCTTTGATGTGACCGCCGAGGAGATCGAGTTTCCCGACGGCGATGTGGATTACAGCAAAGTACTCGACCGGGCTACAGCGATCTCGCCAGCCAATGGCACTGTCACTTTTAAGATGAATCTAGGCACAAGCGATGGCCGTCCCGTGCTTTTCATCAGTCTGGAATCTAACTCGGAATTGGTCTCAGCGCTAGAAGCCACCACCTATACACCTGCGCTCAGTGACATTCCGGTTGGTCTGAACGACATGCCGCAAAGTGCAGTCGCCGCCAACTACATCATTGTTAACGGCCCGTTGGGTGAAAATAACCCGCAACGGCAGGGGTTAAACAGCGCCCTCAGCGGCGACCCGTCGGCACAGGTTTTGGACATTTTTGATGGCGCCCCTGATGTAGTCAATGACTATGCCTATAGCCCCATGTGGGACCTCTATGTCGCCGCCTGGACCCCCGAAGCGATTGAGCAGGGCTATCAATCCGCCATCTACAGCGAACTCCAATTTCTCGGCCTCGTCCAACGGGGTTGGCTCACCACCCCGGATGGTGAACCGATGGGGTCGAGTGGGTTGATCTCGAACTGCCCGTTGATTATGCACTACTAGGTAACTTGGGATCGGGTTATTAGGTGATTCTTGACCAATCGTTGAGCTGTCATCAATCATCTAATGGCTCGATCCCTCAATCATCTACATTTATCAATTCTTCAAAGGAGAGGAACCCAATGTTTCGCAGAATGTTTGTCTATGTTCTCATTGCAGCGCTTGCTCTAACGACAGTGCTGCCAGCTTTTGCTCAGGATGGGTCATCGAATGGCGCTGATCAAGCCAAAAGTGTCTACATGCCACTGGTGACAGGTGGCAATGACAACGGTGTTGAGCAAGATTTCACCGACAGTGATCTAGCCACCGATGACGAAGTGACCGCAGCGGCCAATAGCAATGCCGGCGCTGTCTTTGTCGCCACCAATGCCTATGACCCGGTGCGCGGCAACGAGATTGTCATGTACCGCCGGGCCAGCAACGGCGTGTTGACGTTGGTTGGCTACTTTCCAACCGGTGGGCAGGGTTCCGGCCCTGGCACCCGCTTCCGGGGGGATGGTTTAGGGTCGGCCTGGTCGGTGGTCTTGAGCAAGAATCGTCAGTGGCTCTTTGTCACGAATGCCGGCGATAACACGGTGTCTGTTTTCCGAGTTCATAAGCAGGGGTTGGAACTACGTTATGTCGGCGACGCTGGCGGCGTCTTCCCGAACAGTGTGACCGTTTATAAAAATCGGGTCTATGTGCTGAATGCCGCCAACGCCGGCAACATTACCGGCTTCCAGATGAATGGACAAGGACAGTTGACCCCCATTGCCAGCTCAACCCGCACCTTGAACGGCAACCAGACCTTCCCGCCCGATGCACTCTTTAACCCGGCGGGCATCAGCTTCACCCCGAATGGCAAGCAGCTTGTCGTCACCATTAAAGACGGCCCACCGATTCCTGAAGCCACCGGCAAAGGACGGATTCTGGTCTTCAACATGAGCAATCACGGTCTGCCCAGCAATGCGCCGATGGTCTATGAAGGCAACAACAATGGCCCCTTTGGTTTTGACTTTGACGATGATGGCAACCTCTTGGTCGCGGACTTTGTGGGCGGACCGGAAGTCAACGGTGGTCTGACCGGCGCCGCATCCTCCTACCGGATCAACGCCGACAGCAGCCTGACCGTGATCAGCAACAACGTCGCCGACGGGCAGATTGATACCTGTTGGCTCGTGACCAATGGCAAATATGCCTACGGCTCCAACTTTGGCACCGACAACATCTCCAGTTGGACAGTGGGTGAAAATGGTGAGTTGACGCTGTTAGTCGGTTCCGCCGCTACCACCGTTGGTACAGGCGTCTTCCCGCTTGATCTGCAAGTGACGCCCAATGGCAAGTTCCTCTACCTGGTACAACCGGGGAACGGTAAAGTGGGCATGTGGGCCATCAACAGCGACGGCAGCTTGACCAGCCTGGGCGCCATCGGCGGTCTGGAACCAACGCCGGCCACGGAACCGGCCGAATACTTCAGTGAAATCGGCGGCAGTCCGGCGGGGATCGCGGCGTATTAAAACAGAAGTAAAGAGAGTAAGAGATTATATATAGGCTCAAATGACCTCGAGGTTGATACAATAAGCAAAAAAAGCAAAGGATCAACCAAGGAGAAG
>JAPKMW010000061.1 GCA_026645575.1 Caldilineaceae bacterium
TAGTCGATCTGGGGCACCATGCGCAAGGGGTGAACATTGAGCAGATCGTCGCCTTCCTATTGGATGAGGGGCGGCTAGGTGGGTTCCACTTCAACAACCGCAAGTACGCCGACGACGACCTGATTGTGGGCAGCACCAACCCCTACGAACTTTTCCTGATCTACAACGAACTGGCGTCCGGTGAACAGAGTCAGGATGAGACCGTGCGTACTACCGCCCAGAACATCGCCTATATGATCGACCAGGCGCACAACATCGAAGGCAAAGTGGGCGCCATGATCTACTCAGTGTTGAACTGCCAGGAAGCCTACGCCAAGGCGCTCTGTGTGCCGCGCCAGAAACTGGCCGACGCCCAGGCCGCAGGCGAAGTGCTGGCCGCGCACCAGATGCTCACCGACGCCTTCCGCACCGATGTGCGCCCATTGCTGGCTCAGGTGCGTACCGAATTGGGCGTGCCGGTGGATCCCATGGCCGCCCACCGCGCCAGCGGTTACGACGCCAAAGTCGCCAAAGCACGGGGCGTTTCCCAGTCGAGCGGCGGTTTTCAGTAAGAGATTGAGAGATTGGGAGATTGAGAGATTTGGTTAGGCCAATCTCTTTATCTCCCAATCTCTTTTTTTCCCTACCAATCAATCGCCGCCCCATCATCGGGGTGATAGCTTTCGGGGTTACGCCAGTCGTGACCGATCTTGTCGGCCATGGCTTCCTCGTCCAGTTCGATGCCCAGGCCCGGTTTGGTGGGCAGTTCCAGGTAGCCATCTTTGAAGACAAAGGGTTCTTTCAGATAGCCGGCGCCAAAGGTGGTGTGTTCCTGGGCCAGGAAGTTGGGGATCGACGCATCGACATGCAGCCCCGCCGCCAGCGAAATCGGCCCCAGCGGACAGTGGGGCGCAATCGCAGCGTAGTAAGCTTCGGCCATGCCGGCAATCAGCCGCGCCTCAAAGATGCCACCGCAGTGGGAAATATCAGGCTGCAAGATCGCCGCCGCCCGCTTTTCTAGAATTTCGCGGAAGCCCCACTTGGTAAAGATGCGTTCGCCCGTGGCAATCGGAATGTGGGTTTTGCGCGCCAGGTCGGCCAGCACATCGACATTCTGACATTGGACCGGCTCCTCAATAAAGAGCGGCTGGTAGGGTTCCAACGCCTTGATCAACAACCCCGCCGTCTGTGGACTGACGGCGCCGTGGAAGTCAATGGCAATATCGATCTCCTTGCCCACGGCTTCGCGAATCGCGGCAAAACGATTGACGACGCGTTCGACAAAGCCGGGGGTTTCAATAATGCGCGCCGGTCGCCCACCGGAAGGGCCGGTCTTGAGAGCGAGGAAACCCTGCGCCACAGCATCTTTGGCGCGTTGGACGACTTCTTCGGTAGTGCCACCGCCGATACCCTTGTAGACCTTGATGCGGTCACGCAAGGGGCCGCCCAACATTTTGTAGACCGGCAAGCCCACCGCTTTGCCGGCCAGATCCCAGAGCGCATGGTCGATACCAGAAAGCGCGCTGGTCATGATCGGGCCGCCGCGGTAGAAGGCGTGTTTATAAATGGCCTGCCAGTGGTGGACGACACGGGTCGGGTCTTTGCCGATCAGGTAAGGTTCGATCTCGGCCACGGCCTGGGCCACCGTCAAGGCGCGGCCTTCCAAAATTGGTTCGCCCAGACCAACCAGCCCTTCGTCGGTATGAATTTTGAGAAAGAGCCAGCGCGGTTTGACCAGAAAGGTTTCGAGCTTGGTAATTTTCATCAGGTTTCCTCTAGCAATTCTAGGAGTGGAGGATGATGGTTTAGGTTTGTTGTTGTAATAAGCGGATTTTGGCTTCGAGTTCAGCGATAAGCGCTTCGGCAGCTTGACGCGCTTCTTCTTCCGCAGTAGCACGTGCTTCGGCAGCCTGACGTGCCTCCTCGGCAACTTGACGCGCGACTCTTTCTTCGCGCAAGGCTCGTTGGGCTTGCAGGTTGGTCAAAAGGTTTTCACCAGTGGTGCTATCTTCCAACCAGACCCGGTCTTCTTCTAAGCCGATGCGACAATTGATGGTTTCCAGATAGAGCGCACCATCCTCATCCGTCACCATCGGCACATAGCGGTTCTGTTGCAGCCGATACCCGGCGATTTCGCCAACGGGCTTGCCGCGTCGTGTGCGAATGTCGATATAAACGTATTCGCCAATCCCTAACTGTTCATAATCCTGTACTTTGCGCACACGGTCATCCTGGCGCGAACTAGGTGAGACCACCTCGATCACCAGGCTGGGGCGCGTTCCTTCTACCGCCACGTCAAAGTGACCGCGGTTGGCATCACGGTTGCGCACTTGTGGGACAACTGCAATGTCTGGGGCATAGGAGCCGATTTCAGGCAGATCCCATTGGAAGACGAGATTCCGAAAGACTGCCGTCTCCGGTTCGTTTGCCACATGTGCGCGTAACATATCGCTCAGATCATCGGAAATGATGTCATGTTCTGTCCGTTCCGGCATGACATAGCCTTCTTTGGGGTGGCGTGCTTCTTCCGGCGTCAGCGGAATGCGCACAGCGGTTTGTTCGCCATTCGGCGTATAGGAGATTTCGTAGCGCCAGCCTAAGGACCAGTCCGGTTCGGCAGGTTTTGTTACCGTTCCCGGCTGTTCAAGAAGCTCTTTTGCTTGGCTCATCTCTGTACCTCCGGTAGAAAACAGGAATTTTCACCGCAAAGACGCGAAGTTCGCAAAGGGTTTCTTGGCGTTCTTCGCGTCTTTGCGGTTGATACTTACTCCGCCTCTTCTGCTTCGCCACCCTCTTTGATCGAACGCAGATGGGGGAAGAGAATCACTTCGCGGATCGTGTCCTTGCCCGTCAGCAGCATGGTCAAGCGGTCAATGCCCATGCCGAAGCCGCCGGTGGGGGGCATCCCATAGGAGAGCGCTTCGATGTAATCTTCGTCAACAGGGTGCGCTTCGTCGTCGCCGTGGCGGGCGCGGTAATTTTCGTCGATAAAACGTTGTAACTGATCCTGGGCGTCGTTGATCTCGCTAAAGGCGTTGCAAAGTTCCATGCCGGCCAGGAAACCCTCAAAGCGCTCCACCTGGCGCGGATCACCGGGCGCGCCCTTAGCCAGCGGACTGACATCGCGCGGGTAGTCGATGAGGAAGGTGGGCTGGATCAAATTCGGCTCGACAAAGCGCGAGAGCAGATTGTCCACCAACTTACCCCAGCCATTGTTAGGGTTGGCGTCCATGCCAATCCGCCGCATCTCTTGTGCCAACGATTCAGCATCAGGGAAGGCTTCATAGTCAATATCTGATGCATCCAGGATCGCCTGACGGAGCGGAATGCGCTTCCAGGGGGGCGTCAGATCGATGGTGTGTTCACCCCAGGTGATGGTCAAGGTGCCAAGCACTTTTTGCGCCGTGTAGGCGACCATGTTTTCGGTGCGCCGCATGACATCCTGATAATCAGCGTAGGCTTCGTAGAATTCAAGCTGGGTAAATTCGGGATTGTGCTTAAAGCTGACCCCTTCGTTGCGGAAGTCGCGCCCGATTTCGTAGACGCGATCAAAGCCGCCAACAATCAAGCGCTTGAGGTAGAGTTCAAAGCTAATGCGCAGGTAGAGATCCTGGTGCAACTGGTTGTGGTGCGTGACAAAGGGCTTCGCCGCTGCGCCGCCATAGATTGGCTGTAAGATCGGCGTCTCCACTTCAAGAAAATCTTCGCCGTCCAGGTATTCGCGCAGGGCGCGCACAATCGCGGCACGGGTACGGAAGAGATCGCGCACCTCTGGGTTGGCGATCAGATCAACATAGCGGCGTCGATAGCGCGTTTCGCGATCGCGCAGGCCGTGCCACTTGTCGGGCATGGGCTTGAGCGTTTTGCTCAAGAATTGGATGGCTTTGGCTTCGACGCTCAACTCGCCGGTCTTCGTAACAAAGAGCGGGCCGGTGACGCCGATAAAGTCGCCCAAGTCAATCGCCTTTTTCCAGATGTCGTTGTACCATTCGCCGGGTAACTCGTCGCGCCGCACCACCACTTGAATCTGGCCGGTGCCATCTTCCAGATCGGCGAAGCTCACCTTGCCCATGACGCGGATACGCTTCAAGCGGCCGGTCACGCTCACCTCTACCGTGGGACCACCCTCCGTATAGAGGGCGCGCGCAGCGGCAATGGTATGGCTGCGTTGGACACGCGCCGGGTAGGGATCGATACCAGCTTCGACCAGCGTCTGCAAATTCTGCAAGCGCGCCTGCTCCTGGTCGGTCAAATGAGCAGGATCAAAGAGATGATGCGACGACTCACTCACAAACGGCTTCCTTCCTTTTCATGGCACAAACGGGCGAAATTATTGTCAGTAGTCCACAGTCGCGTAGCCCACAGTCAGATTATTGCGGTCTCGGCTGATTGCGATCTACTGATATTTCATTCTGTAGTATAACCGATGACCCCATCTGCGCCGAATCGGCAAATCGGCAATCAGCTTTGACATCTGATTGTCAGGTCAAAATCGTCTATTCTAGGGTAGACTTATCATGTACGACAGGATACAGCAAAAGCCGTACACGCTGTAGAATTAGGTGGCACATGCAATTTTGGGTCTTTCTTCTGACAATTACCGGTCTCGCCCTGTGGGTGGGTGCATATTTGAATGGGGAGCAACTGTTAAGCTCAGAGCAATTTCCCTATGTTAGCACCTGGCTGGGGGGTCATGAAGCGGCGGCCACAATTTGTGGATTGGTTGGTTGTACGTTATTTGTCTTGGGAACACTGGCGCTGTTTGGGCTAGTCAAGTTACAATAAGTTAACGAAAAATAATTAATTGTTTTCCGTTAACTTATTGGTAGCGGCCGGCACAACCCCTTGCGCTGACGCCCACAAACCGATGTCTTGTTTCTGCAACGCCGCCGCCATGAGATCGGGAAAAAGATCGGGCGTACAGGCAAAGGCCGGAGCGCCGAGATCGGCAAAACGCTGCGCCAGTTCATGGTGATAGGCTGGTGCACCGTCATCGTTGAGCGCTAACAAGGTGATAAGATTGACCCCGCTCTGCACCAACTGCGCCATCCGTTTGACCAGATCGCCGGCGTGTCCACCTTCATAGAGATCGCTGATCAGCACCAACGTCGTTTCGCTGGGGCGGTCAATCCGGCTCTGGCAGTAGGTGATGGCGCGATTAATGTCCGTACCGCCGCCCAGTTGGGTGGCAAAGAGAACTTCGACCGGATCGGTCAACAGATCGGTTAGGTCGACGACGTTGGTGTCAAAAACAACTAATTGTGTTTTGAGTGCCGGAATCGAAGCCAGCACCGCTGCAAAGATACTGGCATAGACCACGCTGGTTGCCATCGAGCCGGACTGATCAACGCAAAGCACAATCTCCTTGACCGCCTGTTTGTGCTGCCGACCATAACCAATCAACCGTTCGGCAATCACCGTCTGGTAATCGGGTTGGTAATGTTTGAGATTGGCCCGAATGGTGCGATCCCAGTTGATCTCGTTGGGGCGTGGTCGGTTATTACGCAAGGCCCGGTTGAGACTGCCGCGTACCGCCTGTTCCATGGGCTGAGTGAGACGACGCAGCAACTCCTCCACCACCTTTTGCACCACCTGCCGCATCGTCTCTCGCGCTTTGGTCGGCGCTAGATGACGCAACGACATCAAGGTCGCGACCAGGTGAACATCCGCCTCCACGGTTTGCAAAATCTCCGGCTCCAACAAGAGATGTTTGAGGTTCAGCCGCTCAATGGCGTCCTGTTGCAGCACGCGCACCACAGAACTGGGGAAGTATTCGCGAATGTCACCTAACCAGCGGGCCACGCGCGGGGCCGAGCCACCCAAGCCGGCCCGGCGATCCGGCGGTGCGTCCCCTTCGCTTTGCCCCTGCCCTTGATCGTAGAGCGCGCCAAGCGCTTCATCCAGCCGCGCATCCTGGCTGTTGAGGCGCAGATTGAGACCGTCCGCCGCCCCACTGCCCAGAACAAGACGCCAGCGGCGTTGGCGTTGTTGTTCGGTTATGTCGTTTTGGTTGCTCATGATTTTCACCTGCCTACTCAATATCACCGCGAATCATAGGATTTGCGAATCAGCCGCAGAAAAATTCGCAAATCCTATGATTCGCGGTGATATGTTTCATGGTGCCTGCTTAATTCCCAAAAGCTGCATCACGACCGGCAACGCTGCCATCCCTGCCGCATGATCAAACGCCTCGTCCTGCTGACCATTTGTCTGCTGTGTAGGTTGCATCCCATGCTTCACCTTTTCACCCATCATCCGCCGTTCTCCTGGCGCAAAATCGGCAAAGGCGCGACGCACCAGCGGCAGCAACCGGATAAAGGTTTCGTCATGCAAGCCCGTCAGCCACTCATCCACCACCTGCCAGATGCGCGCATCGTGAATCAAGAGCAACCCACTGCCGCGCAACATGCCGGTGAGCCAGGCGGTGGCGTCTTCCGGTTGATTTGCCACCGAGAGCGCATAGCTAAAGCGGGTGGCGGCCTCAGCGCTATCGACCTTCTCGGCAGTCAACAGCAGACGGCAACATTTGCCGGCGATGAGACCGTGCAAACCCTCCTGTGCGGCTAACTTTTCAATAACTAGCCACCACTCGGCCAGGTACTCAACATTCTGAATCAGCATCAACGCATCATGACAAGCCTCAATCCGGGTGAGCATGGCCTGCGCGGCAGCATCATCCAGCGAATAACAGGCGCCCGGCAAGCCAATCACAACGCGGGTGACAAAGCCGTTCAAAATATGGGTCAGCACGCCGGTGTCGGTCGCCCGGACATTGCCATAGCGCACTACCCGCGCCAGCGGCGGCAGCGCGTCCATCAGCGCAGTGACATCGTTGGCGAGCGCGGCTTCGGTCTGTAACCGCTGCACGGCAAAGTCTACCGCCGCCGGTAGATCAGCCAGCAAGGCGCTGTCGATCACCGCTGTAATGCGGGCCAGGTTGCTCTCACTTTGCAGTTGATGGTGGAGATAACTGGTGACGGCTACCTCCACCGTGTTACCCCAGATGCTGGCTTCGATCAACCGCACGGCAAATTCCGGTTGCCACTGGAGCCGCCACGCTTCCTTAAAGGTGCCTTTGCCGCTGCTGCTGGTCAAATGACCCCAGGGCAAATCGAGCAAGAGCAACCGCCGCAACAGCTTTGACCGCGCTAAATCGGTGGGCTTGCGCAAATCCAGTTCCAGCGACCGTTCCGCCGCCTCGGCTTTGAGCCGCAACGTTCTTTGCAAGCGCGCCAGATCAGCTTGCAGGGGCGTCATTGGCGTGGTGTCAGGGACCGCACCCAACCGTTCACTGACCACCAACCTGGTTTCAATCAATCGGAGCAGCGTCGAGTCGCCAAAGCAGAGGGTGGTGAGCGCCGCTTCATTCAACTCTTCCAGACCGGGCAGCGGTTTATCCCGCAACGCAGTCAGCGTTTCCCCCAAACGCACCGCTTCGATAACATTGGCGGTGGCGACTTCGTGACCTTCAGCGCGTAACAGATGGGCCACTTGCGCCAGCCACCCAGCGGTGACAAAGCTCGCCCGATCTCCCGGTCGGCGCTGGCTCTCCCACAAGAAGTGATACCACCCTGGCGCTGTGATGCCAGCGCGATAGCCGCTTGCCATCGCTAGTCGCCCGTAGCTCCAGGGCGTCCAGGTGGCGACGACGGGGCAGTGGGGTAAGTTCTTCAATAGGGCGGTGTCGGCTTGGGCATCGTGTTCGCCTTGGAGGGCCGGCACATGCCACGCACCACAGATGACAGCGATACGTTGAAAACCCTCGCGCTGGGCACGACGGAGGGTTTGCCGCATCCACGCCTCGCGCAAGGCTTCGCGATAGGGCAGAGGCTGCTCGGCTTCCAGGGTGGTGCGGAGGGCGGTCATTGCTTCGGCAATGCCGGTGAAGACGGCCAGCCCTTCCGTCCGCTGCTCGACTAGCCGTTCCCACCACCGTTCGCCATCGTCAAACCCGCCGGCCTGCGCCAATAGAGTCAACGGGTCGGCAGGCCAAGTGCGTTCTTGGAGATAGGCGGGTAAAGGTGGGGGGGCCTTGGCTTGCTCTGCGGCGGCTGCTGACGCCGCCAACTCCGCTTTGGCCTGGCGCATCAGGGCGCAATGGTGGCTCTGCGGCAGATCCATAAAACGCACCGGAACCCCCTGACGCAAACCAACCATTAATGCCTGCCACTCCGGTGAAAAGAGGGCAAAGGGGTAAAAGGCGGCGTCGGCCAAGTCATCTTCGGCATAGATCAGCAAGGCGACTGGCGGCTCCATTGCCGCCTCGCTGGCAAGGGCGACCACCGTCTCCGCTTCGGGTGGCCCTTCAATCAGGATGAGATCAGGCTGAATTGCCGTTAACGCCTGCACGACGCTATAGGCGGAACCGGGGCCATGATGGCGGATGCCTAAATAGAATGGCTGTTGTTGCAAAAGTCCCTTCCTCTTGCTGCGAGAAACGTTTGACGCACGCGATCAAGCCTATTTTACCATAGAACAAGCTTGCTACGGAATAAGTGTCAAGGCTGCTGCTACCATTGAGGAAAAGCATGCTACGGACCACGTCCAGAGGAAACCGTCATCGATTGGCCGGCAACCGTTCGGCGCGTCATAAAATCTACTTGATAGAGCGTAGATTGAATGTTACACTTACTCTGACAACCGTGGGGGTCAATCACCCAATCCCTAAGCACCCAAACCTAAGCACTTAATTTAGGAGTCACTCATGTCTTCCACAACCACAATCATTATCGGCGGCGGCGTCATCGGGTTGAGTACGGCCTATCACCTGGCGCGCAAGGGCGTGGGCAAAACGATTCTGCTGGAAAAAGGGCCAGTGGGCGACGGGTCGAGCAGTCGCGCCGGCGGCATTATCACCGGTTTGCTTTGGAGCGAGACCGGTGTGCTGGCGCGCAAGCGCAGTCTGGCGCTTTATCGTGAATTGTCAGAAGATTTGCCCGGCTATCGTTTTGGCGATGTGGGTTGTCTCAATCTTTTTGACCCGCCTTCCTGGCCGGAACGGTTGCGCCTGCTGCCGCTCTATGACCGCTTGGGCGCACCCTATGAAATCCTCGACGCGACCGAAATCCGCCACCGCTGGCCGGAACTCACCCCAGCCGCAAGCGACATTGGCCTCTTTGACCCGTTGGGCGGCTATAGTGAACCGGAGGAGTACATTCCGGCGCTGGCGCAACGGTGTCGTGAGCTAGGGGTGGAGATTCGTGAAGGGGAACAAGTGACTGGCTTCATCCAGCGCAACGGGCGCGTGACCGGCGTCACAACGGCGGCGGAAACCATCGAAGGCGATGCGGTGGTTTGCACGGTTCACACCTGGACAAACCAGTTGTTGGCGCAACTGGGCTGGCCGGCGCCCTTCAAAGCCTTTGTCCACCAGCGCTATGTCACTGCGCCGCTGTCGGCTGATCCGCAGGCGCTGATCCACCTGCCGGCGATCAACGCCAACCCGTATAATGGCTACTTGCGTCCTGCCCGCGGCCATCGCGTGTTGGCCGGTGGCGAAACCGCCTGGCGCGAAGAATTCCGTACACCATCGGCTGATTTCCACATGTCGGCGCTCACCGTGCCGGCGACGGTGCCAACGAAACTGGCCGCCGACTTGACGCCGTTACTGCCACGGCTGGGCCAAACCCACTGGGAGAC
Organism: Caldilineaceae bacterium; assembly: GCA_026645575.1. The sequence continues at coordinate 9,619 of JAPKMW010000061.1, forward strand.
GGAAAAGGTTGGCCTGATCGCCTTTGCCCTCGATGGTGAGCCGCTGCTGGGGCCGGTGGCGCAATTGCCGGGGCTGTATCTGGGTTGTGCGTTCCATTCGGGCGGCTTTGCCTATAACCCGGTGGCCGGTCTGCTCCTGGCCGAGTTTGTGGCCGATGGGCGGACACAGATCGATGTCAGCACCTTCTCTCCCGATCGTTTTGCGCCCGGTGAAGTGGCCGATTACCTGGCGACGACCGTGGCGCAGGAGGCGGCGGTGCGGCGGCGACATTGAATCAGCACGATTTGTTCTGTCAGCGATTTTATTGCTTTGTGCTATAATCAACGACAATGAAATCGCTCTCTTACCGTTATCGGCGCGGGATACAGATGAAACAAATTACAATACGTGAACGGCCGATCGTCCGAGAACTGACGCCTGAACGCATCAGGTTTAACGAACTCCTCGAACGCAGCCACCGCAGCGATGAGGTAGCCTGATGCAGATCATTCTTGCCGACCAGAACTGTGAGGGGCAGGCAGAAGCCATCTTCGACAAAACGTGTGATACCTGATCCAGTCTACCGCAAACGCTGCGCAGAGCGTTTGGCCGAAATTGTCTATGATTTAGAAATCTTGCGCGGCGTCATGCGCATCTTTATCCCTTAAAATCCTGCTTTTCACATTTCGTTGCCATCTTAACGTCAAGCAACGATCCGACTCAGCCTTAGATCATCCCCGGATAGATCGACGCCTGACTCAACAGTCCCGCTATGCCATCAAAATCAAAGATGCGACGATTGCGCTGTGCCGGATTGAGCCGACGGTAGAGGCGATTAGCGAGCGGCATCATCAGGCTGGCTTCCCCATGCCCACGCAGTTGGAGACCAACCGTCGCCAGTTCAACAATGGTTTCGAGAAAGCGGGGGGCTGGCTGGGGTGCGGCCAGCCCAAAGCGGATCGCCTGCTGGTGATAGGTGCGCATGATCGACCAGTAATCGTCGCCCAGCGTACTTTGCACGTAAGCGTCAATGGCGTCAGCCGCCTCGATCAGGCCGACACTCAAAGTCATGGCGGCCATCTGTTCCGGCCACGGTTGTTGACAGGCCGGACGAATTTCAATCGTGCCGTAGGATGTGCGCAAGCGGGCGCTGTTCCAGATGTAATGTTCGTGGAACAAAAAGGCGGCGAAATCAGGGCCATGCTCGCGCAGATAGTCGGTGAAGGGGCGGCTGACCGGGATCACCTCACCGCCGGCGCGGGCGATGAGGTAGGTGGATTGGGAGACAGTACGGACATAATCGACGATGCTAGTATAAGGTCGCGCCGGCATCCCGTGGCGATGTTCGGTGGCGTGGATGTTGACATTGCGCCCTTCGCGGCTGCTGCAAAAGCGGCTCAACCGTCCGCTGTGAATGGGGGAATTGCCACAAAGGGCAATCAACACCGGCGCCATCAGGTTGCCGAAATTGAGTAGCTTGACCAGTTCAGATCGCCCAATCGCCACATGGCATTGGTCGCTGGCGGTGACGGTGTACCAAAGCCACTCGGCCCCCATCGCCCGGTAGAGACTCTGGTAGCGCTGTTTGGGCGCCATGATTGTCAGCGTCGGCGGCGTAACCGGCTGGATGCCATAGCCCAGCACCCGCCAATCTACGCGTGCCGCCAGCCGCACAATTGGCAAGACCGCTTCGACCATAATGGCTTGCACTTCAAAAAGGGTCTGACAGGGACGGGTGTTCACCTCAATCGTACCAACGCCCACCTCCAGCGCATATTTGTAATCCTTCCCATCGACGCCGACAATCAGCCGCTCGTTACCGCTGTCATAATGGGCCGTTAGCCCTTGGGTGGCGCGCACTTGTTCCAACAGACGCCGGGCATCCGCCGCTTCCCCCGTCGCCTTGACCACTGGATACTCAGCTTCACGACCAATGGTGCGTTGCGTCGGCGTCTCGACCGGAAACGCCGCCATGAATTGGGTGGCTAACGCATCAACGACCTCATCCAGATCATACATGCGACCTCCTAGCTGCTACTTGCCACTCAATCCAACCGCCCAACAAGGCGCGGTAGATCGTTCAACTGCCGACAGACGGCATGGGCGCGGGTGTGTTGACTGCCCCGATCAACAATCCCGGTAAAGAGAATCGCTTTCATGCCAATCGACAACGGCCCCGCGACATCATTGCTCTCTCGGTCGCCGATATGGACAATCTCGGTCGGCACCACGTCCAGCCCCATGGCCGCCTGGCGAAAGACCGCAGTTGCCGGCTTGGAGGCGCGAATTTCATCGGAGAAGACCAGATAGCTGAAGTAGGGCAGAATGCCCTGGCGATCCAGCAGATGACGCAACCCACGCCCATGAGTGTGGATCGTATCGGAAATGATGCCCAGCTTATATTCGCGCGCCAGCAATTCCAATGTATAATGAAGACCAGGGACAAAATCGGGGGGGATGCGCACTTCCATCGTCTCGATCTCGCGTACCAACTCATCGATTTCGCGCACGAGGCTGGCATATTGGCCCGGTTTGGGCGAGAGGCCCAGGTGTTCATAAGCGTAGTAAATACGGGTGGTGACGCCAGGGGTGTTGTGGTTGTTGTGCCACTCTTCGCGAAAACGCTGGTTGGCGACATCGTAGGCGGCCATCGCTTGTTCGGCGCAAATATGGGGATAGAGGGCGCCAATGCGCTTGGCAAAGAGCTGTTTGCGCGCCAATGGCTTACTCGGCAACCCCAACGCCGCCCGCTTGGGTTCGTCCGAATCGTCAATGGCTAAGGTATCCCAAAAGTCAAACGTAATCGCCCGAATCATAGGGGGTATCATAGCATAGATGGATGGCGGCGGCAAAGGAGATAGGGAGACAGGGAGACAGGGAGACAGGTAAACAGGTAAACAGGTAAACAGGGTGACAGGTAGACAGGGTGACAGGTAGACTGGGAGACTGGGGGAGGGTTTAGGTTGAGGAGGATGATTGAGACAAAAGAGTTGTTGCGGCGTTATGCGGTGAATCCAAAGCAGTCGTTGGCGCAGAATTTTTTGATGGAGGCGACCCATCTGGTGCGCATTGCGGACGCGGCGGCATTGACGGCGACGGATACAGTGCTGGAGATTGGGCCGGGTTTAGGCTCGTTGACCCAATACCTGGCGGCGCAGGCAGGGCGGGTGGTGGCAGTTGAGTTGGATGATCGGTTGATCGAACTCCTACGCACCCATTTTGCCGATCAACCGCATGTTCAGATTGTGCATGGCGATATTTTGACGTTGGAACCGGGGGCGTTAGTCCGCGCGGCGCCCAACGAGGAGGCGACAGCGTATAAGGTTGTCGCGAATTTGCCTTATTACATTACCAACGCCGTCTTGCGTCACCTGTTGGAAAGAGATTGCCGACCTACACAGATTGTCGTCCTGGTGCAAAAAGAGGTGGCCGAGCGGATCTGCGCCCAGCCGGGGGATCTGTCGCTGTTGGCCGTGAGCGTGCAATTTTATGCCGAGCCGACCCTGGTCCATCGTGTCCCAGCCGGCGCCTTCTATCCGCCGCCCAAAGTTGATAGCGCCGTTTTACACCTGGCGGTGCGGCCCGAACCCGCCGTTGCCGATGTCAACCCTGTTGCGTTCTTCCGGGTCGTGCGCGCCGGGTTTAGTCAAAAGCGCAAACAGTTGGGCAACACCCTGAGCGGCGGTCTTCACCTGCCTAAAGCCGAGCTAACCGCCACCCTCACCAACCTGGGCATCGATCCTACCCGGCGCGCCGAAACCCTGACCCTTGAAGAGTGGGGCGTTCTGACCCGTGCTTTAGCTGCCAACGTGAAACGTGATTCGTGAAACGTGATTCATAGTTTGCCCTGGTGTATTGGTAAAAATCACGCAGCATGTAGCACGAATCACGATCCACGCCCCAAGTAACTGGTTCGTAACCTTGCTTTGGTATAGTACGGAAAGATTCAGTGTAAAATTAGCCCAGTTACCAGAACCAGTTACCAGAAATAGAGAAGGAACGTCTAATGATGATTGAATCATTGGAGAGCGTCAACGCGCCGGTGTTGACACGCTCCCCCCACGGTCGCCTTCAAGAGAAAGTTGCCATTGTCACCGGGGGCGCACGCGGCATCGGCGCAACCACGGCGCTCACCTTTGCCCGCGAAGGCGCAAAAGTTGTTATTTGTGATGTGAATGAAGCGCTTGGTCTGGAAGTCGCCACCACGATCAACAATGTGTTGGGTAACGGCCTGCCGGCGGCGATCTTTTTGCCCGTCAATGTCGTCGATGCCACCAGTGTCGCCCAGATGGTGCAAGAAGCGGTGGCCCAGTTCGGTCATGTCGATATTTTGGTCAACAACGCCGGCGTCACCCGCGATGCCCAACTCAAAAAGATGACCGATGAAGAGTTCGACTTTGTCATCGACATCAATTTGAAGGGCGTCTTCAACTGTGGCCGGGCTGCGGCCAACCAGATGTTGGAGCAGGGCAAGGGGGGTGTCATCCTCAACGCCGCCAGCATTGTCGGTCTTGATGGCAACTTCGGCCAGACCAACTACGCCGCCACCAAAGCCGCTGTCGTCGGCATGACCAAAGTTTGGGCGCGTGAGCTGGGGCCAAAGGGGATTCGGGTCAATGCCGTCGCTCCCGGTTTTATCGAAACACCCATGACGGCCAAAATGCCGGAAAAGGTCTACCAGATGATGGTAGACAAGACGCCACTCCGTCGCGCCGGTCAGGCCCAGGATGTGGCGAATGCCTACCTCTGGTTAGCCAGCGAGGAAGCCAGCTTTGTCAATGGGGTGGTTCTACGCATTGATGGCGGGATTGTGATTGGAACGTAAGCTTTGCGATTGAAATGCCTTCAACACTTCATATTACCACGAACTAACTCCCGGTTCCGCCAATCGACATGGTCATCGGCATAAACCAAGCGAAACTCATTGGCGTCGAGGTCGCTGCGCCATTCGTTGTGAATCGCCAGCGCGGCGGCCACTTTGCCGATACCGTCGGCAGCCTGAGCCGAAGTGCCGTTGCCACCGATAGCGGCATAGATACGATCAGGGGTAACAATGTCGATATAGGGCTTGGCATGAACCGTGCGGGTGATGACACAGCGGTTGGTGTGCCAGTGTACCGCTTGTAGACCGGGCAAGATGTCGCAGACGGTGTCGCGCATGGTTGCCAGCATCGCGTCACTGTTGCCGGTGCGATACCAGGCGTTGATCTCGTCCAGCGTCTCGACATAGCGGTCGGCAGTGGTGTTAGCGCCCATCTTCACATAATATTTGCCGTTCGGGTATTGCACCGGCGGGAACATGTAGAGATCGGCGAGGTGTTCGGATTCGATCTGGTAGCTGAGGGTAGGCAGATCACGCAGCCGTTCCACTTCGCTGGATGGCACTTCGCCCATGACCACATATTCGATCTTCAGCCGCAAGGCCAGTGGACGAGGGAAAAGGTCAAAGCAGTTGGTAAAGGCGCCGGTGGCGATCAACACCCGTTGGGCTTCATAGACGCCCCCTTCCTGTGTGCGCACCTCGACATGATCGCCTTTGTCCGTCACCGTGGCGGCAATTTCGCGAATCAGGGTCGCCCCATTCTGTTGGGCGGCGGCTAACTCGCCGGCCAGCAATTTACGCGGATTCAGATACCCGGCGGGCGCTTTTTCCCAGAGGATGCTGCAATGGGCTGGAAAGCGTAGAAAGGGCAGGGCCATCTGCTGCGCTGGTTGATCCAACAGTTCGTAGGCCGCGCCATAAAGCGCGGCATGAGCATCGGCCTGCGCCAGCAGTTCCGCCGAGGGTCGCTCCGGTGTGACCGAAAGACAGCCAACCGCTTTGTAGATCGGCTCGCCCAGCGCCGCTTCCAACACCGGCATTTGGCTCAAGGTGGTGTGGGAAAAGGTGGCCCAGATCGCTTCCCGCTTGATGATCTGGCTGATAATGCGCGCCTGATCATAGTGGGCGCCATAGATGCCGGTGTGGGTTTCATGGTTGGCCGGTTCATCGGGGCCAATCACCGCCACATTGTGTGAAGCCTGACTCAGATAGCGCGTCGCCGCTGCGCCCATCAAGCCTTTGCCGACGACAAGAAAATCATACATGGTGGGTACTCGCTTCAGTCATGGGAAGGAGATTGAGAGATAGAGAGATTAATAGAGATTCTTTCGTAACATCAGGCTAAATCTCCTAATCTCTCTATCTCTCAATCTCTTCTTAAAATCAGCAATTGTATTGAAGTCAAAAGGTTTCTACACCGACGTGACTAACAACAATTCGGCCATATCATGGGCCAGGGCATGGTGATCGCCGTTGACATCAATGAGCAGGGGGCCGGCAAAGGGGGCGCGTTTGAGCAGGGTGACGGTGGCGTTGGGATAAAGCCCCATCGACCCTAAGTAGTTGAGCCGGTCGGCATCTTGGAGAAGGACACGCACCAGGCGGTAGGGTTGATCCAGTTCTGCCGCACTCAGTGGGACGCCGACAATGGTCTCCACATGGCCATCCTTGCTGGGGATCGGGTCGCCGTGGGGGTCAATCGTCGGGTTGCCCAGGGCGGCAGCGATGGCGTCTTCCAGCGCTTCACTGATTACATGTTCCAACCGATCGGCTTCGGCGTGGATCTGATCCCAGGGCAGGTTGAGCTTCTGGTGCAAATAGAGTTCCAGCAGCCGATGATGGCGCAAGACTTCTAACGCCACCTGACGTCCAGCCTCGGTCAAGGTGATGCTCTGGTACGGTTCATACTCGACCAGTTCCAACTCGGCCAGTTTTTTCACCATATTGGTCGTCGAAGCCGGCGACACATCCAACTCATTGGCGAGCGCCGAGTTATTCACCTTCTGCCCCTCAGCCATCAAGAGATAGATCGCCTTCAAATAATCTTCGTGAGCGGAGGTCAAAATTTTTTTGCTGTCAGCCGTAGAAGTTTTAGTCATGAATAAATTTTAGGGGTAAGCGTAATGGCTGTCAAATTTGTTGTAGTCCGCAGTCCAGAGTTGGCAGTCCAGAGTCCGTAGTCCAGAGTCCTGAGTCAAAAGGGGTGCGGTTTTGAGATTTCCCAAAGCAAGGCGTTTACTAGAATGCTAGACTACAGACTCTGGACTGCGAACTCTGGACTTAGGACTAAGGACTCTGGACTCTGGACTTAGGACTGCGGACTCTGCACTATGTACGCTGTTCAATGTCCTGGCAGATTTTGTCGCAGAGGCTCAACAGGGTGGTCTTCCAGCGGTCGTGGAGGTGGAGCGGGTCGAGCCAATTGAAGCGCAGCGGTTCGGCGGGGATCTTCGTCAGATCAACCTGGGCTTCATCCAACATGCGCAAGTGCATTTCCCGGCTAGAATAGGGGCCAAATTGTTCATGGGAGATGTAGAGCGGCGGCACCCGATAGGGGATTTCATTGCACCAACGCAAGATTTCGTTAAAGGTCAGGCGCATGGCATGGTAGCGCCGATGGACATTGGGGGCGGCTGTTACCAGTTGATGCCAGAAGACGCCATTGCCAAAACTGCGCTCCTGGGTCTGGATCGGCAATTCATAGAGAATGGACAACCCGACAGCAGCACTCTCTAACAAGGCGCGGGTTGCACCCAAGTAGCCGATAAAGAAGGAACGGGTAAGGATCGCCGCCTTGACATCGCTGCCCTGTTCCAGCCCATGCCGTTTGCGCGCATCTTCAATCAAAAAGGCGTACATCTCGACATCGGCGATGCGCGCACAGACGCTCTCGGCAATGATCACACTAGGGTGTGGGTTGCTCGACTGGATGACGCCTAGCCGGTAATCAAAGTGGTCATCTAATTTGAGAAAACAGTTGGGGACCGGCTGTTCGGATAGTTTATAGGCGGTGCGTTCGTAGAAGCGCGTTTTCATCGTAGCTCGACTTCCTACCGTAGTAAAGACTTTAGTCTTGGCGTCCCTACCGTAGGAAAGACTTTAGTCTTTCGGCGTAGCCCTAAGACTAAAGTCTTTCCTACGGTCATCATTACCAACAGATAACCAGTAATAGTGCAAAAGAACGCCGGTCAGCAGACCAACGGCCAACTTGACCGGCCAGGGTAGAGCGCTGGGACTGATAAAGCCTTCGATCACCCCGGCCAAGATGAGCAGCGGCACACACCCCAGAATGAGTTGGACGCTCTGCCGGCTACGCTGGATTAGCGCCGTCCGCCGGGTGAGCAGACCGGGGCGGATCAAGGCGTCACCCATATAGAGTCCACAACCACCAGCCAGAAAGATGACGCTCAACTCAATAAAGCCGTGCGCCATGACAAATTCGGCCAGGTTACCGCTCATGCCATGTGCCTGTAAGAGACCGAAGATGCCGCCAATGTTTAGCCCGTTGTTCAGGATTACCCAAAAGGTCAACAACCCAGCGGTAATGCCACCGGCAAAGGTCAGGAACATGACACGAATGTTGTTGGTCAGAATAAAACTCGATGCCGCCGAACGTTCGGTGGGGGCGATCTCCGTCCACATCTTCCCCTGTTCGACCTGTTCCACCAGCGGCTCGATCCCGGCGCCGGCAAAAACATAGATGGCATCAGGATTACGCCAGGTGATAAAAAAGGCAATCATTGCGCCGATGAGAAATACACCAAAACACAGGCTCGTATATGGCAGGAAGGCGCGGTATAATAACGGAAAGTCGCGGCGATAGAATTGGATGAGCGCCTGGCGTCGCAACGGCTCCTCCTGGTAGATCTGGGCATGGGCGCGACTGACCAGGCCATTCAAATAGTGCGTCACCCGTTGGTTGGGAAAGTCGCGTTGCGCTAGGGCGAGATCAGAAGTGGCGGCGCGATAGAGCCGCCCCAGATCAGCCAACTCTTGGGGGGAAAGGCGGCGGATATCGGTTTTGGTTTGCGTCAGCAGGCTCTCCAACTGTTGCCAGGCTGGTCGCCGTTCGGCCAGAAATGTATCGACATTCATAGACATTGCATAAGTTGTACCATGATTTCAGGAATTGCACCATGAGTGAAAATTGGTTACAGGAAGAGTATACCATTGATACGCCGGAAAACGTAAGCTTTGGCTACGAAATTGCAGGGATTGGCAGCCGTTTCCTTAGCGGTTTGATCGACAGCATACTTTTAGTTCTGGCGATCATCTTCCTGAATATTGTCCTGGCGGCGCTAATGGAGTGGACCAACGCCGATCAGGCGGCGGCAACCATCATTGGCGCAGAAACCGATGTCACCTGGGTCGGCGGCCTGCTTTTGGCGATCTACACGCTGCTCAACTTTATCTTGATCTGGGGCTACTTTGTCCTCTTTGAGTTAGCCTGGAATGGACAGACCCCGGGTAAACGCTGGGCCAAGTTGCGCGTGGTGCGCGTCAACGGCAACCCCGCCGGTTTTCTCGATGTGGTCATTCGCAATCTGGTGCGCATGGTGGACTTTTTGCCCATTGGCTATGGCCTGGGCTTGACGGTTATGTTCTTCAACCCACAGGCGCGCCGACTGGGCGACTTTGCCGCCGGCACCCTTGTCGTCAAAGAGCGCGCTGGTCTCTCACTCGACAACTTGGGGGACAGTAACCTGGGGGAGAACCGCCGACGCGCGCTCTTTGTCACACCAACGCCGGAGCAACAAGCGGCCTGGCAACAGCGCTTCCCCGCCCTCCGTCGCCTCTCGGCCAGCGACTATGATCTGATTCGCGACGCGCTCGCCCGCCACGACCAAGGCCAAATAACCCCTGGCGTCCTCCATCGGTTAGCCGCCGCCATTGCCGGCAAGTTGGACGCTGTCGCCCCGGAGTTTAACTGGCAAGCCAGCCGCACCTTTCTGGTCGATGTGGCGGAAGCGTATCGGCATCGTGGCAGTTAGTTGGTTAAGTTGGTTGGATAGTTTGTTCACAACCAACCAACTATCCAACCAGCTAACTAACTAACTAACCAACCAACAAGGATTTTTAAAATGGAGCGAACCCAATCGCCCGAATATCTCCTGATGATCCGCGATCTGCCCGACGATTTGCGCCCGCGCGAGCGGATGCTCTACGCCGGCCCCAGCGCCCTAAGTACGGCAGAGTTGCTGGCGATCATCCTGCGCGTCGGCAACCGGGGCGAGAATGTCATTCGCATGTCCGAGCGGCTGTTAAGCGAATTTGGCGGTCTACCTGGGCTGGCCCAGGCCAACTTTGAGGAGCTTTGTCGCACGCATGGCATTGGTGACGCCAAAGCAACCCAGATCAAGGCGTCGCTCGAATTGGGTCGGCGACTGATGGCGGCTGCGCCACAGGAGCGACTCCAGGTGCGCAGCCCGCTCGATGTCGCCAATTTGTTGATGCTGGAGATGAGCTTGTTGGAGCAAGAGCAACTCCGCGTGGTATTACTCGACACCAAAAATTTTATCATCCGGGTGCATACCGTCTACACCGGCAGCCTCAACAGCGCTGTCGTACGCATTAGCGAAGTCTTCCGGGAACCGATCCGCACCAACAGCGCCGCCATTGTCGTCACCCACAACCACCCCAGTGGCGATCCTACCCCCAGCCCCGAAGATGTACGCGTCACCGAAATGATTGTAGAGGCCGGCGCACTGCTCGATATTGATGTATTGGATCATCTCATCATTGGGCGCAACCGCTTTGTGAGTATGAAAGAACGGGGCTTGGGGTTTAAGTGATTGTGTAATTGCTCAGCTCGTAGCCAGTCACGGACTGGCTACGAGCGGGCTGAATAGTTACGTGATTGTTACATCCGTTGTGGGTTTGCGGGCATAAAGGACAAAGACTGCCCAGGTCAAAAAACAGCGCCCGGCCCGCTGGCGCGCTGCCTGGTCGGCCACCCAGGCGGTCACTTCCGCCGCCGATAGCACTCCGGCGGCCTGGGCGTGCGCCAGCGAATCGCGAAACCAGAGGTTATAGGCGAAGGCAAAGTCAGTGACGATGCCGGTCAACGGAACAACATTGATCTCATCTAGCCCTAAGTCTAGCGCATAGCCAGGCAATTGCCGCCCAATCCACCCGTTCGACTCATAATCGCTCATAAAGTGGATAAAACGGCGGGTGACATCCCGGTCAGCCGCGTCGATCACCGAGCCATCAGCATCGGGGCCGGGGATGACCAGACGACCGCCGGGGCGTAACACCCGCACCATTTCCGCCAGCGCCCGTTGTGGATCAGGCAGAATCTCAAAGACGCCGTCGGCGTAACAGCCGTCAAAGCTATTGTCGGGAAAGGGCAAGGCTTGGGCATCAGCTACCCGGTATTCAATGGGCGAGGTTAGCCCGACAGACCGCTTTTCCGCCTCGGCAATCATGGTAGCGCTGGCATCAATGCCGATAACGCGCCCCCCCGGTTCCACTAGTGGCGCCAAGGCGCGCACGGCGCCGCCTGTGCCACAGCCCACCTCTAAGATCGTTTCGCCCTGCTGCACAGCCAGCAGGTCAAAAATCGGCTTATACTGTTCCGGGTCGCTGTCGCTTTTGCACCGGCGATAGTTGTCCATGAACCGGATATAGGAAGCGGGATCGCTAGTTTGGTCAATGGCGGCCCAGCCGGCCTGAAAACTGGGTGGTAGCATCATGGTTTCTCTTCGCTAGGCGCACCAGCGATCTGTGGTTCGCGCTTTTCATCCCGCTCTACCACCCCATCGCGCACATAGATCACTCGTTTGCAATAGGCGGCGATGTCCGGTTCGTGGGTGACAAAGATGATGGTGATGCCCTGCTCGCGGTTGAGTTGTTGAAAAAGCTGTAAGATCTCGATGCTGGTCTTGCTGTCGAGGTTGCCGGTTGGTTCGTCGGCCAGGATCATGGCCGGCTGGTTGGTGAGGGCGCGGGCAATGGCGACGCGCTGCTGCTGGCCGCCCGATAGCTCATTCGGCTTGTGATCCATTCGTTCCCCCAGGCCGACCAGTTGCAACATCGCTTCGGCCCGTTTGCGCCGCTGGCGACTGCCAATACCGGCGTAGATCAAGGGCAACTCCACATTCGCCCGCGCCGAGGTGCGGGGCAACAGGTTAAAACTCTGGAAGACAAAGCCAATCTTGCGGCAACGAATCTCTGCCAACTGGCTATCGCTCAATTCACTGACGTCGACGCCATCAAGCTGATAGCTTCCTTCTGTAGGCACATCGAGACACCCCAGCACATTCATCAAGGTGGACTTGCCGCTGCCGCTCGGTCCCATAATGGCGACCATCTCACCCGGCCAGATTTCGACATTGATGCCGCGCAGCGCCCGCACCTCAATGTCGCCCATGGTATAGACTTTGGTCACGCCTTGGACGGCAATCACTGGTTGGCTGGTTGGTTGGTTGATCATAAGTACTGGTTATCCAATGGGAGATTGGGAGATAGAGAGATTGGAATCAGGCAGCCAACCTCTTAATCTCTCTATCTCTCTATCTCTAATTCCCGCCAAAGAGCGCGCCCCGTAACCGCTCTCCACTACTCGCCGTGATCAGCGCCACGCTATCGCCATCGGTCAGGCCGGCGAGGATTTGGCTTTCCCGTTCGTTGCGCAGCCCTAGCTCCACTTCTTGTAGCGCCGGCGTGCCGTTGACCAGGCGGTAGACAAAGGCTTGGTCGGTCTCCCGATCCAGTTGGATGTAGCGGTTGGGCAACAAGACGACATTGTCCACCTGCGCCGTGGTTATGATCGCGGTGGCGCTCATGCCGGCGCGTAGCGGGGCGTCGCTGGCATCAGGAACAACAGTCACTTCATAAGCGATCACCCCAGCCACATCGTTGGCGACCGGGGAAATTTCGGTGACGCGCCCGGTGAGGTCGCGATCAGGCAACGCATCAACGCTCAAACGCGCGACTTGACCGACGGCGACCTGGCGCACATCGATCTCATCGACCAGCACGGTCATGTGAAACTGCTCCACATCGGTCAAAACGACAGCTGCCAGTTGACCGCCGCTCAGTTCCCCCTGCCGAATGTTGACCTGGCTGACCACGCCGCGAAAGGGCGCCACCAGTTGTCCATTGGTCAGCGAATACTGCGCCTGCAGCGCATTCAACTCGGCCTGCCGCACTTGCGCCTGCGCAATGCGCAAGTCTTCTGCGTTTGGCCCTTCCAGCAATGTCTTCAGATTGTTCTGCGCGGTGATCACGCTGCTCTGCGCCTGGCGTAGACCGGACTGGGCCTGGGCAATCTGATTGAGCGCCCCGGCCACCTGCGCCTGATCCGGCCCCTCTTCGGTCAGGGCAGCCTGGGCGCGCGCCACTTCGAGCGCCACCGTCGCCTGCTCCAACTGGGCCGATTGGGGCAACATGCCAATATTGGGCTGATTTTTGACTTCGTTATAGGCTTGCTGCGCCTGTTTGAGATTGGCTTCCGCTTGGCGCACCTGGGCCAGGTTGACCGTCTGTTGCGCCTCTGAAGGACCGGCCAGTAGTTGCCGATAACTGGCTTGCGCACTGGCTAGGGTGGCTTCAGCGCTGGCAACATTCGTCTGGGCAACCACCACCGCGGCCTGGGCAGCGGCAATATCCTCAGCGCTGGGTGGCGTTTCTAACTTGGCAAGCTGGGCTTCGCTGATCTCCTGGCTGATCTTGGCCTGGGCCAGCGCCAGGGTTAGCTCGGTGGTCTCCAACTCGGCCAATACCTGCCCTGCCTCCACCGTTTGGCCGGGGCGGATCAGCACTTTGTCAATCCGCCCGGCGCTACGGAACGAAAGCGACACCTGCGCCTCCGGTTCAATGTTGCCAGTGGCGCTCACGGTGCTGGCAATGGAGCCACGCTGGACGGCAATTGTTTCATAGGTGGGGAGCGCCGCTTGCTCGGCCTCTATCTGTTGATAGCGCTGATAGCCAAACCAGCCGCCGCCACCAAGAACAGCCAGAATAAGAAGGGTGATTAGGATTCTACGCATAGGTGAATAATTCAGGTTACGTGACTTCGGCGTGAGCGCTCAGTCGAACGATTCGTGTTGCGTGTACCGCTTTGACGCCAGCGGCGCCAGCGAATAAAGGGGACAGACAAAGGCGAATCGATACTAATCGATACTCAGTAGACCGCAACGCTATCGAGCCTGACTTAGGACTCTGGACTTAGGACTGCGGACTACTGATACTAATTGTCTAGCGATTTCTTTGTCACGCTTGATGATCGCGCTGATATTGTAACAGGTCTGTTGCCTCTTTCCCTATTTTGTTGGGAATCGGCTGAAGTTCCTACGCTTGGGAACGCCGCCATCTCTGGCGGCATCCTGCCGGCCTGCCGCCAGAGATGGCGGCGTTCCCAAGCTTACCATATGAGAATTTTCCTACTTGACAAGAAGTCAAAAGTGGAATAAACTATTTTTAGCTATGGCTAAAATTATGATTATAGATAAAAACTATGCTTTTTGTAAATGTTTATTATGTGAGAGGAGGATAGCTAAAAGTATGCGAGCCAAATTAATTCTCTTGGTGTTGCTCTTGCTGCTACTCACCGGTTGTGGCGGCAGCGAACCGGCGGCAGAGGCAGCCAGTGATGGCCTACAAATTGTGACGACAACCAGCATGATCACCGACATTACCCAAGTGGTCGGTGGTGATCAGGTGGCCGTCAACGGCTTGATGGGCGCCGGCATCGACCCCCATCTCTATGTCGCCAGCGAAGGCGACATGGAATTGCTGCAAAACGCCGATGTGATCTTTTACAATGGTCTGTTCCTGGAAGCGCAAATGGTCGAAATTCTGGAACAGATCGGTGAACGCAAGACGGTCGTCCCGGTCAGCCAGGGCATTGATGAGCAGCAGCTCCTACCCTGGGCCGATTATGCCGATGAGTATGACCCCCATGTTTGGTTTGATGTCACCTTTTGGATGAAGGCCGTGGAAACGGTGCGCGATACGTTGGTTGAAGTTGACGCTGCCAACGCCGCTACCTACCAGGCCAACGCCGCCGCTTACCTGGAAGAGTTGACCCAACTCGACGCCTATGTCAAAGAGCAGGCGGCGCGTCTACCCGCCGAACAGCGCATTGTCATCACCGCCCATGACGCCTTCCACTACTTTGGTCGCGCCTATGGCTTTGAGGTGCGCGGCCTGCAGGGCATCAGCACCGCTTCCGAAGCCGGCACGGCGGATGTCCAGGCGTTAGCCGACTTTATTACGGAGAAGCAGATCAAGGCGCTCTTTGTGGAATCATCAGTGCCGGTGCGCAACATTGAAGCGCTGCAAGCCGCCGTTCAGGCGCGTGGCTTTGCGGTGGGCATTGGCGGCGAACTCTTCTCCGACGCCATGGGCAGCCCCGGCACACCAGAGGGAACTTATGTCGGCATGGTACGCCATAATATTGATACGATTGTCGGGGCGTTGTTGGGTGAATAGGTGATTGGGTATTAGATATTGGGTATTAGATATTGGGTATTAGATATTGGGTATTAGATATTGGGTATTAGATATTGGGTATTCGATATTGGGCTTTCCTGACTGACCCTATCATTGAATACCGACTATCCAATATCTAATACCCAATATCATCTAATACCCTCTAATAAGCGCAATGAAACAAAGGTTCATACAATGGCAAAGCAACTCGCGGTCGAAGTGACCGATTTAACCGTGGCATACGAAGAGAAGCCGGTGTTGTGGGATGTAGATGTGATGGCGCCGGCGGGAACGTTGATGGCGATTGTTGGGCCAAATGGCGCCGGCAAGACAACGTTGATCAAGGCCATTTTGGGGTTGGCGCCGGCCGCGGCGGGCCAGGTGTTGATCTACGGCCAACCGTATAGCGAACAGCGGCGACTGGTGGGTTATGTCCCCCAGCGTGGCAGCGTGGATTGGGATTTCCCCACCAGTGTGCTGGATGTGGTGATGATGGGGCGTTACGGCGCATTGGGCTGGTTCAAGCGCCCCGGTCGCCAGGAGCGGGAGCAGGCGCTGGCCGCGCTCGATAAGGTGGGCATGGCCGCTTATGCGAACCGGCAGATTAGTCAACTTTCAGGTGGTCAGCAACAACGCACCTTTCTGGCACGCGCCCTGGTGCAAGATGCGCAGGTCTACTTTATGGATGAACCCTTCCAGGGCGTTGACGCTACCACCGAGCGGGCGATTGTCGATCTGCTCAAAGAGTTGCGCGCCGCTGGCCGCACGGTCATGGTCGTCCACCATGATCTGCAAACGGTGCCGGAGTATTTTGATTGGGTGACGCTGCTCAATGTCCGGCGCATTGCCTGTGGACCGGTGGCGGAAGTCTTCACTGAGGAGAATCTGCGCTTGACCTATGGCGGGCGCGTCGCCTTTCTCAGTCGCAATGGCACTTCCGCGGTGGGGACGGGGCCGCTCATTGCGCCGGCGCCGGTGCAACTGTTGAATGAAGCGGTGGTTGCCGTAGGGCCGCAGTAAAAGGGGCGCTGTCATGGATTTATCGACACTCTTTTATAATCTCTTCTTTGACTATACGTTGCGCACCGTGGCGCTGGGTGTTGGCGTACTAGGCATTGTCGGCGGGGCGCTGGGGTCATTTGCCATGTTGCGCCGCCAGAGTTTGCTGGGCGATGCCATGTCCCATGCCGCACTGCCGGGGGTGGTGCTGGCCTTTATGTTTACCGGCTCCAAAGCGCCGATTGTGCTGTTGTTGGGCGCGGCGGTGGCCGGGTTGGTCAGCACGCTGGTGATGATCGGCATCAATCGCTACACCCGCATTAAAGAAGACAGTGCGCTGGGCATTATTTTGTCGGTCTTTTTTGGCTTTGGGCTGCTGTTGCTCACCTTTCTGCAACGCAACCCCGATGCGCGCCAGGCCGGGCTGAACAAATTTCTCTTTGGTCAGGCCGCCACCTTGTTGGTGCAGGATGTGCTGGTGATGAGCCTCTTTGGCGGGCTGGCGTTGCTGCTCATGTTGCTCTTCTGGAAAGAGATCAAGTTGCTCACCTTTGATCGCGACTTTGGCGCCAGCCTGGGCTACCCAATGACGCTGCTGGAGATCCTCATCACCGTCCTGCTGGTGCTGGCGATTGTGATCGGCTTACAGGCCGTGGGCGTTGTCTTGATGAGCGCGATGGTGGTGGCGCCGGCGGCAGCAGCGCGCCAATGGACGAACCGGCTGGGGGTTATGGTGGCGCTGGCGGCGTTCTTTGGCGCATTGGGCGGCGTGGGCGGGGCGCTGATCAGCAGCACCGGCGCCGGCTTGTCTACCGGGCCGGTCATTGTCCTCTGTGTCAGCGCGATTGTGATCGTCTCGCTGTTGCTGGCGCCGAATCGTGGGGTGGTGTGGCGCTGGCTGGCTCAACAACGGAACCGACGCCGTTTGCAGACCGAGCAGGTCTTGAGCAATCTCTATTTGCTAGCGTCCCAACATGCCGAGCCGACCCACCCCCACACTGCTGCCGCTCTCCAGGTCATGGGCGCAACGCCGGAAAGCGTTCTGGAGAGTCTCAAGGCATTGGCGGCGGAGGGCTTTGTCCAACAAGCGTCAAATCAACAATGGTCGCTGACGCCGACAGGAGTGCAACGCGCCCAGCAACTGGCCGGGCAACAGCGGGGGGGACTGCGATGACCACGTTACAGATCGAAATTCAACTGATTGCCGCCGTAGTGGCGGTAGCCTGCGCCCTGCCTGGCGTTTTTCTGGTGCTGCGCCAGATGGCGATGATGAGCGACGCTATTAGTCACACCGTCTTGCTGGGCATCGTCATTATGTTCTTCCTGGTGCAGTCGCTCGAATCACCGTTGCTGATTGCCGGTGCGGCGGCGATGGGGGTCATTACGGTGAGTCTGGTCGAGTTGCTCAATCGGACGCGATTGGTCAAACATGACGCTGCCATTGCATTGGTTTTTCCCGCACTCTTTAGCGTGGCCGTCATTCTCATTTCCCGCTTTGCCCGTGGCGTCCATCTGGATGTCGATGCGGTGTTGCTGGGTGAACTGGCCTTCGCCCCCTTTGACCGGCTGGTGTTCTTCGGTCTGGAGCTGCCCCGTGCGCTGGTGGTGATGGGGATGATCTTGCTCATCAATCTGACCATGATCTTGCTCTTTTTCAAGGAACTCAAACTTGCCACCTTTGATGCCGGGCTGGCGGCGGCGCTGGGCTTTTCGCCGGCGTTGATCCACTATGGCTTGATGGCGAGCGTTTCGATCACGGCGGTGGGCGCGTTTGATGCCGTTGGCTCGATCCTGGTGGTGGCGCTCATGGTGACACCGGCGGCAGCGGCCTATCTGCTCACCAATGACCTCAAGCGCATGTTATGGTTGAGCGCCGGCATTGGCGTCATTAGTGCCATCGGTGGCTATTGGATGGCGCGTGCGCTCGACGCCAACATTGCCGGCTCCATGGCGACGGTGACGGGTCTGGTCTTCCTGCTCATCTTTCTGGCGGCGCCGGAACGGGGCATTATTGCCGTTGCTCTGCGCCGCTATCGCCAACGCTGGGACTTTGCCCAATCCATGTTAACGATCCACCTGCTCCAACACGAGGGCAAACCGGAAGCCGAACGCGAAAGCCGCGCCGACCATCTTGTCGAGCATCTGCGCTGGCTGCCCGATCACGCCGAAAAGGTGATCCGCTACGCCGAGCGCAAGGGAATGGTGCGCCGTCAGAGCGGCCAACTCCTCCTCACCGACCGCGGTCGCACCCTGGCCCGCCAGGCGATGGTGCATTGACATGGTGCATTGACATGGTGCATTGACATGGTGCATTGACAATGGGTATGGTTATAACCCATTGGCATAGAGCTAAGGGCATTCGTAACAAATTAAGGATTTTCCAAGCTTGTCAACTGTAGGGAACGCAAAGTAGAGGGTTTGTCTGAGTGAATCGCTTTAACGCGGTCGAGGCGTTCAGCATTGCGCGGTAAGGGAGGAGAGCGGGTGCGTCACCGCGATGATGCGCTCTGGTAAAGAAAGGCAGACTGCGACCCTCAACCAACTCGCAACCCACGGCCAGAAGCAGAGCTTCAATCCTTCGCCATTCGATATTGCCATTATCGTTCGGTATAGCGCAACGGCAGTGTAAGGGTAAAGGTGGACCCAACGCTCGGCTTGCTGGTCGCCGTGAGATCGCCGCCCAGCAAGCGCGCCAGCTTTCGGCTGATCGCCAGCCCCAGCCCTGTCCCGCCATACTGGCGCGTGGTGCTGTTATCCGCCTGTTGGAATTCACCAAAAAGGCGGCTCATGGCTTCCGCACTGATGCCGATGCCGGTGTCGGTGACGGCGATAACAAGATGACAGGGCGACAGGGTGACAGGGTGAGCGGCTGATTCGTTGACGGAGCGGGCGCCTCCCGGACGCGAAGTCACCTTGTCACTGGTCACCTTGTCATCGGCAAGGCTGGCGCGCACGACAATCTGCCCTTGGTGCGTAAACTTGGCGGCGTTACTGAGCAGGTTAAGCAGGATCTGTTTGATCTTGTCCCCATCAGAATAAAGGGTGGGCAAGTCGTCGGCAAGGGCGCTGACCAGGGTCACACCCGGCTTGAGCAGCGGTTGGGTGGTGGCAGTGCAAAGGGTGATCAGGCTGGTCACATTGACCGTTGTGGGTTGCACCTCCACCCGACCGGCTTCGATCTTGGCAATGTCGAGGATGGTGTTGATCAAGCCCAGCAGATGTTCGGCGCTGACCAGCACTTTGTCCAGATTCTCCACTTGTTTGTCGGGCAGCGCCGGCGGCCCATCGGGGGGCGCGGCTTTGCGGCGTACAATGCGGGTAAAGCCGATGATAGCGTTCAGGGGGGTGCGCAACTCGTGGCTCATGTTGGCGAGAAAGGCGCTCTTGGCCTGATTGGCCGCTTCGGCGGCTTCTTTGGCTTGCTGTAATTCGGCTTGGGTCTGTTTGCTTTGCGAGATGTCAAGAATACCCGCATAGAGCGCCTGGTGGCCGTCAAAACGCATCGGTTGCAGCGAGAGCGCTACCCAGATCGGCGAACCATCGCGCCGGCGCAGACGCACCTCGCGCTGCCCCACATGGCCTTTCTGCGCTAATTCCACCATCACCTGGTCACGTTCGGAAGGATCATAATAAAAATCGGGTGAGTGTTGGCCAACCAACTCTTGGGGCTGCCAACCGCTGATCGTGGCGACATGTTGATTGACATAGAGGATCAACCCATCGGTGACGCGCGTGATCACAATCGGAATCGGCGTGGCCTCAATGATGGCGCGTGCCCGCGCTTCGGCGTCACGCAGGGCACGTTCGGCGATAACCCGCTCGGTGATGTTGCGCAGCACCACCAACCGGCCCATCAAGCGCTGTTGGCCGTTGTGTAACGGCGAGATACGCAGGTCAAACTGTTGCTCCTGGTCATCTGCGACCAACACGATTTCTTCCTGGATCTGTTCTTCTGCGCGGTCGGTTTGGGTCGCCCCTGACGGGAGAGAAGACGGTTGCCCCTCATACCACGTCATCCAGCGCGGCAAGAGCGTTTGGATCGGTTGCCCGACCAATTCGTGGCGCGCCTTGTTAACCATCTGCGCCGCCGCCGGGTTGACATCGACGATGCGCTGTTGGTTATCGACCACAATCATGCTGTCGCGCATATTTTCCAACACCGCATCGCGCGCCACCGGCGTCAACGTCAACATGCTATACCGGAATAAGCCCCATGCCATGATCATGCCGGTGATGCCAAAGGCAAAGGTGGCAAAATCAATTGGCGGCAGCCCCGGCAGTTGTAAGTTGCTGAGGATGTTGGCGAAGATCGGAACGGTCGCCGCGCCGAGTAAAGTCAACGCCTGGCCCCGGAAGGGCTGCGACCAGCGGACAGCCGCCTGGACAATGAGCGCCAGACCAAGCGCAATCAAGCCATAGCTATAGAACAGGATGAGAAAGAAGATTGGGCCTGGCTCCCGGCGCGCCAGGGTAAAGGGGCCGACCACTTCCAGATGCTCGCTGATGACATAACCGTGATGGAGGTTATTGCTCACCAGGGCTACATTGCAGAAGAGGGGAACCAGCAAGAGCAGCAGCACCGTGCGCCGGGTCACCCAGCGTTCGTGGTGGGTATAGAGCAGGGCAAAGAGCAGCCAACTAACCCCGATCAGGTTGCTGATGACCCCCTGCACCTGGTTCCACAGCACTTTGTCGGCCAAGGTAGCGCTGGCCACTTCCAGGCTATAGCCCAGCGCCCACCAGGCGACAATGCCCATCATGCCGACATAGGCCAACCCCCATCCCACAGGGTTACGTCGCCAGGCATAGAAAGCCAACCCAGCAGCAATCAACCCAGTCCCCAGCAATGCGACAATGGTGAGCGTATATTGCCAATTCATACGGTATGTCTATCCTATCGTTGCCGTGGCCGCTACGGATTAAAAAAGACCGTTTCTCCTACCCCCTGCAACCGAATATCAAAACGGTAGCAGGGCAGATCGCCAAACGCTTCCCGTTGGGCGATCAGGGTAGGACGGCGCGCCGGGTCAGTGGTGCGCAACACCGGATCCTCGTGATTGGCTGCTTCATCGGCAAAATAGAGATGCGTCACCGCATGAATCAACAACCCGCGTGAAAAAAGTCGGACATTGATAAAAGGCGCCAGCGCTTGCCCGTGCGCCCCCACAAGCGCCCCCGGCTTGACGGTTTTAAACGAAAACTGTCCATTGCGCACCGTATCCGCCCGCCCAAAACTGCGGAAATTGGGATCGGCCTGCGCCCGTCTAGGATCGGCAGGATGGTTAAAAATCCCTTGTGCATCGGGCTGCCAGATCTCCACCAGCGCATCCGGCACCGGCGCCCCATCGCCATCATAGACTGTCCCCTCGATCAAAATGCGCGCCCCTTGTGTCTTCGCATTGACCAACACATTCTCCCCGCCAAAGATCAACCCATTATGAAAAAACGGTCCAACCGTCTGGCTCCCTGTCTGGATTAACAATTCATTTGTCATCCTGTCACCTTGCCACCCTGTCATGCTTCAAACGGCGTCTGAAAACTACCAGCCAACACAATATCAAAGCGATAGCCGAGCGCCCACAGCGGCTGGGTGACACTATGATCGTAGAGCGAAATCAACCGCTGGCGTCCCTTCTCATCAAAGATGCCATTGAGGATCGGGTCGAGCGCCAGCAGCGGGTCGCCGGGAAAATACATCTGCGTCACCAGCCGTTGGAGAAAATTGGCGCCAAAGACCGAAAAGTGAATGTGCGCTGGTCGCCAAGCATTTTCATGGTTTTTCCAGGGGTAGGCGCCCGGCTTGATCGTGGTAAAGCGATACTCGCCGTTCTGATCGGTCAACACCCGCCCGGCGCCGATAAAGTTGGGATCAAGCGGCGCCTCATGTTGATCGGCCTTGTGGATATAGCGCCCGCATGCGTTGGCCTGCCAGATTTCCAGCAACGCATTATGCACCGGGTTGCCTCGCTCGTCCAAGACTCGCCCTGTGACAATGATCCGCTCGCCAATTGCTTCGCCATTAACCACCGCATTGCGTGTCAGATCATTGTCCAGCGGGCGAATGCTCTCATGCCCATAGACCGGCCCGGTCAACTCCGCCAACGTATGCGCCAATGGCACTAATGGCTGCTGCGGCGCCCGTTTCACCGTCGATCCATAGGCCGCATGAAGATAAGGCGGCTGCACCGCCCAATCCAGCGTCCCTTCCCGTTCGGTTCTCATACATCCTCCTCTACCCTCTATCCTCTGTCTTCTTGTCTTCTGTCTTCTCCCTCCGCCTGCTCCGCCAACTCGGCCAGCACCTTCTTGGCAAGAGCAAAGGCCGTATTCGCCGCCGGAATGCCGGCATAGACGGCGACTTGGTGCAACGCCGCCTTCAATTGGGTAGGCGTGACACCAGTATTTTGCGTGGCGCGCAAGTGCATCGTCAATTCCTGTTCTTTACCCAGCGCCGCTAGAATGGCAATTGTAATCAAGTGGCGGGTGGTGCGGTCGATCTCGTCACCAGCCCAGACGGTCCCCCAGGCAAACTCGACGATCATACGTTGGAAATCGGCATCGAAATCGGTTTTGTTCGCCTCGGCCCGATCGACATGGGCGTTCCCCAATACGGAACGGCGGATCTGCATTCCGCGTGCAAACTGCTCATCAGACATAGTGTAGCTCCTTAAAGAACTGTTTCATCGCAGCGGCCACAGCCCGTGGCTGTTCAATAGAAGGCAGATGGCCGGCCTGGTAGATCAACTGAAAGCGGGCATTCGGCAGGGCCACCGCCAACTCCCGGCCCAAGGCCGGCGGCGTCGCCATGTCTTCCTCGCCGCAGAGCACCAACGCCGGAACATGAATGCTTTTCACAACTTCCCGTAGATCGGCGTCGCGCAAGGCTTCACAGGTTGCGGCATAGCCTTCTGCCGGGGTGCGGGTCAACATATTAGAATAGCCGCAGTAGGTGGCTGGAGCAACGGTTGAAAACGACTGGGAAAACCAACGGCCCAGAATCAGCGGCGCAATTGCGGCTAATCCCTCTTGCCGCACAAGCGTACTGCGTTCCGTCCAGGCATCGGCTGTGCCGATCCGGGCGCCGGTGTCACACAGCACCAGGGCATGAACCCGCTCCGGGTATTGGTGGGCAAAATCGAGCGCGATCATACCGCCAACTGAGACGCCGATCAAAATGGCGGACGGGACTTCTAGCACGGCCAGCAAACCGGCCAGATCCTGGGTGTGGTCGCGCAAGGTATACGGCCCCGGCGGGCAGTCGGAGAGGCCATGCCCCCGTTTATCGTAACGAACGATGGGAAAATCTTCCGCAAAGTAGGAAATGACGCCATCCCAAATGCGCAGATCACTGCCAAGGGAATTGATAAAAACGAGCGGGATGCCGGTGAGCAGAGCATTGGTGAATTGCCCATCGAGCCGGTGGTGGATGGTCCGGGAATCGACGGAGGCAAAGCGTGTAATTGACATAGGCGCTTCTTTGATTGACAATAGGTTGGTAGCTTCTTATGCGTCCAATTGTACCAGTGTACCCACAATTTAGAAATTTACCTGGGGGGCTTATGCGAACACAAGTGAGCATTATTGGAAACCGCCGAAACACTTGTTACCGGCCCCCGCCTGGAGATGAGCATCACCCCGCTGCGCAGCTTTGTAGCCGAACCGATGCGCTTTGGCCGCCTCTTCCTGGCCGGTGACGCCGCCCATATCGTGCCACCAACCGGGGCCAAAGGCTTAAACCTGGCCGTTTCCGATGTGTACTATCTTTGGCGGGCGCTCTCGGCCTACGATGGCGAACAACGCACCGACCTACTGGATCGCTATTCGGACGCTTGTCTGCGGCGGGTCTGGTAGGCCATTCGCTTTTCCTGGTGGTTCACCATGCTGATGTACAACTTTGATGACCCGATCGGCCATCGTCTGCAACTGGCGGAACTGGACTATTTGACCAGTTCGGTGGCTGGTAGTACAACGTTGGCGGAAAATTATGTTGGTCTACCGTTTGAAAAGTTTGAATAGGAAAAAAGTTATGTCCAAAATAAACCCACCCTTCCGCGCCGACCACGTCGGCAGTTTACTCCGTCCAGCGGCGCTCCTCGCCGCCCGCGCCCAATTTTATGATGGCATCATGAGCAAAGCCGAATTGCGCCAGCTTGAGGATGAACAAATTGCCATTGCCGTGAAAAAGCAGGAAGCGCTCGGTCTGCGTAGCATCACCGACGGCGAATTTCGGCGCGCCTTTTTTCATCTCGACTTTCTGGAGCAAGTGGAAGGGGTCACGGTCAGCGGGGCTATTGCCGCTAGTTCCGACGCCCAGACCAAAGTGGGTTTTACGCCACCTAAGTTAAGCGTAACCGGCAAACTGCGTCATGTGCGTAACATCCAGGTCGCTGATTTCAATTACCTCAACGCACAGGTGAGTCAGACACCGAAAGTCTGCATCCCCTCGCCGACGATGGTTCATTTTCGCGGGGGACGGGCGGCCATTGATATTACCGCCTATCCCGACATGGAGCAATTTTTTGCTGATTTGGCCCAATGCTACCGGGATGAGATCGGCGCCCTCTACGCCGCCGGTTGTCGCTATCTCCAATTGGATGACACCAACTTGGCCTATCTCTGCGATCCCAAAATGCGCGCCGGCGCTGTGGAACGGGGTGACGACCCCAACGAATTGCCCCGCACCTACGCCGCGCTGATCAACGCCGTCATTGCTGACCGCCCGGCTGACTTGACCGTCTGCATCCATCTCTGTCGCGGCAACTTCCGCAGCACCTGGTTTGCCGAAGGGAGCTATGAGCCGGTGGCCGAAGTGCTGTTTAACGACCTACAAGTGGATGGCTACTTCCTGGAATATGATGACGAACGCTCCGGTGACTTCGCCCCCTTGCGCTTTGTGCCACCGAACAAGACAGTTGTACTGGGGCTAGTCACCAGCAAGGTGGGCCAACTGGAAAACCAGCGCGATCTCATTCAACGGGTTGAGGACGCCGCCCGCTATATGCCGTTGGATAACCTCTGCCTCAGCCCACAGTGCGGCTTCTCCAGCACGGTGCATGGCAACGAGATTACCGAAGATGATCAATGGCGTAAATTGGCATTGGTGGTGCAAACTGCGCAGACGATCTGGGGCAAGTGAGTTTATTACGATACCCGTTGCCAGCGTACCTGCCCCAACAGTCGCACGGTGAGGTAGGCAATCGTCAAAAAGCTGGAAAAAAGTAAGGTCACGACCAATGTACGCGGATAAGCAAACGGGTCGGTCAAACGGGGCAGAATGTCGGCGGCCAGCAAGTGGGGATTCGCAAGAACATCCCAACTGTTCCAGCGCAAAAAGCGCCCCAGATAGATGCCGAAACCGCTCATGACCAGAGTGATGCAGACAACCAGCAGACTGACTACCCGGTTGTATTGTGTCGTCAGCACATCCTGGACAATCCAGAGCGCGACAATAGCCAGGATCAAGCCATTCCAGGCAAAGGAAAAGATGAGCATCAGATCATACCAGAGCGGCACCTGCTGTCGTTCGCTCAGGTGCAAAAAGTCGGTGACCAGATAGGGCGCATTGGGAAAGAAGAGGAACCAGCCCAGTAAGAGTGGCCACTGCAACACTTTAAAGCGGGGCGCATATTGGTGCAACACCCAAAGCAACAGGGCGCTGATCAGCGGCAGCCAGGCCAGAAAGAGATTCCAGATCAGAAAGCGGTAGGTATGGTTACCGTCGGTGTAATAGACCCGCATCCCCCAGATGCCGATGCTTAACCACGAGGAAGCGCAGAGAACAACCAGCAGCGGCAGCTTATCCAAATGTTGATGCCAGTATCCAACTTTGGACACAATTTTCGGCGCAACTTTGGACGTTGATACGGTTTGTAAAGAATATAGATCCATAGTTCCCCTTTCCAAGTACGTAAAAGAACGTAGATTCTACGCTTTTTGTTCCAGCAAGCCATCGCGCGTAGCCGCGCCCAGGGGGTCCGGGTAGGTGCGGCTACGCGCAGGCTTAGTAGTTACCCACCAAGAAAGTAGTATTTGCACCAATGACCTATACAAGAACAATCGGCGCGATCACTTGTCATCTCATCGACGATGGCACGCAACCGGTCGATGGCGGCGGCTTCTTTGGCGTCGTCCCCCGGTCTCTCTGGCAACGGGTGATCCCGCCGGATGAGAATAATCTGATTCCCAGCAAAACTCGTTGTCTACTCATTGAGTCCGACGCCGGCTTGATTTTAGTCGATACGGGTAATGGCGACAAATTGTCGCCTAAAGAGCGCGAGCGCTTTGGCTACACTGGTCGTACTGATCGGTTGGTGAAGGGTCTTCGCCAGGTCGGCTATGCACCAGAGGATATTGCCCTTGTGGTGCTGACCCATCTTCATGCCGACCATGCCGGCGGCGCCACCCGTTGGGATACGCCGGATCACAGCCCCGGTCATGTCATCCCCACCTTTCCACGGGCGCGCTACCTGGCCCAACGGCTCGATCTGGCCGAAGCCAGCTTTCCCAACGAACGTACGCGCGCCACTTTTCATGCTCATAACTGGCAACCGCTGATCGACCGGGGGATGCTAGAGGTGGTTGATGGCCCGTTACGGATCGCGACTGGCGTGCGCACCGATATGGCGCCGGGCCATACCGCCGCCTTGCAGATGGTCTGGGTTGAGGATGGCGGCGAAAGTCTGCTCTTCCTGGGCGACGCCTGTAGCTGGGCCGCGCACATGAATCGCCTCGCCTGGGTGCCGGCCTTTGACATCTTTCCCCAGACCAGCATTGAAACCAAACGGCGCATTGCCCAAGATGCTGCCGAACGCAATACCTTGCTTGTCTTCCAACATGACGCGCAGGTGGTAACAGGGCGGCTGGTGGCTGGCGCACGCGGGCTGGAGGTGCAACCCGAAATCACGGAAGAAGCTTGGCGTGATCATGCTTTCTAATGATAACTACATTACGCCAAGCCTTGGACGACGGCTACAGGTCAACGGTTTTTCTTTTGCCATTGCCTTTGCTATAATCCAACCCGCAGCCAACTTCCCTCTGCTGATTAACCAACGCGGCATCGCTTATGCAAAAATTTTCGTAACTACTAAGCTCTTAGCCGGTCCGTGACCGGCGCCCCCATCGCTGGTCACGGACCGGCTAAGAGCGGGCTTGGTAGTTACAAATTTTCAATTGAAGCGGATTACTTGGGTGAGTTTCATGCTGCAATGCAATATGATTTTGAGGAGAACGATTATCAGGGCGAAGACCCCTCTACCGGTTTCTATACGGCCCTGGCGCAGCTTTCGCATGGTTTGACAACAGGGCAATTGGGATGGCGCGTCATTGACCCAAGCCAGCCCATCTATTATCACCCTCGGCATCCTTGCTTAATTTATCATTCTAGAAGGAACTCTCTATGCACATCTTAATTACGGGCATTTCCGGGCGCATTGGCGCCAATCTTGCCAAAGCACTGTTGGACGCCGGCCATCGTGTGCGCGGCTTAGTGTGGGCCAATGACCGCCGTTCGGAAAAGCTGGCCGACTTGCCGGTCGAGCTGGTCGAAGGGACGATCACCAACCGGGCGGATGTCGATGCAGCAATGGACGGGGTGGACGCCGTCTGTCACCTGGCGGCGGCCTTTCAGGGGGGCGGCCCCTTTACCAACGAACAATACTTTGAGATCAATGTGCGCGGCACCTTTAACATGTTGGAAGCGGCGCGGCAACAGCCCAAGCCGCTGCAACAGTTCTTCTACGCCAGCACCGACGCCATTTATGACAAGTATGTCCCTGGCGGCATGACCGAACCGATTTGCGAAGATACCATGAAGATCGCCCCAGGCAGTCAATATGCGCTGACCAAATATCTGGGTGAGGAACTGGCGCTCGGCTATCACCGCAACTTTGGGCTGCCGGTGACGGTCTTCCGCTTTGCCCTGGCTGTGGCAGGCGATGAGATTTTGGATTTTCCGCAATTCTACCTATCGCACTGGCTGAAAAGCTACGAAAAGTTAACCACACCGGCGGCAGCCAAAGTCTATAAACAGTTACAGGCGCTGCGTCCCGCTGATGATGCGGCGGCGCAACGCTGTTTACTTATTGCCCGCGATGAACATGGCCGTTCCTACAAAAAACATATTGCCGATGTGCGCGACATTGTCCAGGGCTTTACCGATGGGCTGGGAAAAGCCGGCGCCATTGGACAGGTTTTTCAACTGGCTGCGCCCACGCCTTATACCTGGGCAGAAACTATTCCCTACCTGGCAGCCAAACTAGGGGTGGACTATGTTGATGTCAACCTGGCCGACCATGTGCCGACCTTCTACGAATTTGATATGAATAAAGGCCGGCAGGGCTTTGGCTACCGGCCTCGTTGCGACATCTTCGCCATGATCGACGACGCCATTGCCTTTCGGCAGGGCGCAGCGACTGGTGTGATTCCCACGCATCTTCACTAGTACAAAGCGGCGGAAGTAAGACAGTAGTTCAGTAAGACAGTGACTGACTGACTGTCCTACTGAGTTACTGTCCCACTGATTTTCGATTGGTTTATTTGTGCCGTTGTGTACTAGTGACCTGTCGCAACTGGTGAAATATACCAACAAGCGCCAGGCAGGCACCCTTTGTACACGAGTAATGGGTTCCTTCCTGTGCTGCTCGTGAGCATATTGCGCGGTTAGCTTGTTGCGGTTGACTGATCGGCAGCCGGATCGGCAGTAGCGCCACGCCGTTGTAGTTGTTGCTCCAGGCTTTTCACGCGTGTCAGCAAATCCTGTACATGCAATAGCAGTTGACCAATGGCCTGCTCGGAGCTGATGGCGCTTTGTTCCCAGCGTTTGATTAGTTGCGGCAATTCGTAGCGACTCATAACGGCGTCTCCTGATGAATAATCAGTAGTCCGCAGTCCTAAGTCCTAAGTCCTAAGTCCTAAGTCGTCTCTGCGACCATTGCGATCTACTGATAATGATTTTTAACATGGATTACATTTTACACGCTTGTGTTTCTAATGGTACAATTGGACGTGTATAATGTCAAATCAAAAATGTTGCAAAATGATGATTGCTGTTACGTACCAGGAACGCCAGCATCCTGCCGGTCTGCCGCTAGGGATGGCGGTGTGTTCCCGATGCGCAACAGCAGATGATAACCAGGATTGACAGCACATAATGGGAAGAGTAGTGGGAAAAGCAATGGGAAGAGCAACAGCCACAACAATTATTTATAGCGCAAGACAGCGTGACCCATTTTCACCGTGTCACTTTGTGTCTTTTCAAGGATGGAGTGAATGGGAAAGGGGCTGGGAAAAAAGATTACTGCGCCTCGCCGTAAGTAAAACCGGCCTTTTCGGCGATCAGGCTGAGGTATTTAGAGGTGGAGCGGCGCGGGGTATAGGCGTTGGTCTCCCAGTCGCTGATGGTCTGCTGCCGCATCCCCAACTTGTCAGCCAGTTCGGCTTGCGAAAGGCCCAAATGATGACGCAACGCCTTGACCAGTTCACCATCCCAGAGGATCGTGTCGCCTTCGCGGCGAATCTGGTAGACACGCCCCGGCTTGTAAAAGGTTACTTGTTCATTGGCCATATCGATGGTCTGGACATGGTAGCCGGCATTCATCCAGGAGACGGCCTGCACAGCGCCACGGCTGCGGTTGCTCCACCAGGCGCGCTGGGTGCGCGCCGACGGCGGCAGTGGCGCGCCGACCATAGCCTCAATGGCAGCAAAGGTGAGGGTGACAGTATCCTCATGCTGTTGGCGTAGATAGAGATATAGTGCTTGATATTTGTTGCCCAAACTCACTATGCGGCGTCCTCACCATTGCCTGCTTGATTATCCATAAAAAGTGAAACCGTTGTTTCATCGACTTGCAAAAGCGTTTATGACTTACCTTTGGCTAACGGGATAACCGTATTACTACTATTGTAGCGCAAACCAGAGATGTACACAAGCGTGAATGATGGTAGAACAAAAACGCGCCTTTTACAAACTTTCTGCATTGATAACACGCAGCCCGCTCCTAGCCGCACCCCCACGGGTGCGGCTAGGAGCGGGCTGCGTAGTTACCTCAAGGCTTTGTTAGCACTGTAGTGCGTGAATGGATCGAAGAATGGCTCGACCTTCCGGCTTGAGTTTTCGTTAGCGACACTTGTCAGGTTTTGACAACCTGACAAGTGTTTTACCGCTGGCGCTTACGCCATCGCCATCTCAGCAACCGTGGGCAGCACCAAAGCCGCTTCTGTATACTCACCATTTGCTACCGGCTCCACCCAGACCACTGCGTCATAAAAAATCGCGCCGCCGCCCATATCCGTCTCCCCCGGTGGGGTGATCTGGTTGATGTTGCGCCCATCGCCGCTAAACTTATTCCACCAGACCCCCGGCGCCAGCACCGTCCCCGGCACAATGTTTTCCGTCACCTGCGCCGTCAACCGCACCTGACCATACTCATTCCAAACCGCTACCCTCGCGCCCTCTTCAATCCCCCGCTCCGCCGCATCGACCGGATGCACCCACAAAAACGGCTCCTTCTCCCGCCCCTGAAAACGCTCCAGGTTGGCAAAGGAACTGTTGAGGAAGGAGTGGGCCGGGGGCGAGATGCAGACCAGCGTGCTAGGTGCTGCGTGTTGCGTGTTGCGTGTACCATTTCGCAACACCTCCTTCTCTCCCTGTCTTCTGGTCTTCTTGTCTTCCTGTCTTCCTGTCTCCTCATCTTGCCACGCCGGCGGCGTATAGGTGGGCAATGGGTCGTAGCCGTCGCGCGCCATGCGTTCGCTGTAAAATTCGCATTTGCCACTGGGGGTGGGGAAGTTGCCTTCGGCAAAGAGACGGTGGGGGCTGGGCAGGTTGAGCCGGGCATAACCATCCTGCATGAGCTTTTCCCAGGTGACGCCGGCCAGGTTGGGATGCTTTTGCGCGCCGACAAAGGTGCGCAGGATCGTTTCGTCATCTTCCTGGAAGCAAGGTTCAGTGTAGCCCATTGCGGCGGCCAGGCGACGGAAGATTTCGCTGTTGGGTAGACTTTGCCCTACCGGCGCAATGGCTGGGCGGTTGAGGCCGATGTAGGTATGACCATACGCGCGTTGTAGATCCCAATGTTCCAACTGCGTTGTCGCCGGCAGCACATAGTCGGCGTAGTCGGCAGTATCGGTCTGGAAATGTTCCAGAACCACGGTGAAGAGATCCTCACGGCGTAGCCCTTCGAGAACCGACGCTTGATCCGGCACAACGGCGGCCGGGTTACAGTTATAGACAATCATGGCCTTGACGAACGGCCCAGCTCCCTCCGGCGTTGGCACAGGGCTAACCGGGCGAGGGTGATGGTGGGCACGAGCCAGACGGGTGCGATCCAAACTCAAAGCGTCGCCCAGGCGATTCATGTTGATCGAGCGCGGTCGGCGCCCCGCCAGCAGATCGGGCCGATAGAGACCGAACTTGGTCATGTGGCGCGCAAAGCCGCTGGTGCTGAGTTGAATGCCGCCGCCATAGTGGCGCCAGGCGCCAACCAGCGCCGGTAGACAGGCAATCGTGCGCACGGCCATACCACCGCCGGTGTGCCGTTGTAGGCCATAGTTGATGCGAATGGCAGATGGTCGCGTAGTCGCGTAGTCGCGGGCGAGGTCGCGGATACGGTCAGCGAGAATGCCGGTAATTGCCGCTGCTCGCTCCGGCGTCCAGTCGGCGACGCGTTCGGCAAGGTCGGCAAAGCCAAAGGTATAGCGTTCGATATAATCGACATCATGCAGATTCGTCTTGATAATCTCGTGCATCAACGCCAGCGCCAGGGCGCCGTCGGTGCCGGGACGAATAGCGATCCACTCGTCGGCAGCCTGCGCCGTGCGCGTGCGGGCGGGGTCGATGACGATAACGCGAGCGCCGGCTTTGCGCGCGTCCTGGATAAAGGGCCAGAGGTGAAGATTGCTCGTCAGCGTATTACTGCCCCAGATCAAGATCAACCGGGAATGGGCGAAAGATTCGGTTTCCATGCCTTCAGACGCGCCAATGGTGTAGGAATAGCCTTCAAAACCGGCTTCGGAGCAGATGGTGCGGGCCAGTTGGCTGGCTCCCATGCGGTTGAAAAAACGGGAAGCCACGCCTTCGCCCTGGAGAAAACCCATCGTGCCCGCATAGGAATAGGGTAACACCGCTTCCGGGCCATAGCGGGCAATCACCCCCTTTAGGTTGGCGGCAATATCGGCGATGGCTTCGTCCCAACCTACCGGGCGGAATTGGCCACTGCCCTTGGGACCGACCCGTTTAAGCGGCGTCAGCAAGCGATCGCGGTGATAGGTGCGTTCGAGATAGCGATCAACCTTGCCACAGAGCCGCCCCTGCGTTACCGGGTGGTCAGCGTGGCCCCAGATGTCGATAGCTTTGCCGCTGAGGCGGTCAACAGCCACCTGCCAAGTACAGGTGTCGGGGCAATCATGGGGACAGGCGCCGGTGGTGATGTCCACTTCAGGGTTACCGGCGTAGAGTGTAATTTTTGACATAAAAACCTCAGGATGATAAGTAGTTGGCGCGCCTCTGGTTAGGGAACTAGCAACTTACCCAATCCATCAGACGCCTAAAGCCGATTATAGCGTACTTTGACAGAAAAATGTCAATTTGACTATACACTTGACAGGTATAATGACATATTGCTTGTGCAACTTGCACAATTTCAAATCTCAACCTTTAGCCAACTTGCCGATAGTCTTACGTTAATAATTCTTTTACACTAAGTGGGAATTGCTAGTGTACGATTTCACAAAACCGATCTATCGCTTTTCCTTAGATATTGTTTTGTGCCAAACCATTATCTAATTCTCATAAACCCAGAAATCCAACGTGAACCGGAGGAAAATCGTATGGCTCTGAATTGTAGCACGCCAGCGGATGTAACCAAAGCCCTGCAAGAGCACAGTATTCAATTTGTTGACCTGAAGTTCACTGATCTTTATGGTCAGTGGCAACATTTCTCCTTGCCCACCGATTATTACGATGAGGACGATCTCTTCAAAAGCGGTCTGGGCTTTGATGGCTCATCGATCCGCGGCTTCAAGTCGATTGAAAGCAGCGACATGCTCTTGGTCTGTGACCCGACCACGGCCTTTATCGATCCCGTTTGCCAGGCGCCAACCTTGAGTGTTGTTGCCAATGTCTATGAACCAGGCAGCTATGAACCCTTCAGCCGCGACCCGCGCAATGTTATCCGCAAGGCTGAAGCTTACATGAAATCAACCGGCATTGCCGACACTATGTTCTGTGGGCCAGAAGCTGAATTCTTTATTTTTGACAAAATCCGCTATGAAACCGGTCGCTACTCCGGTCAATATGAGATCGCCAGCGATGAAGCGGCTTGGAACACCGGCAACTGGGGTCCCGGCCACAAGATCGGCTACAAGGGCGGCTATTTCCCGGTGGCGCCTTTTGACGCCTTCCAGGATATCCGCTCCGAAATGGTCAACTGGATGATCGCTGCCGGTCTGAAGATCGAACGCCACCACCATGAAGTGGCGACCGCCGGCCAGACTGAAATCGACCTGCGGTTTGCGCCCATGATCCAAATGGCCGACTGGATGCAGATCTATAAGTATGTGGTCAAGAATGTGGCCGCCAAGCATGGCAAGACGGCGACTTTTATGCCCAAGCCGCTCTTTGAAGACAACGGTTCGGGTATGCACGTCCACCAGAGCCTCTGGAAGGATGGCAAGCCGCTCTTCGCTGGTGAAGAGTATGCCGGCCTGAGCAAGATGGCGATCTGGTACATTGGCGGCATCTTAACCCACATCAACTCGCTGCTGGCGATCTGCGCGCCGACGACCAACTCCTATCGCCGGCTGGTGCCGGGCTATGAAGCGCCCGTGGTCATCGCCTACTCGGCCCGCAACCGCTCGGCGGCCTGCCGCATCCCGGTTTCGTCCCAGTCGCCCAAGGCCAAGCGCGTCGAGTTCCGCTGCCCCGACCCGGCAGCCAACCCCTACCTGGCCTTCTCCGCCATGTTGATGGCCGGCCTCGACGGCATCAAGAAGCAGATCGATCCGGGCAAGCCCTCGGAAATGGATCTCTTTGAAGGCGAAACCTTGAAGAAGGTGCGCACCGTCGAAGGTTCGTTGAGCGCTGTGTTGGATGCCTTGGAAGCCGATCACGACTACCTGACCGAAGGCGGCGTCTTTAGCGAAGAGTTGATCGAAACCTACATCGGCTACAAGCGCATTGCCGAATTTGATGCGGTCCGTCTGCGCCCGCACCCGCATGAATTTGTGATGTATTACGGCGTTTAGTCCGAAGTCCAGCGTCCAAAGTCATGTAGTCAAGACTCTGGACTTCGGACTCTGGACTCTGGACTGACTGCGACATTCCATATCAGGTGACGGCGCTGTCCCTGCTTTCTGAGAAAAAAGGGTGGTAAGCGCGTAGCGTACCGGAGACGCGCTTGTCACCTCTTTTTTTGTCTGGTCTGTTCGTGATATACTGTCTGCATCGGTAAGATGCACAAAAATTGTAACATTTGACAGTTGGTCATTGATCATTTGTCACTGGTCCGTTGTTCCCAATGACCAGTGACAAATGATCAATGACCAATACTAGTTTGTGAATGTCGGCTGAACTATCAGCACGAACAGGAGAAGCAGCATGGCTGTCACCTACACCACAGAGCAACTTGAACGGGTGGATGAACTGATCAAGCGCAATGACATTCGCTTTATCCGCCTCCAATTTTCCGATATTATGGGGGTGGCGAAACATGTCACCATCCCCATCAGCCACTGGGATGACGCCATTGAACATGGCGTTTGGTTTGACGGCAGTTCGGTGGAAGGCTTTGCGCGCATCGCCGAAAGCGATATGTACCTGGCGCCGGATCTCAACACCTTTGCTGTCGTTCCCTGGGACATGGACTTGTCCACCGCGCGTGTGATCTGCGATGTCTACACGCCCGACGGCGACCCCTTTGCCGGCGACCCGCGTAATATCTTGAAGCGGCAGTTGCAACGCGCCGCCGACATGGGTTTCACCTACGAAGTTGGCCCGGAGCTAGAGTTTTTCCTCTTCAAACGTCATGCCGACGGATCGCTGCTACCGCTCGAACCGCATGACCATGCGGCCTACTTTGATGTCAGCACCGATCAAGCCAACAATGTACGCCGGCAAATGGTCGATGCCTTGCAGGCATTAGGCATTCGCGTCGAAGCCTCGCACCATGAAGTGGCCGTGGGGCAGAATGAGATCGACTTTGGCTATGGGCCAGCGCTCGCCACGGCTGATAACGCCATGACCTTCCGTGTGACGCTGAAAGCGGTGGCACAGAAAAATAATCTACACTGCACCTTTATGCCCAAGCCAATTGCCGGCATTGCTGGCTCTGGGATGCATGTCCATCAAAGCCTCTGGTCGATCAAAACACAAGACACCGCCATGTATGACCCGGACAATGAGTATGGCCTGAGCGAGACGGCGCAGCAATTCATTGCCGGACAGTTACTCCATGCACGCGCCCTGGCGCCGATCATAGCCCCACTGGTCAACAGCTATAAACGGCTAGTGCCAGGTTATGAAGCGCCAGTTTACATTTCGTGGGGGCGCACCAACCGCAGCGCCTTGATTCGCATTCCGCGCATAACCCGTGGGCGATACAAGAGCACCCGTTGCGAATTACGCTGCCCCGACCCCAGCGCCAACCCCTACCTGGCCTTTGCCGTGATGCTGGCCGCTGGATTGGATGGCATTGAAAAGCGTATGGCGCCGCCGCCACCAGCCGAAGAGGATCTCTACCATGTCGATGGCGTGCGCGCCGGTCTGGAGACCCTGCCGGGCGATTTGGGGCAAGCGCTTGAAGAATTACAAGCTGATGAGGTCATTCAAGCCGCTATGGGCCAACATGTCTACGAACGCTATGTCGAAGCCAAAAGCCAGGAGTGGAACGAATACCGGCTCTATGTCAGCCAGTGGGAGTTGGATCGCTATTTGACGCGGTATTGATAACGTGATTCGTGGCTTCGATGTGAGCCGTTGCCTATCAGGCGCAAACATTGCGTGAACTGTAACAAATCTTGTAGGGACTACGCAGGAGCAGAGAGACTTCACCGGTTTCGTTGCGCTTGCGTAGTCCCTCTTTCTTTTAGCTGGGTGCAGAGTGCTTGCACGATGACCGCTTGCAGCACGCCTTTCTCCATCACATCCCGGCTCACACAACACTGATAAGCAGGGATGATGATCCTCTCGTCGGTCATACTCAAGGTTGCGTGTTCATTCTTGAACATACGGTTAGCGCCGTTGTAGGGATGTAACAGCCCCTACATCACATAGGCAGTAGGGAAACGTTACGTAAGTTCAACCACACACGCATGACACAAAGCAGCGTATAGTAATGGCGCCAAGCAATGTCTAATCTGGAGGAGAGCCGATGAAAATCAATAACGCGCTTTGCTGCATGCTGTCTTGTCTGATCCTGCTGGCCGGTTGTATTGTGCCGCCGAAGCCGCCGGTTGAAGCGGGTGCAGCCCCCGTCGATTCCGCTGGTCAGACTGCCGCTGGTTTACTGCCCAGCGCGCCGCCACCCTTTAGCACCTCCGGTTGGCAGACCGATTTCACCAAACGCAGCATTGAATGGGCGGAAGTGCTTTCGGGCGGGCCTCCGAAAGATGGCATCCCCGCGGTGGACCACCCCACCTTTGAAAGCATCGAAGCCGCCGGTGAACGCTTGGCGGAACAGTCGCCGGTGCTTTTCTTCGCCCACGGCAACGTCGCCCGCGCCTATCCGCTGGAGATTCTCATTTGGCATGAGATTGTCAACGATGAGGTGGATGGGCTGCCGGTGGCTGTGACCTTTTGTCCACTCTGCAATGCCAGCATTGTCTTTGACCGCCGGGTGGGCGAGCAGACCCTCGATTTTGGCACGACGGGCAAGCTGCGCAAGAGTGATCTGATCATGTATGACCGGCAAACCGAAAGTTGGTGGCAGCAAGCGCTGGGCGAAGCCATTGCCGGGGAATTCACCGGCACGCGACTGACCTTTCTCGCCAGTCAAGTGATGAGCTTTGGTGATTTTGCCACAGAATTTCCAGAAGGTGAAGTATTGGCGATTCCCACCGAGTTCAGTCGTTCGTATGGGCAAAATCCCTATATCGGCTATGACAGCACGGCGCGGCCTTTTCTGTATGATGGTGAACTGGATGCGCGGTTACCGGCTACCGAACGGGTCGTCGGCATCAATTTGGGTGATGTGGTTAGAGCGTATGCCTTTGCGCACCTAGCCGAGCAAGGTGTTCTCAACGACACGCTTGCAGGTACACCAGTCGCTATCTTTTTTAAGGGTGGTGTGAGCAGCGCTTTGGATACCAGGCGCATTGACCAGGGGCGCGATGTCGGCAGCACCGTGGTCTTCAACCGGCGGCTTGACAATCAGGTGTTGACCTTTGCCACGCTGGAGAATGGAACCTTCAAAGATGTGGAAACGGGCAGCACTTGGAATTTTATCGGCGTAGCGCTGGACGGGCCGTTAGCTGGTAAGCAACTCACTCGGATCGTGGCCTTTGATCACTTCTGGTTTGCCTGGCACGCTTTCTTCCCGCAGACGGAACTCTTCACGTCTGCTGAGTAAATCAATCCCTTATGCTGTTCAACAAAGTGGCTGGTTAGACCCTTCGTAATCGACAACGACTTCACAGTCCGCTCCTGGCAAGTCATGGACTTGCCAGGAGCGGACTGTGAAGTTGTTACTGGACGCCTCCAGCGCACCTATTCAATTGGTTTCGCGGCGTCGTTGCCCCACTCTTCCCACGAACCGTCATAATTGCGGACATTGGGGTAGCCGAGCAACTGGGTCAGGACAAACCAGGTATGGGCGCCACGCACGCCGGTTTGGCAGTAGGTGATAATCTCCTTGTCTTTGGCAAAGCCGGCTTTTTCATAGAGCGCCTGGAGCGCAGCGGCATCTCGAAAGACGCCGGTGTCGCCATTGACGGCTTGCACCCAATCGACATTGATGGCCCCCGGAATGTGGCCGCCACGCGCGGCGCGTACATCGGTGCCGGCAAATTCCTCGGCGTTGCGGGCGTCACAGAGAACCACCGACGGGTCCTCTAATTTGGCAAGCACATACTCGCTGGTCGTGCGGATGGCGGGGTCAGCTTCACCGGCGGTATAGGTGCTGGCCGGCAAGGCTGCCGGCGCTTCGGTACTCAGGGCATTGCCGTCCGCTGTCCACTTTTTCGTGCCGCCGTTGTAGACGCGGACATCGGCATGTTGATAATATTTGAGCGCCCAATAAGCACGCGCCGCCAACAGGTTATTGTTGTTGTCATAAACCACCACCGTGTCATCCTTGTTGATGCCTAAGCGGCTCATGAGCGCACTGAGCGCCTCTTGGGTCAAAATCTGTCCACGCGTCGAATCTTGGGGATTGGTCAGATCTTCCCCCAGATTGACATAGATGGCGTTGGGCAAATGACCGGCGTCATAATCTTCCCGGTTGCCACTGATGGCGACGATGCGCACTTTGGGATCAGCCAAATGCTCCTGTACCCAGGCGGTGTCAACCAGGGCCGCTGCGTTGGCATATTCGGTGATGGGCGCGCTGTTGGTCGTTGCCGGTGCGGCGACAGGCGCACAAGCCGCAAGCGCGGCGCCGAGCAAAATCAGGGTGATCAGGAAGAGTGAGCGAATTTTCATTAGGGTCTCCTTGTTAAGAAGCAGGGTAACTGCTCAGCTTGCGCGTCGCCGCGCCTAAAAGGCAACCGGTGACCGGCGACGCGCGGATAGGGGCTGAGTAGTTACGTTCGTTGGTTGATTGGGTTAGGCTTTCGTCAGGGTGATGCGCCATTCGGGAGAGCCAGTCTCCTCGATTTGTACTTGATAACCGAGGCGCGCCGCTTGGGTTGGGATGGTCTCCAAGGCGGGGGCATGGTCGAGAATCACTTCCAGACCAGCATCGGTGGCGGTCAGTTTCTTTAATGCTTGTACAGTCTTCATCATGGGATAGGGGCAAATCTCGCCCCGAACATCCAGTTGTTTCAATGCCATTGTGAGCCTCCTTTTTTGCCGTTTATGTTGCCCGCTCGTCGCCGGTCATGGACCGGCGACAAGCGGGCTAGATAGTTATGTACGCTCAATCAAGCCGTTGAATAATCTGCGTCCCGACCCAAGCGCCAACGGCTAAACAAAGCGCAAAGAGCCAGCCATTCAGCGCCAACGACGGAATGGCCGAAAAGAACGAGCCGATGGTGCAGCCCATGCCCAATGTTGCCCCGACGCCCATCAAGAGGCCGCCGGTTGACGCCTGGACATAGCGACTGCGCTGCCGGGGCCGGCGGATTTTGAATTCAGCCGAGAAGAGCGCAGCAATAAAGGAACCCATTACCATGCCCCAGACCAGAAAGAACATGTGGTGTAAAAGGCCGCCGCTGCCGACTTCCAAGGCGCAGCCGGGCAACGTCGCCGCGCCGGCCAACTCCCCCGGCCCAACGCCCAGGCTAGTTGTCAGCCCGATTACCCAGCGCGAGAGTTCGCCGGTAAAGCCCCAGGGGTGGTCGGACAGAAAGAGCAGCGCATTCAAGCCGCCCAAGATCGCGCCGCCGATAACCGCCGGCCAGCCATGCACAAAGACCCGCCGCAGATCATCGCGCACGCGCGGCCAGAAGTCAGGATCGTCGCTGCTGGTAAAAGCCGGCTCCGGGATGACAATGCCTTCGCGACTTTCCCACCAGACCACCAGCAGATAGACGCCAACCAGCGTTGCCAGCGTCGCCAAAATTGCACCGCCATGCCCCAAATAGGCCGGCAACCAGATGCGCCCCCCATCGTTGATGCTGACTTCCCACCACCAATTCCAGGTGTAGGCGGTGAGTAACAAACCGATCAGGATGCCGCCAAAGCTCACCCAGGAGGCGACATAGCCTTCACCCATGCGATAGATACTGCCGGAGACACAGCCGCCGGCCACAACCATGCCAATGCCAAAGAGCAGCCCGCCCACGACCAGATGCCAGCCAATCGGCAACACATTGGCGTCGGGCGGCAGAAAGCCCAGCGTCGGATCGGGGATCTGTTTGCTCATCACCACCCCAAAGCCCAGCGTGGCGACGGCTAACCCGACCAGGACGCCTTTGAGGGTGCGCCCATGCCGCAGGAGGAAAATATCGCGAAAGGCGGCGGC
This sequence comes from Caldilineaceae bacterium, assembly GCA_026645575.1. The sequence goes on from JAPKMW010000061.1 coordinate 49,970, forward strand.
AAAGCAGAAGCGGCTGCGTTGCAAGACAAAGCCAAAGGCCAGGCCAAAAACCCAAAACCGCCCCATTTCCGCGTCAATGGCCGCGGCGAACAGCAAGATCACAATGGCGACCACCGTCGCGACCAATCCCATACGCACATTGGGTGTCAGCGCCTGTAACAGCGGCCAGGGTTGCGGACCGGCCAGCGCAGCTTGTGAAGTTGATTCGTTATTCATCAGGCTCCGTTTCCTTGTTCAATCGGCAGCCCCGGTTGTTGCGACCATTCCAACCACGAGCCGTCATAATTTCGTACACGAGGATAGCCCAGCGTCCGCAGCACCCAAAAGGTGTGGGCGGCGCGTACACCGGCGGCGCAATAGGTGACAATCTCTTTATCCGGCGTGATCCCGGCGGCGGTGAGCAGGGGCTGTAGGTGCGCCGCCGGTTGCATGGCTGCCCAGCCCGTTGCCGGCGCTGCCGTGAACCAATCCCAGGAGCGGGCGCCAGGGAGATGACCGTCGCGATACTCTTTGGGCGAACGGGTGTCAACGAAGACCACCGCAGGATTGGCAAGCTGCGCTTGCACCCAAGCCAGATCGGCAACCACACTATCATCTGCAACGGGGACAAAGGTCGAGGGGCTGGGTTTGGGCAAGGCCGTTTCGGTCGGGTATGCTTCCTCTAGCCACTGATCCCAGCCGCCGTTGAGTAGCGCGCCCTGGGCAAAGCCAAAGCGCGCCAATGACCAGAGCAGCCGACTGGCCGGCAAGCCCCAGTTGTCGTCATAGGCGACCACGAATGACTGGGAGGTGAGGCCCCATACACGCATCAGTTCCTGAAAAGCCGGCAAGGGCAACAACATGGCTGGCGCACCGGGGCGATCCTGATTCAGGGCAGCCAGGTCGATATGCCGCGCTCCCGGCAGATGACCGGCGGCGTACGCGTCAGCGCTGCGCACATCGAACAAGCAGAGATTCGGCTCGTCCAGCCGCGCCGCCAGCCACGATGTACTAACCAGCGTAGTTGGTGGGGCAAAGTCGCGCTTATCGACCTGAGGGCGCGCCTTGACCACGGGTGCGGATGAGATGATTACGCTCAATACAAGCTCCTTTCCAAACTGGTAACTACTAAGCCTTTGCCCGCTCGCTGCTGCGAGCGGGCAAAGGCTTAGTAGTTACAAAAAAGAAGGCAACAAAAAAACGCCAACCGTGGTAACGGTGGCGTTTTGTCTGACCCTGCACGCAGCAGCGTACAGGGTATCGTTGAAATCGCCCTTACCACCCCCGTTTCTGTGCGGAGGCTGGCAAGGAATTCATCGCAAGCTAGGCAAGGCCTATCGCTAGCGACGAAGGCTTACCCCTCCGCCGGCGACAGGTACAACAACAGATAATGGTATCAGTACAGTGGTGCAACAGCGCAGTTACTTTCATGTGCGTTATCTTACCAAAGTCCGGCGCCCCTTGTCAAAGTTGGTCTTGCACAATCACAATAACATAAAACAGAAAAACGATCTGTCCCCCACCGGCGCCGTTGCTAAGGTCGGCGGCACTTTATCCGATGAGCCACCTACCCCATCTCGGCCAGCAGTTCTTGCAGCACTTTGTTCGTCAAGATCCCTGTCCAGATGGTAAAAATCTTGCCCTCACGGTCGATGAAGACAGTCGTGGGCATCCCCCGTACTTCGTACAGATTGCGCAGGGCGCCGTCGGTGTCACGTACAACCGGCAGCGTCATCTGGAACTCTTCGGCAAAGGGTTGAATCTGTTCCATGCTCTCCTGCACATTGATCGCCAGCACCACCAGGTCGGGGGTGGTTGCCGCCACGCGGACAATCTCCGGCATCTCTAGCCGACAGGGACCGCACCAGGTCGCCCAGAAGTTCAGTAGCACCGGTTGACCGCGTAGATCCTGTAAACTGAGGTGGCGTCCATCGTCCAGGCGGAGTTGGAAGTTGGGGGGGATCCCGCCCGCTTCCAGGCGGCCCTCTTGGGCAGAATGATCAAGTTGCGCCGCCGGGTAACCCCGTCCCACTCCTGCCGGCAGGGCATCAAGGGTGATTGCATCTCCAGCGGTCGGCGCGGCGCTTGGGGCCAGTCCGGCGGAACAGGCGCCGGCGAACAGCAGCAACGCCACCAGCGTTGCAAGGATAAAGCGGTCAGAAAGCCGTCGTCCCATCCGGCGGGTTGGCTGGTCAAATCGGTAAAACCTTTGCATAAGCACCAAGGACTCCCTTCTTTTCAATCGTGATTCGTGTGGCGATAACCATTATCATTCCAACATACAGAATAAGCTTGAACCGGGCTGTAGACACACGGAGACACAGAGACACGAAACGCACCCTAGTCTACCAGCCTACCTGTCACTCTTCCACCGCGCCCAACGCCTGCAGTGCGGTCTTCTGCGCGGCGCTGATGCCGGTAATGCCGGTGATCTTCATTCCGGCGTAGGGGCCGGGGGCATGTAACTGGTGGAGAAGTTCGTAGGTGTCGAGTTGCCAAAGGTGGAGCGCGCCTTCTTTGCCAATGCTCGCCACCTGTTTGCTATCGGGGCAAAAGGCAACATCCAAGGCATACTGCTCATGACAGCCAAGCAGCGCGCGCTGCACACCGGTTTGCACATCCCAGAGCCGGACTGAGCGATCCAAGCCGGCGCTGACCAACTGTGTGCCGTCCGGACTAAAGGCGCAGGCAAACGCTTCGTTGGTGTGACCACGCAAGGTGCGCAGCGGTTGTTTGGGGGCAGGATCAGTCAGATCCCACAGGGCAATGGCAAAGTCGGGGGCAGCGCAAGCCAGCAATGTCCCTTGGGCGTTGACGGCGAGGCAAGTATTATTGCCATACCCCGGCAGCCGCTGGCGCTCCTCGCCCGTAGCGAGCCACCACAACCGCACGCTCCGATCAGTGCTGCAGGTGGCGACGGTTTGACCATTGGCCGTAAAGACAAGGCGATTGACATAACTGCTCTGTCCGGTAAAGAGCAGGGGGTTGGTGCGCGACGCCGGTGGTTGCGTATGCCACAAATGAAGGTTGCCGTCATTGGTGCAAAGGACAAGCCGCGCCGCGTCCGGCGCAAAGCGCGCAACGCCTGTCATAGGGATCCGCTGTTCACTTCGCCAAGACCACTGGCCGTCGGCCTCCACTGTCCAGATCTGGATGCCCTGGGGATCGGCATAACGACCAATGACCAACTGTTGCCCGTCGGGCGTGAAGTCAAGGGCGATCACGGTAGACTCGCCCCTGATCTCCTGTGTACACCGCGGTGGTTCGTGTTGGCGATCCCACAAGCGCACAGAGCCATGAATATCGCCGGTTGCCAGCCAGCGGCCACAACCACTCCAAGCGACACATTCGAGCGCTTGGGGGTAGCCAACCAGCCGTTGCCGCAGAACGCTTTGGGTTTGCGGATGGACCTCCCACAGGCAGATGGTCGCATCTTCGCTGCCGCTGGCCAGCAGCCGATCCTGCAACCCCACGGCAAGGGCGTAGACCGTCTCGGCGTGGCCGGATAAGGTTTGGCGACAATGCATCACCTTGCTATCCCACAGCCGGATTACCCCATCATTGCCGGCACTGAAGAGAAAGGTGCTATCGGCGCAAAAGGTGACGGCGCGGATCTCCCCACGATGGCCGCGTACTTGACGAGCCGGTTGGTCGAACGGCGCCTCCCACAGATGCAATTGACCGTCGCCGTCGCCTGCAACGAAGCGCCGGCCATCGGGGCTGAAGGTTGCGGCAAAGAAGCGCATCTTCGGATCCGCGACCAGGGTACGCACGGGCAGGGTGACTGGCTGATTGTCGTGCCCGGCGGTAAAACCACCCATCTGTGCGTTATCCGCCGGCAGGACGTTGCTCACATCGTATAGATAGATGACCCCATCCGCACCAGCGCTCGCCAACCGGTTGCCAGCGGAATGAAAGGCCAACGCGTGAACGCGTTGACGGTGCAGGGGCAAGGTGCTGAGCAGACGACCACCCTCGACTTGCCAGAGGAGGACGGCGCCGTTCCAACTCCCACCGGCCAGCAAGCGACCATCGGGACTAAAGGCCACGGTGCGCATGGGCATCTGTTCGTCAAGCCGGCGGTGCAAGCGACCGTCGTGGACCGTCCACAGCAGGATCAGGCCATCATCACCCGTGCTGGCCAAATAGGCGCCATCGGGGCTGAACGCCACGGCGGTGATGGTGTTGGTGTGGCCGGTCAGCAGCGCATGGGGTTCCCCGGTGGGCAGGCGGAAGAGGCGAATGGCGCCCCCATCGCCGGCGGCGGCCAGCAGTTGGCCGTCGGGGCTGATGGCAACACACTCAATCCGGCTAAAGGTTTGGGTGAAGGCACTGTGCGATAGATCGGCCTGTGTCAGATTGATGTTCCGTACGCGACGACGACGTAAATCGGCTTGCCAAACCGCCAAGCCAGAGAAATCATATCCTTGCAGATCAACGCCCAGATGGATCAGCAAATTGAGCAGATTCCCAGCGGCATAACCGTGACGGATGCCTTGTGTGCGCAATTCGTTCAGCAGCGCTTGCCCCTGCCTGCTTGCTGCCCCTTGTCTCCACTGCTTTTGCCAATGTGCCACCACCGGTTGCAAAAGTAAGCGCTCTTGACTCTGCCGCACATATTCTTTGGCCTGGGCTTTGAGCAAGGCAAAACGGTTGAGGAAGGAATTGACGAGTTCGGAATTATGAATTACGCTCGGTTCGTCAGGCAAGGCATCGCGTAATTCGTAATTCGTAATTCGTGATTTGGCCTCGATTTCCTGGCATACCTGCGCCACCAAATACGCCGTGGTGTACTCGATGATCACATTTTGCAGAGTGAGACCGTTGGGGTGAGTTTCGAGCAGGGAACGATTTTGCAGCGCATGTAGGGCTTCCAGGAGATCACGGGTGGTGACGGGTTGCACAAAATTGCTGCGCAAGGTCGGCACAGTCACAGCCTCGCGCTCAATCGCCAGCCAAGCCAGAATTTCCCGTTCGAGGGGTGAAAGGCGGGCAAATTGCTGATCCAGCACCAGACGCATGCCATCAAAGATCTGCCCTTCTTCTTGCTGAAAGGCAGTGACATCGCCACCAAAGAAATCGGCAATGGTGGCGGCCACGATCTGCAACGCCAGTGGATTGCCCGAATAGTTCTCGATGAGCTGAGCGGCCTCGTTAGCGGAGGTGTGTAGCCCATTGCTCGCTAACAACGCCTGTCCTGCCGCTTGATCCAGACCAGCCAATGGCAACACCTGCATCCGCCCGCTTGTCTGCGCCTGCCGCCCTGAGCGTAATAAAGCGTAGGGCTGTTCACGGCTGGTCAACAACAGGCAACTCTGATGCTCACTGGTTGCCAGCCGCTGAAAGAGTTGGTCATAGCCTTCGTAGCCGGGGCGCGTACTGCCCGCCCGTCCCGGCGTCTCATCGACGCCAAAGATACTCTCTACATTATCCAGCACCAGTAGACAGCGCTCCTGGCGCAAATAGTCCAGCAACAAGCGCAGCTGCTCATCAAGGGAGGTGGGAAGCGTCGTCAAATGTTGGCGTGACAGCAATTGCAACCAATTGCCCAGAAGTTCCCCCGCCGGCGGGGCATTGAGCAACGACCGCCAGATCACCACCCCAAAGTACGGCGCCACCGCTTTCACCACAGCAGCGGCCAATGTCGTCTTCCCCATCCCACCCAGGCCGAGAATCGAAACCAATCGGGCCGGCGGCGTCTGACCACTGGGCGTGAGCTTGTCGAACGCCGGCGCCAGCCACGCCGTCACCTGCGCCATCTCCGCTGCCCGCCCCGTGAAGAAATCGACGGCGGGCATCTCACCCCAGTCGTGGAGCGGTGACAAGGTGACAGGGTGAAGGGGTGAAGGGGTGACAAGGTGACTCGGTGATTCTGTCACCTTGTCACTTGTCACCTTGTCACTTGTCACCTTGTCACTTGTCACCTTGTCACTCTGCTCCTGCATGGCGGCAAACGCCTCTTGTACAGCGCAATGAATGGCAACGTCCTCTAAAAAGGCGCGACGCACCGTGGGGTCAGGGATCCGTGCGGCATACGTGACCAGGAGTTCATGGGCGGTGGCGATCACGGTGGCGGCGCGTGAATCGTGGTTGGCGGCCAGCACGGTATGGCAGGTCAGGTAGACTTGAAAGGGTTCATCAAAACCGGCCAGGGGATGGCTTTGCAGAATGGTCAAAATTTCTTCCACTTCCGCCATTGCGCCCGGTAACGCGCTGGTGGCTAACGCCAGCCGCGCCAGGCCAGCGCGCGGTTCCGCCGCCCGATGGTGATGGCCCAATGTTACATAGATCGTCACGGCTTCGCGATAGGCGGTGGCTGCAGCGGAAACCTGGTGCAGCCCTTCGCATACCAGCCCCAGCAAGACCAGCGCATCAGCTTGACTGGCGCCGCCATCCAACTGGCGCGCCATCTTGAACGCTCCTTCGGCATCAACCAGCGCCTGGGTCAGATCAGCGGTCAGGTAGCCCAAGCGTGCCCGTGACGAAGTGGCCCAAAAAGTTTCCCGCGCTGGGAAATCCAGGCTTTGTAACAGAGCAAACGCCTGGTCGATTTGGCTACGGGCACGGGCGGCGTCACCCAGCCGCAGGTAGAGCCGACCAAGCATGTGGGTAATCGTGGCTTCTTCCAACGTGCGATTCATCAGGCGGAAGAGAGTCAATGTCTGTTCGTAGTACTGTTGCGCCTGGTGGTAATCGCCCTGCGCCCAGACAATCTCGGCCAAATGCTCGGCGCAAATGGCTTGCCCCCAGAGAAAGTCGGTCTGCTGCGACGTAGCGAATGCTTGTTCCGCCTGTTGGCGCGCCACCTTATAGTCCCCAAACGCTTTATCGACCTCAATGAGACAGGTGAGCGCAACGACTTCTCCCACGCGCAGATGGAATTCTTGGCAAATTTCCAGTTGGTAGACGCCATAGGCTCTGGTGGCGACATAATCATCATTACTGAGTGTGATCGACGCTAGCCAGCTATAGGCGCGCTTTTCAATATCCAGCAGTAGCGATGGATAAGGAACACGGGTGCGCGCCTGTCGCGCCAGCGTCACACTCTGGGTTAACAGGCGAAACGCTTCCGCCGATTGGCCCAACCGGCGCAATGCCTGCCCCTGCACCATAGAACCGAGTGCGGCACCGGCCGGGTTGCTCTCTGTGTCCGCCACTTGCAAGGTTTCGGTGGCGCTCTTCAATGCCTCCTCATGACGTCCCACAGAAATTTGCAATGCGCCGACAAGACCGACCAGAAGACTATAGAGACGCGCTTCCGCTGCTGGATCGAAGGGCTGATCAGGCGCGGCCACGGTGTCTGGCTGGTGGGCGCGACGCGCCTGTGCTGCCAGGGTGAACATGTCAATGGCTTCGGTGGTGAGACCCGTGAGCCAGTAAAATTCACGCAACGCCAGCGTGCTCTGTTCCACTAACGCCGCCGGCAGATGACCGGCGCCCCAGCGCCAGGCTTGCCGAATATTGTCCAGTTCCCCCTGGATCGCCTGCACCCCGGCGGCTGGGGCGTCGTGCATGATCGGCTGCTGTTGCGCGGCCAGGAAAGAGAGATAGTAGGTGCTATGACGGTCAGCAGTTGCCGCTTCCTCCTGAGCGGCGGCTAATTCGGCAGCGGCAAATTGACGTAACAACTCATGAATCTGGTAGCGCCCATCGGTGCTGGTAGGATCAGGCATGTAGACCAGCGATTTATGCAGCAGCCGGGTCAGCACCGGCAACGTGGCGCCGGCGATCTGTGCGGCGGCGGCGCGGGTAAAGCCGCCTTGAAAGAGGGCAAGTTGGCGAAAAACGGCCCGTTCCTGCTGGTTTAACAACTGCCAGGACCAGGTAAAGACGGCGCGCATACTGCGTTGACGTTGGGGCAGATCGCGCCAGTCCACCGCCAGAAATTCGGCGCTCTGTGCAATTGCGTCGGCAATCTCAGGCAGGGGGAGTACGCCCACATTGGCGGCAGCCAACTCCAGCCCCAGCGGCACCCCTTGCACCAGCCGGCAGATGCGCAACACGGCGGTCAAGTTGGTCGCTGTGAGTTCAAAGTCTACGTTGTTACGCTGGACTGCCTGGACAAAAAGGCGCACGGCGGATGAAGCCGCCGCTTCCGTCAAGTTGTCATTGACGGCAAAGGCCAGCGCTTGGACATGATAAAGCTGTTCGTCCCGCAGGTTGAGCCGTTCGCGCGAGGTGACAAGCATCTGCACCCCCGGCGCCGCCGCCAAGATCTCGACCACCAGTTCAATGGCCGTCTCCTCGTCGAGCAGATGTTCAAAGTTATCGAGGATCAGCAGAAGTTGCTTCTGGCGCAGCGTATGGAGGATCGCCGCACGTGGATCGCCGCTCTGTAATGGCAGCCCCAGCGCCGTAGCAATCGCCGGCGCAACAGCGCCAGGTGTGCTGATAGCTGCCAATGGCACAAAAAAGACCCCATCGGCAAAGGTAGTCAAGTGTTCACGCCCCACCGCCACCGCCACCCGCGTTTTCCCCATTCCCCCCGGCCCCACCAATGTGAGCAGTCGCACCCCTGGCAAGCGCAATTGGTTGCTAATTTCCACCAACGCCCGCACTCGCCCGATCAAAGGCGACGAGAAGACAGGAAGCGCGGATGAGGGGGTGACAGGGTGAGGGGGTGAGGGGGTGACGGAGCGCGCCCCGTGGCGGGCGCCCTCCGGGCGCGCCTCCGGGTGCGAAGTTACCCCCTCACCTTGCCACCCTGTCACCTTGTCATCTTGTCGTCTTGTCACCTTGTCAAACTCACCACGCTGGATCTGCTCAACCAACGCCGTCGTCTCCGCATCGGGCTGGCCGCCAAACTCCTCGGCCAGCACCTGGCAACAGCGGTTGTATTGGGCGATGGCAGCGGCGCGTTGGCCCCGGCGAGCCAGCACACGCATCACACAACGGTGGGCGGCTTCCAGCCACGGCTCCAACGCTAATTGGCGCTGGGCGGCTTGTAGCGCGGCTTCGTCATCGCCGGCATTTTCGGCGGCGGCGGCGAGATGAGTGAGGGCATCAAGAGTCTGGAGATGAAATTGCTCTTGGCTAATGCGCCGCCACTCTTCAAACCCATCGTTGTCGGCGACGGTAAAACCGCTGAGAAAGTCGCCCTGGTAGAGATCGACGGCCTGACGCAAGCGCGCCAGACAGGGTTGACACGTTGCAAGCTGGCTATGCGCATGGGTAGCACAGGCGGCAAACAACTCGGTAAAGGTGAGCGCATCAACATCAACGGCGGCGGCGGGGTTGATCTGCACCGTCTGGCGTGTGATCAGTAACCAAGGCGGACCGGCAGAACTGTCTTCATCATCCCCCAACAATTGCCGGAGCCGACGCAGGGTTTGGCGCAAGCTGGTGTTGGCACTCTCGGTCGTATAGCCCGGCCATAAGAGTTGCGCCAGCGCGCTGCGTTGATGGGCTTGCCGTTCTACTGCCAGGTAAACCAGCAGGGCGCGCACCTTGTCCGTTTGAAAAGCGGTGAGCGGTGCGTCACTCAGCGTAACTTGAAACGTACCGAAACAGGTGAGCCGTAGCTGCCCCATGTGTTCATCCCGTTCAAATGAATACAAGCATAAGTAGATAAAACGCTATTATATCACAACTTTGCGATGGGTAAACGCCCAACTTTGTAACAATGTTTGCTCACTTTTGTAAGGGTAAAGCCTTTTGTCACGGAAAAGCGGCCTTTTTGTCACGATTGCTCCCCGTTCTTGTCACGGCAGCAGCCCGTTTTGTCACGATAGTGGTCTATCCTGGTAATCGCAGCACCCGGCACGAACAAACAACGCAAAACGAAGGAGGGTACAAAGATGGCAACAACAAATGCAGGCTCGCTGTGGGTTTTCAAAGAATTTGTGGGCTTCCACCAGCGACCAGCGGATCAAAACTTCGCTACCTTTATGAAAGTGGTGCTCTGTTGCGCCAATGCCGACGGCGAAATCGCACCGGCCGAGCGCGAATGGGTGATTAGCTTTGCCTCGGCGCTCAACGCCCCGGAAGGGTTGCTGGAAGAGCTGGCGACCTATCCCGCCGACGAGGATGTCTTTGCACTGGCGGCCAGCAGCGGGCCCGTTGCCCAGAGTCCACGCGCCGTGCTCTACAACGCGATCTTCGCCTGCGCCGCCGATGGTGCGTACAGCCCCAAAGAACAAGATCTCATTCGTCGCCTCGGCGCTAAACTTGGCGTCACGGAAGAAGTGGTGAGCCAAATCGAAGAGGTCTATTGGGAGTCGCGGCGCCTGCGCGAAAAGCGCATCGCCCTGCTCTTTAACCAGGGTATGCCCTACTAAAACGCGACAAAGTGTACTTGACAAGGGCAGTGGCGAGTGGCGAGTCGCACGCACCCCGCCACTCGCCACTCTATTTCAATCCACAAACAAGTGTAGACCTTTCTTGTAAGAAGGAGCAGAGATGTATACAACTCGACAATCCACTAATCAATGGCAATACCGCCGGCATTCCCTGTCCGCGCTCGTGCTGCTCTTGACCGTCGTCCTGGCGCTACGGCTGGCCAAGCCGGTGCTGGCGGCGACGATTACACTCGCTGATCAGGCATCGTGTGAGGCGCTTGGGGGAAGATGGAATGGCATTTGTCGTCTCAACAGTGCCTCCATTGCAGCCGGTGATACGCTAGTGACACAGGTGTGGACCGAAGTTAATAGCAGTGTGATCAACAGAGGGACCCTAACGATAGAGGATTACCTATATACAGCAGGTTCCTTTACCAATAACGCCGGCGCTACGGTCAATTCTACGTTCATGCTGGACGTCAGAAGCCTCGACAATGCAGGTATCATCAACGTTTCGGGCCGCAGCATGACACTGTTCAGAAACGACGAGACCAATCGCAGCACCGGCCAAATCCGGGTGCGGAGCGGCGCCGTCCTTGAGGTGCGGGCCCCTTCCGGCTTCCTAACGAATGAAGGAACCATCATCATTGAGTGTGGCGGCGCAATGGTATACGATGCCACGGCTTTCAGCGGTAATCCACCCCAGTATCTCTGCCCGCCCACCGTTACGATTAACCAGGCTGCCGGTCAGGCCGATCCGACCACCAGCGCCCCGCTGCTCTTCACCGTCACCTTTAACCGCGCGGTGAGCGGCTTTACCACCGCCGATGTAACCTTGAGCGGCACCGCCAATCGGACGAATGCGACGGTGAGCGTCAGTGGCGGCCCCAGCGTCTACACGGTACAGGTCAATGGCATCAGCAGCGATGGCACGGTGATTGCCAGCGTCAATACTGGGGGGGCGGTTGATGTGTCCGGTAACGGCAACACGGCCAGCACCAGCACCGACAACAGTATTACCTATCTTACCCCCCTCAGCGTCACCATCAACCAGGCGGCGAACCAGGCGGACCCAACGAATCAGATGCCTCTGCTCTTTACCGCTACCTTCAACCGCCCAGTAACTGGCTTTACCGCCGCCGACGTGATCCTGGGCGGCACGGCTAACCGATCCGGCGCCACGGTCACCATCACCGGGGGACCGAGTGTATACACGGTGCAGGTCAATGGTTTCACCAGTGGCGGTACGGTTACCGCCGCCATCAATGCCAATGTTGCGGTCGATGCCTTCGGTTTCCCAAACGCAGCCGCCACTAGCGTTGATAACCGGGTGACCATTGCGGAAGTTGCCCCCAGCGTTACCATTAACCAGGCGCCGGGGCAGGCCGACCCCGCCAGCACGCTCCCGCTACGGTTTATTGCTGCATTTAGCGAAGCTGTCACTGGCTTTACCGGGGATGATCTCGCGTTCGCCGGCTCCGCCAATCTCTTCGGCGCGACGGTCACTGTCAGTGGTGGCCCAAGCGTTTACACGATAGAAATCAGTGGCGACGTCGGCCCTGGCACGTTCATCGTCGGCATTCCGGGCAACGTCGCCTTCGATCTGGCCGGCAATCCGAACACCCCTGCCAGCAGCACCGATAACACCTTGACCTTTACCGGGGTGGCGCCTAGCGTCACGATCAACCAGGCGGCGGGTCAAGCGGACCCGACCACCAGCAACCCGATCCTGTTCACCGCCGCCTTTAGCAAGTCCGTGACCCAATTTACCGCCGCCGATGTGATCTTGGGTGGCACGGCTACTCTCGCCGGGGCAACCGTCACCGTCAGCGGCGGACCGGCCGTTTACACAGTGCAGGTCAACGGCATCAGCGGCAACGGCACGGTCACCGCCCGCATCAATGCCAATGTTGCCATTGATCTGTTCGGCACCCCCAATACCGCCTCGACCAGCACCGACAACAGTGTGACCTTCGCGACGATTATCCCGACCAACACGCCGACGCGCACGCCAACCCAAACCGCGACGCCGACGGCCACGCCCACCAACACACCAACCAATACGCCGGAGCCGACGGCCACGCCCACCAACACACCGACCGCAACGTCGACGAATACACCCACAAGTACGGCGACCAATACGCCGGAACCAACGGCGACGAACACGCCGGAGCCAACGGCCACCGCCACTAACACCCCGGAGCCAACCGCAACACCGACCAATACACCCGAACCAACGGCCACGCCGACCAACACTCCAGAACCGACGGCTACCTCGACCGCAACGGCGACGAACACGCCGGAGCCAACCGCAACACCGACCAATACACCCGAACCAACGGCCACCCCGACCAACACCCCGATCCCGCCAACCGCCACCCCCGTTGGCACGCTGATCGGCGTCTGTGGTCCGTACGCCGTCTACCAGACCGGTACGACTTACAGCGCCCCCGGCTGGGCCGGTGCGATCCTGGTCGGCGCCAACAGCAACAACACCCTCACCGGCACGAACGGTCCTGATCTCATCCTGGGCCTGGGCGGCAATGACCTGCTGCGCGGTAACGGCGGCGACGATGTGATCTGCGGCGGTGACGGCGTCGACCTGCTGCAAGGGCTGGCCGGCAACGACTATCTCGACGGCGGCAACGGCAGCGATGTCCTTAACGGCGGCAGCGGCGACTATGACGACCTGCTGGCTGGCGACGGCAACGATGTGTTGCTCGACGGCGACGGTGTGCGCAACGCCGCCGGTGGCGCGGGGAATGACCTCTTCACCCTGGCGCTGCGCAATGGCTGGCGTGATACAACCGGTCAACCCCGCTTTGCCGGTCTGAGCGGCGGCTATGGCAATGATCTGGTCGGTCTGGCGATTCTCAACCCGGTGTCGTTCCTCGTAAATATCACCGGCGATGAACGGGACGAACCGGCCAGTCCACTGGAAGGGAACAACGATAGCCTGGCCCTGGCCGGCGTGATCGACCCCGCCTCCACCCTGATCAAGTTTGAACAGCAAGTGGTTCTCAGCGCCACCAACGAAGCCGCCATCCCCGGCGAAGAGAGCGGCGCCGAATATCTCACCGAACCGGTCGGCGATGAAGCCGTCACACCGACCGAACAGGCCAACCGCCTCTTCCTGCCCCTGGTCAACCAGTAGGACGACAAGGAGATACGAGACCGTCTCGTATCTCCTTGTCTTGTGTCTTCTTGTCTTCTTGTCTCGCCGCCACCGCCGTCAACGCCCTGCGCACCGCCGCCTGCGGTGCGCCAGCCTGCACAACAAACCATTTCGTAAAGTCACCCTGTTTATAACGGTAAATCCCGAAAATTTAACGGTAGACCGCCCATTTTATAACGGTAGACCGCCCATTTTATAACGGTAGCAGGGTATGATGGATCATATCGATAGTGAGCAGAGACCAACAATACTACGCACAGTGTAGAAAGGGAGCAACCGTTATGACCCCACAAGTTTGGATCGATTCTGGGAATCAGCGATGGCAGCCGAGTATTGCTGTCCTCATTCCGGTCTTTAATGAGGCGGCGCGAATTCATCTCGTCGAGGCGTTGACGCAGAAACTCTGTGCGGCATTTGCGGAACGCGAGGACCAGGTGGCGATTGTGTATGTTAACGATGCCAGTACCGATGAAACCGAAATGTTACTCCAGCAGATGATTGCTCATCAACAGCAAAATCAAGGGCCATGCCAGCAGGGAAAAATTCGCCTATCACAAATTGTTCTCCCAGCGAATACGCGCAAAGCCGGCATCTACGGCGTGGCACGACAACAAATTGTTGCCGATTACTACCTATTCATCGATGCAGATGATTCTTTTGCAATTGCCGATGTGATGCATATACTACAGGTAGCCCGACGGAACCAATATGACTTGGTTGTTGGACAGAAGCCGGTTGCCAATGAAAATACAGATTGGGCGCGAGCCGCCATCCGATTCCTCAACCGGCTCCTATCCAAACCGTTATTGCCGGCGGGCATTACTGATTCGCAGACCGGGCTAAAAGTCTTTCATCGCCATGTTGTCCAGGCGGCCTTCGGCGGCGTGAAGGCGCAGCATGGCTTTACAGCAGATTTGGTGGTACTCTATGCCGCCAAGCAATTAGGCTTTCGCGCGTATAACTATTCTGTCCAATGTATCAATCGCGACCTGTCCCATGTCAACATTCTGCCGGACTCAGTTCACCACCTGCAAGTCATTGTTGCGCTTTACCTGACAGCGCTCGTGAATGTTCAGCAGACTGCACGCTCTTTGCTCTCCTCATGTGTCAAACCGGATTCGTATGTAGCGCGACGAACAACCCATTGGGAGCGACGCGCTATCGATCAGGAAGGCATTGCGCAATTGTGAAGTTATCACCCTCGACCAAGCTAACCATCCTCATGCTCTCGTGGCGGGATATTCGTTCAGCGGATAGTGGCGGCGCAGAACTTTTTGCCCATGAAATGCTCTCACGCCTCGATCAAGCGAAGTATCGCATTGTACACATTGCACCACACCAGCCTGGTTTACCAGAGAGCGAATTGATCGACGCCATTACCTATCTGCGGATGGGCAATCCGTTGACGGTGATTGGCTATGCGTGGCGCTTTTATCGGCGCAATCAGCAAGTCATCGATTATGTCATTGACCACTGTAACACTCATCGTTTTTTCACACCGCTTTGGGTAAGCAAGCCAAAGCGCATCTTTTTCATTCACCAATTGACCCGCGAAATCTGGTTTGCGCATCTGTCATTCCCCCTCAACGTGATCGGCTATGCGCTGGAAACGCCAATGCTTCGGCTTGCACGGCACGATCCAACCCTGACCGTTTCGGCGTCGACAAAACAGGACTTGGTCGCCAGCGGTTTTGACCCGGCGCGTGTGCAGATCCTACCCGAAGGTCTCAACTTTCAACCATGGCCGCCGAGTGCCTTTTTGCCCAAAGCGAGCAAAACCTTTATCTATGTTGGGCGCTATGCGCGCTATAAAGGCATAGAAGCGATCATTCGCGCGTTGGCCCAGGTCAAACCGCATCACCAATCCGCACGGCTATGGATCGTCGGCAAGATCAACGTAGACTATTATCGGCAAGTGCTCAAGCCACTCATTGCTGATCACGGATTAACCGTAAGCGCCCACACTGGGTCTGGCCCTGGGGCTGACACTGACATTGTTCTTTGGGGCTATGTGGAGCAGGAGAAAAAGCTGGACCTCATGAGCCGCGCCGTGGCCGCCCTCTTCCCGTCGCAGCGCGAGGGATGGGGCTTAACCGTGACCGAAGCGGCCGTTGTCGGGACCCCCAGTATTGTTTACCCTTCCCCAGGGTTGGTCGATGCCGTTGATCACGGTCGCGCCGGTTACATTGCGGATGCCTGCACGGCTGAAGCACTAGCGGCAATGATGTTGAGCGCGCTTGCTGATGAGGGACACTACGCGCAGATGAGAAAACGGGCCTATGCGTTTTCACGTCCGCTGCATTGGGATCAAACGGCGCAGGCATTTGACACCTTTTTGGATCAGTTGCGACAGCAGTAGAGAGCAGTAGAGGTACAACCTTGGTAGCAACAGATGTCACTTTATCCGTGGTGATCACGGTCACGACCTACAATGACGCGGAGCGAATCGAAGCATGTATCCAGAGCTGTTTGGGGCAGCGTGGGCTGGCTAGGGTAGCGCTTGTTGTCGCTGATGATGGGTCAACCGATGCCACTCTCGCGATCCTGCAACGCCTCGCCGCGCAAGTGGATGATCTGCATATTTTGGCGCTGCCGCATGGGGAACGGGGGCACGCCAGAGCGGCAGCCATTGAAAAAGCATTGACCCTAGCGCCGGACTTTTTGCTTTTCATCGATTCCGATATGACGCTCGAAGCGGGATTAGTCGCCCGTTGTGCCGACTATGCACAGCAACATCACTATGGCGCGCTGGTGATACCAGAAAGCGCGTTTTCGCTGAGTACAAACTTCTTTACCCAAGTCAAAGTCTTTGAACGCAATATCATCAACAATGCCGGTGCATCCTACAACGGTGCGAATTCAATCGAAGGCGCGCGCTTCTGGCGGACAGATGCCTATCTGCTCTCTGGCGGCTTTCACCGGCAGCAAATTGCCTTTGAAGACACACAGCCGACCCTGCGTTACCTGGCGCGGGGCGGGAAGGTGGCCCGCGCCACCTTCACTACCATCTATCACGATGAAAAGCAGGTCACGCTGCGTTCACTCTTGGCAAAGAAGCGTTATTACTTTTCTAAGCTGCCGCTTACCGTTGAGACAGAGGTAGATGGCTTCAAAAAGATGTGGCAACGCTGGTTTTTCTTCCGCCCCGTGCTTTATCGTCCAGCCAATTTGTATCGGTACATCAGACAGCCGCACTTGGCGTTGGGCATGGTTGTCATGTACATTCTCTTAACCGGGGTTGCCGTTGCCGAATATACCAAGCCGTACCTGTATACCTTATTCCGCTTACCGACATTGGGTAAGCGCCACCTGCCCCACTGGATGCAAAATCGGCTGTTGCCTTATATCGTCATTATCCTTGCCATTGTCACGATCATCCAGCCGATCTATGCGCCTGGTCAACTTGTTTTTTCGGATCTTGCGTTTGGCACATCCTCCGCGTCTTATCTGGATGAGATTTATGGCCTCTGGAATCGACGCTGGAGCACGCCCAATCTCTTCAATGTTCCACGCCTGATCTATAGCGCGCCCTTTGTTGGGTTGGCCGCGCTCTTCGACCATGATGGCGCCGTTCTCTTGAAATCATTGCTTACAGGCATCCTGCTGATCGCCGGTGTCAGCTATTACACCTTTGCCAACGGCGTTTTTCATTGCTACTTCCGTCAGCGCAAAACCGCCTTCACCACCCTCTTGCTGGCCCTCAGTGCGATCTTTTATGCGATCAATCCGTGGGTGATTTTTCGCATTCAACATATTTTTCTTTTGTGTGGTTATTCGCTCTTTCCACTCGTTATCTACTACTATCTGCGTGTTTTTTATCCTGAGTTTGCGCGTGCGCCACGCGAAGGCGCAAACTCAGGGCGGCTCCTGCCCGATCCGGCTACGCGCGCCGATCTGCTGCTCTTTTGCGGCTGTTTCACGGTTAGTGTGGCAGCCTTGCACTACCTGCTCTTTATCCCACTGGTGATCTTGGCCCTCCAAAGTTTCGTCATCCTGCGGGAATTCGTGTTGCGTTACCGGCGGCGTGTTCCCTTGCGGCCCTATCTTGTCAACACACTCATCAAGGGCATGTGGGCAAGTATTATCATGACGATCCTTTCGTTTTATTGGGTGGTGACTTATGGCGGCAGCATTTTGGTCGGTGCGCGTCCGGATCAATTTAATATCAACACGGCAGACACCATCCAGATGTTCAGCCAGAATAGTTCCTTGTCCTATGTGGCCTTGGGCATTAGCTACTGGTGGCCGATGTTGGACTTGAATACACTGCCGCTGTCGTTCTACATTGGCGGGACTCTTCTGCTCATCTTGGCGGCGCTCGCCTTTCTACGGGTGAACTGGGTGACGCTGTTGATGGGGTGTACAGTCGCTCTGTTGGTTGTGCTGGCAACCGGAACCTACTATCCGCCATTGGCCGAAACGTACTTGGCGCTGGTTTTCAAATCCTTCTTTCCGGTGAACAATCTTTTGCGCGATCCCAATAAGCTACTTGCCCTCTATCTCTTGCTTCTCCCCCTGCTCATTACCTTGGGGGCGCACAACATCGTTGCGCTCATCCGCCAACACCGATGGCGTTACCGCGTGGGCCTCCTGGTTGTGGCCGCCATGATCAGCAGCTATTGGGTTTATCTCGCGCCCTTTCATGCGGCCTTTTTGGGCGGTTATTATGCCCCCACCACGGTGCCGCCCGCCTATCAGGAAGCCGGCGAATTTCTCGCTGCCCATCTGCAGCCGAACGAACGTGCGATCTACTTGCCGCTTTCCAGCAGCATGATCAATCCCGCAACCGGGGTCACCGCGCCCTTCTGGAATAGAATCGACGGAGAAGGTCGCACTACTGAACACACCGCTGAACACACCATTGAACGCGCCACTGGGGACTTTCAGATCTACGACTCGCCTGTTGACACGCTCTATCAATATGAGGGGAATCCGCCGACGATCGCACACTATTATACCTATGTGCAATATTTGCTTGATCGGGGACGAACCAGCCATCTGGCGGAACTCTTGAACCCACTCGGTGGCCGTCTATTGGCCTATCGCGATGAGTATCCAGCCCATGACAAACGCCAACAACTCAACCGCGATCTCCTGGCCCTGCAAGCGGGCTTGATGCCGCAGTTCACCAATGACATCTTCACAATCTATGCGAATGACCGCGCCGCGCCGCTGACCCGCGTCGTGCCCCAGGTCATTTTTACGCCCTATGGCTACGGCCGCTTTGAACGCTATGCCTCTTTCCCAGCCTTTAGCTTTGGTCATTTGGGCGCCCTGTTTACAACCACCGCAATCGACAGACCCATTGCGGATATTATTCGACCGCATGATTATCTGGAAGTAGCACAAGCGAATGATCTGCTCCTGAGTACGTTGCCCGCCGCCAATTATATTGTGCCCTTTGACCAAGTCAACGAGGGCAATCCGTTTCTGAAATGGTCAAAGACCTTTCTAGGGAGTGAAGAGTGGCTCTGGTATATGAAGCACTATGGCATCGACAATTATCCCTTCGATTTTGACTTTGGCCGCGGCGTATTGTTTACAACCGCATCCGGTCGCCTCGATGTACCGGTCTACCTGATGAACCAGGTCAAAGGCGACTCCATGCTGCAATTATCCGCTAGGATGGAGCCCGCAGACTTTTTTGTCGCCGATAATCCCGATACCTTAAAAATCACCATTGATCACCCTGCGCGCGTGGACGCGCTCCCCCTGATTCAAGGACGTGTCCAGGATGGCCCCTACCCATTTTTGTGGCAGACGGCGCGTTCGCGCCTAGTCCCGATCCAGCCCAGCCATCCGTACCGCCT
>JAPKMW010000062.1 GCA_026645575.1 Caldilineaceae bacterium
TCTCCTTGGTTGATCCTTTGCTTTTTTTGCTTATTGTATCAACCTCGAGGTCATTTGAGCCTATATATAATCTCTTAATTTTTGGCTTCATAATAAATATGGTCCCACAGTGCTTCCACCGGCGGGTACGGCTCGGCCTTGGCGTATTCGATGGCGTCGAAGACCAGTTGTTCGGCAGCGCCTTTCATTTCGTCGAATTCGGTCTCGTCGAGTTGGCCGTCAGTGATCATACGATGCTTGAGGATGTCAATCGGGTCCCGTTTCAACCATTCATCCAACTCACCGGGGCGACGATAGGGCGCCGTGTCGGTGCGCGAGTGGCCGCGATAGCGGTAGGTCTTGAATTCGATCAGGGTTGGCCCGTCACCGCGTCGTGCCCGATCCAGGGCGGCTTTGGCCTCGGCGTAGACCGTCTCGGCATCCTGACCATCGACGACGATGCCGGGGATATTATAAGACTTGGCGCGGGTGGCAATGTCTTCGACCGGCGTGGTTTTGTGTTGAGCGCTGTATTCGCCATATTTGTTATTTTCACAGCAGAAGACGACCGGCAATTTCCAGATGGCCGCCATGTTCAGCGCTTCATGAAAGGCGCCGATGTTGGTGGCGCCTTCACCAAAGAAGGAGACGGCCACATGGGGCAGCCCCTTCACCTGATAGGTCAACGCCGCGCCAACAGCAATGGGCAACTGGGCGCCAACAATCGCGTTCGCTCCCAACAGCCCAATGTTGGCGTCGGTCATGTGCATACTACCGCCCTTGCCCTTGCAGGCGCCGCTCTCCTTACCCATCATCTCGGCCATCATCGCCTTGACGGTCATGCCCAAGGCGAGGGCATGACCATGACCGCGATAGGTGCAGGTGACGGTGTCCCCCTTTTGCATGGCCCACGCCATGCCGACCGAACAGGCTTCCTGTCCTACACAGAGATGGGTCGTACCGCGGATTAAGTTTTGTAAAAATAATTTCTGAATTTCCTCTTCGGCGATGCGGATCTCCAACATGCGCCGCAACATGTCTTGTCGCGTGGTTACGTCGAGTGGTTGTGCCATTAGTTTCCTCGTGTTGCGTGTTGCGAATTACGAATTACGAGTTACGAGTTACGGGTTGAAAGACTCGTAACTCGTAATTCGTAACTCGTAATTCGTCCTATTTGCCTTGGCTAAAGTTATCTAATTCGGTTTGGAAAGCGGCCATGAAACGGCCCAGGTGGGCGCCATCGACGGCGCGATGGTCCCCGCTCAATGTGAGGTGGACGGTGTGACGAATGTGTAGACCGCCGTCGATCACAACGGGCCGTTGTTTTACCGTCCCAACCGCCAGAATGGCAACTTGGGGCGGGCTGATGATTGCCACAAATTGATCAACTTGGGGAATAATGCCTAAGTTGCTGATGGTAAAGGTGGCGCCTTGTAAGTCATCGGGTTGCAAACGGTTGGCGCGCGCCCGTTGAATGAGCGCCTTGCCTTCTTGCGCCATGCCTTGTAGGGAGAAACGTTCAGCGCCATGCAAGACCGGCGTGATCAAGCCTTCTTCACGAGCGACGGCAATTGCCAAGTTGATCGCGCTGTACTGATAGACGGTCTCTTCTTCAAAGGTGGCGTTTAGCTCCGGCACTCGTTGCAGGGTTTGCACAGTCAAATACTGAATCAAATCATTCAAACCAGGGCGTGGTTCGGACATGCTCTGCAAACGCTTGAGCGCCGCTTCCAGGTCAAACTCACCGGTGACATAGAAATGGGGCGCTTCGCGTTTGCTTTCGACCATGCGCTTGCCGATGATTTGGCGAATCCGGCTCAAAGGGATGGCAGTCGCACCTTCACGGGCAGGAGCGCTGGTCGGCGGTGTGACGGCAGGGGCAGATACAACTGGTGCAGCTTTAGGCGCTGTCTGTGCCTGGCGATAATTCTGCAAGTCAGTCATGGTTGTAACCCCATGCTGACCCGTCGCCGGCACCTCCGCCAGATTAATTCCCGCTTCTCGCGCCGCCTTGCGCACCTTTGGCAACGCCAAGAGCGCACCGTCATGACTCCCTCCCCCAAGCTGGGGGAGGGCTGGGGAGGGGGTGGTCGTCAGCAACGCCTCCACATCTTCTTTCATAATGCGTCCGCGTGGCCCACTGCCTTGCACTTGTGCGAGATCAATGTTGTTATCGACTGCCAGTTTGCGTGCAATGGGTGAAATCTCCACCGCGGCAGCAGCGGTAGGTGCGGGTGAACGTTGCATCTCTTCCGGTGTGCCGATGCGCGCAATGACAGCCCCCACCGGCACTTCGGCGCCAGGCGTCGCCAATAGCTCTAGCAAAACACCCGCCGCCACGCTCTCCAATTCAACGTTGGCCTTATCCGATTCGATGACAGCGATGAGTTCACCCTTTTTCACCAGGTCGCCGGGTTGTTTGAGCCACTCAATCAACCGGGCTTCCTGGGTGTCAAAGCCCATGTTGGGCATTACAATCTCGGTTGCCATACTCACTTGCTTCCATTCTTCATTTTTTGGCTCTATTGAGCGGATTGGTCGCCACCTAGACGGTCGATCCTTTGCTGCGCCTTAAAGGCCGCAGCGCGTTTGACATAAGTATCGGCGGCCAACCGATTGCGTTCGATCTCCTCCGGCGTCAACGCCCGCACCACTCTGGCCGGACTACCAATGATGAGCGAACCGGCAGGAAATTCTTTGCCCTCGGTCACTAAGGAATTGGCGCCAACAATACTATCCGCGCCAATCACCGCGCCGTTTAAGATGGTGGAGCGCATCCCCACAATCACATTGTCGCCGACCGTCGCGCCGTGGACAATGGCGCCATGCCCCACCGTGACGCCGACGCCAACGCGCACGGGGAAACCAGGGTCAACATGAAAGATAGCACCTTCTTGGATATTAGTGCGTTCACCGATAAAAATCGGCTCCACGTCCCCGCGCAGCGAGGCATGAAACCAGACGCTGCATGCTTCTGATAAGGTTACATCGCCAACGACGACCGCGCCAAAGGCCAGAAAAACAGTGGGATGAATTTGTTGCGGGCGGTATTCGGTGTGAAAATTCATAAAAGGATTAGCTTTCGTTATTAGGTGCTATTATGGCGCTTTCCGATGACATTGTCAATGAACTGTGAAGTTTGCCCCGTGTAATTGGCCGGGTCAAGCATTTGCTGCAACTTCTCATCAGGGACAGCAGCCGTAATCTCCGGCATGGCGGCTAAGACGCTATAGAGGGAACGATTCTCCGTCAACGCTTTGGCACAGGCATCATAGACGACATCATGTGCGTGCTGGCGACCGATAAACTGCCCCAAGTGCATCATCACCGCCTCGGCCACAATTTGCCCGTTGGTGAGGTCAAGGTTTTGGCGCATCTTCTCTGGATGGACAACCAGCCCGTCAAAGATGGCAATGCTGTGTTGCAGCGCCGCCCCAGTCAGTTGACAGACATGGGGCAAAAGATCCCACTCTACATGCCACTCACCCATTGCCCGCTCATGTTCCGGTTGCATGGCGCTCAACATACTGGGGACATGCTGGCGCACCAGTTGGGCGATGCCAATCACCGCTTCACAGAGAATCGGGTTGCGCTTTTGCGGCATGGTGCTGGATGCACCCTTGCCATGCACAAACGGTTCTTCCACCTCGCCAAACTCATTCTGTTGGAGAACGGCCACCTCACGCGCCACTTTGCCCAGGGTTGCCGTCAATAGCCCACAGAGGGAAACAAACTCACCAAAACCATCACGCGCGGTATGCCAGGCAATCGCTGCTGGCGCCAGATTCAATTCAGCCGCCAACGCTTGATGGACGGCCCAGCCATTTTCGCCTAAGGAGGCCAATGTACCCGCCGCCCCATTAAACGAACAGCGCAACAACCGTGGCCGACACTGGGTAAAGCGCTCCACATGGCGTTGCAATTCGTCGATCCAGACCGCCACCTTAAAGCCAAAGGTGATCGGCAGTGCATGTTGACCATGCGTCCGCCCCGCCATGACGGTATCACGGTGATCTTGTGCGATTTTGGTCAACGCAGCAATTAACTGGGTGATGGCTTGATCGATCACGTCCAATGCCGAACGCAACTGCAAGACATTCCCGGTATCCATAATGTCTTGGGTTGTTGCACCCCAGTGGACATAGCGACCAGCGTCACCGGCACAGCGTGCCGCCAGTTGACGCACTAAGGGCAGGATTGGGTAGCCGACGAGGTTGGTGCCGCTGCGTAATTTATCGTAATCAATCCCTTCTGCCTTGGCTTGTCGGGTAATTTCCTCAGCCGCGGCTTGGGGAATAATGTGTAAATGGGCCTGGGCGCGCGCCAACGCCGCTTCTACATCCAGCCAGCACTGTACCAGATGGGCGTCGTCAAAGATGGCGCGCATGGCGTCCG
Organism: Caldilineaceae bacterium; assembly: GCA_026645575.1. Next base: position 4,375 of record JAPKMW010000062.1, read on the forward strand.
TGCTGTAGAAATCACGGAAGATCAACGAATCGACAATGTGACTTGGCATGAATGGACCTCAGTTCATTTCATAGCCGCCATCGACATTGAGGGCTTGACCGGTGATGCAATCGGCATCCGTGGAACAGAGAAAAGCCACCGCCCCGCCGATGTCTTCGGGGGTGGAGGCGCGTTTCAACGGAATGGTGTTGATGAAGGCGGCCATTGCTTCGCCCGGTTGAGTGCCAAAGAGCTTGCCGCGATCCTCGTCGATCTGTTTCCACATCGCCGTGGGGACAACGCCGGGGCAAACGGCATTAACCGTGATGTTATAGGGCGCTAACGCCAACGCCGCTGACTGCGTAATGCTAATCACCGCCGCTTTGCTCGCCGAATAGTGGGCCGATAGCGGACGCCCATGCCGTCCAGAGATCGAGGACATATTGACGATCTTGCCATTGCTCTGTTGATTGACGGCCGATGATTGACCGGCGGCGGGTTTTAGATTGGTAATGTCAGCCAGCTTGGTTCCAGCGCGTAACTCTTCGGGAATCTGCCGGATCATCTGGTTTGCCACGGCTTGTAGACAGAAGAACATACCCCGTTGGTTGACATCGATCACCCGATCCCAATCCGCTTCCGTCAGGTCGAGCAATGGTTTGGTTTGGGCTACGCCGGCATTGTTGACCAGGATGTTGATCTGCCCAAAGTACGCTACTATGTCAGTGACCATCTGCTGGGTAGAGGATGGATTGCTCACATCCACTTGATAGGGCAGTGTTTTTGCGCTGGTTGCGCCGGCAATTTCTTGCGCCGCAGCGGTTGCCGTCTCCATGTTGTAATCGGCAATCACCACCGCCGCCCCCTCCCGTGCCAGGCGCGTGGCGATCCCCTTGCCGATTCCCTGTGCAGCGCCGGTGATAATGGCGACTTTGCCGGCAAAACGTTGTTCCATAGCTCTTTCCTCTTTGTCTCTTCTTCTGTCAATAGTTATGAATTTTTGAGCGAGCGTAAATAGGTTACCAGTCGATGTACTTGCGTGCTTGGGTTGTCGGTCTGATTTTGTATAGCTTGTTGCCCTGCTCGTTCCGCATGGCACATCGCCAGATCCGTGTATCGCATCAATTGTAGATAAATGTGTTGGCTGCCTTTGCTGTACTCCGGTAAATATACCTTGAGATCGCGCAACACATGCTGACCGGGTGAATAGGATTCTGACCGGGCATAGGGTTTTGTGGTAAAGATGAAGTGCAACAGCAGCCAATATTCAAAACAGGGCACCGACGTAATGGCAGCAAAGACCGGTGTGAGTTCCGCAGAAGCTAACTCGCGCACGACCTGATGGTAAGTCGAATGTTCATCTTTATCAAAGACACAGAAGACCCGATCAAAATCCCCTTCTTGCTGATAGCGCCGTTTGGCATGAGCCACCACACTTTTCGGGCTGGGATCAGAATCGCCATCAATCTCCACATTGGCGGTGTTCAACTTCAGGTGATCGACCAGTTCCCGAAAATAGTTTGGCTCCGTCTTGCTTCCTTCACAGACGATCAACACCCGATCATACGAAGCCCGTTTAGGGTGCCGCCGTTGCAATTCTCGAAACTGTCGTGCCTTACGCGCCATTCACGCCTTCCAGTATGCTGTTTGCCGTGCGAAAATAAGGCAACGCCCCATACCGCCCCTGCAAATAATGCTTCTCCAGATTCTCCACTCCTTTGCGTGGGCTAAAATCGCTCAGTGGATAGAGCGTCGTTGCATTAAACTCATCTTTCTCCGTAAACCACACTTGATCGCGCCGGAACACTTCCTGGTTCAGGATCGAAGTTTCATGCGTTGTAAAGATCAATTGCGCATTGTGCCGGTTCAAGTGATTATCGTGAAACATCTGCACCAAAAACTTTACCAAATTCGGGTGCAAATTATCATTCAGCTCATCCACAATCAAAACTGATCCCTTTTGCAACGCTGCCAACCAAGGCCCGGCTAGGGCAAAAAACTTACGCGTCCCATCCGATTCTTCCTTTAGTTCCAGCGAAAAGCGCTCCCCACCACCACCCACATGCACCGTCTTTACCTCAAACTGCTCTCCCTCCGGCTCCACGGGGCGTTCAGCCAGCATCTTCGCCGCCATCTCCATGCGCCGCATGGGGTATTTTATCTCATATTGGTACTTCCGTTCAACCTCTAGATCAGCGATGGCAAAATCAGCCGCCTGCAAAAAGTGCAACACCTGCTGCTTCCCCTCGCCGTTCCCCACTTGCTTGATCGTAAAATCAGCCGTCAACGGTGTATGCCCATACACCTGCAATGTAGACTGAAACCAATCAAAAACCGGCTGCAATTGCGCGCTATTCAACTGAATCGCCGTCGACAAAAACAAGGCATTCGGTCGCGTCGCCTCTTGCCAAAGATATTTCGGCCCGGTCAGCTTCTCCGTATTGCCCCATTCATACTTCTGTGTTTGCGGGTTAAACTTCCGCTCGATCCAACTCTGCGAACGCCCCTTGGGGAAAGCGAACAACCACTCTTCTAGGATCTGCTGTTTGGACGCCACAAAGCCATATTGATAGCGCACATCATCGACCACAAAGTGTACCTCAAACTCTGTAGGCTGGCCTTGCGTCTCACGATCAAAGAGATAGGGCGTCACCGGCACTTCATCCCCGCGCTGGCTTTGCGCCGACCAGAGGACGATGGCGACCATAGTCTGCAACGCCTTGACCAAGTTCGACTTGCCGGACGCATTAGGCCCATAGATAGCAGCCGTGCGCACCAGATCCAGGCGACCTTCCAACACAGCGGTTGTGTTTGTGCTTTGCAACTCGCTGCTGCTGGCGCTCACCATAGAGAGGGTTTGTTGATGTTTGATTGAACGGTAGTTGGTTACAGCAAATTCTATTAGCATAAGATTGCCTCAAGTGGATGTTTTCATCTTCTTTTTTGACAATTTCATGCAAATTCTATCATGAGTTTTTCTTTTTGTCTAGTCTTTATTTTTATCTTTTTGTGACAGTTTTGTGAATGCCCAAAGCTACCGGTCTATGAGCCGCAGACTCGCCAACCTTACGTTGATGGTGGTGTTGGTATGGCAGGGCAGATCCTTACTTTACCACAAGGGGTGCGTTCCTCTAAAGTTGCTTGGTATCATGGCAAAAATATTATCGCCTATGACAAGGCATATGACCTTTGGCACTAGCCGCCGTGACTTATACAAGCGTATCTTGTTAAGAGAAGAAAAATTGCATTACTTGCACAAGGGAGGATCTATGCAACAGCAAGCACAACATCAAAACATGCCATATACAGATCGTTGGTCTTTTCTCTGGTTGGTGATCAGCGCACTGTTAGGGTTATTTTCGTTTGGCTATTGGGTGATTCCACTGGCCGCCTGGTTAACCACGGTCTTTGCCATTCGCTTCCTACGCACTCAACCCGTGCTACGTGGTTTTACGATCATGGTCATCGTATCCATTGCCGTCAATGCCTACGCTGGTCGGGATCTGGTGCCCATGCCCTTTCCCATGTCCATTGGTCTACTGGCGGTGCAGGTTCTCCTCGGCAGTTTGCCCTTTCTGGCGGATCGGTTATTGGCGCCCCGCGTGCAGGGCTTAAGTGCTACGTTGGTCTTTCCTCTGGCGGCAACGGCCTGGGAATTTCTCAACCTGACCAACAGTCCGCTAGGCAGCTTTGGTTCTGCTGCCTATGCGAATTATGGCAATCTGCCGCTCATGCAGTTGGCCTCCCTGACCGGCATTTGGGGTATTACCTTTCTCATGCACTGGTTTGCCACGGTTGCAAACTGGAGTTGGGAACGCACCTTTGAACCAAAACTGATCTGGCGTGGCGTTGCCCTGTATGCGGCAATCTTTGGGCTGGTCCTGGCCTATGGCAATGTGCGCTTATTGTTCGCTCCTCAACCAACGACAGAGAGTGTGCGCATGGCCGGCATTACCATTGCGCCCAAGCCGCTATCAGAGTTGATTCCGCTCTATGAGCAGGACTTGACCGCTTTTCGCGCGGAGACACGCGCCATCCATGAGCAATATTTTGCTGCTACCCTGCGCGAAGCACAGGCCGGCGCGCAGTTGGTCAACTGGCCGGAAGGCGCTGGCATTGGCGTGGCGGAAGATGTCGATGTGTTGGTGGCCCAAGGGCAAACCATTGCACAGAAAGCAGGAATTTACCTGGCGATGCCAACCTTCAAACTCTTCCCCGGTGAGGAACGACCGGCCGAAAACCGCCTCTTCGTCATCGACCCGACCGGCAAGATTGTCATCGACCATGTAAAATATGGCGGCAACTTTTTGGAAGGAACGCTCTTAGGTAACGGTGTCCTGCAAAGTGTGGAAACGCCCTTTGGTCTGCTCTCTGGGGTCATCTGTTGGGATGCAGATTTTGTGGTTAACATGCGACAGGCAGGGGAGCAGGGTGTCGATCTGGTTGTTATCGGGGCCAACGACTGGCCGGGCATCAACGCTGTTCATGCCCAAATGGCGGTCTTCCGGGCCATCGAAAACGGGACAACGATCCTGCGACAGGCATCCAACGGCACATCCATTGCCGTCGATCCCTATGGCCGTGTACTGACCTCACTCGACCATTTTACCACCACCGATCGGGTGCTGGTGGCGCAAATGCCGGTCAACGCCCATGTCTTTACCATGTACACGGTCATTGGTGATGCCTTTGGCTGGTTGACCGTGGTTGGCTTCGTGGTCATTCTAATGTGGGCCGTGATACGAGGTCGCAAAGTTGCGGCAGTGACACCCAGGCCAACAGAACGCACAGTGACGGCATAAGCACTTCAGCAAGCGTAGACTGTCATTGCCATTGTGATTCTTGCATGACAGTCTACGTTTCAATTCGAGTAGCGAATAATAGTACACTATTACAAAGCAGACCAACAGCCAAGGGGATATAAAGTACAGAGCGCAGCTCGCCATAAGCAACTGCACCCAATGCCAACAGGACTACCAGTAGTTGAACCAGCACAGCCCATCTACCCCAACGCACCGATTGACCATTGCTCCGCCAGTAGGCAACTGTCCACCAGAAGAGCAGCACCGCCCCCACAACCGCCAATACAACGCCCACCCAGGCAAGGTTCGCCATCAGTCGATAACGCCCGGTTCCCTCCAACGCCAGCGTTGCGCCTAGCCCCAGGAAAACAGCCGCACAAAAAAGGCCAACCAGCGCGCTGAAAGTAGACAACACAAGGGTCAAAGCCGATGCTGTAGGACGTTGCAACATAGGCAGTCTCCTTTCCTAAAGTGGGCTATGCCGGCGGTGGTTGCACCAATTCTAACGTAATTCCATCGGGATCAGTAAAATAAACGGAGTAGCCCCCCTTGTTCACCCCCGCAGTGATATAGTTCGGCGGCGACTTAAAGTTAACCCCCTGCGCTTTCATCCGTTCATAAGTGGCCGGCAAATCATCGACCTGAAAGGCCCAGTGCCCGACACCGGTGCGGTTGGTCTCTAAGGGAATGGCTTCGCCACGCGGGTTGACATATTCCACCAGTTCAATATGGTGGAACGAACGCGGCACTGCGGCACCGGGTACGCGCAACTGCGCCACCTTCAAATGGACATTGGGAAAACCGACCAATTTTGCTGTATATTCATTGGCCTGCTCCTGCCCGCGCACATATTCCAACCCTAGCACTTCCGTGTACCACTTCACCGACTGTTCCAAATTGCTGACAGTGAAAGAGACATGCCAAAAGCCTTGTATCATTGCATTGCTCCCTATGCAGTTTGTTGATCATGCAGGTCACGACGGCACACAACAGCGGATTTAGGCAGCAACGAATTGCTGTTGGTGAGGGATTTATGGTGAGGCGAAGACGATCTTACTGCGCATGAAATCCGTTCCTACTAAATCCGTTGTTGTGTTTGCTCCTACCGCCGAAACAGCGACAGCCCCACCGGTAGCGACTCGCCAAACATCCACTCCTGTTCGGCCTTATCGAGCGTCGTGACTGGATTGTTTAACATCTCTTGCAAATGGGCTGCATCTGAACGGCGCGACAGCCAGGTTGCGACCCGCTCGCGTAACTCTTCGGGAAGATCGCGCGACCGATCATCGGTAAAACGGGCTAGCAGGATCAGCGCGTTGGCGGCGCTGTTGGTTGGTTCCAAATTGAGCTTTAACAGCTTTTCCACCCAAGCGGCTGCCTCTGTACTGGCAATCAATCGATCCAGCGGACCGTAAATTGGCGTGCGGGCGCCAAAGCGGCTCAACGCCCACAACTCTTTGGGGTGCGGTTTGTTCTTGCCCCACTTCTGCCAGAGTTCACGCCCTAATTCGACTTTGACCTCCGGTGTGAGCCATTCCAGGTTTGCCAGCATCATCCAAAATTCTAACTCTTCCCCAGCGCCCAGATGCCCGCCAAATTGATTTTTCCCTTTTTTCTGCTTCTTGTTGGATGGCAAATAGGGCCGCGCCTGTTGATAGATCTGCTGCTGCTGCCCCACATTCAGCCCACCGGCCACCCGCTGCCAGAAGACCCACCACTCGGCCCGGTTTTGGATTTGACGACCAAATTGTAATCCTTGCAATTGCAGCTTCCAGACCTCTTTCATGCGCCACTCATCCAGCGAATCGCCATAGCCGGGGCGCAGGCAGAAACCCAGCAGGTTATACCAGCGCATTTCAACCTCAGCACTCAATTTACGCTGTTCGCCCACTTCCAAGAAGGTATCGGCCAGTGTGCGCAACAGCGGCAGCGGCCACTCCTCTTTGGGGAGATCAAGCGTTTCTTCTAGATTTTTACGCAATGCTTCGGGCGGATACTGTTTGCGCTCTTCACCAGGTTGAAAGGTTTTACGGATGAGGGTTTGCGCCTTCGCCACCGTTTCCGGCGCAATCAGCGCAACCACGGGGGCGTCATCAGCATTCTCGGCTTCGGTCAGTTGCGCTTCCAGCGGTTGACGCACATCAAACCGCAACTGCCAACGATGATTGCTCTGCTGCGATTCACACCAAAGTTCCAGTGTTCCCACCTCGGTCAGATGCACCGCCAGTTGCACGGGAATCCGTTGGGCTAACCCTTTACGGCCATAACGCAAGACCGTGCGAATCGGCGGCAACTGGCTAATTTCGCCAGCCGTCAGTTGGACAATCTCGCCCGATTGATCACCCAGGCGTGTGCTAGAGCTAAACATTTGGAATGCAACCGGCTGATTCGTTAGCGCTTCAAATTGTGGTTCACGGAGGTGGAGGCGGAAGCCTTCTTCGGCGCCACGCGGGGCAACACAAACAGCCGTTTGGATCGCTTCACCCTCCGCGTTCTGCGTTGGTTGTCCTGGTTCAGCCGCGACGGCAATGAAATAGGCACGTGGGCTACCACTGCCAACCCGCACCCCTTCACCCAAACGCACCAGACCATAATAGGCCGCCCCCAAGGCAACCGCCAGTTCCGGGTTGGGGTTGTCTAGTTCAACAGGTTGCCAGTTGTCAGCGGCTACCGGCTGGAACCAACTTTGCACCAATCCCTGCAAGCGGTTACGAATCCGTGCGGGAATTAAAGCGCCACCGTTAAAGAGCAGAAAATCAGGGTAAACAGCGGGGCGACCCGTTTCGCTCTGCAACAAGGTTTGAAAGCGCTGCCAGAAGGCCGCCATATGCCGCGTGATGGCCGGATCTTGCACATAGGGCAAGCCAAATTCAGCAAGGCCGCTCCGCCGCGCCTGTTCGGGCAGCGCCGTTAGCGGCACTTCGGGAAAGAAACCATCCAGGATGATGCGATCCGCTTCGGCGCCAGTGAGCGTTGTTTTGCGTGTGCCGGCAATCAAGCCACTGCCGGCGCCAACGACCGTCACATCGACTTTGGCATCGGCGGTCGGCGGCAGGTTGAGCAACGTCTCCTTCGCCTTGCGACATTGCGCCACCAGTTGATGCCAGTGCTGCGCTTCAACTTTGCCGCTCTTACCGCCTAGTTGCCGTTCCAGATGGCGCGCCAGGGTGATGTCAATGTTGTCACCACCCAACATTAGATGTTCACCAACCGCCAGCCGGTTAAAACGCAGCCCCTTCTCACCGGCATGAACACCGATGATCGAAAAGTCGGTCGTGCCGCCGCCGACATCACAGACCAGGATCAGTTGCCCATCGTGCATCTGTTCTTGCCAGTCAGTTTCGTGGGTGGAGAGCCAGGCATAGAAGGCAGCGAGCGGTTCTTCCAGTAAGATCGCGTGGGCAATCCCCGCCTGTTCGGCAGCAGCCAGGGTCAATTCGCGCGCCACTTCGTCAAAGGAGGCCGGCACGGTGAGAATGATCAATTGCTCCGAGAAACGGTCGGCTTCATCCTCCGCTGCCATGACGGCATTCCAGGCTTCGCCCATGTGCTGTAAGTAGCGGGCGCTGGCTTCCACCGGCGAAACCTTTGGTACATCAGCTTTGGCGCCCCACGGCAAGATCGGCGCCGTGCGATCAACCCCACTATGCGAAAGCCAGGACTTGGCCGACGACACAAGGCGACCGGCCACGAGCGCGCCTTGCTCCCGCGCAAACTCACCAACGGCGTACGCCCGCTCCATCGCCCAGGGTAGTGCTGTACTCCCCGGCGGCAGGTCATACGCGCCGGGTAAGTAAAGGAACGACGGTAGCATCGACCGCCGCGCCACCTCCCCCGCTGCCACTAACTGCGGAATCTGGAAAAGTTGAATCGGACGCGCACTAGTTACGCTCGCCGGTTGCCGTAAATCCACATAGGCCACCGCCGAATTGGTCGTCCCCAGGTCGATGCCGATAATGTATCTATACTTCAGAAAGCACTCTTCCCCTAAACTCAATCGTCCCTATGGGACGAAAAGATTATGCCGCTTCTTCTACCGGTTCTCCGTCAGCAACGTCTTCTTCATCATCGGCGGATTGGTTATTGGGTTGTTCGCGAATGTTGAACTCTAACTTCCACTTGCGGTCGCTATTGCGCGCCACACACCAGAGTTCCAACGTGCCAACCTCGGTCACTTTGCTTTGCAGCCAGACCGGGATGATCGCGCTGCCGGCCTCTTGATCGGTGCTGGGCAGGGTGGCTTCCAGGGTGGCAACTTCTTCAATTTCACCGCCCCAATCATCCACTTCTTCGCCAACGGCATCTTCTTTGCGCGTGCTGGAGGCCAGGAAATGGAACACCGCTTGTTCGCCAACCACCAGACCAAACTCTTTGCTGCGAATATGTTCTTCTTCGCCCTCTTCCATGCCAAAGGGGACGACGCAGAGCGCTTTGAGCGGCGTCGGAATCCCCGGCACGGCTGGCATGGTGCTTTCGATGCCGATATAGTAGGTGCGGGGGGCGCCGGCGCGGACCCGAATGCCCCGCCCTTTGCGCACCAAGCCGTAGTACGCGGCCCCGATTGCCACGGCTAAATCCAGGTCAGCCGCCGGCAATTCCCGCAGATCTTCGTTCCCACTCCATTCGCGCAGCGCGTCCAGCACCTGTTCCCGCAATGGTTCAGCCTTCATCACACCACCATTAAAGAGGACAGCGGATGGGTACGGCGTGGTTGCAGTTGATTCCTCACCAGCGGCCTGTCGGCTCAAGAAATAGGCCAGGTGACGGGTAATGGCCGGATCGGAAGCATAAGGCAGGCCCATCTCGCGCACACCAACCTGTGGTTTGCGTTGCGGGTAATCGGTCGCTTCCCCAATGGGGAAGAAGCCGCTAACGAGCATTGTTTCTAGCTCTTGGCGTGTTAACTCTGTGCGGATCGTACCACCAATGAGGGAAGTGCCGCGACCGAGAATAACCAGCGGCTCTTTCTCCAGTTCAGGATCGTTGAGCAACCGTTCTTTAGCTTTGCGACAACTCTGCACCAGACCACGGAATTGCCAGTTATCGAGATTGGTCTTCTTCTGGGCCAACTTGGCGCGCATGGCATAGGCCAGCGTCAGATCCATGTTATCGCCACCGAGCAGGATGTGATCACCCACGGCAGAGCGCCGTAAAACCAGATTCCCTTCTTCGTCGATCACTTCGATCAAGCTAAAGTCGCTGGTGCCGCCGCCAATGTCACAGATTAGAATCGTCTCGCCCACTTTGATCTGTTCGCGCCAGTTGCCGTGGTGTTCTTCCAGCCAGGCGTAGAAAGCGGCGGTCGGCTCTTCCAAGAGCGTCAGGTTGGACAAACCGGCCAGTTGCGCGGCCTGCACGGTCAACTCCCGCGCCACGGCATCAAACGAAGCCGGGACAGTCAGGTACAATTCCTGTTCTTCCAGTCGTGCTTCCGGGTCATCTTGCGCCATTTGGTGATTCCAGGCATTGCGCAAGTGTTCTAGGTAGCGCGCACTGGCTTCCAGCGGCGAAAGACGACGCCCATCCGCCGGTGCATCCCACGGCAGAATGGCTTGGGTGCGATCGACGCCCCGGTTACAAAGCCACGATTTGGCCGAAGCAATCAGCCGGTTGGGCAACTCGGCGCCACGCGTACGGGCATATTCGCCCACTGTATAATCAATCGCCGGCTGCCAGGGTAAGGCCAAGCCACCTTCCGGCACTTCATGTTCTCCCGGCAGCAGCAAAAACGAAGGCAACAACGATTGCGCCTTCACTTCCCCGGCGCTAACAACTTGGGGAATTTCTAATAACTGAATCTCTGGTTGTTCATCGTCGGCTAGATCAGCATTTGTGTACGCCAGCACCGTATGCGTCGTCCCCAAATCAATGCCGACAATATATTTAGGTGTACTCAATCGCCACCCCTCCTTATTTCTTCTTGCTGGTTACGCCACTCGGCGGCATAACCCAAATCGGACGCGCAACGTCCCTTAACGGTAGTAAAGACTTTAGTCTTCCCGAGCATCACGAAGACTAAAGTCTTTACTACCGTTTGTAACTTCTTGGACAGACACTAACCAACTTCCACTTCTGCCGCCGCTACTACCTGTGCATTGGCATTACTCGTCAACTGTGGCAGATCAACCTTCGCCGCTCGCCACCCGCGATGGCGTACAACGCCCTTAAACGGCGGATTACCGGAGACATTCCCCGTCAACCGAATGGCATTGGCGTCAAAACCAGCAGGGATCGTCACCGTGCTGCCCTCATCATCCTGCATCACCGGCTCCAATGTCACATGGCTTTCGATACCTTGTTTGCAACCGGCATGAACACTACGCACCGCCGCGCCGATCTGCTCATCCTCATACAGGCTGAGATCTTCTTGTAGGAAGTCGATCAGACGCCCTTCTCGTTGCAGGATTGCCAACATTTGGAGAGCAGCCGTGGTCGGCGCCGGTTGCGGCGGCGCTACCACCGGGGCAGCCTTGGGCGCTGTCGGCGCCCGTTCAACTTTGGGTGCGGGGCGTTCCGGCGCCGGCGGTTCTTTGGGGGCTGGGGCAGGTGCAACCGGTGTACGTGCCGCAGCGCTGGCTGCTTCATCAATCGCCCGACCACCCAGGAAAGCGATCACCCCAGCCAGCACCAGCGTCAGCACCACACCGATCAACAGGAGCGTAACCAGTTGCCCACTGGCCTGTAACGTTTCCCCGGCGAGAAAATAAAGCGCACCGAGCAGCAACGCATTGAGAACGAGCGTTGCGACGATGGCGCCAATTGTAAAATTTTGTTTTGTCTTCATATCCACTCTTTCTCCCATCGCTTCATTTTTTGCTTTGCCTATTGTAGCCAGGAATGGCAATTCAGAAAAGTCTGGACGGGTGGTAAATGGGAAGTCCAATGACAAACGGGAATGCACAGTGATTAGACAGCGCATTCCCGTTTGCAATTGTCGGCTATGTTTGTTGTTCAGTCCGTATGAAAGACCTCATCCATCGTTGCCCACCATTCGCCTTCTTTGCGGGTCGGCAACCCTTCCTGCATGGGAATACAGACGCTCCACCACTCCTGGGTCTTGGGATCAGCCGCCATCTTGGCCATGTCGGCAGCGAAATCGTTGCCGTGATATTCAAAGTAGGCAAAGAGGGTGTTGTTGTGATGGAAGATCGAATAGTTGCGGATGTTGCACTGATGGATCATAGCCAACACTTCCGGCCAGACATTGGCATGAATTTCGGCATACTCCTTGAAGCGCTCCGGCTTGACGCCCAGCACCTGTCCATAACGTTGCATTGTCATTCTCCTGTTTGTAAAGGTAATTCGTAGAGGGCCAGGGTATAATCACCATCGACGACCAGGCCGCGATAGTGAAAACCTTGCGCTTCATAGTAGCGGCGCAACCGTGCATTTGAAGCAATGCAATCGAGACGTAGATACTGATATTGCTGATCACGCAGGTAGTCGCCAATCCAGCCCAGCAGTTGTTCACCGATGCCATAGCCGCAAGCGTCATCACACAGGGCAAAACTATGGACATACCCCGCTTTGCCGGCGACGTTCGTCCAGTAATCATCGGCCCAACGCAGCCGAAAGAGACCAATCGTGCGTGCGCCATTATCCGCTTTGACCAGATAAAGATGATGAGCATCAATCTCGCGTTCGATCAACCGCCACAAACCCGGTGGCGGCGGTGAGGTCCACTGGTGAATGCAGCGCGCAGCTAGGCGCGCGGCGGCTTCCGCCAAAATAGCCATCGACGCTGCCAGATCGGTGGCCGTAGCTTTGGTAATTTCAAGCTCTCCAAGCGGAGATGCAAAGGTTGTTGCCGTCATTGGACCTATACTTTACATGCGCAGCTAGCCAATTGTCAAGTCTATGGGGAGAATTCATCCTGATCTGTGGCATAACGCTCTACCGCTTTAGCTCAAATTCGTAAGCGAAAGATCAACTGGAGAAGGTTGCAATTTGGTTGGCTTACCCTTACAATATTTGTCGCATCCTCCACAGCTTCATCAAACCTGGGGAAGCGGTGGTTGCCCTCTGCTTCCTAACAATCCAAAGATACAACACCATGATGAGTGAATCAGTAGCTCATAACCTAGCTCAAACCGCCAATAGTTACCCACTAACCATCTCGCTCTTCGGCCAGTTACGCATTTTTGTCAATGGCAAGCCTGCCGACCCCTTTCGGTTAAACAAAAGCCGTGCGCTGCTGGCCTATCTGTTGGTGGAAGGCGCCACCCCCCATCTACGCACCGACCTAGCTGCCTTGCTCTGGTCCGGCTATACCCCGGCGTCGGCATTGGTCAGCCTACGCCAAACGCTGAATGATCTGCGCAAGGCGCTGGCGCCCTTTGATCTGCTGCATACGACCCGCAATCACGTTACGCTCCCAGCCGATCCGGCACGCCTATGGTGTGATGTGCAGCAGTTTCAGCAGTTACTGGCCGCCAGACAGAAGCATCACCATGACGCGCTGGCAAGCTGTTCGCTCTGCCAGGCGCAGTTGCAACAGGCAGTGGTGCTGGCCCAAGGAACGTTTCTCGAACAGTTGCCGGAGACCGGCAGCGCACCTTTCGACGCCTGGCTCCAGGCACAGCGGCGCCACTTTGCCGAACAAGTGACCGCCAGCCAGGCCGCGCTGGCAACCACCGTCCACCGGCTTGGCAATCTGCGCCCGGCCCTCACCACCTTGATCGGACGCACCACCGAATTGGCCGACCTGGTCAAGCAGGTGCAGCATCCAACCTATCGCTGCTTGACCCTGATCGGCCCGGGCGGGGTGGGCAAAACACGCCTGGCGCGCGCCCTCGGCGCGGCGGTGCAAGCCACCTTTGCCGATGGCGTTTGGCTGGCGTCGTTGGCCACCATCAGCCAGCCGGCCACGCTAACAACCAACGCGCCGCCAACGCTACCGGCGGTGATGGCGGACGATTGGCTCCATGACCGCATTGCCACGGCGATTGCCGACGCGCTGGGCATTCAATTGCAGTCCACCGTCCGCCCCAGTGTGGCGGTGGCAACCTACCTGCGCGACAAAAGTATGTTGCTCATTCTGGATAACTTTGAACAGTTGGCGGCCGGCGTCGATTGGCTGCTCACATTGCTGGAGACCGCACCCAGGCTGCGTCTGGTGATCACCTCGCGCCACCGGCTGCCCTTACATGCCCAGATTGTCTATGCGGTTGAAGGGTTGCCTGTACCGCCCCTAGACGACACCGCAACGGCGTCAGCAGCAACCGACTTAACTCAATATGCCAGCATCCAACTCTTTCTGGAACGGGCCGCCAATGCCCAGATCGACTTGACGCTGGACGGCCCCACCCTGACGACGATCAGCCAGCTTTGCCGTCTGGTGGCCGGCTTGCCGCTGGCTATCGAGTTGGCGGTTGCCATGTTGGATCGCCAGAAGCCGGTCGCGCTTTTAGCGGCCATCCGCAACAACTACCGCGCCTTGCGCGAGGGTTGGCGTGATCTGCCGCCGCGCCACCGCAGCGCCGAAGCGGTCTTGCGCTCGGCCTGGCAATTGCTGACGGCGGACGAGGCGGCGCTGCTGGCTCGCTGCGCCGTCTTTCGGGGTGGCTTTACCGCGGACGCGCTGCAAGCCATTGGCCCCATGAACGCAGCCGATTGGCAGGCGTTGCACCATAAATCGCTTGTCCACCCTACCGGCGCCGACCGCTTCAGCTTACACGAATTGGTGCGTCAGTTCGCCGCCGAACAATTGGCGCATACCCCGACGACGGAAGCGACCGTGCAGGAACGGCACGCCGCCTATTACATCGCCTTGGCCCAGGCGCAGGAACGGGCGCTCCTGTGCGACTTTATCGCCCAAGAAACGCTCCAGGGCGAGTTGGATAACCTGCGCGCCGCCTGGCAATGGAGCGTTGCGCAGGGGAATCTGGCGTTGCTGGCCCAAGGCGCCGACAGCTTCTTTACCTTGTATGGGCTGGCATGTCTCTACCACGAAGCTATTCAGCAGTTGGAAAGCGCTATTGCCCATTTACGCCAGTTGCCGACAGCGACAGCGACCGACGCGCCAGTGCTACGGCTGTTAGCACTTTTGTTGACTTATGCCGCCGATTTTTATCAGCGCACGGGCGCGCTGACGACAAGCGAGCAGATGGGCGCCGAAGCCTTGGCCCTCGGGCAGGGATTGGCGGATCCCGCGGTACAGGCATCTGCCTATAACATGTTGATGCGCGTCGCGCACGCGCGCTTCAATCTACCCGTCATGCAAAGCCTGGCCACAGCGGGTTGCACGCAGGCGCGGCTGGCACAGCGCTTTGACCTGTTGAGCAAATGTCTGAGCGATTTAGGGATTTGCTTTCTTATGCAACAAGAGATGGCGGCGGCGACTGCCGCCTTTGAGGAAGGGGTGCAAGCGCTGGAAAGTGCGCCGAATCGCTATCTCGAAGCGCAGTTCCTGGCGAATCTGGGACACGTGCGCTTTTCCACCAAAGAATACGAACTGGCCCGGCGCTATTTGCAAAAATCACACGACCTCCACCAGACGCTACGCGACCAAGAGACCAGGGTCTCCACGCAATTGATGTTGGGCGACCTATGGCGGGTGATCGGCGTCTATCCAGCCGCGCAACAGGCATATGAGCAAGTCCAAACACGGCTCCAACGCGCAGCCAATCCCTACTCGGTCAGTTGGCTTCAAATCGGCTATGGCTATTGGCACCATTTGTGTGGCGATCCGGCAACGGCCATCACCCGCTTGACCTTGGGGCGCCAAACGGCCCAACAAAGCGGCAATCGCCTCTTTGAAGCTATCGCCTTATTCTATTTGGGCTATGTGCTGATCGAGGGAACGGCGTGGGCAAAGGCGTGCGCGTGCTTTGAGCAGAGCCTGGCCCTACAAACCGATGCACTATGGCTGATGGGGACAGTCGATGTTCACGCTGGCCTTGCGATCTGCTTGCAAGCTCAGGGTGAAGAGGAAGCGGCCGTGACCCAGGTTGACCGTGTACTCCACCTGTTGGCGCGACATGGCGTCACCGTCGCCGCCGAACCGTTTTTGGTCTACTGGCTCTGTTTCCAGGTTTTGCAAAGGGTGGCCGATGCGCGCGCCCAAGAAGTGTTGCACACCGCCTATCAGCGTCTGCAAGCCTGTGCTGCCCAATTTGAAGACTCGGCCTTGCACCACGCCTTTCTCAACAATGTCGCGGTCAATCGCCGCTTGGTCATGGCCGCCCATGCCGCCGGTCTCTCCTGATTGCAAAGAAGACAGTGAGACAGTAGGACAGTGAAACAGCAACTACTGCCTTACTGTCCCACTGTCTTACTTAGTCCGTTGTGTACTAGTCAGTATTATGTAGTACTCCTTACCTCTACCTATCCCAATATGCGTACCACTTCGTCCTTATTTCCTACTGAAACCTTACAAAAATTTACACATACCTTTTATCTATTTACGATCAATTCACGCTAGAGCTGTGTTCACCCCCTTGACAGCACCAGCAGAGATGCTACATTATTTGTTAGGTGTAAATAGGTTACTTTATGTGCTGCCGTGCCGTATAATAAGGGAAAACAACCATGCAAGTTTTTGTTAAAACCTCAACTGGAAAAACCACCATGATCGAGGTAGAGCTTACCGATACCATTGAGCAAATGAAAGGAAAAATAGTAGATAAGGAGGGAATTCAGCATGACCGGCAATGGATTAGGTTCGCTGGAAAACTGCTTGAAGATAACCGAACTTTGGCAGATTACAATATCCAAAAGGAATCCACGGTAAACTTGGCGATTCGTTCAGGTAATAGCCACTCAGATTTGGAAGCATTTCAGTTCCACAGCTTGCCATCCGACAACTGCCGGGTAGGGGCCAGACATACGCAGGAATCCTATGCTACTTTTGGCCCCTACCCGGCAGTTTCTGCAAGTTCGTCGGGTGTAGATTGGAACGTAGAGAATGGGACAAGCCCCAAGAACCTCGCCCCAACGCTCTCTTTTGAGCCAAGGGTTGACACTGCTACGAAACCGCTTTCGATTTTGATCGTTGATGACGATCTGCAGCTTCGTTTTCTCTTACATAAAATGCTTACTTACGAAGGATACAGAGTCTACGAAGCCAGCGATGGTGCAGAAGGATTGACTCAATATCATACGATGCAACCAGATTTGCTTGTGCTTGATATTAATATGCCTCGTGTTGATGGTCTGACTGTTTTGCGCCAAATCCGTATGGCGAACGCAGTTGTTGGGGTTATCCTGATGAGCGCGCGCAAGCAGGAAGCAGTTGCCGGCGCGGCGCGGGTAGGCTGCGCCGATGGCTATGTCTCCAAGCCCTTTCGCCTCTCCACCATGAGCCAAGAGATCCAGCGGGTAGGCGCCCTCGTGCGCAATCGTCGCTAACCCAGTGACGTTAATAGAGTTTATGTTGGCACACGCAACTGTACAGGAGCTTCGACAATGATTATGTCGATCACCGCTTCTTCCCTGTTAATTCTTCTCGGCTAATTCTTCTCTACCGGGCTGCCTCATGTGTAACAGGCTGGAATATACCACAGCTAGAAACCGGAAGATAAGCCGACAGGAGATACTGGGTACATTCCAAAAAGCAGCGCGTTGGTCAACGTCTCTGGCACGGGCGATAGACGACTGCTCGTTCGGAACTACTTTCCGCCCATGCCCGAAACGTTTTTGCCGGCTCATGCTTTCTGTCGATGAGCCATTTAATGAACACTCTAACCGTTCCCCACAAGTCCTGGCCAGTGGTAGATTCTAGTATCATAGAAGTGGGTAAGAGAAAAGATCGTTCATGCCCCAGAGAGAGAATCTACCACTGGCCAGGACTTGTGGGGAACCGTAAGTGGAGTGGGGAAGGTTAGGTGGGGGTAAAAAATCTACCCCCGACAGGGTGATGGGGTGCATGAAAATCACCCCATCACCCCTTCACACCTTCAGCATTCCCTTGAGGAGCGAAAAAGGAAACCAACGTATGAAACTTACCATCTCGGCTTTCTCACCGCGCTGCTGTTGGCGGTGGTGGGCGTCGTTTGGGGAACGGCGCCCACCACCGCACAGACGATCCATGTCCAAAGTCCGGCCCGGCTCGCCATGCCAGAGGCAGTCGCGGCAACTACAGGAGTAAGTGTCACCGTGCCAATTGCCTTTCAGCATGGCGGCAATGCGATTGGCAGCACCACCTTTTCCATTGACTTTGATCAAAGCTGTCTCACTTTTGATGCGCGCACGAGTGTGCAATTCAAGCTACTGCCGGCCTTTCGGGGTTCCTTCAGCTATGACGCCACCGATGGCAACGGTGAAGTGGACATTACGATTGCCGATTACTCCCTCCCGATTGCCAGTTTGCCCGATGCTGATCCCTTATTGACAGTGCGGTTCACCCCCACTTGCACACCCACGGCCAACACGACGATCGTCGCGCCCGTGCGCTTTTCCAGCGAGATTGTGGCGAGTTTTGGTGATGTCAATGGCCTGGATGTGGCTGGTACAACCGCAGACGGCTCGGTTGCGATCCAGGCGCCAAGCGGGAACACGCCAACGCCCACGATGACCGCGACCGCCACGCCAACACCTGGTCCTGGCACGCCCAGCGCTACCCCCACCGCCACCCCCACCGCCACCCCAACCGTCACACCAACGCCTGGCCCCGGCACCCCCAGCGCTACCCCCATCGACGCGACGCCGACTATCACGCCGGTCGCCGGTACGCCCCGCGCCACGGCAACCGATGCGACACCAACCCCAACGCCGCCCTATCGCTACTATGCGCCATTGCAGCGTTATGCAGCGCCCTAGTAGTTTGCCCCTGTAATTCTAGGAAAACCGGTTATAAAGAAAGCAGGGTTTTGACAAAACCCTGCTTTCTAAAAATTAACTAATCAGACGACGGCCTCATTGCCCCCAATCCATCGGCCAGGGGGCGGGGAAGTTGGAGGTGACTTCAACCGGCTTGCCGGTCTGATAGGACTCAACAATGGCGCAGCAGATTTCGACCACATGGGCCGCTTGTGCGCCGGTGGGGCGTTGGGGTCGGCCATCCTTGATGGCGTCGTGAATTTCGACGACGGAACGCCCCCATTCAATGCCCTGGAACGGTTCACGCACATAGGGCACCGGCTCATACTTCTTGCCAAATTCGCTAAACTCGACCGGCGCATGGAAATCTTGGAAGCTGCCGATCCAGAGCGACCCCAGGTCACCGTGGAACTCTAGGCCCCGCTGCTTGCCGTGATGGCCGACGTAGAAGTTGGTGGTCAAGCGCACGACCGTGCCATTCTCTAATTCAACGGCGGCTACCACCCAATCCGGTGTATCAATGTGAAAGGCCACGCCCTCTTTGGTTACACGATCAGGGTGCAGCACCTTGCCAAAAGCGGTGACTCGGCGCGCCGGCCCAAAGAAGGTCGTTGCGAGTGTCAGCGGATAGACGCCCACATCAAAGAGAGCGCCGACATCATAGAAGGGGCCGGGGTTGGGATGCCAGGCTTCAATGCGCCCCCAGTTCACCTCGGCATAGACGACGCGCACCGGGCCGGTCATACCATCGCGGATCGCCTTCCAGACCGTCTGCTGCGCCTCGCCCATGTAGGTGACCGGCGAGCAACTAAGCCGTAAGCCCTTCTCCGCGGCCAGATCGACCAGCCGTTTGGCCTCGGCATATTGCATGGCAATCGGCTTTTCGCTATGGACATGTTTACCAGCGTTGAGACATTTGGTGATCACTTCGGGGTGGGCGTGGTGAATGGTTAGGTTGACAATCAGATCAATGCTCTCATCGGCCAGCATCTCCTCCAGCGAGCCATAGGCGCGGCCACCATATTGCTCAACCAGTTGCTCGGCCCGTCCTGGCATCACATCGGTTGCGCCGACTAATTCTAATTGCGAATAGGGTTTCATGGTGCGTGCATAGGGGCCGGCAATATTGCCGCAGCCGGCAATACCGACGCGCAAGGGTTGTTCACTCATGGGTTGCTCCTTTGGTAAAAGTAGATGAATTGCGATTAAATTACCCTCGTAATTGTATCACACTTCTTCCCAAAACAGGCGTTCAAAGCCCAACGCAACAACAGCATAGGTGCGGAGACGGAGGTTGCTGTAAGTCGTCGTGAGCAACGTACGATAATTCTGCAACTGACGGCGCGCTTCTTGCACAGCCAGGTTCAGCTAACAATGCCTGGATCACACTTTCGGTGTACTCGTAGTGACCTTCACCAATCTTCAACAAGCGGATATTGAACCAAATTTCATTATGCAGTTCAGGCGCTGCGCCCAAGGCCGGTAAACCGGCCAGGAGTTGCTGTTGCGCCGGCGTCAACGCAGGAACAGCATTCTGTTCCAAGGCTGGTGTGTTAGTTGGAATCAAGACTGGAGCAGTGTTGTTGGCTTGGGACGGTAAAGGAAGAACGGCAGCGGGTGTAGGCGGCGGAAAGACACAGCCGGCTAGCAGCAACGCTGTCACCGCCCCAGTCAACCACCGTAAGTAAAGTCGCTTTGTCATAGCATGATCTCCACAAATAGGCATTACAATTTGCGTTGTGAGCCATTCTATCACAAAGGAAGGGCGAAGTTGTTACGTGTTTATTAACGCTCTCTTACAACGGGTAACACCTGACAGGTTTTGGAAACCTGTCAGGTGTGTACGCCGCAAATGTCAACAGAACCTAGAACTGTAAGATCCAATTGCCTGATCCATCGGGATCAGGGACGAAGGTAACCCAGAGGTCAAGCGTCTGTTCGGCTTCCAACATGAAATCATCATTTCCGCTCAGACCGCGCCAGGGTGAACTGGCGCTAAAGGCAATCATGCCGGGATAGACCAGCAGACTGATTGACTCGCCTGGTTGCAGATCAAATTCGCTGGCGCCCACCACCACGCGATAGCGTTGGTCCAACGTAAAGCGAATTTGTTGTTCAAAGCCATTGTGAATCACCAGCAGAGCCTGACCAGGGGGTATACCCTGGACAATCGTGGGTGTCGCCTCAGCAACGGGCGCAGCTTCCGCTTGGCCCGTTTCGGTTGCGGCTGTGTCATTGCCGCCAGTTGTTGCGGTCGTGTTACCCTCCGTCGTCGGGGCAGCCACTGGGGTCGGCGCTAGGCGACCATCGGTCACTTCGGCAACGGGTAAGGTACTGACACTGCCTTCGCAATTGACAAAGCCGGAGGTGCCGGCGACCCAGCCACCAGGCGCCACCTGATCACTGACAGCCAACCATTGCCCTTCAGCGTCGCGTCCGGTGACAACGACAGAGGCGGTTTGTTGGTCACTACGGATTTTCGAGACAATTTGGTATTGCAAGCCCGGCCCGCTGCGCACATTCAACACCGGCACCAGGAGTTGACAAGTGATCTGCTGCGGCTGTTGCTGCGGCTGTTGCGTCCCTGCCGCCAGTGTACCAGCGTCCGCAACGATGGGTTGCAACAGCAGTACCTTCTCCTGGCTGTTGGCGACAGCGCCTACGTTGGCGACTTCGACCAAAGCGTAATAGATCCCCGGTTCAGCATCATTCGGCGCCCATTCACACACCGTGCGACCATCGGCCTCCAGACAACTACGCAGGTATAAGATAGCCGGTGTATCCGGCTCAGTTATCAATTCCTGGACGCCAGCCGGTGGTAATTCATAAGTGGCGCCGGCGTAAAAAATCTGCTCCCGTTGACCAGTGCGGTTTTGCAGCCAGATCTGGTTATCAGGCGGTGTACCGGCGGCTTGCAGGGCCAGATTGACGCCCTGACTGTTAACCACCTCATAAAACTGGTCACGGTCAAGCAGATAGGGATCCCAAAAACAGCCTTCCTGTGTTTCGGGCAGGTTGGCGTCACAGTTGAACAAATTGAGAACCGCTGTCACACGTGGCAACGATAAGCCAATCGAGCGCAAGGGCGCCAGGTTATAGGTCGCGCCTTCGACAAAGAAGCGTACGTTGGCTTCGGTGCGATTGGCAATAATGGTGCCTTCAACTGGTCCAGCATATTCAGCATCTAACGCGGTGACATCGGTGGTAACCGGCTGCGTTACCGTCGGATCAGTGGTGACCGCTGCCGTGGCTGCAGTAGTCACAGCGGCTGTCATGGTTGTCGCCGGGGAGGTGGTGATGACAGCGGTATTGGTCACCAGTTGATTGGAAACCGTCACTGGCTTCGACAAGGCAGCCGTCAGCGACAAAGCGGCTGTCTCGGAAAGGGCAACAGTTGGGCTGGCGGTTGGTGTCAAACGGGGGAGGACAACGGTAGAGCGCGGCGGTGTCGGCGCCACAGTTGACGTCAACATAACCGGCGCACGCACGGCTACTTCCTGCTCGACCACATTAACGAGGGCATTTGCCATCACAAGCGCTTGATCGGCCTGCATCCCACTACTGAGGAGTGGACGGCGGAGATCAGCAGCCTGTACAGAAAGGGCGACAGGAGCGACAGGTTGGGTCAGGAGCGCATAGAACACGACCAAGGGGGCAATCGCCAATAGCCAGATGGTACGACGCATTTTCCCTCTTCCTTGCTTAAACATACAATCCTCGTAAAACAATTTTACTGTAACGATAACGACTGCAATCGTAACATCTGTTATGATAACTTCTGTCATGATAACAGACGTGGGGGAAGGGGCAACCGTTATTTACGAACAATGTTTGGCACTACCTTGATATTATATATTGGTTAAACGAGAAAGCCAATAAAAAACGCAGGAGCATGAGACTCCTGCGTCGTCAACCAAATCTTAATTGTAGAAAAACGTTATCCAATCGTACTTTGTTCCACGATTACCGGGTTTCACGATAGATCACATGGCGACGCAACGTCGGATCATATTTTTTCAATTCCAAACGGCCAGAATCATTGCGACGGTTTTTCTCCGTTAAATAAAAATGGGAACTCTCTGTGCTGCGTACCTTGACGATGACGCGCGGCCCCTTCTTTGCCATGATGAAACTCCTTCAGCTACTCTTCCTTAAGCTACTCTTTTGATGCAAAAAACCCGATTCGATGCGAAAACTGCTAACGTGAGAACTTCATTCCGGGTAATATCATGAATCAGCATAAAACTGCCGAATTTTGAACTTTGACAAGTATAGCGCAACTAGAATTGAAAAGCAAGTTGGGCCACAACATAAATGCACTATGCAACATTACAGATGCAGTATGATGACACTATACCATTAAAAGTAATGACCAATCAGCGGGCGCAGACGGTCAACCACCACTGGATCGACCACCCGGTGGTTGGTAATGATAGCGTAGGCCAAGGCATTCGCATAGGGCGAAGGCGGAGCGTCGGTCAATAGACGAATGGCATTGACCACTGCCGCTTTGGCGACTTCCGCATTATGCGTCAACGTCTGCACCACCATCTCCACCGTCACCGGCTCGGCGCTTTCGTGCCAAACATCGTAATCAGTCACATGGGCCATGACGGCATAGCTCATCTCGGCTTCGCGCGCCAGTTGCGCTTCGGGGGTGGTAGTCATGCCGATAATATCCATGCCCCAACTACGGAAGACACGACTTTCAGCCTTGGTGCTAAAGCGCGGCCCTTCCACAGTAATAAAGTTGCCGCCGAGGTGAGCTGTGGCCCCAGTTGCCTGTACGGCCCGATAGCAAATGTCACTCAGGAAAGTACAGAAGGGGTCGGCTACGCTGACATGCACCACCAGGCCGCCCGTTCCGGCTTGCGGATCATCAAAGAAGCTGAGGGCGCGGTTACAGGTGCGATCAAAGAGTTGATCGGGGATGACAATATGACCGGGCGCATATTTTTCCTGTAGACTACCGCAAGCGCTCACACCAATCAGATACTCCACTCCTAGCAACTTGAAGCCATAGATATTAGCGCGCTGATTCAATTGGGTGGGGCTAATCCGATGGCCGCGGCCATGCCGGGCGAGAAAAGCCACGCGTTGTCCATCCAAGGCGCCAACCAAATAGTTATCGGAAGGTGGGCCGAAAGGCGTCTCTAGCGCAATCTCTTCCACATCTTGTAAAGCTTCAATGTGATAGACACCACTGCCGCCAATGACACCAAAGCGGATTTTTTCGCGCATCTGTTGGTTTCTCCTTAGTCTCTATCAGCTAGGCCGGGAGCTTAGCCGGCTCCAGATTCCGCCAAAACGGATTTTGTTGATCACGATTGGAAAGCAGTGGCGACACAATTCCCCACGGCACAGCCAGATCCGGGTCATTCCAGGCAACACCCATCTCATCATGACCATTGTAAAATTGATCAACCACATAGACAATGGTGGCATCGGTGAGAGCAAAGTAACCGTGGGCGACGCCGGAAGGAATAAAAATACCCTGAGGAACAGCACCATCCACATCAAGCACAACACTGGCGCCATGAGTGGGGGAGGAGCGGCGCAAGTCAGCCAGGCCAATGCGAATATGTCCCTGCAAAACATACCAATAATCGACCTGGTGAAAATGATAGTGAAGGCCACGCAAGACGCCGGCGATGCTATCACTGCGATTGGACTGCACCTGCCCCCAGCTTCGTTCAGGAAACCATTCGGTGCGAAAGGTTTCGATAAAGCGACCACGGTCATCACCGAACAATTTTAAATCAACGACTTTGACGCCGGCAATTTGCGTCAACTCTCGAATAACGGGCATAAATTGATTAATTCCTTTAGCATTGGTAAAATCAGGGAAAATACGTATAGTAGCAAGAGACCAGTATAGCACACGCACCGGCGATTCATCCAAATAAATCGTCACTCCTAGCGAATCCATCACGAAGGCATCGATTACAAAATAATGGATTACGGTTAAGTTAATTAGACAACGAACACCTCAAAACTCTGCCATATACAGTTTAAGTTCTAGACAGATATAAAGAGATATAGTATAGTAGAGGACAATGTACGTAATTACAGAAAAAGCGATGTCCAAGAGCGTGATAACAGCCTCGTGCTGCTGGTTTGCTTGTGTAACGACTTAGCCCGCTCCTAGCCGCACCCCCGCGGGGGTGCGGCTAGGAGCGGAGTAGTTACTTGCATGTATATTTTCTAAGCAGATCACTGTAAGTGTATTTCTGTAAGTATATTTAATGGGAAGCGACCTTTATGAGTACATTAGTTTTTATTTTGCTTGTTCTGTTTGGTCTCAGCTTACTTTGCGCGCTTCTCATCATCAGTGCGGCTGTTGTCTCCAGCCGTTCCAGTAAGCGTCTGGCTGCCAAGGGTTTGATCGACCCGACGGAAGAAACACCGATACCGACAAAGAATGATTCATCAGCGGTAAAGCGCCAAGAGCAAACAACGACACGTATGGCGATTTAGCAAAACAGTGAGTGTGATAAGTCGGTTACCCCAATAAACGCACACCGTATCCCAGATCACTAGCCAAACCACCCTTCCTTTTGGTATACTTACCCTAATCACAAAAGCGGGTGGTATTTCCCGTTGCGTAATTGATAATGAGAGCATTCTCACACCGGCTTATGGGTGAAGATGGCCGGCGCGGTGAGTTTGCGTTGGTTGCTGAGGATCAGTTATTTATCTGTGACTATTCAGCCTGCTCCTAGCCAGTCCGTGACTGGCCACCCATCGCCAGTCACGGACTGGCTAGGAACTCAATATTTACATTTATCTCAGCAACCAGTGGTCAAGGGATCTGCCGCTCATATGAGGAGGATGTTGTGAAGACAAATTGGAGTCGTAATGCTTTTTTATACCTGCTGATTCTCATTGCAGGTGTCGTTGTTTACTTTAATGTTCCGTGGACGGCGCAAACCCCAGAGCAGATTACCCTCAGTCGCCTGGCGACGGCCATTCAGCAAGGGCGCGTTCAGGAGATTGTCGTACGCGGCGACGAAGTTAGGGTCACCCTACAAGGCGCGCAGTCACCTCTTGTCACCCGGCGTGAGAGCGATGTGCCGTTGACACAGAGCTTGCGCGGGTTGGGGGTGGAACCGGCGCAACTCGGAGCAGTAAAGATCGCCTACGAAGCGCCAGGCAATGGCAGCAACTGGCTGGCGTTGCTCATCAACCTGCTACCGCTGGTCTTTATTGCCGGTCTCTTCTTTATTCTCTTCCGCCAAACCCAAGGGAGCAACAACCAGGCGCTCTCCTTTGGCAAGAGCCGGGCGCGCCTCTTCACCGGCAACCGCCCCACCATCACCTTCGACGACATCGCTGGCGCCGATGAGGCCAAGCAAGAGCTACAAGAAGTTGTCGAATTTTTGAAAGAACCACAGAAGTTTGCAGCGTTGGGCGCACGGATTCCCAAGGGCGTCTTGCTTGTCGGCCCGCCCGGCACCGGCAAGACACTCATGGCCAAGGCCGTTTCCGGGGAAGCCGGCGTGCCCTTCTTTAGCATCTCCGGTTCGGAATTTGTAGAAATGTTTGTTGGCGTGGGCGCCAGTCGCGTGCGCGATCTCTTTGAACAGGCCAAGCGCAACAGCCCCTGCATCATCTTCATCGACGAAATCGACGCCGTTGGTCGCTACCGCGGCACCGGCTTGGGGGGATCTCACGATGAACGCGAACAGACGCTCAACCAGATTCTGGTCGAAATGGACGGCTTTGGCACCGACACCAACGTCATCCTAATCGCCGCCACCAACCGCCCCGATATTCTCGACCCGGCGCTGCTCCGCCCCGGTCGCTTTGATCGCCGGGTAACGATGGATCGTCCCGATATTCAAGGCCGTCGCGCCATTCTCAATGTCCATGTCAAAGGCAAGCCGGTGGCGCCTGATGTTGATCTGGAGCGCATTGCCCGCCAGACGCCTGGCTTTGTCGGCGCTGACCTGGAGAATGTGGTCAACGAAGCGGCGATTTTGGCGGCCCGGCGCAACCGCCGCGCCATTGGGATGCCGGAATTACAGGAAGCGGTGGAACGCATTGGCTTGGGTGGCCCCGAACGGCGCAGCCGCCTCATTACCCCCCATGACAAGAAGGTGCTGGCCTACCACGAAGCTGGTCACGCGGTGATGGCGCGGTTGTGTGACCATGCCGACCCGCTGCAAAAGATCACGATTGTGCCGCGTGGGCAGGCCGGTGGTTACATCTGGCAAGTCTCGGAGCATGATCGGGTGCTTGCCTCCCGCTCCTACTACATGGACAACATTGCGGTCGCCCTTGGTGGCCGTACCGCCGAAGAGTTAATCTTCCAACATCAATCCACCGGCGCCAGTGGCGACATCCAACAGTTGACCAAAATGGTCCGGGCGATGGTGACCAAATACGGCATGAGCGACAAGATGGGGCCGCTCCAGTTTGGCCAACAGGAAGAGTTGGTCTTCCTTGGTCGTGAGCTGGCCGAACAGCGCGATTACAGCGAAGAGGTCGCCGAACAGATCGACTCCGAAGTGCGCCGGATTGTCGATGAAGCCTACCAACGGGTGCGTCGCCTCCTAAACGAAAATCTGCACAAACTCCACGCCGTCGCCGGGGCGCTCATAGAGCGGGAGACGCTCAACCATGATGAGTTTGAGGAGATCTTTGTCGCGGCATAGGATTATGAGTGAGTCATCCTTGAATCTTCGTTCAACACCGTGGCATCGTTTCCTGGCGCGTGGCTTTGAAGATACGGTCGGGCGCGAGCGGGTAGTGGTGAAGAACGAATCCCCCCATCGGCAGCGAACCGCCAAAGGTCGATACGGTGCTGCTGCGGCGGGAAACGCCGACATGGACAGAAGCGCAACGCAATCTGCTGCCGGACGGCATTCGCGACACCGATGCATCCACGATTTTAATTGAATTCAAGTATACGGAGTCGCTGACGCTGGATGCCATCTGGCAAGCGGTGGGGTATGACTATTTCTATCGAGCCAACCATGAACTGACACAGGCGGAAGTTAGCACCTTCATCCTCTGCGCCAAAACGCCACAAGCCGACCGGTTAGCGGTTTTTGGCTACGAAAAGACGGAGTTACCGGGGGTCTACCGCAGCCAAAACATCTATGTCGCGCACATTACGCTGCTGGCGCTGAATGAGTTACGCGACGAACCGCACAATGCGTTGGTGAAGGCGTTTGCCAGTCGAGCGAAGGAAAAAGCCAAAGCTTTTCGTCTGTTGCGGCGCTTTTGGCGCTTGTCTACGGAATTGTTGTTGATGTTCAAAGTCTTACAGGCTGTCTGGTCGTTACCGGAAGGAGCTACCATGAGTGAAATCTTGACACCCGAGCGTGTACTCGAGCTGGGAGAGGAATGGAAACGGCTTTTACTGAGCGATCTACCGCAGGAAGAGCTTGATGCGTATCTTAACCCGGACTACAAACGCGGCCTCGTCGATTCCGGTCGCGAAGAAGGTGCGAAAACGGGTAAACTCGAAACGCTCCAACAAATTTTGCAGCACCGTTTGGGAGCGATGCCGGCTACGGTTTGGGAACGGTTATCCCACTGTACACTGATCGAATTGAACGATCTCGTCAACGCGGCGTTGGATGCGACAACTTGGGCAGAATTTGTAACTGCTTTGCCAAAAAGAACAAGTTAGCTCACATTTCTGGTAATTGTCAACTGCCTTGTTGCTGGTGGTACTGATCCTGCTGATCATTGAATGATTCACTTGAAGCGCGCCAATGGATGAACTTTTGAAGCCCGAATTTGTTTTGGGTATGGATGAGGAGAGCAAGCGTCTTATCCTGAGTACCGTCACCCTACAAGAATTTCTTGCTTATGCTACCCCTGAGACCAAACGTTACTTCTTCAAGCAAGAAGATAAAAAGGGAAAATTGGCCGTTTGCGCGATGCTGGAAAAGATCTTACAGTAGCGGTTAGGGCCAGCGCCGACAGAAGTAAGCAATGCTTTACCCCAGTATACCCTGGCGGAACTCCCATCCCTCGTCAACCCGGCGCTCGATGCCACCACCTGGGCCGACTTTCTGGCCGCTTTGCCGGCAGCCAAACCGTAGATCAGCGCTGCTCTCTGCGTAAAAAGGCGTTGCACCCCACTGGTGTGACGCCTTTTTTGTGATTACTGGACATCCCGCCGGATCCAGCACGATAGTATCCGCACCCAGTGGGCACCCGATAAAGCGCCCCAGCGCCGGATCATGCCACCGCTCGCCGTAGTAGTACAAACCCAGGCGGGCCTCTTCGCGTTGGCCGGTGTAGCGATAGGTGGTGGGGGTTTTAGCGAAGACAATGTGGTTTTGGCCCCAGGGGCGATGGCGCACTTCGCCCGTTTCCGTGGTGCCGTTGATGGTGTAGGCCTAGCTGCCCAGGTGGTCACCCAGCAGCTAGGCGATTTCTATTAGCCCGATAACATTGTAATAACCACCCAAAGCAACACCCCAGATGTTAGCAAAAGTCCAACTGAGTGGGATAGCCTTGTAAACCAGACCGTAAATAAAGTGGGAGAACCCTCTGTCTCGTTAGAAGCTGGCTTTCTAAATAGGCTTTTCTGAATAGTTAGAAATTCCGTATGTTCTTCGGGCAAAAACCACGCGGTATAAGCACGTATCGCAAAGACAATGGTGCCAACAAGCGATAGCACAAACATTGCGAATAGATCAAGAGCTGATTCATTCATCTTGCCTCTCGGATTAAGAATGTATATGCGAGGTGTGCTAGCAAAGTAACGGCAGGGTACTTTAGGCAGATTCATCGATTAGTGGCACTTTGCATAATCATCTTCCTGATCCAGCTATGCTTCTAGTGCCTCTTGTTCTTCACCATCTTCTTCCTTCTTCAACAGCACTGCCCGCCCCTGCCCACTGCCCAGATCCTCGCCGATGATCCCCTTGGCGGCCAGTTGTTCCATGAGGCGGGCGGCTTTGGGGTAGCCGATGCGGAGTTTGCGTTGGAGCATACTGGTGCTGCAATTTTTCATGCCCCGCAAGATATCGATGGCGTCCTGCACCAGTTCGTCTTCGTCCTCTTCCTTGTCCAGCAGACCGGCCCACGGTGCGACCGTTGGCGGTTCACCGGCGCCTTTGGCCTTCCAGTGTTCCGTCACGGCGGTGATCTCCGGGTCGGTGACGAGACAACCCTGGACCCGTTGTAACTTCGCCACGTCAGGGCGCATGAGCAACATGTCGCCGCGACCGAGCAACCGTTCGGCGCCGGGGGTGTCGAGGATGACGCGGCTGTCGATCTGGCTGGTGACGGCAAAGGCGATGCGGGTGGGGAAGTTGGCCTTGATCAACCCCGTCACCACATCAGTACTGGGACGTTGGGTCGCCAGGATCAGGTGAATGCCGGT
This sequence comes from Caldilineaceae bacterium, assembly GCA_026645575.1. The sequence goes on from JAPKMW010000062.1 coordinate 34,264, forward strand.
GGCGCGCGCCATCTGCGCCAGGCGACAGATCTGCCGCTCAATGTCATCGGCGGCGGTCATCATCAGGTCGGCTAATTCATCGATGATGAGGACGATGAAAGGCAAGGGCTGCAGGGCATCCTCGCCTTTGCTTCTTTGTCGTGCCAGGGCGTTGTACGAATCCAGGTTGCGCACGCCCACCGACTTAAAGAGTTGATAGCGGTCATCCATCTGCAAAAGGAGCCAGGTGAGCGCGCCCATCACCTGATCAACCTCGATGATCACCTTGCCCAGCAGGTGCGGAATGCCGTTATAGCCCTGCAACTCGACCATCTTGGGATCGACCATGACAAAGCGCAGCGACTCCGGCCCGTGGCGCATGAGCAGGCTGACAATGATGGCATTGACACAAACCGACTTACCCGAACCGGTGGAGCCAGCGATTAACATGTGGGGCGCACGGCCAATATCCATGACAATCGGCGCGCCGGAGGTATTGCGCCCCAACGCCACCGGCAGCGCCCCCCCGTCTTTAAAAGGCTTGCTTTCGACAATACCGCGCATACTCACCACCACTTTTTCGGTGTTCGGCACTTCGATGCCCACATAGGGCCGCCCCGGCACTGGCGCTTCAATACGCACTGCCGGCACAGCCAGGGCCAACGCCAGATCATCAGCCAGACTCACAATGTTGTTGACCCGCACCTTGCGGCGTTGGCCGGCTCGTTCCAGATAGAGCGGCTCGACGCCAAATTGGGTGACAGTCGGCCCGCTCTCGACATGCACGACGCGGACGGGGACGTTGAAATCTTCCAGTGTGCTTTCAATCAACACCTGGGTTTCGCGCACCCCAACCTCGCGATAGACGCCCACGTCGGCAATCAAGAGATCGACTTTGGGCAGACCAGCCAGCGATTTTGCGGTTGGCTTTGCTGGTGGGTGCTCCTGTGGGACCGGTGCTTGCGCCTCCTGAGCGGTATGACTTTTCGGTTGTTTGGAGGCGGCTTTGGTGCGGGAACGGGCGGGGGCAGCGACAACTTCAGCCACGGGTTCGTCTACCGGCAGCGGCTCGGCAACCGCGTCCGGTCGAATTAATGTCGTCCGCTCACTTCTTCTGGGCTGCGGCTGGGGATACGCTTGATCGGCTGCCACGTAATTTGCCCCCGTTGGTCGCGTTTCCATCGGCGGCGGACGGACAGCGAAGGCGGATAAGAGCGCGGCCCCTTGGGCCAAACCCTGCTTGACCAGGATCGTCACTGGCGCCAGGGACGTTGGCACCGTGACCAGATTGCTTGCCAGCGGAGCCAGGTAGATCAGGGGCGTGTAGCGAAAGGTCAAGTACGCGCCGATCACAGCCAGGAGCAACACAACCGCTAGCGCCGGCCAGCGCCCTAACCCGGCCATCAACAGACTTCCCAGCGCCCACCCTACCAGACCGCCATTCAACCCATCAAAACGCGCTTCCCAAGTGACAACCTCATTGTTCCAGAGAAAGGCGGTCATCATGCCGCTGAGAAAGAGCAACTCGGCGCCGACAATGGCCTCAATCCCCCAATAACCGGCCCGTTCGCCTAACATAAAGACGGCGCCGATGATCAAAAGCGCCACCCCAAACCACCCCGCTGTCCAGCCCAACGCCAGGACGGCATACGGCACCCCGGCAGTGCTATTGGCGCCGCCGCGCAACAAGGTGAGCAGGATCCCACCGCCGCCGAGGAAGAGGGCCAACCCGATAAATTCCAGCGGCAAGTTCTCTTTGAGATCCGCCAACCAGGAACGATTGGAGATTTCACTCTTGCGTGTGACACGTCTCATGAGACAACCGGCTCCTTACTCCGGGCGGTGCGAGTTTCGGGGCGAATTGCGCGCAGATCCAGTTCGCCGCCATTTTCCTGTTCCATTTCGGTTAAGACCCGCGCCACCTGACCAATGGCCACGCGCTGTTTGCGGTAGAGATCACTTTCACTCATTGCCAGCCGGTCGGCGATCTCTCGCACCTTGCGCCCTTCGATGAAACGCATTTCGAGAATGTTGTAGAGTAGCCACTCTGGCGCACTCAGGTTAGGTTTACCCTCTGGTCGCAACTTTTCAATGGCCGCCCCCAAGACCAGGCGCAATGCTTTGGTGGGATCGCCATCAGAATGATTGACCGAATCGTTCACGACGCGCAGTTTGACCAGTGGACTGAGGGTCAACTTGGGGCCGCCCCAGTAATGACTCAACGCATCTTTCACCCAGGTTTCAAATTCGGGGCTATGAATCGGGCTGGGATCAAGTAATGCTTGCACTGGTGTCGTGTCGCTCTCGCTGGCGCTATAGGGAGAGAGGCTACGCCATTGTTGAATCCGGTCAATATCAGGGATGATCTGGCGCAGCGAGACAAAGACCCCTTGTTGCAATTTGCGGTCGGCCAGGGCGCTGGCAATGCGTTGTAACATCTTGGTCAGGACAGCAGTCTCATCCTGGGCGAGCAAAGGGGTTGCCGTGCGCGCTTTTACACCGAGTAAACCCAACACCCGTTGGTTCTTGTCCCCGTTAGTTGTCGGTTCGAGCAGCGGCCAGATCCAAAAACCAGCATGGGCGACCGGGCGCAGCTTGCCCTCCTGGCGCAGCGCCCGGTTGAGCGCATCGTTCCAATCTTTCACGGCGACAATCTGGTTCCGACTTTCGTCCGGCCCCACGGTTGCCTCTAAAATTAGATCCGGCCCCACTACGGCGGCGGCAAAGCCAGCGGGGACGCGCAATAATTCACAAAGCGCAATCAAATTGTTCTCTAGAAATTCCCGCAGATCGCTGGAAGTCAATAGGCGGCGATCCAGTTCGCGCAGCCAGGCCACCTCTTCGCGATCTTCGCGATAGACCAACCAATCCACCCAATTCTTGGTCACACTCAGAAAAAGCTGGCTCACAATGATCACACCAGTGATCACGCTAAACAGCACCATATCACGCGGCAGGCCGAGAATGTTTTCCACTGTCGGCAAGGTCTGCACGGCGAGAATCACCAGAATGGCGACAATCGGCCCGCGCATAAAGAAGCGCATCAAGCGATAGCGCACCACGCGATCAGGCGTCAGCACATTGAAATAGACCACGGTGTAACTCATCAGCACGAGCAAGAAGGCGACGGTTATATTGCCAAGGAGAGAAAGTAACAGCACCGGCAGGCTAACTTGCGAAGCGACCATCACCCGGCTCAAGACGACCAAATAGGGGAAGACGCCAATCGCCGGGGCCGCAAAGCCCAGCAGGAGATAGGTCATCCGCATACGTGTACGTTCAGTCAAACAACGGGAACGGGCTTTCCAGATATTGCGCAAGGCGAGCAAAACAGTCGAGACAAAGTAGAGCAGAAAGAATTCCAGGTATGACCCGGCTGCCAAATAGTTGATCGGTGGACTAAAGCGCACGTTCCCAACAATCCGGTTACTAAAGAGCGCGGCAACCGCGCCTAATACCCCAAGAGCGACAATCAGCGCAGCCACCCACCGGCGACGCCCAGTGCGATAGTTGGTTGTCTCCAAAACAGCTAGGGAGAAAAGATAGTAGGCCGCCGGCGCAAAGGCAACCCCCAGCCATTGAAAACGCAACCAGCGCTCGGCCGATTCCGCCGTGATCACGCGATCAATGGCGACATCGCTGGCATAGACCACCATGACACAGGCCAATAGGAGGGCAAAGCGCCGGGCGACCGGACTGAGAAAGTTATAGGTAAAGGTGTAGGCCATGAGCGAAAAGGCCAAAATCACCACAATTGATGAGAGCGCCACATTGCTGAAATTGAGCAAGTGGGTTACGGTAAAGAGTGAATCGTTCATGGTTTAACTAACCCATTCAATAGTTTCGTTGACAATCACCCACATATTGCGCCGCTTTTGCAGTTGCAGATGAAAACCGCCGCCAACCGTGGGCGTGCGCCGAATATGCAACGTCACTTCGGCATCATTTACTGTTTGAAAGTGGATCGGCTCCATCTCAATCACCGGCCCTTCCGGCGGCATGGCCGGTTCATCAGGCATCAACCACAAGACCTCGCCCTCAAAACCCAGATTACCTTGGACCTCGGCGGGATGGCAACGGAGGCGCAATTGGGCCGGGCGACCATCGCTGTTAGGTTCCAAATGGCGTAAGACCCCCAATTTGTGTACCAACACGGTGCGCCGGATGCGCAGGGTATCCGGCTCCTGACGGTCAGCGCTGCGATAGTAACGGGCCAGCGCATAGACCGGGCCAAAGGCATTTTGCTGGCTCAGTTGGTGTAGCAACTCCTCACGGATGCTGCCCCAGCGATAGCGCCACTCTTTGGTCTGGATCTGGTCGCCATAGTCGAGCAGTTCCAGCGTCGCCTCCGCCCCAATCCGGCTCAATATGGCAACCGGCGCCAGACGGGCCGGGTCTTGCTTCAAGCGCGCCAGCAGCAGATCGGGCGTTGACTCCACTTCATCGGTATACAGAAAGGAGCGCCGTGTACTGACGGTAAAATAGATGCCGACTACCACCGCCAACGCCAATAAGCCGACCAGCGTCCAGGCGACCGGGTCCATTGCGTCCAGCACGCGCGGCAAGGTGGGTAGCGGCCCCCACTCCCACCTTGCAAAAAAATCGCGTACTATTCTTAAAAGCTCTGCCATAAAAAGAACAAACTAGCCCACTTGGGCCGACTGACCAGCCAAACGGTCAGGCCAGTCTTCAAAATAGACAATGATGCTATTTTACCATACGTTGGCGACAAACTCATGTTTCTACGGTTGCAAAGTGGATTGTGTGAAAAGTTAAAAGATGATGAGAATGGAAGCAATGCCACAACCCTACGCAAACATTATCCATATATTATACATAGTCTAGACAAAATATAAACAAAGCGTGCGCAAACTCGTTTTCTTAGGAAAAGTGGCCGGTAGCGCCACTAGAATCTGTCAAGTTCACCAACAAATATCGTCAACCATTGTCAACCATACTGACCCAAAAGGAGAACGTATGAAACAGAGTTCGCTTTATACCGCCGCCCTTGCCTTGATGCTCTTTGCCACCGCTTGCGCCCCCGTAGCGGCGCCGACTGCCCCCGCCGCCGAACCGACTGCAACTACCCCCGCCGCCGAGGCGCCTGCTGCGGAAGCGGCAACCGCCGACATTGTGGATACGGCTGTTGCCGCCGGTAGTTTCACCACCCTGGTAGCCGCCGTGGAAGCCGCTGGTCTGGTCGATACCCTCAAAGGTGAAGGGCCATTTACCGTCTTTGCGCCCACCGACGACGCCTTTGCCGCCATTCCGAACGAAACCCTCGATGCCTTATTAGCCGATCCTTCCGGCGACCTAACCCAGATTCTGCTCTATCATGTGCTTGCCGGTAAAGTCATGGCGGCTGATGTCACCGATGGTCTCGAAGCTGCCACCGTGCAGGGCGCGCCGGTCAACTTTAGCGTAGCCGATGGCGTCGTCAAGATCAATGATGCCACCATCGTCACCACCGACATCGAAGCCAGCAACGGCGTCATTCATGTCATCGACGCGGTCATTATGCCACCGGCAGAGGAAGCCGCCGCCCCGACAGCCGCGCCAGCCGAAGAAGCCGCCGCCCCGGCTGCTGACATTGTTGACACCGCGATTGCCGCCGGCAGCTTCACCACGTTGGTGGCCGCCGTGGAAGCTGCCGGTCTGGTCGATGCCCTCAAGGGCGAAGGGCCATTCACCGTCTTCGCCCCCACCGATGATGCCTTCGCCGCCCTACCGCAAGGAACCATTGATGCCCTGTTGGCCGATCCCTCCGGCGATTTGACCCAAATCCTGCTCTACCATGTGATTGAAGGCAACGTGATGGCCGCTGATGTCACCGATGGTCTCGAAGTGCCAACCCTTCAAGGCGCGCCAGTCACTTTCAGTGTGGCCGATGGCGCCGTGACGATCAACGATGCCACGATTGTCACTACCGATATTGAAACCAGCAACGGTGTCATTCATGTCATCGATGCGGTCATCATGCCGCCGGCACAATAAGCAATTCCCGTAGGGGCGCGCCCTTACGGTCGCCCCACGGTTGTCGGGAAAACAGGGCAACCGCAAGGGTCAGTTGCTTTCTAGGCGCCTACAGAAATGGGTCGTGGCATTTGCTGCGACCCATTTTTATTTTCCGAAATCGTGAACCCATCAGGTATAATGACGGCCACTTTACAAAACATGGCAAAAGGGAGTTATTGCAGCAATGGAGCAAACTGCTCACCAATTCGTTGCGGTCGCGCCGGGGTTGGCCTGTGGTGCGCCGATCCCTGAGGGTTGGTTTTCGATTAGCAAGCGGCCTTTATTGATCCTGGTCGGCGTCACCGGCGTCGGCAAAAGCACCACGTTGGATTTTTTGCAGCAGAGCGCACTACGCTTTTCCCTGCTGCCCGACCGGCGGGAGTTGACCGATCGTTTGATCATTGGCTATCTCCAAACCGTAGATGGCTTGCCCGTTCAGCCGGTGAAAGATCGGCGCGAGCGCTTTGCCTACACGCGGCGCTATCATCAACTCTTTCCCGGCGGTATGAGCCATGCGCTGAGTCAACTGGTGGTTGATACGGCTGCCCATCCTGGCTGGCTTTGCTTTGACGGTTTACGAGGCGAAGGGGAAGTGGCTCACGCCGCCCGTGTCCTGCCCGAAGCCCGTTTTGTGGTGCTGGATGCGCCTGATCTGGTGCGCGTCCAACGGTTGCTGGGACGCGGTGATCGCTTTGACCAGATCAGCAGTAACGGTGTGGTCAGCCCATCAGCAACCGGGCAAAATAGTTTGGCTGTGGTTGGTGTGGGGGATGGCGATGCACTCTTTACACCGGATGAGACGGCCGCGCTCTTGCAATCAGCGGCGCCACCAGTGGGAACCGGAACAATTGCCGTAGAAGAGTTGCGCGCCAAGTTGCAGATTGTGGTCGAAGAGCGGCGCAACTATGACCCGCAAGCGGCGATCGCCTATCTCAAAGCACATGCTTCTGACCGCACGATCTTGATCGACACGACGAAAGTCGCAGCGGCGGCAGCAGCGCAACAGGTTGTGGATTGGCTCTTATGAACAGCATCAAGCGAATTACCGCCACTGCCTTTCGGCTGCCGATGGCAGGGTCGCTGCGCTGGGGCAAAGCCAGTGCGCTGGATGAAGTACGCCATGTGCTGGTCGAGGTTGAACTGAACGATGGCGCCATCGGCATGGCCGAAGCGCCGCCGCGACCGACCATCTATGGCGAAACGGTCTACAGCATTCTCAGCATCATCGAACATGAACTGGGACCGCGCATCCTCAACCAGCCCATCGAAAAAGTGGCGGCGCGGCTGGATGAGATCAAAAATAACCAGACCGCCAAAGGTGCGCTCGACATGGCGGTGCAAGACGCACTGGCCCATCAGCGCGGCATCTCCTTGGCGCAACATCTAGGCGCGACCGCCGACCGGGTCAAGGTTAGCTATATTCTCGGCATTGGCGATCGCGATACGGTGCTGGCCGAAGCGGAACGGGTCTTTGCCCAGGGGGTACGGGTACTCAAAGTCAAAGTGGGGCGCGATTGGAATGATGACATTGCACGCATTCATGACCTCCAAGCCATGTTCAAGGGCGAAATGGCGCTCTATGCCGACGCCAACGAATGTCTCGAAGCCGCCGAAGCCGCCGACAAACTGGCCTACTTGCGAGAGATTGGGTTGCTTTACTGTGAAGAGCCGCTGCCCGTCGAATTGATCGAGGAGCGGGCGACGCTCCGGCGCCAACAACGTTTGCCCATCATCGCCGATGACAGTTGCTTTAGTTATCGCGATCTCCAGCGGGAACTGGCGCTCGACACCTTTGACATTCTCAACATCAAGACCGCACGCACAGGTTATACCGAATCGCGCCGGATGTTGGCCGCTGCGCAGGCAAAGGGCAAAACCATTATGGTCGGTTCGCAGGCCAGCGCCAGTCTCGGCACGGTGCGCGCCGCCCTGTTCGCCGCCCTGCCCGGCATCGACCATCCCAGCGAACTCAGTTTCTTTTTGAAAGTCAAGGAAGATATTCTCAACGAACCTTTGTCACTCAGCGACGGCTATTTCGATGTCACGCGTTTCGCCGATGCGACGGTGGATCGTGATTTGTTGCAAAGCGCAGCCGTCGTGAGTAAGACAGTAAGACAGTAAGCCACGAAGACACCGTTTCTGCCCTGTGGGGGCGCTTGAATTTAGGTTGAGGAGAGCAATGAAATGGCCTCTAAGTTCAGGCATCCCTACGGGACAGGTCGTAAATCTTACAGTTTAACAAGGAGTACACTATGCAATCCCCCCTCTTTCGGTCCGGCCCATTATCAATCGGTGATCTGTTGGATTGGACGATTCGGCTCTATCGCGCCCGCTTTGGCAAGTTGTTGCTGACGGCGGCCATTTTTATGGTGCCATTGGGGCTGCTCTCTGGCATTATTACTGGGCAAACGATGACGAGCTATCTCACAATTTTTCTGGAGGCCATGCAAAACCCAGAGGCGATAGCCGATCCGACGGCGATTGCGCAAGCGCAGGGCAATTTGACAACCTTAAGCTATCTGCTCACCCCCATTGGCATTGCCATCAACGGCCTGGTAACGCTGGCGCTGACGGTACAAGTCTTTGCAGCCATCCGCCAAGAAGAGATAGACGCATTGACCAGCATTCGCCAGGGGGCGCGCCGTTTCTGGCCGTGGGTCGGCATGACCTTTGCCACCTATGCCGCCTACATCGGCATCGGGGTGGTGGTCTTCATTCTCTTCTTTATCGGCGCCTTCTTCCTGGCGATTGTCGCCGGCGGCTTTTTCGCCTTTTTTACGAACGGCGTCAACACAAGTGGGGGCGAACCGGGTTTTGCCACAATGGCGGGGCTGGTGGTTGGTGTTATCTGTGTCTATGCCGGCGCCCTCGCCATTTTTTTTGCTCCCTTCCTCTATGTCACCACGCGCTGGGCAGTGGCCGTGCCGCTGATGGTCGATCAGGGAATGGGGCCGTTAGAAGCGCTGGGGGAAAGCTGGCAGTTGACCAAAGGGCATATTCGCCACGCAATGGGCTTTGTCGTGCTGCTCTATCTCTTCTATGGCATCGTGTATATCGCTTTCATGGCGCTGGCCTTTGCCGCCTCCGGCTTCGCTCTCACCAGCGCCGGTTCAGACGTTGCCAGTGTGGCGATCTTCAGCATCGTTGGCGCCCTGGCCCCGCTCCTTTGGTTGCCGATTGCCACGGCAGGCTATGTGATGCTCTACTATGATTTGCGGATGCGCAAACAGGGTTATGATCTCGAATTGCGTATTGATGCATTGGAAGCCGAGGTCGCACGTGCCGCCAACCCCTCTACGTAGCCAACCGATTGTCACTAGCCCCGGGCAAATTTGGATGCAAAAGGGGAAAAACATAGAACACAGATGGACGCGGCTCTTTTTCGCTGCTGCGCTGTGGTTGGTCGGGCTGTTGGTCTTTATGACATTGCTACCAGTCGGATTGCAAGCGCAAGCTGATGAAGCCATCACGCTGGCGGTTTACCAGGAAAAAGTAGCGGGTTGGCAAGCCGCGTTAGCCAAAGCCGACGACAATACGCAAGTGGCAGCCATTCAAAAGGAAGCGGCGGCCATTCGCCAAGTGGCCCTGCCTTCCGGCAAAGTCATTGCCATTCAGCCACTCCTGGGTGATCCGGCAGAAGAACCCAGCGACCGGGCGGTTGCGCAAGCACGGTTGGCCGTTGTCCAGCGCGAGTTAGCGGCGGCGGCCAACGATGAGACTGCCACCCGCCTGCTCTTGCTGCAAGAGATTTTGGGCAGAGGGGACTTTGTGGAACAGGATTCGCTCTGGGATCGCTTTTGGCGCTGGGTGCGCTCCTGGCTGCCCCAGGTTGAAAGCCGGGAAGGTGGGGCAACGTCGATCTCCCCACTCTTACAAGTGATCGGCTGGGGGCTGTTGGTCGTTGGCGCCGTGCTGCTCATCTTCCTGTTGAGCTATTGGTTGCAAACCTTGTTGGGCCGCTTTATGGGCGGCGTAGAAAGACGGGGCGAGCGGGATGCCCATGCGCTACCCCAGACCGCCGACGAAGCGCGCAGCGCCGCCCACCGCTTGGCGAATGCCGGCAGCTATCGCGATGCCGTGCGCCAACTCTATCTCTCTGCGCTTCTATCACTACACGAACAAAACCTTATTACCTATCAACCGAGCGACACCAACCGCGAGGTGCTGACTGCTGTACGCAATCAACCGCAGATCTACCAACAGTTACAGCCGGTGGTCGCCACTTTTGATGATGTCTGGTACGGCGTTCACGAGCCGGATCGCGCCACCTTTGACCGTTATGTCGCAGCCGTCGAACAGTTGGAAGGAAAGCCCGCATGATGTCAACAGGTCGGGCGACCGGTCGCATCCAACTTTTGCTCGCACTGGGATTGGTGCTTGTGCTGGTGGCGTTTATTCTCTTGCAAGGGGGGGAGCAGGCGCCTGAACCCTTTGATCCCTCATCCTCCGCGCCAACAGGGTTGCGGGCGCTCTGGCTCTGGTTGGAAGCGATGGGTTATAGTGTCGAGCGCAACGATGGAGCCGCCTTTGCCATGCCAGAGGAAAGCGCACTACTCTTGGTCTTTCCCAACCCGCTGCCCTACAATGAGGACGAAGCGGATCAGTTGCAACACTGGGTGGAAGCCGGCGGCACGTTGGTGTTGGTTGGTCTTGATCCACAAGAAGAGGCGTTGCGGGAACGTTTCTTGGTTGATAGCGGTGCGCCGGTCACAGCGCTCTTTGCCAATGTCGATCAGCAGCAGCCGCTATTCCCCGATCTAGCCGAACCCATTGCGTTGACCGCCAATGCACCAACCCTGGATCTGCGCAACGCGCCAACAACCATCTCCGTCCTGGCGACCAGGGACGGGCAGACTACACTAGCGTTGCAACCGCTGGGCAATGGGGTGATCTGGCATCTCAGCCTCTATCACAGCCTGACCAACGAACAGTTGCGCGATCCAAACCAGGCGACCATCGTCCCCGCGCTCTTGCGCCATGTCCCGGCAGGTGGTCGGATTGTCTTCGATACCTATCACCGCTTTGGCCCTGATCTGACCACCGACTTGGAAATCCGTTCGCTTCAGGATTGGCTTTATGGGACGGCACTGGGCTGGGCGACGCTCTGTGTAGTGGCAGTGACGCTGCTCTTCCTGGCGCTGCAAGGGGTGCGCCTGGGGCCGCCCTTGCCGGCGCGTGAAGAGTTGCGGCGGCGAGAAGCGGCAGAATTTGTAACAGCAATGGCGAACCTGTTGCGCCGTGGACAGCAGCGCGCCTTTGTCGCGGCCCATCACAAACGGCGGCTCAAACGGGCATTGGGGCGCGCGCTCACGATCAGCCCGGATCTGGCGGATGACGCCTTTTTGCGCCAGGCGCAACAGGTGGATGACCGGCTTTCTGCTGAAGAGAAAGAACAATTAGCAACGATCTTTCAGACGCTCACCGGCACAATCGACGAACCGACCTTGATCAAGACGGTTAGTCAGGTTGATCCGCTGTTAGCGCGCTATCAACGCAAGAGGAGTTAAGGGGACAATATGGCTCTCGCAGAACGCTTTCAGGGGCTGCAACAAGAGGCGGCGAAGATTATTGTGGGGCAGGAGGCGGTTTTTGAACAGATTGTGATCGCCTTTTTTGCCGGCGGTCATGTGCTGTTGGAAGGGGTGCCGGGGACGGCGAAGACGCTCATGGCGAAGACGTTGGCGCGGCTGATTCAGACCGACTTTAACCGCATTCAGTTCACGGCTGATCTTATGCCCAGTGATGTGGTGGGGACGCAGGTTTTCAATATCAACCAGGGCAGCTTCTACCTGAAAAAGGGGCCGATCTTTGCCAGCATAGTCCTGGCCGATGAGATCAACCGAGCGCCGGCCAAAACCCAGTCGGCGCTGCTGGAGGCAATGGAAGAGCATCAGGTGACAATTGAGGGGGAACGTCACCTCCTGACCGATCCCTTTATGGTGTTGGCGACGCAGAACCCCGTCGAGTACGAAGGCACCTATCCGCTGCCGGAGGCGCAACTGGATCGCTTTATGTTCAAGGTGTTGGTCGAGTATCCGCCGGAAGCGGTTGAAACCGAAGTGTTACGCCGTTATCACCACGGCTTTGACGCTCACCACTTGGACACCACCGACCTGCGTCCAGTGTTGAACCCGGCTGAATTACCGGCGCTGCGCCAGGAGATCCGCGCTGTCACCGTAGAAGAGGGCATTCTGCGCTACATCACCCAGCTTGCCAACGCCAGTCGCCGCAGCCCGGATCTGTTGTTGGGGGGTAGTCCGCGCGCTAGCATTACGTTGCTTCTGGCGGCCAAAACCTTTGCCGCGCTACAGGGGCGGAGCTATGTTACGCCCGACGATGTGAAATATATTCTGGCGCCCACCTACCGTCACCGCATTATCCTGCGGCCGGAAGCCGAAATCGAAGGGCTGGACGCCGATGCCGTGATCCGGCGAATCGCGGCCGGGGTGGCGGTGCCACGGTAGCTATCCAACCCTATATTCATCTAAGAAGGCGGCGGTTGGTTTCATCAAAGATTTTTGCTGCACACAACGTCTGTCTATTATAATAAAGCAATGACAACCATTACCCTTGAACTACCTGAGCAGTTGGCTGCTGAAATAGAACCATTGCGTGAAGATCTGCCGGTTTTACTTGCCATCACTCGTCATCTCTTTCGTCCGGCGAGTGACGGCAACACCCATACCACAGCAATTTACCGCGCCTATAAACAGTTCTTTGATTTTTTGGCGGCTGCCCCTTCCCCTGAACGCATCTTACGCTTCGTGGCATCTCCGCAGGCGCAGGAGCGTGTTCAAATGCTCCTTGATAAGCATGGCGAGGGCGAGTTAAGTCCCGAAGAGCAAGCGGAATTGCGGGTCTATGCCCAGATCAACGAAATCATCAACCTAAAAAAAGCCGAAGCAGCCTTTGCGCTTGCTCAATCGACCTAATGTGACATGGCTCGTCAACATATCCCGGCCGCGCTCAGAAACGTTGTGAATATTGCCAAATCCCTGATGCCTATGTCACACTGGCACACCACGTTGATCACATTCTACCTTTGCGGCATGGCGGGGCAACGACCGAAGATAACCTGGCTTATGCCTGCTTTGATTGTAATTTCAGTAGTCCGCAGTCCTAAGTCCTGAGTCCAAAGTCAGGCTCGATAGCGTTGCGGTCTACTGAATTTGGACAAAGGCACTAACATCGCGGCACTTGATCCATTGACAGGCCATCTCGCGCGCCTCTTCAATCCGCGTCTGAATGAGTGGAAAACCCATTTCACGCTAGAAGATGGCTATATTCTTGGACTGGATGAGATTGGTCGTGCAACGGTAGAATTTCTCCGTTTCAATCACGAAGTTCGTCTGCGCCAACGTCGCATCCTGATTGCGGCGAATGTTTATCGAATAGCAAACAATTCATCCTAAAACCATTACGCTGAAAGGGTCTCCATTGATCTATGAAGACGCTTTCAGCGGAATAAACAACTTTTTGCGTAACTACACAGCCCGCTCCTAGCCACACCCCCGCGGGGGTGTGGCTAGGAGCGGGTAGCCTGAGCAGTTACCTTTTTGCTTGATTACTTTGGCTTATTCCAACTACACCTTCGTAATCGGAATGTCTTGTGAATCACCGGAGGAAGTGGGCGGTTTGGGGGTTGACTGGGCCGACTCCGCTGACTTGCGTTGCAGTTCGCCGGCCAGTTTGTCGAGCTGCTCGGACAACACCCGCAAGCCTTTGGCCAGGCCGCTTGCCAATTCATGGCTGGCCGGACTAGTGCGAATCCGCTCACCAACCGAATCGGCCACATCTTCGGCCTTGTGCAAAAATTCTTTGGCTTGATCAGTTTCGCTCAACTTGCGTAGACCACGTTCCAGTCCAGTTATCAGTGAGACGACACCGGTTTTTACATCTTGCTCCAGCCGCTTGCGCTCTTCGCTCTCCCAGGCGGTCTGGACAACCTCGGCAAATTTCGACCCCAGTCGATTCAGTTCATCCATCAACTCCTGGGTGCCCTGCGCTTTTTGTTGATTGTTTGTCGTTTGGCTACCGCTGGTGTTCCCGGTCGTGTTGGCGTCGCCGGGTGCGCCTTGGCTTTGTTGTTTGTTCTCTTCCATAAATCCCGTCCTTGCTTGACAGCAGGTCTTTATACAGTTGGTGCGTTCCCCTAGCATGATACCGGATGCCGGCGGCAACGCAACGTAGGCTCTCTCGCAATTCACTACGCAAGTGGCGGCTGAAAGTTTCAACGCTGGAACACAGATCGGGCAGATTTAGTGAATTCCGGCACATGATTATTGGTCAAAGGGGAGCGGAAGCGCATCACCAGCCGGCGCATCAGCAAGCGTGAGCGGAAGACGAACGCCGGATTGGGGAACATACAACCCCACCCGCAAAATAGCAGTAGCGCCGGCAGTGGGGGGAATGGTCAAGGTGTGGCGCGTCACTAGATACTCGCCCGGTTGCCAACTGCCGGTTGGCGCCGCTTCCGTGGCGGTTTGGGGCGCATCATCAGACTGCGCCAGGGTGATACCGGTGGCGTCATCTAGATGGACAAAGATGTGATGGGGCGGCAAGAGTGGTTGCAACACTTGCCAGTAGAGGATTACCGTCAGTTGATCACCCTGCCGTTGCTGGTCATAGCCCAGCAGTTGAACGTGTGCGCCGAATTGGGCCGGCTGCGGGAGCGGCGTGGGTGGCGATGGTAGGGTAAAGTTAGCCTGGCGTTGATAGAGCTGAACCTTGCCAAGCGCAACAGGCGGCTGTTTCACACCGGAAGTTGGATCCAACAACCCGGTCACCAATTGATAGTCGCCAGAGCCAACGGTTGCCGGGATGGTAAAGTCCAGCGGTGTTTGCACCAATGCATCGTCCGGCCACTGCGAAAGGGGATACGCAGGCAACGGCCACCCTTCCCAACCGGCCACACCGGCCCCGTTCCGATCCAGTAGACTGACATAGAGATGGCGGTCGGTCAACGCGTCTGCACCCTTTTGCCAAAACAATGTGAGCGAGAGGTCAGTACCGGCCATGATCACGGCATCCCCGCCACTATGACCAAGCAAGGCGACGCCTTCCATCAACACCGGTTCGACCAGTAGAAATTGGATCGGTAGACGGTATGGTGGAACCGGGACAGTTGGCGTGGTAAGCGTAATGGTTGTTAGTGGCAACAAAGTCGCAGTCGGATCGGCGCCATTGATCGGTTTGCGCAGCGTCTCTGTCGTCTCAACCAAACCGATAACCAGTTGATAATCACCCGGCGGCAGCCCTGGGGGAACCAGCAAACCGACCTGTTCCATAACCCAATCACCCTGGCGTTCAGTGGCAAAAGCGCCGAGCGCAGCATAGTCGCGGTAGGCCCAGGTCAGCCCATCTTTTTGCAAGCGCAAGGTGACGCCAACCATTGGCAACGCCCCTTGACGACGCCAGCCAAGCGCAACGATCAGTGGGGCGTTCGCCGCCGGCAGCATCGTTGTGTTGACGCCAGCGCTCACTAATTGCACAGCGCCCCAGTCGTAGGTGAGTGCAGTCATCGCCATTGGGCGACGACGATGCCAGGCATCCAGGTGCGTGGTGGCGCTGACCCACTGCTGGGCGAAATTGACAGCGCGTCCGTTCAAGTAATTTGTCATCTCATCGGGCAATGTGCTGCCAATGGAACGTAAGGAGGGCAGCCAGAGCATTCCACGCGCCAGCGCTTCATCAAGTTGCTGCGCCACTGTCGCATCCCAGACGACCGAACGATCGCTCAGCAAGTGGATTTGTGGCCCGGCGCTGGCGGTGAGACCGGTTTGCGGTGCATAGGCGCGCCAGAAGCCGACCTGCCAGGGAAAGGTGGCGATCATGGTATCATTGTCACTGCCCTGTTGGATAATCTGGCGAATCAGCGGTCGGTAGTCATCGCTTTGATACCGGGGCAAGGTATAGAAAACCCATACGCCAACCGCCGCCGTTGTAATGAGCAGAGAGACCGCGATGACACGCACGATTTGCCAGCCTTGGTGCTGCTGCCCGAAGTCATCCAAGGCGCTGCTCAACAGAAAGAGCCAATAAGGCAGCACAAAGAGCAAAAGCCGCTCACCGCCGGTGGGGAAAAAAGGATAGAATTGGTTGACCAGAAAGGCGGCAGCAAATGGCACGACAAAACACAGCCATAGTAAACTTTGGGCCATTGCGACTTGCGGCTGTGCCGCCTTGTTGCGCCGACCCCACAACGACCAGGCTAGCAAACCCAAGGCGCTGATCAACGCCAGCCACGGCAGCGGTGTCAACGGCAAGGGAAAAGGTAAGTGGCCGCTGGAAAAAGCCAGCAAGTAACGGGTCAAATAGGCCCACGGCGCCAGCGCTACATCTTGATCCGAACGAATTTTATCATCAACATAGCGTAGGAGAATCTGCGCCGTATAGATGACCCAGGGTAAATAGAGCAGCCCAACCAGCAGATCCGCCAGCACAAACCGGAGCAGAGGCAAGCGCGCTTTGCGCAAAGTCCAGACCACCCAAACGAACTGGGCCAGCAACAAGAAGGCCAAATAGTAGAGGGTATAGAGTGCGGCGGTAGCGGCAATGACATAGGCGGTCAGCCAGAGACGTGCGCTTTTGCCATGATTGACCGCCAGCACCCAGCGCCAGCAACAGAGCGTTGTCGCCAGGCTAAGCGTCAGCGCAAGACCATACATGCGCACTTCCTGGCTATAGTAGAGATAGAAGGGATTGAATACCAACAGCACCAGCAACAGTAAGCTGGGTTGTCGCCGTGCGCCCCAAAGACTCTGCGCCAGGGCAACAGCCAGGAAAAGCACAGGCACGGCAAGCAGAACAGAAAAGAGGCGCAACAGCAATGGTGATGGCGTTCCCCATAGCGTTACCCAGCCATGCAACAAGAGATAGTAGAGGGGCGGATGGATGTCATTGGCGGTCAACCAAAGCAGGCGCGTCACGGATGCGGTGGCAAAGTAGACACTATACCCCTCATCTGCCCAGAGCGGTTGCCAGGTCAAACGCCCCAACCGGAGGAGAATGCCCAGCAGTAACAAGAAGGGTAGCGCCAACGCGGCAGATTGGGAAAGGCGCGCGGCGAAGGCGGACGGGGTGCTACGCACGGTCGGGGTCCGGTGACACTGACGCCTTACCGTTTTTTGTAACGGACATAGAGTTCCTGATTGGCGTCATTGGCGTTGAGGGTAAAGGTGGCCGGCGGACCAACCGGGTTGCCACCGCCGTCGATCAACTGCACTTCCCAGGAACCGGCAGGCGGCACATTGGGAAATTCAGCTTTCATATTCTGAAAGCGTTGGCGTGCATCAGCAATCGGCCAAGTAAAGCTAGGCTGGCCGCCCGCCGATTTGCCATTGACCGTCATATCGGCGCCATCTTTGTTCACCCGCATGGTATAGCCTTCTAACGCCTTTTCGCCATCATAGACATAGAGAAAGACGCGCACCAACTTGGGTTCGGAGAATTGTTCCTGAGAGACCAATTCAAATGCAAAGTCACTGGCGGGTGCAGCGGGTGGTTGGGTCGGCGCGGCAGCGGGTTGAGTGGCAGCCGCCGGCGGTTGGGTTGGCGCTGGGGCAGGGGTGGCGGTGGCGGGCGCTTGCGCCACTTCCTCGCTCACCGGTGCTAACTCGACGGCGCCTTCAACATCAACCAGTTCGTCGATGATCCAAGCCGGTTGACCGTTGATACAGCAAAAACGCCACCAATCGCCGGCGGCATTTTTGCCGATAATGTCATATTCCTGCCCTCGTTCCACCGTCGTCACCACCGTATAGGTCGTACCTGGCCCTGTACGCACGTTGGCTAATGGGGCATTGACTACCAAGCGCGGCGGCGCAGCGGTAGGGGCACCCGTAGGCGCTTCAGTGGGTGGCGGTAGGGTGGGCGTCGGCGCTTCGGTGGCGACTTCAACTGTGGTCGCCGTCGGTGCAACCTCATTGCCAACCGAATTCACAGCCGGAGCAGCATTGGCGCTTGGTGCAGGGGTCACGGCTGTTGGCGTAAAGGTCGGATAGGGTGAACGAATGGGCTGGCGCGGTTCGGCAGCGGAAGAAGAGGGTCCCAAAGCGCAAGCAGTAGTCAACCAGAGCAGCAAAAGTGAGAAGATCACGCCCTGGGTACGCTGGCGTGGCGACCACTGGTTCCCTGAGGGTGACGCATTTCTACGTGTCAGCAGTTGCCGATCCATGCGGCTTACGCGGCTGATCCATCCAAAGCGAACAGTTGATTTCATACAAACATTCATTAAAATAGGAGCCATAGGGGCACCAGTATACCACGAATCAGGAAAAACTCAACTACGCTTTCCTAGAAAAACAAAAAGAGAACAGTTGCCATCACCGTACACGCTCCCACGCCATATAAACCTCGCGATTGGTGTTAGTCGGTTGTGTGGTAAATTCAATGACATTCGAGAGTTGATTGCCGGCGCCGTCGATCACCCAAACGCGCCAAGTGCCAGTGCCGATTAGCGCCGCGCGCGACTCCGTACTGCCAATACTTTTGGGATCCGGCGGCGTGTATTCATACTTTACATTGAAGCGCAAATTACTATAAGCTGTCCCACCCAAGCCAACGGCTTTAAATTCTGAACCGCTCTGCTGCACGCCATTGGTCGGCGGGCGTTCAACGCCATTAAAGAGGACTTTCAGGAAATAGCCATCGGCCGGCACTTCGTTGGGGGGCGTACCAATGTAAAGTTTCACCCAAATCGTCAAAAATTCATTGTTGGTCGGGAAAAAGATGGGATCGCCCCGCTGCTCAAACGGCATTGCTGTCGCCGTCGGCGTCGGCGTGATCGTCGGCGTCTCCGTGGGAAGTGGCGTGGGCGTGGGCGGCGGCGGCGGCTCCGGCGCCAATAAGGGTGCACTGCTGGGGTCGTTATTTACCACCACATGGGCGGCTGTCACCCACACCGTGTTCCCGTTGACACAACAGAGCTGATACCAGGTGCCTTCCGGGTTTTGACCAATAATGGCGATCGGAATGCGGGGGCCGAGTTGAGCGAGCAGCGGATATTCGACGCCAGGGCCGGAACGCAAACTCACCAAGCCACTCTCTACCACGATAAAGGGCGTGGGCGTCGGCGGCGGGGGAAGGGTAGGGGTCGGCGGTGGCGGTAAAGTTGGCGTTGGCTCCGGCGGCGTTACTTCCCCAGGAACAACCGGCGTCAATTCCGTCCCCGGTATTGGGGTTACATTCGGTTGGGGAATCGGCGTGGCCGTTGGGATAAAAGCATTTGGGTCCATGCCAGGCTCAATGACAATGACGCCAGGCGTGCCGTTTTGGGGCGGTGTAATGGCAATTTGCGGCAAGATGGTTTCCGGTGTGGGGGTAAAAGTTGGCGCCAAGGCGCGTGTCGGCGCCGGCGTCGGCACAACACGTTGCACCAGACCAGCAGCCGAGCAGCCCAATGTTAGGGCCAATAGAACAACCCATACCGCCCAGGGAATTTGCGCTCTCCCTTTAGAGCGAAGCCTCTTCACCATGCGTTTACGCGCCGCGTTTGCGCAGCAGCCCTTCCATCTTCAATGTCAGTTTTTCTAAGGTGAATGGCTTTTCCAGGTAGGATAAATGGTTGTCGTGGCGAAACTTTTCCATGGTTGACCCTTCCGGGTAACCGGACATTAAGACAATATCAACCTTGGTGTTTACCTTACGCAATTCGCGCAGCGTGTCACCGCCACTCATAACCGGCATTTGCATGTCCAATAAAATGACATCAATAATGGACTGATTTTCGATAAAGCGTTGAAGCCCTTCCTGACCGTTGGCGGCGGAGAGGCAGCGGATCGCCGATAGCTCCAAGATTTCTTCGATGACCTCGCGCAACGCGGCTTCATCATCAATTACAAGCACCATTTGCTCTCGTCCTAATCAGTTTGTTACTACTACCAGTAGACCGCAACGTAACCGCACTTGGCATAAATTGACCCTGGATTACGTAGTGAAAAGAGTGCGGATTACTACTCATCCTAATAAATCGTCAATGGCTTCACCCCGGCAGGCGCGTGAACGTAATTCGGCCAAAGCCAGGGCAGTTTTTTGATAGGTATGGTTTAATTCAGCGGCCCAGTAATCTACTTTTGTGATGCGCTGCTGGCGCGCCAGCGTTTCAATGGTATCACAAATCTGAAAAAGCGCCAGTGCGCCGATATTTAGACTCGCACCCTTTAAGGAGTGGGACTGCGCAGCTAATTCAGCCGTTGGATCCAGTTGTACGGTCTCCATCCGTAATGAGTGTTGAATAACCTTGACCAAATCGGCGGAATGGACTAGAAAGTCATCAATTAATTCAAGTAACAAATTGTCATCGGTTGTGATGGCATCCATCTCTTGCAACATGGCAATCGTTTCTCGATCAATCACGGGCGCGTTGGTCATAGGTTCTCCTGCGATTTGGTGGGCGGCCTTGCTTCGCGCATTATTATCAACCCACTTTATCCATTTTACAAAATATCGTTAGCTCTGTGTAAAGCGCAACTTGTATGCTTTACCCGCTACCCCTGAGAAGCTGTTTGAAAAGCTGCCAGTAAGCAGGGGCAACGGTCGCGTTGTAAGGCCAACCATATTGCAACGCTAGTATACCAAAGTTGGCGAAAATCAGGAATTCAGCGTAAAATGACGCTTCTGTTTAATTCCGCCATATGCCAGTGCGTCCAGCAGATACGTGCATGTGGCGGCCAATACATGGTTGTGTGTTTGCCACTGGCCCCTGCAAGGCGACGCCAACTGTGCTTGTACAAGGGAAGGGATCTAGACAATGGCTCGTATGAAAGTGTTGCTCACGCAGGATGTGCCGGAGCTTGGTCATGCCGGCGATATTTACACCGTCGCCGCCGGTTATGCCCGTAACTATCTGATGCCGCGCAAGTTGGCAATTTTGGCAACCAAAGGGGCGTTAAAGCAAGCGGAAGAGATCAAACAAGCGGGCATTCGCCTCCGAGCGCGTGAACGCGCCAATGCCGAAGCGCAAGCGCAGGTCATCCACGGCCAACGCCTGCTCTTCACCGCCAATGCTGGTGAAAATGACCGTCTCTACGGCTCTGTCACCAGTTCGGACATTGCCGAAAAGTTGTCGGCGGCTGTGGGCTTCGAGGTGGATCGCCGCAAGATCCAACTGGACGCCGCCATCCGCGATCTGGGCATCTACAGCCTCACCGTGCGCCTGATGCCGGAAATCCTGCCGTCGTTCCAGGTCGCCGTCGTGCGCGAAGGCGAAGATTGGGGAGCGGCCAACAATCGCGCCGCCGCCAAAGCTGCTGCCGCCAAGGCCGAGAGCGAAGGCGAAGCGGCGACAGAAAGTGCGTAATGACGCAAAGATAGGCGCCCCATAAATGATCGACACAACAGACCGGACTATACAGGTTCGGTCTGTTTGTTTCAAGCGTAGAAAGCACACCTACGACTACCTCAAGGGCCAGGCGCCACCGGCAACACCACTTCCGCCAAATTTTCAAAACCGTTCACCGTTGCCCGATAGAGCAGAATTTGCACCTGATCAAGCGTTCCGGTCGCTGCGCTCGGTTCCGGCAGGTGATAGGGATCAACAATTGTTTGATCGGGTGATACGCTGTACAACCCTAGCGCCGGTTGTTGTCGATCTTCCTGCCAGTAGCCACCTTGTCCATTTGCGATTGGTTGACCAGCCTGGCGTGGGCGCACACTAAGCGACACGCCTGCCGGCCAATCACCTGTGGGGAGTTGCCAGAAGAGCGTCAGGGTTAGGCCGTCGTCGTTTGCAGCGATTGTGGAACGATAGCCGGCCAGGGGTGATGGCGCCACCGGGGTTACCGTATAGCCCAGCAAAACGACATCGGTTATAACGGTGCGCATCAGAAACGTCGCCGGCAGCAACGCCATTGGCTGAGCCATTGGCGCAAACTTGATCCACCGGGGATCGCTGGCTTGTTGGGTTATTATCAGATCAGACGGCAACTCGGCGCGCAGGGTGGACGCCGCTTCCCAGGTGCTATAGACAGGTTGGCCAGTCGCAAGTAGTTGCGCCGCTTCACCACTGTCCACAACCCGTACATCGGGACGAATCTGCCAGATGGCGCGCAGATATTGGAGCGCCAGCGCGTCGTGAACAGCCGCAAAGAGGGGAGCTTGCGCGGGCAATGGTTGGGCCAGGAGAATTGCCGCCTGGTCGAAGGCGCTGTCGGTTGGCCGGTTGCGACTATCCGCCGCGGCCAACGAAGCAGTAAAGCGCCAGCCAATCGCCACCATCAACAAAACCATTGCCGGCGCATACAAGCGGCGTCCCCAACGTTGTTGACGCAATTGGTGGATAAACGCTGCCACTCCCAGCAACAAGAGCGGGTAGATCGGCAATATTACCTGGAACCAGTTGCCGCAACGGTAGGCCCAACAGAAGAGCAGGTAGATTACACAGGTGCTATAGAGCAACAGCGCTTGCCCTCTTTTCAGCCAAGCAATACCGATCAGGCC
This sequence comes from Caldilineaceae bacterium, assembly GCA_026645575.1. The sequence continues at coordinate 56,695 of JAPKMW010000062.1, forward strand.
GCTCAACAGCAGCGGGATCGATAGCTCCTGCCAAATCAACTGGGGAAAGCCGTTATCAAAAAAGGCGCAGGTTGGCCCCAAGCCCCAGCCTAACTCTTCCCGCCCCTGGGCGGTGCTGATAAAGGCCCAGAACCAAGCTTGTGGCGTGGCCCAGTCGCCATGCCCCCACCATTCGGGGTGCGCCGCCCCCCGCCAGTAGACATAGAGATAGCTCACCAACGGCAGGAGCGCAGCGATCACTGCGCCGATCACCACACGGGCCGACCGCAACAGGTAGGGCGCGTGCCAAAGCATAACAAGCACCAGAGGTGGAACAATAAAAGCCACAGTCAGCATGTGGGCCAGCGACAACCCAGAGAGCAAGGCCAACCCGATGACAGGCAACACGACACGCATCGTTGGCGCCGGTTGCCCGGCTGTCTTGTTCGTCTCTATCTGCTCCTGCCAGCGCCAGTAGAAATAGACAATTGCCAATGTTTGTGCAATCGCACTGCTGTACTGTTCCGTTGTCGTAGCGTAATACCAGAAGAAGTAGGTGACGCCATAGAAGGTGCAGAGCAACACAGCCAGCCACCCATCCCCCAGCGGTTGTGCAAGGGTACGCGTCAGCCGACATAGAATCTTATACAAAAACCACAATGCCAGCAGCGCCCAAAGTGTGCTATAACTACTAAGGAGTGGAATGGGATTGGGCATGGCAACGCCAGCCGCATGGACGAGCGAACGAAATCCATGAAACCAGAGCCAGCCCCCCATCGTATAGAGGGGATAGCCGGGGGCGTTGCTCGGTCGCGCCTGCACTTGGGCATATTGGTGGGTGATCAGATCCCCCCCTTCCAGCTCGCCCGGCTGAAACCCATTGTCCAGGGTAACGCCATAGAGTAGGAGCGCAGCCGACAAGAGCAGCAGCCCTAGCCAACGAACGTGTTGGGGTTGAGACAAAAAGAGAAGGCAACGCTTGGCAACGTTGCTTGCAGTGGGGCCGGCAATGGGACGCACACTTTTGTCAACCAGGATTTTTTCTACAGACGGCGTACTCATGGCGTGCGATGCTATCACGAGCCGGGCGCACTGTCAAACAAAAGTGCCGGCAATTTGTAAAACCATCGTGGGCTGTTTATAATCAGTCGTCCGCAGTCGTACAGTTGCATAGTCGTATAGTCGCGTAGTTCAGAGTCCATTTAGACCAAGTGCGGCTATGGTGCGGTCTACTGAAATAAAATGCACCATTCTTTTACAGGATCAACGCTAGCTCCTGGCCCGTAAGCAGATGCCGATCGCGCGCGCGCCAGGGGCTATTTTGTCCGTATTGAGTAGTTTCTAAGCGCCTAACCGGTCACGTAATCGGCTAGCCATTTAGAAGCTACTGCATAGAAAGGGTTTTTATGCATCGCGATCTCCGCAACGCGCAACAACTGGGCAGCACGCCCGCCGGTGAAGCGCGCAAACGCCCCTTGATTGGCGTTCCCACCGGTCGCGAAAAATCGCAACGCTTCTATGGCCTGCCGCTCTACATCATGAACCAGACCTACATTCGGATGTTGGAAAATCTTGGCGCGCTGCCGGTGATGATTCCTTTGCAGATGACCGAAGCAACCTTGCGCGGCATCTTTGAACGGCTGGACGGCCTCTTCCTGCCCGGCGGCGAAGATATTGACCCCAGCCACTATGGCGCCGCGCAACACCCACGCCTGGGCGCTACCGATAAAGAACGGGACCGCACGGAACTCCTGGTTACCCGCTGGGCGGTTGAAACGGGAATGCCGCTGTTGGGTGTCTGTCGCGGCTTGCAGATGATCAATGTAGCCTGTGGCGGCACGCTTCATCAGGATCTGCATGATGAATGCCCGACGCTAGACAAACATGACTTTACGCCGCCGACCTACGAACGCTATCGCATCAGCCACACCGTGACCATTGAACCGGACAGTCGCCTGGCACAGGCATTGGGGACCGTCCATGAAGTCAATTCCATGCACCACCAAGGCATCGACCAACTGGGCGCTGGGTTGCGTGTGGTGGCGCGCGCCGAAGATGGCTTGGCGGAAGCGATTGAACTGCCGGTCTTGCCCTATGTTGTCGGCGTCCAGTGGCATCCCGAAGAGCTTGCCACCACCGATCAACATCATAGCAATCTCTTCTATGATTTTATCGCCGCCGCCGCCAGCGACTGGCCGAGCCAGGTGCCGCCCGAATGGCCGCGTCAATTTGCCCTGTTGCAAGAGAGCAAACGCCCCTATACGCCACCGGCGCCGCTTACCACCGTCGAAGAAGGACTGGTCGCCACCTCCCGCCGATAAAATCATACAGACGCCGATTCAGGCAACGTAGATCGCTTTCTGGCGTGCAATGAGCTACGTTGCCTGAATCCGCGTCTGTACCCCCTCACCCCGGCTGCGACCAATCGACGATCCTCAAGCCCGGCACTTGCCCAAAATCACACAAATTGCGCGTGACTACAGTGGCCAGGTGATTCAATGCGATGGCAGCAATCCGCAGATCTTGGGTGTCGATCCGAATTTTTTGTTGACGTAACCGTTCATAATAACTGACTGCTGGGGCATCGTAGGCGAGAATAGTCAAGGGACGGAAATATTCAACTGTTTGCAGTAGACGATGAAAAGCATGGGCCGCTTCTGCCGCGTTCTTGGCACGATTGAGGGTGGAGAAACGGCCTTCTCTTGCCAGCTACCGCTTTACAATCAACCACAGTGCCGCTGCCGTCACCACTGATCAACACGCGACTTTGGACTTCGGACGCTTGACTTCCGTACATCTGTTCCGCCTTGCCTTCCAGTTGGTCAAAAACATAAATTTGGGATATAATAGTTGCGATTGGGATTTGTGGTTTTTCACTGTCTGCTTGTGGAAAAGTGGTTCATTGGTCAGGTAGTCGTTGTGGGTTTGCCCAACCCAACAACGGCCTGCCTGCTTCATTGCGCCCTATCATAGAGCAGTTGAATTTTTGCCAGGAGTGGTTGCATGGAGGAACGTCCTGAAATGAATGGCGACGGGCAAAGCTTGCCCGAAATGCCAATGGTGAGCGTGAATGGCGCTCACAACGGTAATGGCAGCGTAAATGGAAGCGCGAACGGTAGCGACAGTGCCATTTTGATCGGTAATGTGCGCCCCATCTCGATTGAAAGCGAGATGCGCGCCAGCTATCTCGACTATGCCATGAGCGTTATTGTGGCGCGGGCGCTGCCGGATGCGCGTGATGGGTTAAAGCCGGTCCATCGTCGTATTCTCTATGCGATGCACGACATGGGATTAGGTCCCAGCAGCCCGTACAAAAAGAGCGCCCGTATCGTCGGTGAAGTGTTGGGTAAATATCATCCCCACGGCGACACAGCGGTCTATGATGCCATGGCGCGCATGGCGCAAGATTTTAGCTTGCGCTATCCGCTGGTCGATGGACAGGGCAACTTTGGTTCGGTCGATGGCGATAGCCCGGCGGCCATGCGTTACACCGAAGCCCGCCTGGCGCGCATTGCCGACCCGATGCTCCAGGACATCGAAATGGATACGGTGGACTGGAACCCGAACTTTGATGACAGCCTGGAAGAGCCGCAAGTGCTGCCGGCCATGTTACCGAATCTCTTGGTCAATGGCACCAGTGGCATTGCCGTCGGCATGGCGACCAACATTCCGCCCCATAATCTCAGCGAGATTGCGGACGCGATTGTCTATGTCATCGATCGCTGGGAGGAACGCGAAGAGATCGGCCTGGAAGATCTGATGACCTTTGTCAAAGGGCCGGACTTCCCTACGGGTGGGATTATCCTCGGCACGGAAGGGGTCAAGCAGGCCCTTGCTACGGGTCGCGGCAAGGTGATGATTCGCGCCAAGACCGAAATCGAAGAAAACAAGGGGGAACGGTTCCGCATTATCGTCACCGAAATCCCCTATCAGGTCAATAAATCGATGTTGATTGAGCGCATTGCCGAACTGGTGCGCGAGGGCAAGCTCGACCAGATCAGCGACCTGCGCGATGAGAGTGACCGCACCGGGATGCGCATTGTTATCGAACTGAAGCGCGGCGCCGCCCCAAAAAAGGTGCGCAATCAACTCTTCAAACATACGGCGTTACAAACCTCCTTTGGCGTCAACACGCTGGCGCTGGTCAACGGCGAACCGGCAACCTTGGGGCTACGGCGCGCCTTGATCATCTATGTGGACCATCGCTTCGAGGTCATCACCCGGCGCACCCGCTTCCAACTGGCCAAAGCGCGCGAACGCGCCCACATCTTGGAAGGTTTGCGCATTGCGTTGGAATTTCTCGACGAAGTGATCCAACTGATCCGCAGCAGTGACAGCGCCGACGCTGCCCGCACCGGCTTGATGGAGCGCTTTGGCTTGAGCCAGGTGCAGGCGCAAGCGATTCTCGATATGCAGTTGCGCCGTCTGGCCGCTTTGGAACGGCAGAAGATCGAAGATGAATATCAGGAGATCATGGCGCGCATTGCCTACTTTGAGGATCTGCTCGCCCACCCACACAAGATTCGCAGCCTGATTCGCGACGATATTCTGCTGCTCAAAGAAAAATTTGGCGACGCCCGGCGCACGATGATTGCCTATGACGCCAACGGCGAACTCAATGACGAGGATCTGATCGCCAACGACAACATGTTGATCAGCTATAGCGCTGGCTCCTACATCAAGCGCATGAAGGCTGAAACCTTCCGCGCCCAGGGTCGTGGTGGACGCGGTATTAAGGGCATGGCGACGCGCGAAGAGGATGAGGTGATCAACTTGCTCTTTGCCCGCAACCTGGACAACATTCTGCTCTTTACCAACAAGGGACGGGTCTACAGCAACAAAGTTTATGAGTTGCCGGAAGCGAGTCGCACGGCGCGTGGCGCGCATATCGCCAACTTCCTCAACTTGCAGCCGGACGAGACGGTCTCGACGATGGTAATCGTCCCCGACTTTGAACAGGCCGAATATATCACCCTGATCACCCGCCAGGCGCGTATCAAACGCATGGAGTTGAGCGTCTTTAGTAATATCCGCTCGGTCGGTCTACTGGCGATGAATCTTGACCCCGGCGATTCGCTCGACTGGGCGCGCTTGACCAATGGTAATGAGGAATTTATCATTGTCACCCGCAATGGCAAGGCGTTGCGCTTCCATGAAGACCATGTGCGCGCCATGGGGCGCACCGCCGCCGGGGTGATGGCGATGCGACTCCTGGATGATGACGCCATTGTCAGCATGGATGTAGTTAAGCCGGATCATGATCTCTTTGTGATTCATGAACGGGGCTGGGGCAAACGGGTGTCGCTGGAAGAGTACAACGCCAAGGGGCGCTATACCCAGGGCATGTGGACGACCGACCACACCCGTTTAGGCGAAATCGGCGCAATTGTGGCGGCACGTGTCGTGCATCCGCAAGACCAGATCACGCTGATGACCAGCCAGGGCATTGTGCTGAGGACCGAAGTGCGCGGTATCAGCCAGATGGGGCGGGCGACCCGTGGCGTGCGCATTGTCAAGATGCAGGAGGAAGACGCGGTGGCCGCCATTGCCGTCATCACTCACGAAGATTTGACCCGTGGCGTAGACGGCGTCGAGCCAACAGCACCGGGAGTGATCCAGGCGATTGAAGAAACCGCCGCGAACGAGGTAATTCTCTCTGTCAGCGCCACACACGTTGACGATGGTGAAATGGCGACGGTCATTGCCGAGGAAGTCGAAACTTTAGCCGAACCAACTGCGTAAAGTGATCAACGATGGCCCAACGCCGTTCTGATTATGACAGCCCCTGGAAGGAAATTGTTGAACTGTTTTTCCCGCAGTTCATGGCCTTTTTCTTTCCGGGAGCCTACGCCGCCATCGATTGGCAGCAACCATACGAATTTCTGGACAAAGAGTTGCAACAGGTGATGCGCGCCGCCAAGAGTGGTCGTCATACCGTTGATAAGCTGGTGAGCGTTACCCTGAATGATGGGAGTGCCGCCCTAGTGTTGATACACATTGAGATCCAGAATCAGGTGGATCTCGTCTTTCCTGAGCGCATGTTCATCTATAGCTATCGCCTCTATGACCGCCATAAAACACGTGTGGTGAGTCTGGCGATTCTGGGCGATGACGACCCAACCTGGCGTCCCCAGGAGTTTGGCTACGAACTGTGGGGCTACGAAATCAAGCTCCGTTTCCCCACCATCAAGTTGCTTGATTATGAAGCCGACTGGGCCGCCCTGGAACAGAGCAAGAATCCGTTTGCAGTCGTGGTGATGACCCACTTACGGGCCAAAACGACTCAGCGTTATCCACAAACTCGTCTACGCTGGAAGATCGATCTGGTGAAGGCGCTCTATGCCAACCAATTTACTCGTCACGAAATCGCAGAATTGTTTCGTTTTATTGATTGGGTTATGGTCTTACCAGAGAAGTATGAGACGCGTTTTGAGAATGCGTTGAAAGAAATCGAGGAGAGCGAACAGATGCGATATGTCACCACTATCGAACGGCGTGCCATTGAACGGGGTAGTGTGGAAACTGCGCGCGAGATGCTAATTGACGCGCTCACAGTGCGCTTTCAAGAAGTGCCGGAAGAATTGCTGGAACGGCTACGCAATTCAAAGGATTTAAAGCGCCTCAAGACGTTAGTCCGCCAGGCCATCCTCGCCGGCTCCCTTGAAGAATTTGAACACGCCCTAGAAGCCGGTGTTCAGCGCTAACCATATCCCAAGGATAAACTAATGGCAGTTGGGCAAACCGTGGCAAAACAGACGCCGGGGCCAAAGTGGGCCTTTCAGGCCGATATTGATCCGGAAGCAATTGCAGCAACGTTGATCGCCTTTGCCAATGGCGATGGCGGCACCCTGGTGTTGGGCATGACGCCCGAAGGCTATGTCAGTCACTTTTTGGCGCCCGATGAGGCGGAAGATGCGCTGCAGGCGGCGCTGCGCCTCTGTCGCCCGCCGGTGCATACCGAATGGCAACAGGAACAGGTTTCCGGCGGCAGCGTGATCCTCTTACGCGTCGAACGGAGCAACACCGTCCACACCTTGTGGGATGGGCGAGTGCTGGTGCGTCGCGGCGCCGAGAATCAACCGCTCCAGGGCAACGATTTTGACCAATTGATGGCGAATCGCCCCAATGCCGACTTTGAGTTGCAGGAAGTCCCTGGCGCCAACCGCGATGACCTGGATGAAGACATTATCGAGAGTTACATGGAGCGGCGCCAGAAGCGTAGTCCTCGCTCCGATGTGTTGCCCAAAGACAAATTGTTACAGCAGATCGGCGCCATGACGCCCGACCGCAAACCCACGGTGAGCGGCCTCTTGCTCTTTGGCAAAGAACCGCAATTTTTCCTGCCCCACAGTCGTGCTGTCTTTGTGAAATTTAGTGATACCCAACCGCGCGGCCCAGGTGGGACCTTTGGCTATGGCCGGCGCGAGGAGTTGGTCGGCTCCTTACCCAAAATTATTGATCGCGCCTGGCGCGTTCTCTGGGAAGAGATGGACAAACGGGCCGTGGTGCGCGGCCTGCAACGGCATGAAGAGACCGAGTATCCCGAATCCGCTGTGCGGGAAGCGTTGGTCAACGCCGTGGCCCACCGCGACTATCACCTGACGGGGCGCAGCATTGAGATCCGTATGTACACCGACCGCCTGGAGATCACCAGCCCCGGCGGCTTGCCGGCCCACATCACCCTCGACAACATTGTTGATGAACATTACAGCCGCAACCCGCGCATTGTCAACGGTCTCTATCACTGGGGTTACATTGAAGAGTTGGGCTTGGGGATCGACCACATGATCGAGGCGATGGTCAACAGCGGTCATCCGCCCCCTACCTTTGAAGCCAAAGGCCACCGCTTTACGGTCATTCTCTATAGCAACCAGGATAGCAAACGGGTGATGCCCTCTTGGGAACAGAACATGAATGAGCGCCAGATGAAGGCGATTGAATTTCTCCAACGCTACGGCGCCATCACCAATCGCGACTATCGCGATCTCTGCCCCCATGTCGGCGCCGAAACGCTGCGGCTTGATCTGGCCGACCTGGTAACCAAAGGCGTTGTCCTCAAAATTGGGGATAAACGGGGGACACGCTACATCCTCAAATAATAATTTTGGGGTAACTACCAAGCCCGCTCGCTCTGAGCCAGTCCGTGACTGGCGATTGGGTCGCCAGTCACGGACTGGCTCAGAGCGGCTTGGTCGTTACATTTTGGGATATTTGGGTTATAGTTGGGATACTTTTGGGTTATTCTTGGGATAAGCTTGGCATACTTGGGAAACACTTTGGAAATGTTGGAATAGATTGGAATAACCTTTGGGATATTTGGGTTATAGTTGGGATATTGATGACTCTGGACTCTGGACTATAGATGTTCAGATAATATTTCGGGCTTGGGCAACCGCAACCCATTGCCCCTACGGACACGGATTTTTTTCTGAACGTCTATAGCTTGTGCCTTTTTAGCGTCGGTGCTATACTGCACCGGTTGGCGGTCGTGTCATCCGTGGTACGGGGACTGGTAGTTGGCGAAAAGAATGGGCAACCCCGGCACTTTTCCCCCGCCTTCACCTTAGCAGATTCACACAGCCAGGTGAAATCCTGTGACCGGCACCGTGTGTGTAATTGAGGAGCAAAGTACGTTTTTTATGACAAAGTCAACCCAAAATGCCAATGACCCGTATGCTTTGCAAACAGATTATCCCCAACCGCTACATGATCTGACACGCAATGAGCCGCCCGCCGACGCCCCCGCCGACGCCAATCAACCGGCAACGATCTGGTTACTCCTGCGCGAATTGTTGGAGACCATTGTTCTCTCGCTCGTGATCTTTCTGCTCATTCGCGTGGTGATTCAAAATTACCGGATTGAAAGCCACTCCATGGAACCCAATTTTCGCGAGGGGCAATTTATTCTGGTGAACAAGCTGGCTTTTAAGTTTGGTGAACCCTCACGTGGCGAGGTGATTGTCTTCCACAATCCGGGCAACGTGGAAGAAGATTATATCAAACGGGTCATTGGCCTGCCAGGGGATGAGGTAGAGGTGCGCGACCAGGTCGTTTACATCAATGGTCAGGTGTTGGCCGAGCCTTATGCCACCAACCCATTCCGTGATAACTATGGGCCGGAAACGGTACCGCCCAATCGCCTTTTTGTCATGGGCGATAACCGGGGCAACTCTAGCGACAGCCGACGCATTGGGCACATCCCCGAAGAGTTGATTGTTGGGCAAGCCTGGTTGCGCGTCTGGCCCTTTGATCAATGGGGCTTCATCACTCATTACAAACTAGAACCGGGTCAACCGGCCACGGTCAGCCAAAATACACCATAGGAAAGACTAAAGTCTTTACTACGGTGTGGGCGACGATTAAAACGCCATTTCGTCCCATAGGGACGCTTGAGTTTAGGAAAGATCATGTCACAAGCCGCGTTAGCCGCACTCATTCAAGAAAAGACGCATCACTTGTTAGCCGTCGAGACGCCGGCAACAGAATTGGCCGCACCAGTTTTGTCCGCCGCCCAGATGGCAAGCTATATTGATCACACCTTGCTAAAACCGGACGCGACGGAAAGCCAGATTCGTCAGTTGTGCCAAGAAGCGCTGACCTACCGCTTTGCCAGCGTCTGTGTCAACCCAACTTGGGTGATGCTCTGCGCCGAATTGCTCGCCGGTTCCAGCGTAAAGACCTGTACCGTGGCCGGCTTCCCCTTGGGCGCAACCCTGACCGAAAGCAAAGCCGCCGAAACCGCCGCCGTGATCCGCCAGGGCGCCCAGGAGGTGGATATGGTGCTGAATGTGGGTCGGTTGAAGGATCAAGCATACCAGTTGGTTTACGATGATATTGCTGCCGTCGTCGCCGCCGCCAAAGCGCAGAGCGCTGTGGTCAAGGTGATTATTGAAACCTTTTTGTTGACCGAAGCGGAAAAAGTGGCGGCCTCGATTCTCACCCAGGCTGCCGGCGCCGATTTTGTCAAAACGGCCACCGGCTTTAACGGCGGCGGCGCGACTGTGGCTGATGTACAGTTGATGCGCCGCACCGTCGGCCCTACCCTGGGGGTCAAAGCAGCCGGCGGCATTCGCACCACCGTCGATGCCCAACAGATGATCGCAGCCGGCGCCACCCGCTTGGGCGCCAGCGCCGGCGTCAAGATCATGCAGGGCGTGGCCGTACCAACCGGAGAAGGGTACTGATGGCGGCCCGTATCCGCGATTTTGCGCTCTTGGTTGCCCATGCCTGGCGCTGCACCCGCTGCCGAGAAGGGCTGTTGCAAGAGCCAGTGGCAGCTTGTGTCGGCTTCAAACTGGACGAAGAGCAGCGCGCCGCGATCCTCAAGCTGACCGACGACTCTTTCCACACGGTGAACAAATTAGCCGAATGCACCGGCCTGACGGTCCGTGAACTCGACGAGGCCATCGACCACCCGCGCGCCCGCCTACGTCACCTGGCCGGCGACCGCTATGATTTTCAATTTGCCCGTTATTAGTCCGCAGTCCGTAGTCCAGAGTCCATCACCTGGACTACTCGACTCTGGACTCTGGACTCTGGACTACGGGCTACGGACTACGGACGATAGATGCTTGAAATTACCACCGGCCTTTGGCAGATCGACGAAATTGGGGACAATGTCCATTGCTTTTTGTATGAATGGCGCGGCGGCGTGACCTTGATCGACACCGGCTATCCTGGGCAGGCGGAGACGATCTTGCAGGTGTTGCGCCAACGGGGCTATGCTGATCACAATTTGCGGCGGATTATTCTCACCCACGCCGATGTGGATCATTCGGGCAGTGCGGCGCCGCTACAGCGGGCAACCGGGGCGAAAGTAGCCTGCCATACAGTCGAAAAAGTGTTACTCGAACAGCCCCATCGCCGCCGCGCCACCTGGCTGCTACAGCCCTTGCTCTGGTTTTTGGGCCGGTTTCCAGCCTTTGCGCCGCCACCGTTAACGCCCGATGAGTTGCTGGTGGATGGACAAGAGTTGCCCGAAGGCTTTCTGGTGATCCACACGCCCGGCCATACCCCCGGTCATATTGCGCTGCTGCATAAAGCCAGCCGCGTGCTGATCAGTGGCGATGCCCTGGTCAATACCCGTCATCAACTGCGCCCCAACACCAGCCCCTTCACGTCTGACAAAGAGAATGCCCAACGCAGTGTCTGGCGGTTGGCAAAAAAGTATGGCGATGATATTGACTTGATTGTCTTCGGCCACGGCCCCCCTATTTTGCAGAATGGTGGCAAGCGCTTGAAGGCGCTGGCGAGTCGGCTCTTTTCTAGTGAAGTCTAGGGAAGACAAGGTGACAAGGTGGCAGGGTGACAGGGTGACAGGGTGACAGGGTGACAAAAAGAGAGAAGGGGTGTTTTTTGTTCATCCGCTATTCTACATCCTGCAATTTGGTAAAGGGGGACGGGGTGGGGTATACTTTCTGTAAGGCGTTCTTTAACAATCAGATCTTGTCAACGATCTGCCGGTTGCGAGCATCGCAGTAGGCCACTGCGCTGGCGGTGATGCTCGCAAGGCCCATAAACAGCTTATGTTACCAGTGGTAGCGTTGTGTTACGCGGGCCACTTGTCGCCCAAAACACACAAATTTGCCCGGCTTGCCAACCCCCAAAATCCGGCCAAAGCGGCGATGCTCGCAGGTAGGAGAAAACAGGCAAAAACACCCTCGTTTTGCACCCGCTTTCCCTATTTTTTACCCTTTTTCACCCCAAAGTGGGAGAAACCCTTAAATCGCTCTCTGAGCGGTGGGACGGTGCGAGCAAGGCGCCGGAATCAACATCAACCCAGTCGCGGGATTGAAACGGCGTAATTGGCCTACTGTATAGCAGACTGGTTAGATGCCGGAATCAACATCAACCCAGTCGCGGGATTGAAACTACAAATGGCGACTCAAGGGGGGTTCTATTGATGGCCGGAATCAACATCAACCCAGTCGCGGGATTGAAACTTAAGGAAGGTGGCTTTAAGTTCAATTATCTTCCTATGCCGGAATCAACATCAACCCAGTCGCGGGATTGAAACTACCATCATTGATGCCGCAACCCTGGCTGTGATGGCGCCGGAATCAACATCAACCCAGTCGCGGGATTGAAACACTAACGCAAGAATCGGGATCAACGATCTACGGAGCAGCCGGAA
>JAPKMW010000063.1 GCA_026645575.1 Caldilineaceae bacterium
AGTTACTAAAAAAGGTAACTACGAACCCCTCCCGCGCCTAGGAGCGGTTGCCTCTTAGGCGCGCGCCCCTGAAAAGGGAGGGAACCGTGGTGCGCTCGACCGTTCCTCCCCCAAGCGTTCGACTGAGCTCACGCCGAAGTCTGGGGGACGGGAAGCCCACTGGGCGCGGAGGAGGGGGCTTGATAGTTGCTCAAGCTGCCCCCTTTGGCAACTGGCAATGGGTGTCCATGGTGGAGTATAATGGTGGAAAGTGAACAGCATCACCACAATTGTAGACCATACAGGAGTTGGGCATGACACCAGGGAAGAAGCGTTCGATTGGGGGCGTGTTACCGGTTTTTCAGACGCCGTTTCTGGCTGATTTTTCCATTGATTTCGCCACGTTGGCACGGGAAATCGATTGGCTCTATGATCAAGGCGCCGATGGCATTGTCATGGGCATGGTTTCGGAGACCTTGCGCCTGTCGAGTGAAGAGCGGGAAGCATTGGCGGCGGCGGCCTGCCGCTTTGGCCGGGAGCGGGGGGTGGTGATCATCAGCGCCGGGGCCGAATCGACCCACACCGCCATTCGCTATGCGAAGCAGGCCGAAGCCGTGGGCGCCGATGCCGTCATGGTCATCCCGCCGGTCTCGGTGGCCGTGGGCGAGGAGGATCTCCGGCGGTACTATGCCGCCATCATCGAGGCGATCACCATTCCGGTGGTGGTGCAAGATGCCAGCGGCTATGTCGGACGCCCCATGCCGATTGCCATGCAGGCAGGGCTTTTCAATGAGTATGGTGACCGGGTGCTCTTCAAGCCGGAAGCCACCCCCATCGGGCCGCGGTTGTCAGCGCTGCGCGAGGCGACAAAGGGCAAAGCGCCAGTCTTTGAAGGTACGGGCGGCATTGCGCTGGTCGATAGCTATCGCCGTGGCATTGTCGGCACGATGCCCGGCGCCGACTTGATCGATGGCATTGTCGCGCTCTGGCGGGCCTTGGCGGCCGGCGATGAACGGCGGATCTATCAGTTGTCGCTGCCGATTGCGTCGCTTATCGCCATGCAGAATAGCCTGGACGCGTTTCTAGCCGTAGAGAAATATCTGCTGGTCAAGCGGGGCATCTTTCCCAATGCGTTGGTGCGTGGGCCGGTCGGCTATCAGCTTGATGCCGAAACCCAAAGCGAGGTGGATCGGCTGTTTGCCCAGTTGCAACGGGTGTTGGCCGCTTAGGGATGACCGGTGGGGACATTGTGTTGCGCCCGCCGGATCTGTTCGGCGGAGAGGTCAACCCCGGCGCCGCAGCCAATGTCCAGCACCTGGGCCGACGTCGGCAGCCGCGCCATCAGCAAGGCCAGTTCAGGATTGGTGGTCCCGCGCCGTGCGCATTCATAGGCAGCCGCACAGCGGTCAAAGCCCTGCTGTACCAGGTCTTTGTAGTTGATGGTTGGATCGGTCGCTGGTTGCATAAACAAGCCTTTCTTGGGGAAACCATCGTTAATGTTCAACCCGTCCCGTAGGGACGCTTGCGTTTAGGACAAGCAAAAAATAATTCTCTTCCCCTAAATTCAAGCGTCCCTATGGGACGGGTCGGCAGTCAACTCATCTTTTAGGGTTTCGGGTAGCTTGCGCTTTACGGCTTGGCTTCGGCCAGATCATCGTCCCAATGATCGTCCCGATGGGTCACAATATATTCCATCGCAGCCTCGGCCAGCAAACCGGAACGGGTTTCGCCCCGCGACAGCGCATATTGGTCTACGATCGTGAGCAACCGTTCCGGGAAGGTAATATTAACCCGTCGCGCCTTGCCGCTAATTTTGGTAAGATCGACACTCACGAGCGCCCAAATGCCGTCGGCATAGTCGGGGTTTTGGCGATGGCTTTCAATCGAACGCGGGGTGGGAATTGGTTCGTTGTCCAATACCAACCCTTCCAAGTGGCACTCGATCCCTTCGGCTGCCTGGGCAAGGGCATCATCCATCGTATCACCGGCAGAAAAACAGCCGGGGAGATCAGGAACGGTGACACCATAGTCACTATCGCGGTCTTTGTGAATTACAACTGGATAACGCATTTATGATTTCTCCCACTCCCAGCCGGCTTGACGGTAAATGCTACGTAGCGTACCTTTCGGCAAATCCTTTTTTGGGTGAGGGACTGTCACTCGCCCCGGTTTAGTGGAGTGCTTAAACTGCTGATGGCTCCCACGAACATGAACCAGCTCCCATCCGTCGGCTTTGAGTTTGGCAATTACCTCACGACTTGTCATCGCTACAGTATACACACAATACACACTTTTGTCAAGGGTTAAATTTTATGCTTTTACCTTTGTCCGGCAGAAGTGATAGAGTGCCTCCCACATGGGCGATTGGAGGGCCAACACCTGGTCGTCGGGCAGGTTCATGGCGGCAAAGCCGTGCGACATAGCGGCGACACCGGCGCCCTCCGGCGGGTCGGTCAGGCGGCGGTCAGCGGCGCGCACCATGTCGGCCAGCAGCAGCAGCGCCGGATCAGTCAGGTTGTACTTGGCGATAATAGCGTCGAAGGCGGTCTTGCCATCGCGCTGGCCCAGTTCGGCGTCGGGAACGTGAAAGGGGATGGCGCCTTCGGCCTGGGCACGCGGCATCACCTCGGCGCGGGGAACAAATAAAAATTCGGCGGACGGATCGACAAACGTTTTGATCAACCAGGCCGAACTGACGCGGTCGATACGAATCTGTTCACGCGTAATCCATTTCATCAAGCGCAATCCTTATGTGTACAAAGTCAAACCAGCCAAGTTAACACGGATAGGGAGGAACACGGATAAAATCGATCACTATCTGTGTTCTTCCCTATCCGTGTTAACTTGGGTTTAGTCGTTGTAAGAGTTCACGATTTGTCTTGGTGGCTTCAATTAATTTTAAGATGCCGCGCATGGCCGCCTTGGGGTTGCCGCCGGCCAGCCAGCGGCGCAGGGTGGTGAGGCGAGCGCGTTCATCGGCGCTGTAGAGCAATTCTTCCTTGCGCGTGCTGCTGGCGAGCAGATTCATGGCCGGGAAGATGCGCGCTTCGGCCAGCGAGCGGTCCAGCACAATTTCGCTGTTGCCGGTGCTTTTGAACTCTTCGTAGATGTAATCATCCATGCGTGAGCCGGTTTCAATCAGCGCCGTGGCAATGACCGTGACCGAGCCGCCTTTTTCAATGTTACGCGCCAGCCCAAAGAAGCGACGGGGGATCTCCAATGCCTGGGCGTCAATGCCGCCGGACATGGTGCGCCGGGCGCCGGCGCCATGCAGGTTGAAGGCGCGCGACATGCGGGTAATGCTGTCGATCAGCACCACCACATCACGGCCACACTCCAACTCACAGCGGATGTGGGCCATGGTCAACTCGGCCAGGGCGACATGGGACTCAATCGGTTCATCGTTGGAACTGGCCAGCACCTCGGCCTGCACCTGGCGACGGAAGTGGGTCACTTCTTCGGGGCGCTCATCAATAAGAAGGGCAATGATGCGCGTCGCTGGCGCGGTGGCGTGAATGGCTTGGGCCAGTTGTTCCAGAATTTGGGTTTTGCCCGATTGAGGCGGGGCGGCGATTAGGCCGCGGGTGCCTTTACCAATGGGGGCGATGAGTTCAACAATGCGCATGGACGGGTTGCCGCCATCGCCCAGGTGAAAGCGATCGTTGGGGTCGATTGCCACGAGCTTTTCAAAGGGGGTGCGGCCGCGAAATTGCTCCGGCGTCAGGCCACTAATCGCGGTGACGCTTGCCAATTGATAGCCTTTGTCACCTCGGCGAATTTCGCCGCTCACCAGGGCGCCGCTGACCAAGCCGTAGTCGCGAATCAGTTGGGCAGAGACCCAGGCATCCTCGCTGGTGGGACGGTAGGAGTTTTCCGGGTCGCGCAGAAAGCCGCCGCCACGGGGAAGCAGCGCCAGAACGCCGGTGGTCAGGGGGACGGCGGGTGGTGTTACCATTGGCAGGCGGCGTTCATCAACAGCCCCGTCGGCAGCCGCAGTTTTTTTGGCGCCGCGCTTTTTGCTGGCTGCCGAGGTGGTGCGCGTGGGTGGCTTTTTGGTCGTTGCTCGTTTGGCGGTGGTCTTCCTGGTCGGTTTTTCGGTCATGGCACCCTAAACTCAATCGTCCCTACGGGACGGGTTAAAATAGCGTTTATTCCAGTTTGTTTTGCACCCTGAGGGGTGATTCACCTTGTCACCCCCTCAGGAACAAATCGGCATAACGCCGAACGACGCGGTCTACGCAAAGAAATCTTTATCGTCGGCATCCAGATATTTTTGGGCCGCTTTGGCGTTGAGGGTGACGCCCAGGCCGGGGCGATCCCAGACATCGATGTGGCTATCGACCACAATGGGATCAGGCAGGCCATCGACAATATCATACCACCATTCGGGGCGGGCCACCGGATATTCAAAGGCGATATAGTTCTGCGGCAAGGTGGCCGAGACTTGCACCAACGCGGCCAGGCCGATCAAGCCATCGGCGGTGCCGTGGGGCGCCATGAGTACGCCATGCAGGTCGGCATATTCAGCCACCCATTTTAATTCGGCAATGCCGCCAATGTCGAGCGGGTCGGGGCCGATGATGCTGACGGCGCGTTTTTCGATCAACTCCTTGAAGTTGTGGCGCAGATAGATCTGCTCGCCGGTGTGAATCGGCGTCGAGGTGCTGCGC
This sequence comes from Caldilineaceae bacterium, assembly GCA_026645575.1. Next base: position 4,650 of record JAPKMW010000063.1, read on the forward strand.
GTCACTTCGCGGTAGAGATCGGCGGAGACATGGGGGGTGTAGTCGCCGGTGATCATATCTTCCAGCCACATCAGGTTCAGCCCCTCGGTCGCCTTGGCCAGCTTGATCGCATCAGGCACCGTGAAGCCGGGACCGCAGTCGAGCGCCAGGCCAATTTCATCGCCCAAGACCTCCTTGGAGGCTTCGATACAAGCCATCATGTGTTTGAAACCCTGCTCGGTGATGGTACCGGAGTTGGGGTAGCGCATCCCGGTGCGCACTTCGCTGTAGAAGAAGTTTGGCACTTGTTGCACCATCTGACTGTGATAAGCAATCCCTTGTTTGATGATTGAAAACTTTTCCGGGCGTTCCTTCATCTTTTGCATATTTTCGGCGTAATCCTGGGGGGATTGGCCCTTCATAGGAAAGCGGATGGCGCCGTTATAGACGCGCACTTTGTCGCGAATCTTGCCGCCGAGTAATTTGTAGATGGGCAGGTTGGCCGCCTTGCCGGCAATGTCCCAGAGCGCCACTTCAATTGCGCTGACCGAACTGCCCCACGGTTTAAAGGCGCCAAAGCGGCGGATCTTGAGCATCACTCGCTCAACATTGGTCGGGTCTTCGCCCAAAATGGCGTCGCGGTAGGTCAGCACATGGGGTTTCAGGTAGGGCTTGGGCGATTCGGCCTGGCCGTAGCCGTCGATGCCTTCATCGGTTTTAATGCGGATGACCGGGTAGCCGCCGATCACGGCACATTTGAGGTCAGTGATCTTCATTGGTTGTTCCTTCTGTTTGCGCACTCATGCGGCTTGTATCAAGGGATAGTTCATTGGGGAAACGTCGAGTGACACGGCCTGTGATGCGCCTTTGTGTTTAAATGGAATCATGACATTCGTGTAATACTTACAGAGTATCATGAAGCATAACACCATCATATCACACCTTTGGCATCCAGAGAAGCCATTTTTCCGTTTATCTGCTGGGAACCAAGAGCGATTAACAAAGGCTAAAGGTCTGCCAACCGAATGACTGCATACCAATAATCTTGTTCTAACCAGGCTAGCAAAAATTCGTCGCGTCTAACTTCTTTGGGAGCGTCAGCGAAATATGGATCATGAAGATAGATCAGTTCATCGTCAAGCCCGGTCACAACTACTGCATGGAATGCGGGAATAGCCCAATAACTTTTCAATTCTGCCGTGTTCACAAAAACGATGATGGGTAAAGCTTGATTGAGGTAGCTATACAAGAGGTCAAGATCATCACGGCCTTTGGCTAATTCAACAGTTACGCCAAGAGCAGCCTCTAGCTTCTTAACTTTTGAGGTAACTACCAAGCCGTTCCCGCTCGTAGCCGGTCCGTGACCGGCGTCCCCAAACGCCGGTCACGGACCGGCTACGAGCGGGCTTAGTATTTGCGTGCAAGCCGCCAGGCAATCAGCTTCCTGGCTCTGTTGCCGGTGCAAAACGGATAACAAGGTCATGGGCGCGATCCTGGTATTGTTGAATTACCTGTAATGGCCCCTGCTTGGGCCAACCTTGTGCTAACTCATAAACAATTTCCATTCGTACGGATCCTTTGCCATAGGAGAAGCGTCAACTTTGGGAGGAGGGTGCTTGACCACAGTATACCATACCTCATCACGGCCAGCGAGTTTTGTCAAACGATCCGTGACCATTTTGAGCAAAAAGTGAACAATTTTCGGTCTGGCAACCGTTGCGTCGCAGTGCTACCCTGGTTGCATCATCATCAATCCAGTTGGTAACTATTCAGCCCGCTCCTAGCCGCGCCTGAGAGGCAACCGGTGATCGGCGCCAGTCACGGACTGGCTGAGAGCGGTCAGGCTGAATAGTTACTCCAGTTGAACCAGAAAAAGGAGTTTCCGATGAGTCAAAGTCTCGCCACCATTACCGCCATTTACGAAGCCTTCGGCAAAGGTGACATCCCAACCATTCTCAGCCACATGGCCGACGATGTGCAGTGGGAAGCATGGGCCGATAACACGGCGCAGCAGGCCGGCGTCCCCTGGTTGCAGGCGCGTCAGGGCAAAGAAGGGGTGTTGGCCTTTTTCCAATACCTGGGCACGCAGATGCAGATCAAGGATTTTCAGGTACTGTCGATCATGGCAGGCGACAATCAGGTAGCCGTCGAGTTTGTGATTGAGGTTGCCTTGCCGGCTTTGGGTACTCATTACCGCGACGAAGAAATTCACCTGTGGACTTTAAATGCTGCGGGCAAAGTGACCCGTCTGCGCCATTATACGGACACAGCCAAACATATAGCGGCGGCCCGGAAGATGGTTGGGTAAGCGAGCGCTGGAGCATAGCGTCTCGCCGCTCATAGGGCAAAGACGCGAAAGCCTTGATTGCCAAAGCAATAGATCACAAAGAGCGCAATCTGCGCTTCGGGATATTCCTGGCGCAGCCCCTGAGCATAGCCATGAATTTGTTCGGTATCTTCGGCTTGCAGGGCGAAACGATCAATTTTGATCTTCTCGCTCTGCGCCTTGCTGTTGGAGAAATAGTTGAACTCGATCACCCAGCGCATCCCGGCAAAGCGTTCATGGTACTTGCCGACAAATTCTAAGCCTGCTCTGAGCTTGCCGAATGGGTCGCTCTTTCCCTGCGGATAAGAGCGTTCCATATTCCAGGTAAACCAGCGGGAGAGATAGCGGCTACAGAGTTCAAAGAAGGTGGAACGATAAAAGTTCTCATTCACTTGCTGAAAGATCACCTCGGGAAATTGGGAGATGTATTCCTGCCAGTAGCCGGTGAAAAGCGCTTCGAGGTTGGGGCTATTGATAAAGTCCTGCATGATCGCGCCATAGCGCGTTGAGACATCAATGTGGTGGATTTCGTTGAAGTATTCAACAAACATCTGGCGCACATTCAGATTGGGCAAACAAAGATTGAAATCATCGAAGCGGGTCAACATACCCAAGTAAAAAAAGGAGATGGGGAAGAAGCCAGGATTAAAAAACTGGCGCATGTCGAACGATTCCAGTAAAAAGACATCGTCATAGAGAATCTGATTGTGGAGGGTTAGTTGATCGACAAAGGCTGCGGTCAATTGGGGATTCGAACCGGTCAACCGCCGTACCCAAGCCAGGTCCACTTTCAAATTCGGGTCGATGAGCCGCTTGGGAAAGGTGCGATATTGGGTGAGGTAATTGAGAAAATAGATCAGGATCGTTGAGTTGTAAAGCGCCTCGCCCTTGATGTCAACAAAATGATAACCGTCATAGTTGTTCTTAATCACGGTGTTTACTTCGTTGCGCGTGGCTGGGTCGAAGGCGTAATCCTGGTAAATCGCATCCAGCAGACGATCCACCTCACGTTGCGTAAAGCCCAACATATTTTCAAAAGCCGGGACCAAGGTCAGAAAGGAGGCGATATTAAAGGCCGAGGCCAATTCATCGATCGTGATCGGCAAGACGCCGGTAATAAAAATAGTAACCACTGCCCCGCTTTCGCGCCCGGCCTTTAGTGTCTTAAAAAAGGTCTTGAGAAAGCCATCCGAAGCCACTAGCTCGCGATAGAGCAGATCCTGATTGCTGGTAATCAACTGATTGGCAAAGTTATCATACTCGTCGATGATCACATAGACAGGCGGTAAGCGATTGGTTGCTATATAGTTGAGCAGGTGATTGAGGTTATCAGAGACGGGTGCATCTAAGGGCATCTCTGGCATGTCTGCCAGGAGATCCGCATATTCCGTACGCAGTAAACTGAGTGTACTATTACAATGGCGGCGGAAACTGCGTTCGATCGCTTTGACGTTATCGCCAACATCAATCACCGAAAAATTAAAAAAGAGAACCAGGTATTGATTATGATCGGGCGTTGGGTTTTGCCCAATCCAGGTCTGACTGAAGAGTTCGTCAAAATGATCAGCCTGGTTCACGTCATAATAGTAGCGTAAAATGGAACAGAACATTGATTTACCAAAGCGGCGCGGGCGGAGAAAGACCGGGTTTTTCACCTGTTCCAGTTTGGCAATATATTCGGTTTTATCAACAAAATAGCCATGCTCGCGCACCAGCGCCGCATAGTTCGATTCGCCGTAGATCACCCGTTTGTTCATAGTGCAAAACACTTCCCTGCTTCTGACTCGTCATCAACCAGGGGGAGTATAGCACAAACGACGTAATTCATCCAGCAACGCCTTTGCCTCTTGTAGATCGCGCGTATCGAAGCCTTCGGTGAACCAGCCGTAGACCGGCGCTAACAAGTGGTACGCGTCCTCAATCTTGCCCTGCCCCTGCCACAGGCGCGCCAGACTGGTAGCGGCGCGCAGTTCGAGTGATTTGGCTCCTTGCTGGCGCGCAATGGCGAGGGCTTGTTGGAAGTTGGCTTCGGCTTCGTATGCTGCATCGATCTGCTCCTGGCTTTTGAGCAATAGCAATTCTCCGCGTAGGCGATAAAGTTCAGCATCCCAATGGCGATCATCGCGCCGTATCTCATCGGTGAAAGTTTCGGCAATAACCTGCAACCCCTGCTCCGCCGCCCCCGCCATTCGATACCCATCCGCCAATAACGAAAGAAAATAGCCTTTGATCCATCTGCTGCCAAGGGAACGATGAAATTCTAACGCCGCTTGCAATTGTGTCAGTCCACGCGCAATGTCACCTTGTTGGGTCAACGCCCAGCCTTGATAGATCATGGTTTGGGCGCTGATCCACTGAAAGCCTTGCTTATTGGCCGTAGCAAGCAGCGGTTCTGAATAGTGCCAAAGCAATGGTAAGTCCTTGCAATATTGACAAACCAACACGGCAAAATTCTCGACGTAAGCCAGTGAAAACGGATGTCCATTCTTTTGCCCAATGACAATACCTTCGTTTAGCCGCTGTAACGCCTGTTCCGGGTAACCAAGCATCCAGAGTGCAAACGCCAGAAGCGCATATGCAGTAACCCCTTGATCGTGGCCGTAAAGATAGATATGATTTTTATGGTGAGCGGGGTTATAAAGGGCAATTGCCTGTTCAAGATGAAACCGCGCTTCTTGCGGCTGCCCCAGATGAAAGAGCGGCAATCCTAGATTGCGATGGGCTAAACACAAAAGGTTTGCATCCTGAGCCGTATCGGCAACTTGAAACAATAACTGGGCGTAATGGAGCGCCTGGCGTTGTCGATTGTTGGTATTGTGATACGCGAATAAGCCCCAAAGCACCTGGGTGTATTGGGCCGAAAGACCCACTTCGCGATATAACTTTTCTGCCGTTTCATACACAGCCAACACATGCGGCGACCAATAACCGTAAACAACAAGAACCGCTGGGCCAAGAATGAGGCGTAAAGCTAATTCTAATTGTTTGCGTTCATTGTTTTCCGGTAAATGAACCAATAACGTCAACGCGTGCCTGAGATGCCCGATTGCTTCTTGATTTGCCAACAGACGCGCTGCCCGTTCACCGGCCATGCGCAGGTAAGTGATTGCCTGCTCAATCATGCCTGCTTCTTCAAAATGGCGAGCCAACTCACCGGCCACGGTTTCGGGTTGCGCGCGGTAGAGCACGGCAAGCTTCACGCCAATCTGTTCATGGAGAATGCCACGATCGACTACGTCCAACTGTTGATAGAGATAACGTTGAAAAAGAACATGCCCAAATTGATAGCGCGAGATGCGCTCTGTTGCCAGACGCTGAATACCGCGCGCTCGCACCAGTTGATGCCGCCGATCAGCCAATTCGCTCAACTGCCGCACCGTTTCCGCTTCGCTGCTGCCCAGCACACGAGCCACGACCTCCGCCGTGAAAAACTCCCCCTCAACGCTGGCTACTTGCAACAGGCGTTGCAACGGTGTGGATAGACGTCCCATTCGTTCCGCAATCACCGCCTCAACGCGTGCGGGCAGGCGTTCCCACGCCAGGCGCTCGCCCGTCACCCAGTGGCCATCGCTATCGCGGTGTAGATCGCCCCGCTCCTGCATACCGCGCAGTAATTCGATGGTGAAGAGCGGGTGGCCTGCCGTTTGGTGGTAGAGCAGGGCGCGAAACGCTGCATCCAGCCGGTTTGGCTCGCGATCCAGGAGTGAATCCACAAAAGCGCGCCCCTCACTTTGGTTCAGGTCAATCTCGATCTCACCAAAGGTGCGCTTCAGTTCGTTCAGCACTGGTTCCAACGGGTGTCTTTCCCCATTCCGTCCTAGATGAACCTCGTTGGCGCGGAACATCCCAACTAGCACGATGCGATAGCCGGCAAGTTGGCGCGCCAGGTGAAAGAGCAATTGGATCGAGCCGTTGTCCGCCCATTGCAAATCATCAATGAGCAGGAGTAAGGGGTGTTGTTGCGCCACCTGTTGCAATAGGGTCGCCACCTGCCGCAAGAGCTGCTCCTGACGGGGCTGCGGGATGGCCGTGGCTGCACTTTTGTGTTGGAGAATGGCGGCAAGTTGAGTGGGTAACGCGGGTGCTTGCCCAGCCATGTCGTCTGCCCGTTGCACCAGGGGTGCGGCAGTGAGCAGCGAGTCGATCAGATCCGGTGCGACTTCACACAGGGCTTGAAGCGCCAGCGGCGCCGCCCGCCAAAGCCGCAGCGCATGATCACGTGTCAGCGCACCGGCCAGCAAGCGCGACTCGACCGCCCCCGTCAGCAGTTCCAAAATTTCACAAAAGGGTAAATAGGGGTCGCCACTACCGGCCTGCGCATTGCAGTTGCCGCAGGCCACCAACAGATCCGGCAGACGCACCTGGGCGCGCTGGGCAAACGCGGCCGCCAGCGCTGTCTTCCCTTGCCCAGCCTCGCCGGTGATAAAGACAAGGGCGCCTTGGCCCTGTTGCGCTTGTGCTAACCAATGATCCAGACGCGCCAATTCCATATCCCGCGCCACCAGCACCGACGTCTTAGCCGCTTGCGTTTGCGGCGTTGCGAAAAAGGCCGGTAACGGGGCAAAGCGCGGCGGGCTTGCGGTTGGGATTCGATTCAGGGGCAGCGTCGGTTGGCTAATCTGTTGATAGAGGGCAAGGGTTTCGGCGGCGGGGTTAACGCCTAGCTCATCCGCCAGAATTTGGCGACACCGTTCAAATTGCGCCAACGCCTCGCGCCGTTTGCCGCTGCCGGCAAAGAGTTGCATCAAGTGGCGATGCGTCTCTTCGGCGGTCGGCTCCAGTTCGACGATCCGTTGCAAGGCGCTGATCGCCTGCGCCACCGCTTGTTGCGCCAAGTGATAATTCGCCAACTGCGTCCAGGCTTCCACCACCTCCCGTTGCAACCGCTCGCGACGAAGCAGGAGCCACTCTTCAAAGCGATCACTGTCCACCAACGTAAAGCCGTCGAGCAGTGGACCGCGGTAATAGGTCAATCCTTGCTGTAAGCGCTCTTGCCAGGGCTGATCGCTGGCGGTGGCGTGCAAGGCGCTGGTCAGGTAGGTGAAATCAGACCAGCACGTTTCGTGGGCAAGAAACTGGATTGCATCGTTTTCAACACGCAGAAAGGGCGGTTTTTCGGCGCCGCTCGCCAGGATTTTCCGCAGGTTGGATAACGCATGGCGCAAATAGGTCAGAGCGGCGCTATCGGAGTAATCCGGCCAGAGTAGACCCGCTAACTTGGCGCGCGTATGGGAGCGGTCGGCCTCCACCACCAGATAGGCCAGCAAAGCCCGCGCCTTGTCGGAGCGAAAACCGGTGACAGGCACGCCATCCAGACGAACATCGAATGACCCAAGCAGGGATAGGGTGAGTTGCGGCATGAAATGATTATAAGTTGACAATTGGTTGCTGTCAATCGGAAAAAGTGGGCAACCGCTACACTTTCGCTCCGCGCCAAGCCCGTTTTCGCTCCGTTTTCGCTCCGCTGCTCTGCTATGCTACTGGCATGGCAGACGCAAGACAGATGCAACCCGAACCGAACCTACGCCTTCACCAACCCTACCTCTCCTACTTGCTGCGTCTCTGGCAAGAGCAGGTCGATGGGCAGCCGTGTTGGCGGGCTTCCTTGGAGTCGGTGCAAAGCGGCGAGCAGATTGCGTTTGCCAGTTGGGAGCAGGTGGTTGATTTTTTGGTGCAAGAGCAAAGAAAGGAGGAAGCCATCAACCGGTTAGCCTAGTTTCGGTAGTCCGCAGTCGTGTAGTCGCATAGTCCAGAGCCGATCTAGGGTAGTTCCGTCTACGTTGCGGTCTACTGTTAGATAAAACCCGTAAAAGTCGCACAAATAACCAGCCTCGTGTCAGTGTGCTTATGTGCGACTTTTACATGGTTTGTCTATGAGTTTCTGTACAAGTCCTTGTTCTATCGATGACCAAGTTCCCCCAAACGGTCATGGTAACCGTCCCGAAGCCCATGTGATAAAAAAGGAAAACCATGATGATAACACAAACAAGATTGCACTGGTTGGTCATTGTTCTGGTCTCTGCGCTCTTTTTGCATGGCTGCGTTCCGGTGGCGCCGGCGGCGGCTCCGGCGGCGGCCAATGGATCACCCAGCCAACCCCCCGGCGTCACCGACAGCGAAATTGTGATCGGCACCCACACTTCGTTGACTGGCCCGGTGGCGGTCTATGCGCCGATTTCCCAGGCGGCCAAAGCCTACTTTGACTACATCAACGACACAGAGGGTGGGGTATACGGGCGCAAGATCACCTTTTTGATCGAAGATGATGGCTACTCGCCCCCCAAAACCGTCGAGTTGGTGCGCAAACTGGTGGAACAGGACCAGATTTTTGCCCTCTTTCAAGGGCTGGGCAGTCCTACCCATCTGCAAGTATTACCCTATCTCCAAGAGCAAGGTGTCCCTGATCTCTACATCTCAGCCAGCGCGGTTGAGTGGATCGAAGCGCCGGCCACCAACCGCATGTCCTTTGGCGGCATCTTAAGTAACGTCGGCGAAGCGGCGGCCTTGGGACAACATCTGGCGACCGAATATAGGGGCAAAAAGCTCGGTCTGCTCTATCAAAATGACAACGCCGGGCTGGGGTTTATGGACGGCCTCAAGCGTACCGTTGGCGACAACCTGCCCATTGTGGCCGAGGTGGTCTATGAAGCCACTGACCAGGATTTGAATGCCCAGGTGGATCGGCTCAAAGCTGCCGGCGCTGAGGTGATCAGTGGGCTGATTACGCCCCGGCTGCTCTCCACGGCCATCAAACATGCGCGGCTGGATCTCCAGTGGGATGCCCCCTTCTTCGTCTCCCATGTCAGCGCCAATGATTTCCTCGTAACGTTAGGCGGAGCCGAAGTGATCGAAGGCACGGTCTCTGTGCAATATCTGCGGCAGGCTTATGAAATCGACCAGCCTGGTGTGGCCAAACATGCCGAAATCATGAAGAGCTATGGCGGCATGGAGGCGGTCAACTTTCTCACGATTGTTGGGCAGTATCAAGCCGAGTTGCTGATCGAGACGCTGAAACGGGCCGGGAAGGAGCTCACGCGTGAGGGCTTGATCCAGGCGGCGGAGTCGATCCAAGGGTTTCAGTGTTCGGTCTGTCTCTTTCCCATGAGCCTGAGCGCCACTGATCACGACGCGGCCCAGAGCGCCGTCTTTGTCAGGGCGGAAGGTGGACGGTGGGTTCCCTTTGGCGAAAACGGCGTCAGTTGGGAAGATACGCTGCCGCAAGAGATCAGCGCCGACAATGTGAAAGCCGTGCCGTCGCCATATAGCCGCTGATGCGGGCAACGAACGTCTATCCAGCGTATCATGCCTTACCGGTCGTTACGTGTATACATCGCCCATATTCTACAAAAAGGGGAACGAAAATGTGTAGAATCTTATCACTCAAAGTCATGCTCTTTGTCCTGTTGGGCCTTCTACTGCCGGCCTGTCAACCAATCCAAAGGTTGCCGGAAAGCAATACCACTTCGCGAGCGTCGCAGAAGAACGAGGTTCAAGAAGCCAACAAAGCGATTGTGTCAAGCTTGCTGGATGAAGTTTTCAACAAAGGTAATTTAACCGTCATTGCAGAGTATATCGATCCAGCCTGTGTGGGGCATCAAGCCTTTTTAGGCGAGTTACGTGGTCACGCTGGTTTTGAGCTTTGGGGAACGAATCATTGGAATGGGTTCAAAAACCCGAAGCTTTCATTTACTTTGTATGCGTCAGGTTCTGATCGTGTCTTTGTCGATTGGTCTTGGCAAGCCAATGATTGGAGTGACGAAACAAAAATTTACAAAGTCGAGCGCGCCATTGCGATGTATCGCCTAAAGAACGGGAAGGTCATCGAATTTTTCGATATGATTGACACCTTGGATCTAGCGCGCCAAATGGGCCAAGCGGAGTAGACGCTAACCAATACACGGATAGGAAGAAACACGGTTTGTATGAAAAATCTCCGTGTTTCTTCCTATCCGTGTAAATTATTCGGGCTGATTTGTTCAGACTAGGAAGTCACACCCTCATCGCTCACCCTAAGCAAAGTAACGGGGGAGGTCGCACCTAAGATTTGATCCAGCCAGCGGTCTAATTGCGCACTATCGTCGCAGCTTTCAATCTGTTGGCGCAACGGGGCCGGGACGGGGCCAAACTTGTGTTCCAGCAAGCGGAGGAGGGTGCGATGTTGATTAAGCAATTCGCCACGTTTTTGGCTTTCTGCCAACATCTCGCGGAAGGTGGGCAGTTTCAACATATCTTCTGGGACTGCTTTGAAATAGCGGTCAATGTAAGGCCAGGTTTCTTCTTTAATTTCCAGTTTCATTTGTTTTGCCTCCAGAATTTTCTGAATTAGCAGCAGCATTTTACCATAGTTCACCGACAAAAACAATCATGAGCTTCTTTCTGCAACAAATCCTGAGCGGCATTGCCAGCGGCAGCCTGTTTGCTATGCTGGGCCTTGCCATCGTCTTGATTCATCGCTCGACCGGCGTTCTCAACTTTGCCCAGGGGGAGATGGCGCTGGTGGCCACCTTTGTCGCCTGGTCGCTCTTGACCTGGTCGGGCAACCCGTGGCTGGCGACCGTGGGTGCGCTGCTCTTTGCCGGGCTACTGGGCGCGCTGCTGTACGATTGGCTCTTTCGCCGTGTCCAGCGCGCCGGCCCTTTGCCGCAGGTGATGCTTGCGATTGGGGTCTATATGCTCTGTGGCGGCGCGCTGTTACAGGTATGGGGCGCAGAGCCACGCGCCTTTGGGCCATTCCCACTCTTCCAAGGCGCGCCCTTTTGCGCCGGTGGCCTCTGTATTAGCCGATTGGATGTGGGAACCTTGATCACCGCGCTGCTTGTGATGGCGCTGCTCGACCGCTTCTTGCGTCACACCAAGCTGGGCAAGGCATTACGGGCCACCACCGAAGATCCGCTGGTTAGCAGCCTGATGGGGATTCCAGTGGCGCGGATGTTTGCCCTTGGCTGGGGTTTGTCGGGTGCGGTCGGGGCGCTAGCTGGCCTGCTGGCCGCACAAGGGTTGGGGCTGGACACCAGCACGCTCTCCGCTGTCCTCTTGCTGGCCTTTGCCGGCGCCGTGCTGGGTGGGTTGGAAAGTCCGCCCGGCGCTGTCATCGGCGGGCTATTGGTGGGGGTGTTGAAAAACCTGGCCGGCGCCTATGCCCCGGCGGCCTTGGGCAACCTTGATCTCACCCTGGCCTTCCTCCTGATTGTGCTGGTTCTATTGGCGCGACCAGAGGGGGTGTTGGGGCAACGAAAGGTGCAAAAAGTATGAAGCGCGCTTCCCATCCACTCCGCTCGACCTGGTCCAGTCTGCGTCTACCTGGCGCAGTTATTGTCTACGCGCTCTTGCTCTGCCTGCTCCCCTTTCTGACGAACTGGCCGTTGACGCATGGTTTGTTTCCTACCTATCGCCTCTTTAACGCCATGATGTTTGGCGTCTGGCTGTTACTTACGTTGAGCATGAATCTGTTGATCGGCTACAGTGGGCAAATTTCCTTAGGTCAGGCCGCCCTTGTCCTGATTGGCGCCTACTTGACGGCCATCCTGCGCCAGCAAGCCGGGTTGCCGTTCTTGTTGGCATTACTGCTGGCTGGGGTGGTGACGGGGATCATCGGCGGCGTTTGTATTGGTCAACCGGCGGTTCGTCTGCGCGGCCCCTATCTGGGTATCGCCACCTTTGCACTCGCCGTTGCCCTGCCGCAAGTATTGAAAATGAAGCCGCTCCTGCCGTGGACACAAGGAGTGCGGGGGATGCACAGTACGCCGCTCTTGTTACCGGCAGCGCTGGTGAATGCGCTGCCGGCTGAACAGTGGCGTTATTACCTTGTCCTTATCGTTGCTTTGCCGTTGACCCTGGCTTTTGCGAACCTGATGGATGGTCGCCTGGGCCGGGCGCTGCGCGCCTTACGTGAGGACGAACTCGTCGCCGGCCAGATGGGGATCAATGTGCGGCGACACAAAACGTTGGCCTTTGGTCTCAGCGCCTTCTATGCCGGTGTCGGCGGTGGTCTCTTCTTTTTTGTCCAGGGCTATATCTCGCCGGACAGCCTGGGGCTTTTTGACTCAATTTTGTTGCTAGTCGCCGTGGTCATCGGCGGACTGGGATCGGTGGCTGGTTCTATCTATGGCGCGCTCTTTCTCACCTTCCAAAGCGAGGTGATCAGCACCTTGACTCGGTGGCTCCCTCATGCGGAAAATTTGGGCAGCATAATTTTCGGCGCGCTGTTAATCAGCGCAACGTTGCTTTTTCCGCAAGGCTTGACCGGCTTCAACGGACGCTGGCGCAACGGGTCACAACAGCTTACCGGTAAAACCCCTGTTCATCCCAAGTGAAACAACACCTCCACCTGTCGCCAAATCTCCTCGCCTGGTGGCGCATCGTCCCACAAAATGAAATGGGGAAACATGGTGCCATGCCAATCGTCGGGCGTGTTTTTGGTGGTCAACTTGCCGGCATAGGGCGCTGTTTCGACCACGGCGGGCAACTCCTGGTAGAAGAAGAGCAGATTCTCGTGCATCCCGATCAGGCCATACTTGTCATTGCTGCCCGGTTTTTCTTCCTGTAACTGATGGTGATAGAAGATATAACTGCTGACCATTGCCGGCTTGAGCCGTGTAATGCGTCCTTGCGGGCGTTCGACTGGTTGTTGGCGCCGCCAGTGGTCCACATCAACGGGCGCTTGCCAGTGAAAGATGTCGATCATGGGGACAAAGGTGCGCGGCGTGTCAGCGCCCGGCCACACTTCCAGCAGATCCGTCATCGCGCCAAAGAGTTCTTCCGGCGCGATAGGCCGCTGTAGCCCTTCCCAGTAGGCAAAGAAATGGCTTCGCCAGCGAAAGAGGCTGGCGGTCAGCAAGTCGCCGTTGTTGACCTTCTGTTGGATGGTGGCGACGGTGGTCTGCAAGTGAGCGGCGGCGGCGGCTTCCTGTCCAGGGTGACTCTGGGCGCGGTAGAGCGCGCGGTGTACGGTTGTCATGCGCTAGTTTCCTTTTCTTCACAAAGATGAACTTACACGAAGGATAATGGCACAAGGATTGTACAACCGCAGCGCCGCTTTAGACAACTGCCCACGACTAGCGCAAAAGCAGCAAGCATGGTATATTAGCATGGCTGACCAGCCGTTGGGGTTGGTCATTGCCCCAGTTGATGATACCGCTGACGTCTGCGTTCTTTTTGATCGCGCGGGGGTATCATTTGGTTTGTCATGTATAGGAGCAGCTTATGCCGATCGTACACCGTGTGCAGCGCTTGCTTGCCGGGGGGTGTTTGGTCGTGGTCCTGCTGGCCTTCTTCCAGAGCGGTTACGCCCAGAGTTCACTTGATTGCACCACGACTGTGATCGTCCAACCGGGGGATACGCTTTCGCTGATCGCCGGTCGCCAGTTGGGCAGTCAAGTCACCTATCAAGCCATTGTGGCGGCGACCAACGCCAAAGCCGCCATTGACAGCAGCTTCACCGCCATCGCCAACCCGAATACACTTACAGTTGGTTGGAAACTCTGTATTCCAGCCCCTACCAGTGTTGTGAGTAATCCGGTAAGCAATTCTGGAACTAGTGCGCAGAGTCAACCTGTCGTCGCAACCCTGCCTGTTGTTGCGGCAGCCGTCCCCACGCCGACGGCAACACCCTTGATCTGGCTCAAGCCACCGACTCTTGATCTGCCCATCAGCGAAATGCACCCGCTCATGGTGGAATATATGCGCCGGCAGAGCTACCCCGGCAGCGACATCGTGATTGAAGAGACCCTGGCGCCCGGCGCCAATTACAATCGATTCATTGCGTCCTACCGCTCCGAGGGATACAAAATCTATGCGCTCTTAACCATCCCGCAAGGAGCGAAACCGACGACCGGTTGGCCGGTGATCATCTTCAATCATGGCTTTATCCCGCCCGAAATCTACCGCACCACCGAGCGCTATGTGGCCTATGTCGATGGCTTTGCCCGCAATGGCTATATTGTCTTCCGCTCCGACTATCGCGGCCACGGTTTCTCCGAAGGCGAGCCGACCAGCAGCCGCGGTTCGCCGGCCTATACCATTGATGTTCTCAACGCCGTGGCCGCCATGAAGCGCTATGCCGACGCCGACCCGGCGCGCATTGGCATGTGGGGCCATTCTATGGGTGGGTTGCTCACCCTGCGCAGTATGGTGACGACCCAAGACATTAAAGTGGGGGTGATCTGGGCCGGTGTGGTCGCCTCTTACCCTGACCTCTACAATCAACGCAATCCTCAGGCCAACAGTCAACCGGTCGATGCCGCCACCGCCCAACGCCGCCGCTGGCGCGAAGAAATTGTCGAAAAGTGGGGTACGCCCGAAGAAGCGCCTGACATCTGGGCCGCAATTTCGCCCAACGCCTACTTGACCGAAATCTCCGGCCCCCTACAACTGCACCACGGCACCGCTGATAGCGATGTGCCGGTGCGCTATTCACAGACGCTAAACACCCAAATGCAGGCTGTCGATCAAACCGTTGAATATTACGAATATCCGGGTGACAATCACAATCTATCGGTGAATTTCAACACGGCGATGGCGCGCTCGATTGCGTTTTTTGATCGGTATTTAAAGTAATCACCCCAACATCGATTCAGCCAATATCAGTGACGCTGGTAACAAAATAGGGATAGGCTCTGGCCTTATCCCTATTTTCAGCTTACTTATGTCCGTCTCTACTTCTCTTGTCAGCCGTTACTGCTTAATCATCGGCAGGTAATAGAGATTGCGCGCCGTGGTTTCATCCACACTCTTGCTTACCTCCGGGGTGATGTCGTCGGCTACGAAATCAGGCAGGCTCTCAATGCTCACTTCGGCGCCGGTTTCTTCTACGGCCTCAGCATCGGCGGCCACAATGCCTGTCGCCGGCGCCAAGACCACCGAGAGGGTGCCATCCCCTTCATTGGCCGTTAGGGCATAGAGGGTGTTCCCCGAAAGCACCAATTTTACCCCTTCAGGATTGGCGCCAACGCTCACCATGTCGTAGACCACAGGAGACCAGGGCGTCGTGAGGTCGATAAAGGCGACAGCATTGGCCCGTTCCAACCCCACAGCCACAATCGACCGGCCATTGAAGCGAATGCCATCAATGCCTTCCGGTTCAGCGCCACCGCGATTGCTGCGGCTATCCGGGTAGATGCCACGGGCGGCCGCCAGGGCGTCAAGCTGATTACCCGTATCGGCCACAAAGGCGCCGCTGCCAGCAGAGTAAATACTCACCGTGCGCCCGCCGCGTGGGCCGCCATTGCCGGCGCCATCGCGCGTATCACCTTCATCAGCCGTGACCAGGTAGTGCCGATAGTTGGCATAGACCACATCGACGCTGTCCGGTTCACGGAAGAAGGAAGCAGTTTGGTTGGGCAAAAATTGACCATCAACGACTATATCAAAGGGATGGGTAGTCTGCCCCAGCCCCAACAGGCTCATGGTACGATACCAGAGATGCAAGCGGATAATCGCATTGTTTTCCTGCAAGGTGACATAGGCATATTGACTATCGGAGGAAAAGGTGACAAACTCAGGCTCCAAGGTGCCCGGCGTGTTATCAATCGGCAGACGGGCCAGATCATCCGTGCGTCCGCTCGACAAACCGGAATAGCCGGCCAATGAAGGGATGCCGATTTGATACACATAGACTGTGTTCGAATACCCCGGATAGAAATAGCTCAGATCAAGCAGCGTCAACGAGCCATTCCCGCCATTGTCCCCAACCCCAAAGCCTTCCGCCTCGTTGGCAATCACGGCATAGTCGCCATCGGGGGAAATGGCAATGGCATCAGGTTGGATGCCCGTCGTAACGGTCTTGAGCAAGGCGCCATCCGAAAGACGGAAAAAGCTGGCGGTCCCGTTAACCGGCGCAGCAGCCGGTTTTGCCGAACCGGCAATGGCAATAAAATAATCATGATAGGGGTGAATCGCCACTGAGGTTAGGTTTTGCAATTGCGGCACTTTCACCCGGCGGATGCGATTGATAGTGGGCAGATTGGTGAGATTGAGAATATCCACACTGCCATCCCCGGCATTGGTCAGAAGCCCCCACTGATTGCGCACAGCAATGATCTCCGCGCCATTGTCGCCGAGACCAGTATCATAAGTGCCGACGACACTGGCGCTTTGAGCCGAGACAGTTGCGCTGGGCAGGAGGCTACCGGCAACCAGACCAGCCAATAGCAGAATACGGTAAGTCCATCTTGGCAACGCGGTCGCCAACGGCCATGCCGATCTTCCTGTAAGGCGCATCAGTGAATGTTTGACTTCCTGCACTTGATTCATAGCTTATCTCTCCTGAACATTATATTGAAATGATCAATGGACAGTGAGTTCAGTGATTAGCGGCAATTTGTCCACGTCTGTACAACTTCTTGATGCCCATCAAGCCAGGTTGACGCCGATTGAGTGCGCAGGTCATCGGACGCCAGCGTGAATTTCTCCAACAGCCCATAGATACAGGGCGTTTCTTGGCGGAGAACCCGCAACATAGCCCGGCCACTCACAATGCCATAGTGTTTGCCATCGACCTCATAATAATTTTCATTGATTAGGCTGAGTGATGTGCGGCTCTGCTCAAGGTAAGGCTGATCGGCGGGATCGGTGTAACAAAGGCTCCAGTCAATGCGCTCTTCGGCTTTGCCCCCGCTGAAGGCAGCAAAGAGCGCATTCGCCGAGGGGAACGGCACTTGTTCGATCTGATACCCCAGTTCGTCTGTCAAAATGGCTTGCACAATAGCTGTTGCCGCCCGGCAGTCATTATCCTGATCAAGTGTACCAATGCGGAAATCAGCGCGCCCTGCCGGTGCGGCGGTATTGGTAGGCAGCGGAGTCGGCGCAGCGGGCGGGATGGTTGGCGTTCGCTGCGGTTGCGGCGCAACCGGCGCTTGGGCAATCGCAGCCTCGCTACTGCTGCTGCCGGCATAGAGCATTTCGACGAAGAAGGTAAAGGTGCCACGGCTTTTGTTGGGAATGGCCCGCGCAATCGACTCCGTCGGCCAGGACGGGTCGATCTCCGACCAACGAATCGTATTGGTGAAGAGTTGATGAAGTTGGGCAAAGGAAAGCTGCTGGACAAACGAATTCTCTTGGCTGACCACCACCACCACCAGGTCCAAACCGACTGGGAAGGCAACGAGTTCGCGGTTAATGGCCTGGCACGCGGTCTGCTCTTTTTCTCTGACCAGGCGGCTGGCGTTGACCAGATCCGCTTCCCCTTTTTCACAGAAGCGCTCAAAGCCGCTACTGGTGCCAATATCTTCAAGACTAATGGCGCCGGTAAAGCCAGCCGCTTTGTAAAGTTCGCTCATACGCGCCGAGAGAGGATAGACCGTTGAACCGCCGGTAATATCCATAGAAACCGGCGCCGTTCCATCCACTGTACAAGCAGGCACAGAAGGGAAGAGGGGGTTGCTGCTGCCAACCATCTGACAACGTTGACAGGTGGCTTTGAAGTTGTCTAACGCATTCCGATACATGGCGATCGATGGCGGGGTATAGCCGACGCTCTCGATCTCTGTGAGAAGGTGGTTGAGATAGCAACCAAGATAGCCTTCCAACTGTGGTTTGGCCTTTATATCCGCTGCCGAGGTATAGAGCAGCAACGGACGGGAGAAGGGATAGGCGCCGCTGGTGACGCTCTCTTCATTCGCCTCCACAGCCATACCGCCGGCAACAGTCTGAATTTTTACAGCCCGTAAGCTTCCCTGGTTGGCCTGATAGCTCCCGTAACGAATAAAGCCAACCGCATTCGGGTTCGCCTTGATGAAATCGACCAGCACCGCATCATCCTCGCTGGTGGTCAAGTTGGTGGCCCCCAACATTTTAATCTCCAGCAATTCTTCCGGGCTGAGCGCTGGTGCGGCTTCTACAACCGCCTGATTTTGTACAGGCGCGGCTGCACTATCGGCGGGACTGGCGCCCGTGTTTACGGCCGGCAGCGGTGCGGGATTGGCTGGCGTCACAGCCAGCGCTTGCACAGCAACGGTCGGCTGAAGCAACAGCGGCGTTGGTAAAGCGGTTGGCGTTATCACCTGCACAACCTCGCTCGGCTGTGCATCAATCGGCAAATCCCGCAACAGATATTGTAATTGTACGGTAAAGAAGATCAGGAGGATAGCGATCACCGTCACTAACACATAAGCAAGGTTATGGCGAATCCAGTTCATAAAATCTTCTCCACAGGTAATTACTCAGCCCGCTCCTAGCCAGTCCGTGACTGGCAGCCCATCACCAGTCACGGACTGGCTAGCAGTGGAGTAGTTACCTCCACAGTAAGGTTAGCTCGGTCTTTTTACCTAGCTTACCACCGATTTTTACTGAAAACTGTTTCTAAATGATTACAATGTTTAGCACTGCCACCTACCATTTTGCCTATCATCCAGAGACAATTTACGGAAATACGTAGACAACCGAAAAGCGCACCATTTGCTCATCGCCGGCGCCTTTTCTGGTTGTCCCTTTTCAAACCGTTACTACACTTATTAGGTTGTTCATTAACGCGTGCTATGGGGCTGCTTGACGAACACTCTGGATAAAGAGGCGGACGCGTTCCGGCGCCTTGCGTCGGGACGCGTCCTCGACTGCGCTGATGACATCGACTGCGTAAGGTTGCACAATGGCAATGGCGCTACCGACATTGGCTGGGGTTAGTCCGCCGGCCAGGATGACAGGACCGACGACAGCAGCCACCTGTCGCGCAATTTGCCAATCAAAGCTTTGCCCGGTGCCGCCTGGGCGATGATCCGCTTTGGCGTCGAGCAAGATCGCATGGGCGCCGGCGGCGAGAAAGCGTTGGGCCAGTGCTGCCCACGTGCTGGGATCTGTTTGTTCGGCCCCGGCGTCACCTTGGGGCGGGCGAATGCGTAAGGCTTTGATGATCTGTGTTCGGCGCTTTTGCAACCCTGCCGCCACTGCCGCCACCACTCCTTCGGATTCGTCGCCATGCAATTGCACCGCATCCGGCTGGGTGGCGGCACAGATGGACAGAATGGTCGGCGCATCACCGCCCACGACAGCGACCCGGCTGACAAAGGGCGGCACCAGACGCATCAAGTCAGCCGCCTGCCGCTGCGTCAGGGTCCAGGGTGTGGGTTGCGGATATTCCACGACAAAGCCCAGCGCATCGGCGCCGGCGGCGACACAGAGGGCCACATCATCGGCGTGGGTCAGCCCGCAAATCTTGATTTTGGTCATGGACGCCACCCCACCGCCACCAAATCGCGGATGGCTTGGGTCGGATCGTCCGCACGCAAGATGGCTGTGCCGACCAACACGGCATCGGCGCCAGCGTCGCGCGCCCGCTTGGCATCTGCCGCATGGCGAATCGCACTTTCACTGAGCAGTAACGACCCCGGCGGCGTCGCGCCGGCCACGCGTTCTGTCAGCGAGACATCGCCGTCATCTGTTTCATGGACACGAATATCGCGATTGTTGATACCAAGCAGATCTGGCTTCAGCCCCAGGTCAACGACCCGCTCCACCTCAGCGATGGAGTGGGTTTCAACCAAAGTTTCTAGCCTTAGTGTTTGGGCCGCCATATGCAAATCGAGTAGTTGTTTGTCCGTTAGCAAGGTGACGATCAACAAGATGGCGTCTGCACCGGCCAACGCTGGTCCTTCCAGATCAACCGGCAAGTGGATAAAATCCTTACAGAGGATCGGTAGGGCAAGGTGGGGACGCACCTGCCGGATCAAGTCCAGGTTGCCGCCAAAGTAGACCGACTCGGTGACAACTGATAATCCGGCAATGCCACCGGCAGCCATCTGCTGGGCCAGCGCAACCGGGTCGCGCTGGCCCAGTAGATCGCCTTCCTTGGGCGAACGCACCTTGATTTCGGACAAGACCGGCAGCAAACCAGCCTGTTGACGCTGCCGGATCATCGCGACAAGACTGCGGCTCATGTTAGCTACCCACCTGTTGCGAAGCGGCGGCAAATTCAGCCAATTTACGCGACGCCGCGCCGGAATCGATATTCGCCTGGGCCATTTTGATCCCCGCTTCCGGGCTGTCGGCAACGCCGGCCACGTAGAGGGCAAAGCCATTGTTCAGCGCCAAAAAGTCGCGCCGCGGCCCCTGGTCGCGGCCCTCAAAGATGGCGCGAATGACATGGGCATTAAATTGGGGCGTTCCCCCTTGAACATCTTCAAAGCGGGCGCGCTTGAAGCCGAAATCCTCTGGCGCTATCTCATACTTGCTCACCCGCCCATCTTTGATTTCGGCCATTTTGGTCGGCCCCAAAATGGAGATTTCGTCAAGACCATCAACTCCATGCGCAACGACGACATGATTCATGGGCAACTGGGGAATCACATCGGCCACCAGATCAACCAGATGGGGTTGGTAGACGCCCATGAGGTGATGAGGGGCGCCGGCGGGGTTGATCAGCGGGCCGATGATGGTGAAGAAGATTGTTTTGATGCCCAGCGCCTGTTCGGGGAAGAAGACCTTGAGCATGAGCGGGTGAAAGCTGGGGGCGTAGAGGAAGCTAATGCCGACCTCCTCGATCAGTTGCCGCCCCTGATCGGGGGTTAGCTCAACTTTGATGCCGAGCGCTTCCAAGGCGTCGGCGCTGCCGGAAGAGGCAGAGATCGAGCGGCTCCCATGTTTCGCCACTGGCACCCCCGCCGCCGCCGTCAAGAGAGCATTGGCGCTGCTGACATTAAAAGTCGTCAAGCCGCCGCCGGTGCCGCAGAGGTCGGTCAGATTGCCGTTGACGCGAGGTTGAATCTGGACACAGTTGTCGCGCATGGCGCGGGCAATGGCCGCAATCTCGTCGGCAGTTGGCCCTTTCATCAGCAAGCCGACCAGAAACCCGGCAATCTGCACATCGGTGACGACGTTGTCGCGCATGTTTTCGACAAACTCGGTCACTTCCCGCGCCGATAGGTTTTGCCCGCGCGTCAGCTTGCCTAATGACTCTTTGAACATAGGATCTCCTTTTGTCTGGGTGTGGGTAGGGTTCGGGGTGCGTGATTATTGTACACGCGATTTATCGTCTAATCAATCTCACTTTATTTGGCGCTGGTCTGCTCTGGTATACTCATCAATAAAGCAAGAAGGCTTGAGCCACCCTCAACAGAAATCGTTTCCCCATAGCAACGGCTTATCTTGAACCAGGGCCGGTACGCCAGAAAAAGGCGCGATTGCTCGAACACGCCGGGGCAGCGCCCGAACAATATCCATCCTGGAATGACAATGACTAAGCCGTTACATCATGGCGGTAATAATTTGTTTTGGCGGCTGGGCTTTGGCGAAAGCTTTGGATCAATTTGTAGCCGATGACCAGAATGGCAATCACCCCCAACGCCACCCAGGTTAGATCGCCCAGCGCGTCGCTGATGGTCGCCAGTTGATCACTGAAGAAGCGGCCAACCTGCACGTAGAGCGTCACCCAGAGAAGCTCACCAACAATATCCCAAAAGGAAAAGCGCAGCAGGTGATAGCCCATGAGGCCGCTGGTCAAATTGATATAGGGTCCAACGGCTGTGAGCAGCCAGCGGCTCAGAAAGATGCCAATGCCGCCCCAGCGCTGCATGGTCGCTTCGGCTTGCACCAACATAGCGCCGGCGTTCACGCGTTGACTCACTCGCTGGACAAAGGTGCGCCCGCCGATCCGGCCAATCCCATAGCCAATGTGGTCGCCGAGGATGGCGCCCAAGGCGCCGGCCAATAGCACAGACCAGAGATCCAATTCCCCTTGCGTTACAAAAGAGCCGGCAGCCACTAACAAAAAGGTGGCCGGCAAAGGGACGCCAATCGAAGCCAGCAAAATGGCGCCAAAAATGGCAAACGCGCCGTAGGCCGCCACTGCATCAAGCAAGATCGTCTGTAGGTCCATGCCAAGCTCTCTTCTCTGTTGTTGACCCAAAACACTGTTTACCTGGTTGGTGTCGGCGCCGGCAGCGGTTGCGACTCATCAAGCGGGGACTTTTTCGGCGGTTCCCCCGGCGGCGCCCTGGACGCCCGCGCTTGGGCAATGGCCTCTTCCAAACGCGTGATCACCTCAGTGGTGGTCAAGTTGAGTTCTTTGGCAATCCGATCAAGTGGGCGGCGGCTGGGACGGGCATCGGTCGGCAAGCCCAAGGCTTCTACTAAGACCGGCGGCGGCACATGATACGCATGGGCAATGTAGGGAATACTCATCCATTCCCGAATAAGTTCATCGCTGGGCGGTCGGCTAAAGCGACGAAAGGCGCGCATGCCAAAGAAAAAGGTAATAAAAAGCGCCAAAAGCAGCGCGCTCAGCAAGATCATCTGTTGGCGGCGCTTGGGCGAAGCGCCCAGAATTGAAGGCATAACCCCTCGCTTTGGTAGACAGCGGAAAAGTTCAATTTAATAATTTTAGGTAACTACCAAGCCTACCCGCTCCTAGCCAGTCCGTGACTGGGGGTATGGGACCGCCAGTCACGGACTGGCTAGGAGCGGGTTACCAGTCACGGACTGGCTAGGAGCGGGTTAGTAGTTACAATTTTAGTATACCAAGAGAGTGTGTGATTGGGGTAAAGGAAATGTGAAGAAATCCTGAGGAAACAAAAGCGCCTGCGACTGGCAAACCAGCAGCAGGCGCTTTTGTTGGCAATGATGGTGGTACAGACGCTTCTACCCGCCGATACTGCCTTTGCTTTTGAAGCGATCATCGTCGTGCTTGCGTTGACTGCCGATACGTTCACGGGTGGGGTCCTTCGCATCAGGATGGTGTTCCGCCTGGTCAACATGGCGGTTAGGGCTGCCGCCAATGCTGCCACGGCTCTCATGTTCCGGGTCGTCATAGGCGCGGTTGCCGCCGCCAATGCTGCCGCTGCTGCGCCGATCAGGATCATCATAGGCGCGGTTGCCGCCGCCAATGCTCCCACTGCTGCGCCTTCCGCGATGATCATAGGTGCCGCGCGGCGGCGTCCGGTTGCGATTGAAGAGAAAGAACGCCAGGACGACGACAACGGCGATAAGTATCCAGAGGGTTGTTGAATCCATGGTGGGTTGCTCCTTTTGTTTACGTCACCCTGTTTTGTGGTGTACTGGGGTCGTGTTCGTTATTCGACACGAAAGTCAACCGTCTCCACAGGGTTGCCATTGGCAAAGAGTTGGACGCTATAGTCGCCCGGCTCCATGCGGTTTTCCAAATTTTCCAGATGAAACTCGATGTAGGTGTCACTGTAATCGCGGTCAGCCGTTAGTTCGCTGCTATCTTCAAAGGGTTCGCCCTCGCGCGACCAACGGGCAAACATGGTGGTGCCGGCCTCAATGTAATCGGTCTCGGCCACGACATAGATAAAATCTTGGGAGGCGCTAAAGGTGTCGGTCTCCCCAACCGGGGCGTTCTGCTCGCCGATGCCTTCGGCCATCACCACACGGCCAAGGCTGACCCCTTCGGTAATGGCTTCATTCTCACGTTGGCGTTCCCGTTGCGCTCCACCAAACAGACCACAACCGGTCAGGGTGAAGGCCAGCAGGGTTAAGATTGTGATGACCATCACGGGGTGACGCTTCATGGTTTGCTCCTTATTCATTCACTGTTACGACTTTGTCCCGGTATTGATTCATCAAAGGATTCATTCATAAAAAGAATCCGATTTTCGGCGCCTGTAAAGGTTTGTCTATGATCGGTGAAAAAAGAAAAGAGGGCTGTTGACATCCTGTCTTTCACCCCATACGTGAGGGGCGAAACCTACTTGGCTGAACAGAGGAAAGCATCAGATAGAGGTTGCGCAACAGAGAGGAATGTCAACAGAGCCCGTACACTAATAGGTTTGCTGTAGTAATTGCCTGCGGTTGCCGTTCAGGGGTATAGCGGCAACCTTAGCGCACACTGCCACGGCGGAAAAGATTCACAATCGCCAGGAGAATGATCGCGCCTAAGAGCGAGACCAGTAACCCGGAGAGGCTAAAGTCATTCTGGTTGATGGTGCCAGTGCCAAAGAGGGGGGCCAACAACAAACCACCTAGAAAGGCGCCGACAATGCCCACAATAATGTCCAGGAAAACCCCTTGTTGAGCATTGGTGCGCATGACCATGCTGGCGATCCAACCAATGACCGCCCCTAAAATGATCCAAATGATGAAGTTAATCATCCTTCTCCTCCTTTTGTGTCTTCACACGTTCTTGTGTATTTACAACTGTTATCTCTGCATAATTGCGTACTTTGGCAGAGCATTTGAGATGGCAAAAGCTTATTGAAAGGTGCACTATAGTAGTCAGAGAAGGTAGGGCGCCAAAGATAGAACCTGCCCTACCTTTCGTCAACTCATGCGATGAGGAAACGCACAACAATCCACAGCAGCAAAACTTCAGCCGGTGGCCTTCAGGCGTTTCCCTTTGCGCCGGCTGTTACTTAGCCACCGGTGCCAGTGACCCCATCAGTTCCGGTCAGCTCTAAGGTATCCGTAATCCCCAAAGTGTCCGTCATGCCCTCGGTATCGGTCATTTCCATGGTGTCCGTCATCTCCATGGTGTCGGTCATCTCCATCGTGTCCGTCATCTCCATGGTATCGGTCATTTCCATGGTGTCCGTCATCTCCATGGTATCGGTCATCTCCATCGTGTCCGTAACGCCTTCGCTGCCGCCAACGCCAGTGTCAGTGGCTGGGGTTTCCGTTGCTTCTGGCGTCACGGCACTACCAGTGTCCGGGGTGCTGGTGGGCGCCGCGCCTGGACCGCCTGGCGCACAAGCGGCGACCAATAGCGTAACCAGGAGCAATAAAGAGATTACATAGCGCATGATTCTTTGTCCTTTCTCAGTGTTTCGTGTTGAACATCGGTGTTGAACATCGTACGTTGGCTCGTATCAGGATTACCCAGATACAACTGCCGCTCTATCTTGCTGCTGAATGCCATTTTCTGACATAGACCAAGATACAGAAAAAGGTATAGGGATAAGATAGACATCATTTATTGATGATTTGGCGATCGTCCCGCTCTGGTATATGCTTTTTACCAAAGCAGAACTTTCTCTAACCCAAAGGAGTGTCATCATTTTATGCAATGGATCCAGGAACTCTTTGGCGTGTGCAAGCCAATCATTGCCATGTGCCACCTGCGCGCCCTGCCCGGCGACCCGGCCTATGAGGCTGGGTGCGGCGTTGAATGGGTGGTAGAGCAGGCGCGTGACGATCTCCACGCCTTACAAGCCGGCGGCGTCGATGCGGTGATGTTTTCCAACGAGTATAGCCTGCCCTATCTGCTCAAGGTCGAGCCGATCACCTATGTCACCATGGCGCGCATTATCGGTGAATTGCGGCGGGAGATCAGCGTACCCTTTGGCGTCAATGTGTTGTGGGACGCCAAAGCATCGATTGATCTAGCCGTGGCGACAGGGGCGGCTTTTGTACGCGAAATCTTCACCG
Source organism: Caldilineaceae bacterium (assembly GCA_026645575.1). The sequence goes on from JAPKMW010000063.1 coordinate 30,262, forward strand.
GCGTCTATGCCAGTGATTTTGGCCTCTGGAATACCAATTGTGGCGAAGTAGTACGTCATCAACACGCGATTGGCGGCGCTCATGTCAAACGCTTCTATAACATCGTCCCCGAAGCCGCCGTCTACCTGGCCCAACGCGACATTGCCGCCGTTGCCCGTTCTACGGTCTTTAATACCAACCCGGATGCGATCTGCGTCTCTGGGTTGATCGCCGGCGCCGAAACTTCCCAGGAAACCTTGAGCCAGGTCAAAAGCGCCATTCCCACCACGCCGGTCTTTGCCAACACGGGAGTGAAGTTAGAAAATGTGGCCGCCCAGTTGGCCATAGCCGACGGCGCTGTGGTAGGAACGACTTTCAAGCGGGACGGCTATATCTGGAATCCCGTGGATGAAGCGCGGGTTAGGGTGTTTATGAGTAAAGTCAGGGAACTGAGGAATAATTAATTGTCAATGGAGAATGGAAAATTGTTAGTAGTCCGCAGTCGTTTGGTCGCGTAGTCCAGCGTTGGTCTATGTTACCTCGGTTGCATTGCGCTCTGCTGATTGTTATGAAGTGGGTGGGTGATTGATGGACAAACGCTGGCAGCAATTGGGTGATTTGCTCGTCAACTATTCGGTAGCGGTGAAGTCAGGTGAGCGGGTGATGATTGCGATGGGCGAAGTGGAGACGCTGCCGTTGGTGCAGGCGGTCTACGCCGCTTGCATTAAGGCCGGCGCCTTTCCGCAGGTGCAATTTCTGTCGGAAACCTTGCGCCATGCGTTGCTCAAGCATGGCAACCAGGAACAACTGACCTGGCTACCGGAAATTGAAGCCTATGGCATGACATGGGCGGATGTCTACATTGGGCTGCGGGGCGCACATAACCTGTATGAATTGGCTGACGTGCCGGCGGATCGGCTCTCGTTAAACCAGCGAGCGCAGGGCAAAATTTCCACCTTGCGCTGGCAAAAGACGCGCTGGTGCCTGGTGCGCGTACCCAATGCCGCCTTTGCCCAACAGGCCGAGACTGATCTGGCAACGATCACCGACATGTTTTTCAATGCCTGTCTGCTCGACTGGCCGCAGGCAGTCGCTACCTGGCAACGCTGGGCGGATCGCTTGGGGCAGGGCAAAGAAGTGCACATTGTCGGCAAAGAGACTGATCTGCGCTTTTCGGTTGCCGGGCGCAAATGGGTGGTGGGTGACGGCAAGCTCAACATGCCCGACGGCGAGATCATGACGGCGCCAATCACTGAGACCATCGACGGCCACATTACCTTTGAATTTCCCGGCGTTCTCAGTGGCCGGCTTATGCCTGATATTCGCCTACGCTGGGAACGGGGCAAACTGGTCGAAGCCACCGCCAGCGCCAACCAGGATTTCCTGCAAGCCATTGTCCAGACCGACGCCGGCGCCAGTTTGATCGGCGAGTTCGCCTTTGGCGTCAACCCCCATGTCACTCACTTCTGCAAAGATATTCTGATCGACGAAAAGCTCGGCGGCACCGTCCACATCGCCCTCGGCCGCGCCTACCCGGAATGCGGGGGAACGAATGGGTCGGCAATTCACTGGGATATTATCAAGGATCTGCGGCAGGGGGGGACGGTCTATCTGGATGGCGAACCGGTGTTGGAACGGGGCCGCTTTTTGTTACCCTAACGCATGTTGCGCCGGGAACGCCGGCAGCCCTGCCGGGTCATCATATTCAGCTAAGAAATCGAGAACCTTATGCAACCTGTACGTCTCATCATCATCGGCGCCGGTAGCCGTGGGAGCAGTTTCGCTCAATTTGCCTTAGAGCACCCCGATCTAGCGCAGGTGGTCGGCGTGGCTGAGCCGCGTCCCTTCTACCGCCAGCACGTGGCCGACCAACACGGGATTCCGCCGGCGAATGTAGCCGAAGATTGGCGGCAATTAGTCACCCGCCCGCGCTTTGCCGACGCCGTGATCATCGCCACGCCCGACCGTGATCACGCCGAGCCGGCCATCGCCTTTGCTGACGCCGGTTACGCCATGCTCCTGGAAAAACCAATGGCGACCACCCCGACCGACTGCCGGCGCATTGTGGAAGCGGTGCAGCGCAATGGGATCATCTTTGCCGTCTTCCATGACTTTCGCTATTTCGGCTACACCCGCAAGCTGAAAGCGCTTGTCGATTCTGGAGCGATTGGGGAAGTTGTCGCCATCCAGCACCTGGAGCCGGTGGGCTACTGGCACTATGCCCATTCCTACGTGCGCGGCAACTGGCGTAACGAAGCCACCTCGTCATTCATGCTCCTGGCTAAGTCCTGCCACGACATCGACTGGCTACGCTATATTTTGGGGCAGCGCTGCGTACAGGTCTCCTCCTTCGGTTCATTGACCCATTTCAAAAAAAGCCAAAAGCCAGCCGCGGCTGGGGATGCGCTGCGCTGTCTGGAATGTGCGTATGAAACAGATTGTCCCTATTCAGCCCTACGCTTCTATCAGGGCCAGCTCCGCGCAGGAGAACATGATTGGCCGCTCAATGTGATTACTTCCGTTTTTACGGAAGAGGGCGTCTTGCAAGCGCTCGCAGAAGGGCCGTATGGGCGCTGTGTCTACGAATGCGACAACGACGTAGTGGATCATCAGGTGGTGAATCTGCTCTATGAAAACGGCGCCACCGCCTCCTTCACCATGACCGGCCTCTCCGAATTTGCCGACCGCCGGACAACCATCTTCGGCACCCGCGGCGAGCTGCGGGGCGACCTGAGCAAGCTGGTGATCTACGACTTTCTCAGCGGGAAAACGACCACCATCGACACCATCCCACCGGATGCACCCGCCGGCGGCCATTGGGATGGCGACGTGAATACATTAAAAGCGTTCATGACCGCCGTCGGCACGGGGGATACTAGTCATATCCTCTCCGGCGCCGAAGAAACCCTAGAGACCCACTTGACCGTCTTCGCCGCTGAGCAGTCGCGTCGCGAAGGGCGGACGGTAGCGGTGTCGCTGGCAGCAGACGCGTAGAAGTTCTTTTCCCAGAAGTCGAACTTCTACACATTCTCCTAGCCCATTAGGACATAAATACCACGGCATAACTAACGTCAGCTACTGCTGGGATTTATCGGTGGGCGACCACCGGCAAATAGCTATCAAAGAGTTCGGCGACCACGGCAATCGTCAGCGGCGCGGTGTGGGTGATCTGGTTGCTGACGCCGATGAGTGTAACCGGCGTTGTCCCCAGCGCGGCGTCAGCATTGGCGGTGAGCGTGACCGTGACCGCCGTCCCCGGCTGGACTACGGCGGGGTCGATCTGTGCTGTCACTGCATTAGGCAGACCGCGCAGTTGCAAGGTGACTGTGTCAGGGAATCCCCCTTGATCGGCAATGACAATCCGCCCTTGGCGGCTGGCGCCGGGCGTAAGCAGCCAGGTGGTCGGATGGACAACCAGGCTAAAATCGGGGCGTTCGGTCATCCGCCACAGCCCGGCATCGGTCACGAGCCAGGCATGGTTGTTGGCATCGACTGCCAGCCGGCGTACCTCACGACTGGCAAAGGCCAAGGGGTAGATCGTCAGCCCCGTCGCCGAACGACGGTGTAACTCCACGACAACCTTGCTGGACGGGTTATAGGTTGGTATGGTATACCAGACCGCGCCATCAGGCGCCACCGTCCAGATGCGGTGTTGCGCTGGGGCCGAGCGTACTAGCGCCAGATTATTTTCCACAAACGCATCAATCCGAATAACATCGCTCATCCCCGGCTCAATCGGCAAGACCCACTCGCTCCGATAGGCGCAACTCGTTTCACTAAAGTTGGCGCCATAGCCGGGACCTTGGGCAAAGAGGCGGCCATCACTGGTCGGCGCTAGCTCACAAATCGCGCCATCGCGCTGGGCTTGCCACTGGCCGTTGGCATAGCGATAAAGCTGCTGGCTACTGCCAAACCAGAGCCGTCCGCCCGCATCGACGGCAACCACACCGCCGCTCTCCTCTGACGCCAGCGTGATCGGATAATCAGTCCAGGTGTCATCGCTCTGATCCAGGGGCGTACCACGCAGGTTCAAGGCCCACACCCCATAGCCGCCAGAGATGGGGTTGGCATAGGCGATCCAAAGCCGCTGGTCATCCTGGACAAAAAGGTCAGTCACGGTCATAAATGGCTGGGGCAGGGGATGCTTCAGCCATTGACCCTGATGGCGCTGGAAGAGATAAGCCTCAACCGGCGCCCGTACATAGCCCACCCAGGCTGTCCAGAGATCGCCCCCCGGCGCGCGGGCAAAGGTCGTAAAGCGATCAATGGCGCTATTCGACTGCTGGCCGGGCAGATCGGCGAGCAGCCAACGATCATCGTCGAGGCGCGCAGTCCCCTGATCCGTGAAGGTCTGAAGCCGATCATCGCGGGTCAGGCCCGGCCCCTGGCTCGCAAGCCAAAGCCCACCCGCACCATCCAGCAACGCATCCGCCACATTGGCATAGATCGGTATATCCGGGAAATCATAGAGGATGCCATCGGCTTGCCGCAACCAACCAGGCCCCACCGCCCACAAACCGGCAGTTGTGGGGAGCAGGGCTGCCAATGGCGTGGGCCGCTGGAGTGATTGAAAGATGTTTTGATCCTGCAACCGACCAAAACCGGCATCCTGTTGACTAAACGGCCCTGGCCCCACGTCCCAGCCAACCCACACACTGTCATCGGGTCCCACCGCCAGGGTTGTCAATTGATAGAAGGAAGGTACGCTTTGCCGCACATCCTGCACCGACCAACTGGCACCCCGCCAGGTAAAAATATGGTGAGCATCGCCCAGCGCCCAGACTGCTCCTTGGCTGTCAACCGCCACCGCTTTCGGTTCGCTGGTGACGTTCGCCGGGGTGCGATCCAGCCAGGCCACTCCATTGTAAACGGCATACCCCACCCATATTTCAGCGCCAACGACCGTCCACAAGGGATTGACATTTCGTGTCTGCTGAATGCGGGCATAATCCAGCGCCACCGCCACGGCGCGACTGGGGAACCAGCGCCAACTGCCGTCAGGCTCACGCTGACTGACGCTACCGGTCGGCACACCGTGGCTAACCCACAAGGTGTTATCGGCGCCCACCGCAATGCCATCGACCCGATTGCTGTGCAGGCCACTGTTGGCGGTCGTAAAGTGGCTCCAACGATTGGCCGCGTCCAAGCGGCTGAGACCGCCATCGCCGCCAAACCAACGGTTGCCATCGCCATCAAGCGCGACAGCATAGACATTCTGATGGGGCAGCCCATCCACTGCTGTGTAACGTTGATGGGTCTTACTGTTTTTATCCCAGCGCACAACCCCGCCGGCGCCGCCGATCCAGATCGTCTGGGCATCTTCGGCCAGGGCATATTGCATGGCGTGCCAGCGCGTCCAGAGCGCCGTGTCGGCTTGCGTTGGGGTCATGCGTTGCTGCTCTGTAACCAGCGTTGCCTGCGCCAAAACGACAGGGGGTGGCAGCAAGGTGATCATCAGGCTGAACACGAGAAGGCGAGCAAGTAAAGCTGAGGGTTGCATACAGGTTTCTCCGCTCCGCGCGTGCCGCTGAAAGGGAAGCCGGCAAACGCAACAAACGATAGTGATCTTTCGCTAGTGTTGTGGTCTACCGGACATTATCAGTAGTCCGCAGTCAGGTAGTCGCGTAGTCCAGAGTCAGTCTATGCGCTTCTGGGTGTGTTGCGGTCTACTGATTATACTACAGGCGTTTCCCATCGGCCATCTTGTCTGGCAGGTTGCTGACGTTACATCTTTCTGAAAACGAGCGTCCGGCGCCTGGTCGGTTGGAGTAGGGTCAGCCTCTGATATACACTTGTTTTATCGTCAACGCATCGTTATTTATTTGAAGATGCCTTACCCTCTGTTTTGCGTTTGCGCCGACGGCTGGGGCGGTCAAAGTGGGTCAGGATGAGATAGGTATAAATTCGTTTGCTGTTGACCGTTTCATCAAAATAGAGCGGTTCATCTTTGCTGTGTTTGTTGCTAAAGACTACATAGTAGCCTTCGGTCAACCCTTCCGTGGTGAGGTAATCGGCCAGTTGTTGCTTGCCTTCTTCAAAACGGTGCAAAGTGAGAAAAATTTTGGTTTCAATGATATACTTACGCCCACCGTACAAAATCATCAGATCAGTGCGTCCGCATCCGGTGGGTGTTTCCACAAACGTATCACCGCCGAGTTGTTCCACAAAAAAGTTAATAAAGCCATCCAGCGAATAATGCCAGGCGCCTTCTTTGAGATGGTCGGTGTCAAACGCATGAAAACCACGCCGCTCGACATAGGCGCGGTAGCGGGCAAGGATCGCATTGACATTGAGCTTGCCATCCGTCACATACTCGCGGAAATTGTCGTGGGCCGACACAAAGTGATCCGCTTCGCCATTGATCGCCGGACGGAAAGCGGTGAGTAGGGTTTTGCTATAGAGTGGTACGGCCACCTCAACAGAACCGTCAACGTTATCGATTACGCCATGGGCAAAGAGGTAGGCAATGGTCGGGTCATGGACCGTGAACGGAATGGCGACATTGCTAAAGAGAACACGCAACATGAACTCCCGTTTTTCAAAGGCTTTTTGCACCACATTGACAATATTTTTGTCAAAGCGGTCAGTCAAAAAATGCTTGAGCGTGGCATAAAAAGCCGTCATAGTAACCGGTTGACTATGATCAGGCACTTTCTCGTTCACCAAATAGTGACAGAGCGCACAGACCAATCCCGGTTGCCCAACGGTGTTCTCATAGATTGCGCGGATGACTTCTGTCTCAAAAAGTTGACCGGACTCAGCCACATATTGACTGATTAACTCTTGCACTTCGGCAAAGGTAAAGTAGGGAATCCGCAACTCATCGACCACGTTAAAAGGGGAAGCCGATGACAAGACCAACTCCGCGATAGTGCTGACGCCCACTAGAATCAATGATTGTAATTTGTGGTGCTGCCGCTTTTGGTATATTGCACGAAAGGTGTGCAGTAGTTCGTCACGCACAATCATCGGCATATTTTCAAACTCGTCGATGATCAGCACAATCGGTCGCCGGTCAGTTGAAATTTCTTGCAAAAACCACTGAAGATCCAAGTGGTTTTCGATTGTCCGATGGTTCTGTAGACCGTAAGCAGTTAACATTTCTTGCAGATAGAGAGTCAACGCTTGGTAGAATTGCTCGCGCGACAGTGTTTGTAATCCTTGACAACTCAACCAAATGGACAGGTACCCTTTCCCCCGTAAGCGGTGCGCGAGGAACTGACAATAGGTAGTTTTACCCATTTGGTTAGGGGAAAAGATGACGAGGTAGCGCCCTTGCTCAACCAACGTTTGGCCTTTGTCAAGCAATTGCGTGCGCATAACCGTATAATGTTTGCCTGGGTCACACGACCCCGAGGTAGTAAAGATGTGCATATGTCGCTACTTCCCCACTGATTGTCACGTTATTGTTCGCCATTGTAGAGAAAGTAGCGCCATCTGTCAATAAATCAGAGAATTGTCTAGGTTCAGGGCGTCCGCACCTGTCCTACCACCGGCGTCGCCAGCCGACAGTAGTCCAGTTCCCACGTTCCCGCAGCAGGGTCAAATTCCTGGCGGTTCATCACGGCGGAGATGGCTTCAAACTGGGCGCGACATTTCACCGTGATCTGATCCCCCGGCAGCAGCAGAATGCCCTTAGTGTCATCCAGTTTGAGAATCACCGTGCTGCCCACCGGCGCCAGTTCGGCATCGGAGGCGACGACGGTTAAGCGCACCATGCCTTTGCCGTTCAATTGCGGGCCGTAATAGGTGCCGACGCTGACACTGCCGCTGCTGTAGGTTTGTGCCTGTGCGGGCGCGGTCTGGCGCACCAGGGTCTCGACATCGGCGCTGACGGTGCCGGTAATGGTGTAGACAGCGGTATCCACCGGAATGGTCGTAAACCAGGCATAGCTCAAATTATTGTTGCTCTCCGGCGCCGGCGACCGTTGGCAGGCGACGAGCAGTCCGCCGAGAACACCAAGCAACAGCAGGACGAAGATCGGTTGTAGCTTGAACATTGAATCTCCTTACCAGAACACTACAGCGGATGAGGGTGGTAACGGATGTTTGAATCCGTTACCACCCTCATCCGCTGTAGTGTTGCTACCGACGCACCAGCGGCAAATAAAGCTTGGGCGCACCGCTCGAACCACCCGTTAGCGCAATTTGATGACTGGCGCTGACCGTCCCCAACTCATTTTTCACCGTGACGGCCAACGTCTTTGTGCCCCCAGTCGGCCAGGTATAGGTGGCGACAATGGCGCGGCTGTTGCTGGTCAGTGTTTGGGTTGTTGCGTCGGTCGCGTTGATGGCGTATTCGACCGGGATCGTCGCACCGGCGGGGTTGACCGTGACCGTGAAGGCATAGCTCGTGCCAACTGTCCCCGTGGTCGGCCCGGTGATGGTGACGCTTTCCATCGGCATATAAAGTTTGGACAGCTTGGTTGTTGTCCCGGCGCCGTAGTTGCCAATGATGCCGGCGGCCTGGGTAGTGCTGCTGGTGCGCACGCCAACGCCGCTGGGCAAGGTCTGGGTCAGGGTAATGGAAAAGTTGCCGTTGCTGTCGGCGGTGATGCTGCCCAGGTGGTCAAGCGCTTCGGCGATCTCATCGGCATCGTCACGATAAAAGTCGATCAGACAGCCGGGACAGGGACTATTGTCGCCACTGCCACCGGTAATGGTTGTGCCACTGAGGCTGGTGAACTTGGCTGGGTTGAAGGTGCGTAGCACGGCGGGAATGCCGGGGCCGAATTCGTAAATTTTGCCGGGGCCGCTTTCCACTAGATTCCCGCGCACGGTGATCTGCCCAAAGAGCGGCGAGGTGTCACTGGCAAGAATGGCCGTCGGTTCACCATCTTCAAAGCCGGTACGGCTACGGACAATCACATTATTGAGGATCTGCGTGCCGCTGCCGGAAACTTTGATGCCCTGGCCGCAAACACCCACACGGCTGTTGGCGCTATCGACACCGATGATATTGCCCCGAATCTCATGATTAGCGCCAAAGATTTCGATTGCCATCGGCGGCGTGTCGTTTTGACTCTGGATAATATGCAGGCCGGCCAATCGGTTTTGCACGATGCGGTTGTTGCTGCCGCTAAGAGCAATGCCCCAGCCGCCATACCAGTTCTGTGGATCCAGGCTGAGAGAACGCAAACACTGCGCCGACGCCGCGACCGTTGGCACGGTGCCATCAGCGCGGGTGCCGATCAGGTTGCGGGTGATCAGGTTATTGTCACCGCCGTCAATGTCGATGGCGCGGGCAAAGGCGCCGACAATGACATTGTTCTGGACGGTGTTGTTGTTGGATGAAATGTGAATCCCGCCGCCGGCCATGCGCAATGGGTTGGCCGGGGTGCGAAAGACGATCGACTGCCCGTCGTCGCTCAATCCCATCCAGATGCGTTCGACGGTGTTGCCATCTTCTTTCAAAAAGATGACGCCGCCCCCCTTAAAAGCGAGATTGCGGATCAGATTGTTGGTGCTTTCCACCTGCAAACTGTTGTCGTTGGTGGCAATGATGATCTTGGGGCCAGTGGTGCGACCGCCGGGTTGGGTATCGCCGTCGATGGTCACCTGGCCGTTTTTGTTGTTGATGGTATCGGTTTTCAGCGGTGGTAAAGTGGCGGCAATGGGCAATGTCCAGGTGCCGGCGACTTCTTTGTCTTTGTTGGGATCATTGGCAGCTAAGGCAAATTGAATGGTAATCGGACGGTCGCTTTGGGGGCGGGCAGCGGCTTCGAGAATGGCCCGCCGCAGGGTACAGCCATCGGTGGCGGCGACATAAATCCCCGCCGTATAGGTGCAAGTTTTGGTGGGACTGCCACTATCTAAGTCTGCGCTTGTGTCGATAGTGAGCGTGGTAGCCGCCGGCGCTGTGGGGCTGTAGACGGCGGTGGCCTGAACGGGGGGTGTTACCTGGTGCGAAAAGGTGAGCAAGAGGGCGGACAAGATCAGCAACCAACGGGGGGCGCCAAGACGACTGGCGCGCCAGCGAACAAACAACCCATTCAACATGCAGTAAACTCCTCTGTTTTGTTTTGCGTAAGAATTTATGAGTAGACCACACCCCACGCGCAAGCGCGTAGCGTGACTTTGGACTACGCGTTTGCCTTGGGAAGGGACGACCTGACTGTGGACTACTGTTTACGAACGTAAGACGATAATGCCGAGAAAGACCAAAGTAAGCCCCGCCATCTTCAGCGGACTAAAGCCTTCACCCAGCAAGAAGACCCCCAGCGCCAGGGCGGTGATGGCTTCGATGCCTAAGACGATGATGTAGGTGATGGTCATCGATCCGTGGCGCATGGCGACGGTTTGCAACAGCGCGCCCAGGGCAAAGAGCGCCAGTACCAGGGCGGTGGGGCCGCCACGGGTTAACCCTTCCGATAATTTCATATAATAGCCGCCTATGCTGTAACTGAGTGCCGCCACCACTAAGAGAAGCGTTGTATTCACGATTTTGCTCCTTTGCTGAAACGAACGGAAAGGCTCTCCCGCAGGAGGGTTACTGGTTTTAGTATCGCTGAAAGATGAACGAAATTCCACCGCCTTTTCTATCAAATCGTGCTTGCATGCTTGCAAGTTTCTCGGTATGGGTAATACTACAGCGAATGAAGGCAGGAATGGATTTACGGCCAAGCGCTTTATCCGTTCCCGCCTTCATCCGCTGTAGTGTCTTAGTTTATCTGGTCACCAGCGGCAGGAAGAGCCGTTGGCTACCCGTGGACACACCATCACCGACGACAACAGTTCCTTGCGTTGCGGTGTCCATGACATCGCTGTAGGTATAGCTGCCGTTGGTGGTGACTTTCACCTTGTAGCTCTGGCCGGCGCTCAGGACGCCGCTGTTCCAGGCGCTACCGGTGACGCCATGTTCATCCAGATCCACATTGACAAACTCGATGACATCGCCCGCTTTGGCATTGAGTGTAGCCGGTTGGAAGCCATTCTCGGTGAGCAAGACCTGGTGGGTCGCCGCTTCGGCAATAGCCGGGCTGAGGGCAATATTCATGTTGAGCGGTGTCGTGCTGGCATCAATATCGTCGCTGCGGTAGGGTTGATAGCCATCACGTACAACATCGAGACGATAGGCGCCAACATTGGCACTGTAGCTGTACTTGCCATCAGCAGCCGTCACTTGCGGGTTAGGCTGGCCCGATTGGCTGGTTGACCAAGCGGTGAAGAAACGCTGCCCACTACTGCTGGCCTGCTCAACAACGACCGCCACACTGGCGCCAGCCAAGGGTTGGCCGGTGACACGGTCACTGATCACGCCGGCGCTGCTGGTCGCAATAGCGGTGCTAAAGCGGTTCTCCGTTGCACCATTACCGACTAGCAAGCCAAAGGTTCCCGTTGCCGTAATGCCGGCGCTCTGCACTGCGCCAGGGTCCGGCATTACCACCAAACCTTGGTAGGTGCCGTCGCCATTCTCATCGGTCAAGGAGGAGAGCAATACGTCTTCAAAAGTAACCTTGAAGTATTGATTCAAGTTACCCGTGCCGGCGTTGAGGCTGACCTTGTAGCTTTCGCCACTGCGGACAAAGGTGCCAGTTTGCGTAGCGCCAAACGAGTAGCCCAAGATGGGCATGGCATACGAACGGCCATTGCTGTCCACAAAGCAGACGCTCAACGGGTCGAAGGGCAAAGAGGGATTCACCAACAGCGTGAGTTTGCCCGTGGGCAGACCGCTGGCCGAGTCACGGGGAGAGGTGATCGACGCATAGCGGGCGCTGATTTCATGGAGACCAGCGGCGAGATTGGCATTGTAGACAAAATTGCCGTTGGCATCACTAGTGACTTCCGCCACTTTCAGCAGACCAATCAGGATGGCGATGATCTGGTTCGGCGCCGCCCGGCCACGCAACTGGAGGCTCATCCGGTTGGTGACAGCCGGTCCGCTAATGATGCGATCCATGCACGAATCGTCGGTGTAATCCATAAAGGCGCCGATGATGGGCGAACTGAGCAGCCCACGGGCCGTGGCGCGGCTCTCGTTGTTACTGGTATCATTGTCGCCTTCCAGCGTTACTTTGGCGACGCCGGTGTACTCGGCAACAGCTTGCGCTGCCGAAACCTGACTGGTCAGCGTGCAGGTGATACAACCATACCAGCCCAACACGACCGAGTAGAGGTTCTCCTGCTCAATAAAGGGCAGAATCATGCTCAGCTTGTCAAAGTTGAAGGAGATGCTCTCGCTTTTGATCCCCGGCGCCCGCACGATGGCCGGCGGCACGCCCCGGAACTTTTCGGGAATCTGGAACTCAAGCAGGGCGTTGTTGGCGCCGGTTTTCCCAATGTTGGCAACGTCGATCTTGAACAACTGAATCTCAAAGTTGCCCAGTTTGTCGGCGGCAGCCGCTTGCAGACCAGGGTCTTGTTTGGCGATCGGTTGGCTGTTAGCGCTCAGTTGCACGGCCAGATCCGCGGCATTGCCGTCATAGGTGCGATAGTGATCCTCGGTTTCGCCAACGCGGAACGGCTGGGCATAACCACGCCCGTCGCCATATTGGATGTTGGCAAAGTTGAGCGTCTTGTTGGACGGGCGGTCGCTTAGGGTAAAGCGCACCCAGGTCGGGCGGTTTGCCAACTGCGCCGGCCAGGGGACCCGCTGGGTGGCAATGTTGGGCAGGTTATGCAAGCCGGCGCCCAGCCCCACCACATTGATCGGGAAGTCGATCAGGATATGCTCGACCACGGCGTGGTTTTGGCCCTGGGGGTCTTGGCAAGTAAAGCCGTCGGCCCAGTCGCCGTCGCGGTTGGCATCCAGCCAGACATTGAGATAGGCGGGCGTGCCTAATTGTTGGAAGTAATTCACGGCAACCGGTGCAATGGCGACCTGGACATCCGCCGCGGCCGGTTGGCAGTTCGCCAGGTTGCGCAGGCGGGAGCCATCGTCAAAGCGGTCGTTGTCGGGGTCGTTGGCCGGCGGGACAATGTTGTTGAGCGGGTCCTGGTCGGGGCCGACATCGGCGTCGATTTCGCGGCTGACCCGTTGGCCCAGATGGAAGGGGCGCGGGTGCAGGTGGCGTGGCCCTTGCGGTTGACCGGTGGCCGGGTCAAAGACTGTTGGGAAACCAGCGGGCGTATTCGGATAGGCGGCCATTGCTGCGCCAAAGTGATTGGTGCTGTCCGGCGCATCGCCCAAGTCGCTGGGGCGCATGGTCGGGCTGATCGGCACATTGCCATGCAGTTTGGGGAAGAGCGCCGCATCCGGGCAGTCACCGCTGTTGTCCAGCAGGATACAGTAGCCCAGTTGCGCTATTGGATCGCTGTCACTGCCGATGGGTTGGTCGCTTTCGTCAGCCATGCGCAGCACCGTCGCAAAGGGTTTTGTTTCGCCGGGCTTTAGGGGCAATTCCAACAGCTTAATCGGTTTGCGGGGCAGAGTTGTCGTTGTTACCGCGCTGGCGGCAAGGTCGGTCATGGCGCCACCCAGCGGCTTTTGGTAGATGCCAATCGTGGCGGAGACCGGGTGCCGGTTATGAACCGTGCCACTGATAGGCAAGTGGATCAGATCATCCCAGTCGGTCGGGTTGTCGATGGGCGCCAGTTCGACATCAATGTTGCTCTCGTCATAGCCAATACACTTGGCGGTGAAGGTATCCGACGCCGTCACGACCGCGCCGTCTTGGGGTTTGGCCTGCGCCGTGTTGGTAAAGGTCATCGTCTGCTGGTTCGGTTGGCAGAGGGCAAGCACGCGCACCTGGAAGGTGAACTTGATTTCGGCGTTGGGCGCCAGCGAACCTTGCCACTTCACCACCTGCTGCGGCGGTGTTGCTCCACTAGGCGGAATCACCTCCAGTTGGGCTTGTAAAGGGCCAGCGCCGCCGGTTGGGCTTTCGACAATCACATATTCAATAGTACCGCCATTGATGGTTGGGTAGACAATCAATGGATAGGGCAACACATCACGCATGCGTACTTGCATGGGCTGGGCGCCGCCGTTTTGGCGTAGGCGGATCTGATAGGTGACGTAGTCGATCCATTCCACTGGTTCACCGTCGGTGATAACCTGCTTCAAGATTTCCAGCGTGCCGGTGGAAGTTGCCGGGGCGGAGCGCTGCAAAACATCTTCGGTTTCGCCATATTGGAAAACCTTGAAGGTTGGGTGTTCGGGATGGGGGCCGCGCCCATCGGGCAAAGCTGTGCCGCTGGTCGGTTGCACTGCCGGCGCTTCGCTCAGGGTAAAGCGCATCCAATGGCGACCGACGCCGGTGCTGTTGAGGACTTTTTCGGTGGGAATCGAAAAATCGAAGGAGCCGCCAGCCGGGATGGCTGTCATATCGATGATATAGTTTTGCACAATCCATTCGTAGCTGGCTTGGGCCGGTTGATCTTCATCGCGTTGGCATTGACCGAGGTCGCCCCAGTCGCCATCGCGGTTGCCGTCAAACCAGACGTTGAGATACATGCGGTTGAGGGTGGCGTTGGCCGCTTTGCTCACCCGCACTTCGAGTTGGGTCCGTTCACAGTTGAAGAAGCGGAGCGTGCGGTTGCGCCAGCCATCATCGGCGCGGTCATTGTCGGCCACGTCGGCAACATTGCCCGTGACGGTATTGCGCAAAATGTTATTGCGCGGCGCGTCCTGGTCAGGTCCCTGGTCGGCTTCGCCTTCACGGGAGAGGAAGTTGCCGAGCCAGCCTTCCATGCTCTGGTTGTTGTGGCGTGGACCAGCGGGTTGATTGGCCGGGACATCGCGCACGGTGGGGAACTGGCCCAGAATGCCGCCAGGGTAAGCCGTGTTGTTAATGCCATGATGGTTGGTGCTGTCCGGTGCGTCACCCAGGTCGGGGCGAGGCTGGCCTTCGTCAGCCGGCAGGGTGTAGGTGAGGATCAACTTCGGGCCACGATCAGCCGCTTCGCCGGTCTCGCGGGAATGGGCAGCCTTGAGATCGCCGCCATTGCCGCGCAACACCAGCCCTTCATTGGGCAGCGTGCCATTATGCCAGGCTTGCACCAGCGGAGCGACATTCCAGGTAACCACCGAACTGTCATCCTTGCCGGTGCTGGTGACGGTTTTGAACTGCCCGCTCCAGGTGTAGGTGACAGGCGTCGAGCCGGTGAGCGTCTCCTCTTCCCAGGCGCCGGCCACGCGACCGACTTCAATCTGGTTAGAGCCGGTGTAGACGCCGGTAAAGTCGAGTTGCAGGTCGGCGGCGTTGATCACCGCATCGACCGGCAACACGGAAAGGTCAAACTTGATCAGGGTGAAATGGACATTGGGGTGGCCCATCCACAAAAAGCCGTCATCAAAATTGGTGTTGGGCGAGCCGGGCTGGGTGCGGGCGTCGTCGGTTGGGTCGAGGGTGACGGTGTTGGCAGTCGCTTCGGCTTTGCCCACGGCTGCTGGTGCGGCTTGCACCGTCGCCAGCGGCATGAACGAGGTAACGAGAATCGTGAGGACGATCAGCCAGTGGATCGTCCGTCGGGGTGGTGATAAAACCAGGTGTCTCATTGTATACTCCTTGTCCTCGCAATGGAAGACGATAAACGTAGACTGTTGTCGAGCTTGCTGCGGCAACGTTGGTTACGCTACCTGTTGCCATTATAGAGGAAGCCGTTGCCCCTTGCTGGCAATTACGGCGGCGAATCGCCTCATAATCGACTCAAATTGTTATAGGCTTTTTTAGTTGCCAACTTCTGGCGCAATTCAAGGCTGCTGATGGCGATAGTATAAAAGATGAGATCCGCCGCCACTTTGCCGATCATCACTGCCCAATGCACACCAGGGACCAGATGCATTGCCAGCGCCAGGAGCGCCGGGCGCACGAGAAAGGGATCGACCAGTTCGGCAGGGCCAAATTCTACTACTAGAGTACGCAATATTTGCGTCAAAAATCCTATCGTTTGTCTGACAGATGTTAGACGGGCCATGATTCGCGCTTGCCAGCCGCGCTCTAACCGACGGTTGGGTTGACTATTCCTTAAAGAAAGCGATGGCTGTGGTCGTTGGTTGCACCATTCTTGTATCATCATCGCCAGATAAAAACCGACCACTTCGCACCATGTACCGACCAAGGCCGTAACCGCCAAGCTTTGGTCGAACTGCCAGGCCAGGGTTGTCCCCAGGATAGCTGCGGTTGTACCGGTCACCTCCGCCGGTAAATAGCGCTTAAGCCAACCAATCACTTTTCGTGTAAACCAGGGGTTTGCCTGTGGTTGTGGTGCATGGATCGCTAGTTGCATAACCGACTCCTATTTGGGTTACTCATCTACATGTGGGTCAGAGTTGGTTTCATTCTAGAGGGGCAAGTGGGGCGATGCAACCGCAAAAGTGTCAAAAAGAGGAGAGATTGTCCCACAATATCACCGCGAATCATGGGATTAGCGAGTCACTTCAGGAGAAAAATTGACTAAACGAAAATGCAGGAGATTAACACAAAAACACGAATCCTCTGAATAGTCCAAGAGCGGGAACGTCAACTATACTGGTTGGAACAACGGGAACTGCTGTAATGGGTCAACGTTGCCCCAGATCCGGCAAAAGTGCAAACGTTGACCCAAAACCGGCCTATCCCTTTGCCGGGCGATTGCGCGGCAGGAAGTAGAGCGACCAGGGCGCCGGCATCTCGCCCACCGGCACATCGATCAAGGTAGGGCGTTGGGCGGCAAAGCCTTGTTGGATGGCGGCCTGCAACTCAGCGGGCGTGTGGGCGCGCAGACCGAGGACGCCAAAAGCTTCGGCCAGCTTGACAAAGTCGGGGTTGTCCAGATCCGAGGCAATGACCCGTCCCCCGTGATCCTTCTTCTGCATCCGCTGCACATTGCCATAGGCGCCATCGTTGAAGATGACATGCACCAGGTTGATCTTATGCTTGACCGCAGTGGAAAGCTCTTGCACATTAAACATAAAGCCGCCGTCGCCAGAGATCGAAAGAACTTCTTTACTGGGGTGCGCCACCTTGACGCCCAGCGCCGTGGCATAGCTCCAGCCCAACGTCCCCTGATAGCCGGGTGAGATATAGGTGCGCGGCTCGTAGATCGGCAACTCGGTGCGACTAACATAGCCCACCTGTGTCAAGTCATCGACAAAGTAGCCGTCATCCGGCAGAACGGCGCGCATGGCCTTGAGAAAGGAGACTTGCGGCTCCACGGCAGCGATGCGTGGTTCAAGTTCTGCCTGAATGTCTTCCATTTCGGCCGTGCGTGATGGGCGGGAAACGCCCCGTTGCTTCAAGGCGGCCACCAGCGCCGGCGTCACCTCTTCACAGCGGGCGACAAAGCCAACCGTCGGCGGCTTGACCCGGTAATGTTCTTCAGGGTCAATATCGACGCGGATGATCTTCAGTTTGTCATCCGTCCCCCAATTGGTCATGGGACGGGTCAGGCGACTCCCCAGCGTCACGACCACATCGGCCTTTTCCCACAGTTGATGACCGGCTGTGGTGCGAATGGAGAGCGGGTGACGGCTGCTCAGAACGCCATGTCCACTGCGCCCTGAGACCACCGGCGCTTGCAACAGTTCGGCCAGTTCCTGTACGGCGGACGCGGCGTCAATGGCGCCCAGGCCAACGAAGATGAGTGGATTTTCGGCTTTTGCCAGCAACTCCGCCGCTTCATTGATTTTGTCGATGTCAACCGGCGGGTAGCGGAGGGTGTAATCGACTTTGGTTAAGTCGACTTCGGTTTTCTGCGCCAACACATCGGGGGCGCACTCCAACCCCACCGGGCGCGGGCGACCGGCGTTGAGTTGGCGGAAGGCTTCGGCAACAAGGGAGGGGGCATCGGCGGGTGTTTCGATCCGGTCGGCCCACTTAGTCAGCGTGCGGAGGATTTCGATCTGGTTGGGGATCTCATGTAACAGGCCATACCCCTTGTTGATCGAATCCGATTGAATCTGCCCGACCAGACAGAGGACTTTGGCGTTGGTGCTGTAAGCCGTCGCCAGGGCCGCCGTGGCATTGAGAAAGCCCGGCCCCGGCACCACGCTACAGACGCCCACCTTGCCCGTGGCGAGGGCATAGCCCAACGCCATATAGGCCGCGCCTTGTTCGTGACGGCTGTGAATAACGCGAATCTTGTCGCGATTGTCATAAAACGCATTAAACAGGTGGTCATTTTGCACGCCCGGCAGTCCAAAGACGGTATCAACGCCGTGGGCGATCAACGATTGCACAATTGCTTCACCACCACTAACCTTTGCCATAAGAATTTCTCCATGATTTGATCGGATTTACCAAGCGCACGGCGGGCGCCGGCTGGACTGGGAGTGCTTCCCGCAGAAGGGGCAGGATGCAGAAAAAGGCTGCTTTGCGTAAATCCTACAGAATTGATTGTCGTGTACACCCATTATCAGCGGGGAAAGCAATCTTGTCAATCAGCGGCCATTTGCATTCTTGCTATCTTCTGTTCGATAATAAAGAAGCAAGAGAACAAAATCAAATTGTAAAGGGTAATGACATGCGCACGATTCGCTGGGGAATCATTGGCTGTGGCAATGTAACCGAAGTCAAAAGCGGGCCAGGCTTCCAGAAAGCCCATAATTCGGCGCTGGTGGCCGTCATGCGACGCGATGGCGTACTGGCTGCCGATTACGCCCGCCGTCATCACGTCCCCCGTTGGTACGATGACGCCAAGGCGCTCATTCATGATCCTGAAGTGGATGCGGTCTATATCGCCACGCCCCCCAATGCCCATCATGATTATGCCCTGGCCGTAGCAAAGGCCGGCAAACCGGTCTATGTCGAAAAGCCAATGGCGCTCAACCATGCCGAATGTCAACGGATGGTGACCGCCTGTCAAACGGCAGGGGTTCCGCTCTGGGTGGCGTACTATCGCCGTCGCTTGCCCCGTTTTCTCAAGGTGAAAGAACTAATCGACACCGGCGCTATTGGGACGCCCCGCGCCGTCACCGTCCGTTTCTATCGCAACTGGGTGCAGCCGACCGATGGTCAACTGCCCTGGCGCGTTGATCCGTCCATTGCCGGCGGCGGCTTCTTTGTCGATCTGGCTTCGCACACGCTCGATTACCTCGACTATTTTCTTGGTCCGATTGTGCAAGTGCAAGGGTACGCGGGTAACCAAGGCGGTTATTACTGCGCCGAAGATGTCGTTGCCGGCAGTTTTGTCTTTGCCTCCGGCGTCTACGGCACAGGCATTTGGTGCTTTGACACTTATCAACGACTGGATGAAACCGAGATCCTTGGCACACAAGGCAAACTAACCTTCTCTTCCTTTGGCACAGAAGCCATCCGCCTGACCACCGCCAACGGTGTCACTGAATTTCCTGAACCTACCCCTGACCATGTGCAACAACCACTGATCCAAACCATTGTCGATGAACTTAACGGCCTGGATCGTTGCCCTAGCACTGGCGAAAGCGCCGCCCGCACTAACTGGGTGATGGATCAACTGTTGCAAGGGTACTATCAAGCAGTGAGACAGTGAGACAGTCGGTGCTGACT
Source organism: Caldilineaceae bacterium (assembly GCA_026645575.1). The sequence goes on from JAPKMW010000063.1 coordinate 49,629, forward strand.
GCTGTCCTACTGACTTATTGTCCTACTGACCCACTAATCACTATTGACCACCTTCAGAAGTTGACAAGGAAGGCCAATTATAGGCAAAATTACATATGCCAGAAATGGCTTTCTAGCCGGTCATGACTGGTTATAATTTATCAACCTCAACATGAACTTATTGTGAGCGACGCCCACCAGGTCAACAGCGCACCTGCCTTTAGCAAATGTAATCAGATCTGCTTCGCCGCCTTGCCATCTGTGTTCATACCCCGCTTGGACACACCCTGATCGATATGTGTTTTTCAAATCGGATAAGTGTGTAAACAGACCGATGGAGCAAATATCTTTGTGCGCGCAACGGTGGCTACGGGTTTGTCAGCTTGATGCCTTACCTTTATTGACCGATGTCCCCTGCGTCTTTCCTGAAAGTTGTCTATTGCTTATGATGAAAGTCGTTATCTTGAGTGTAAAGCGCAAACGGATTATGAGAACGTGAAAGATAAGCTACCGTATCAACAAAAGAGGATTATGCTATGAATGTAGGGAATTGGTTATCTGTTTTTATCCTAAGCTTGTTAGCGCTTGGTGCGCTTGGGTATGGGGCCGGTCGGCTGACCAAGCGGGCAACCGGCCTTTGGCATATGATGAGCCTGAGCTTTGCCGGTTTGATCTGTGCAACCATGTTTGCCACCTTGTCCGCCTACACGCCGACGCTTACATCGGCCGTGCAGGCGGCAGCGGCGCAACCGTTGAGTTGTGTGGGGACGCCGCCGCTAGTCCGGGCCGGTGATGAAATTGCCGTTACCGGATTGGCCCCAGCCGACAGCACCATTACCCTGCTACAGGGCGAAAACACTCTGGCGGCCACAACTGCCGATAGCGCCGGCGCTTTTGCCGCCACCATCACCCTCAGCAAATCTGGTTTGCAACAGGTCAATTGTCAGGTGGAGGTGGACGGCCAAACCAACACCATTGTCCTTTCATTCCTGGTGATTGGTCAAGCCGCTGCCCCTGAACCACTGCCAACCAATACGCCCGCCCCCACCGCCACCAACACTACCGAAGCCACGGCTACGGAGACGCCGGCGCCGGCTGTAGCCCCGCCCGTGATTGACACGGAAAGCATTCCCGATCAACTCTTGCCGGGTGACACCTTCCGCCTACGCGGAACGGCTGAGGGTGGGGCGCGGGTACGAGTGGCGGTGAATGACCGCGTCGTCGCCGGGGCTGTGGCTGGGCCACAAGGCAACTGGCGCACAACGGTTGGCTTTGCCCGTTCCGGTGAATACACGCTGACGGTGCAGTTGATACAAGATGACGTCGTGGTGGCGGAGGCTGAACCGCTCTTCGTGACGGTTCTCGAACCAACCCCAACACCGGAACCGACGGCAACCAATACGCCGGAGCCAACGGCGACGAACACGCCGGAACCGACGGCGACGAACACACCAGAACCAACGGCGACTAACACGCCGGAGCCGACCGCGACCAACACACCAGAACCAACGGCGACCAATACGCCAGAACCGACGGCAACGAACACTTCAGAGCCGACGGCAACCGATACCCCCGAACCGACGGCAACCAATACACCGGAGCCGACGGCGACGAACACGCCGGAACCGACGGCCACGAATACGCCGGAACCGACGGCCACGAATACGCCGGAGCCAACGGCGACCAATACGCCGGAGCCGACCGCAACCAATACGCCGGAGCCAACGGCGACCAATACGCCGGAGCCAGTTGCTCCGGTGGTTGATACCGCTAGTATTCCCGATCAACTGCTGCCGGGCGATACCTTCCGCTTGCGTGGCACGGCGGCCGGTGGTGCGCGGGTGCGGGTGGCGGTGAATGATCGCGTGGTAGCTGGCGCTGTGGCTGGACCACAGGGCAATTGGCGCACGACGGTTGGCTTCGCCGGCCCCGGTGCGTATACCCTGACGGTGCAACTGGTGCAAGATGACACGGTTCTCGCTCAATCGGAGCCGATCTTGCTGACGGTGCTGGAGCCGACGCCCACGACTGCGCCAACGCCTGTGCTGGAACCGACACCGACGGCTGCGCCGGTTGATAGTTCGCAGACGATGACCGAGACCGCCCCAGTTGACGCGTCGCAACCGGTGACGACTACAGCCGCCGCCCCAGGCGAACTACCTGGCACCGGCAGTGACTTCAGCGGCGGTGTGCCGTGGGTTGTCTTGCTCCTGTTGCTCGGCGCTCTGGTCACGTTGGGTATGGGGCGCTTGTCGAATAAACCGGCCGCCTAATCGTAGTAAAGACGTTAGTCTTTCCCCTACTCTCAAAGACTAAAATCTTTACTACCGATAAGCCATAAAAACAGAAGCGCCCGCTTTCGTCAGGTTTGTAGCCTGACGAAAGCGGGCGATTCTGTTTGTTGCACAAAAAACTACAATCAGGCGGCGCGCAAGATGGGGCGTGTTAAACAGGTGGGGCCGCCACCGCCTTTGAGACAGAGATCTTTCCCGTCAAAGGTCAGGACGGTGGCGCCGGCAGCCGCCAAGCGCTGTTGCGTGATGGGATTGCCGCTTAACATGATGCACTGGCGCGGCGCTACCGCCAGGACATTGCAGGCCATCGAATCGTACTCTTCATCCGGCACTTCCACCAACTGCATCCCCCGCGCCAGCAGTAACTGCCGAAACGGCACGGGCATCATACGCGAATAGACTACCGCCAGATCATGGTCAACCGGGCTGATAAACGAGAGCAGATGCAGACAATCATCCGGCCCCGTCCAGTGGGGTAAGGGAACCGGGATCACTTCATCTACTGCGTCACCCAGGAGCGTCCGCAGTTGGCGAATGCCCTCGGCGTTGGTGCGATAACCTTCGCCGACAGCCACGGTCCGTTCATCGAGCCAACAGACATCACCCCCTTCCAATCGTCCACTGCCGGTGATCCGGCCAAGCAGCGGCACGCCAACTTGTTGTAGATAACGCGCCATGGCATCCGGTTCCGTCTGGCGCGCCGCTTTGCCCATATTGCAGAGAATGGCCCCCTTGTTGCTAACCACCAGCGGGTCATGGGCATAGATCGAATCCAAGCCTGTCGCTGTGTCTGTCGGTAAGTAGCCAATTTCCAGATTAAACTGTTCTAGCAAATTGACGAAACCGGTAAATTCGCGCACCACCGTTTCGTAATTTTGCGGCCCCAGATAGAAGAGCTTGCGCCACTGCTCATCTATCGCCGCTTGTGTCTGGTGCGACGCCTGTGGATGCTTGACCAATACATACTTGATTTCATCCACCATCGACTGACAACCCACAATTTTCATTTTGTTTCCTTTCGCAGGGATGGAATCCCGCTCCTATACTCAAATCAGAATGAAGGCCGGATTTTCAGTTTGATTCCAGTATAACAGCAAAAAGCCGCCGTTCGCGCCTGTTAGGCAACCGGCTTACATCGAAGCCTCAGCGGCTCAGTGAACCACCACACCAAGAGACGATCGTCAAGGCTACAGCTTTTGTCACTGCTACCACTTCAGCAAGCGACACATATTCATCAACCGCATGAGCCAGCCGCACATCACCAGGGCCATAAAGGACAGTCGGAATGTGGGCATGGTTGGTATAGAGCCGCATATCGGCGCCATAGGGAACACCTTTGATGGCCGGCGGCACGCCATGTACTTGGGCGTGATTGGCCAGCAACTGTTGCAACATGGGGTGGTTGACATCGGTCTCTGCCGCTTCAAATTGTCCCTCGAACCATTCCAGGCGGGGTGGGTGGTGGGCCAGCCACGGGTCAAGTTGCGCGGCCTGGTGAATTGTTTCCGCCAACAAAGCACGCACCGCCGCCACCGACTCACCGGGGAAGACACCACAGCGCCCCTGGGCCACCACCTCTTCCGGCACGGTGGAATGCCACAAACCGCCCCGGATCGTACCAATGCTGATCGGCGCAACGTTGGTCGGGTCATCATAAAGCGGGTTGTGATAACGGGCATGGCGTTGGGCATTCAACGCGTTGATCGCCCCATTCAACAGCATAAATTTGTCGATGGCGCTGATCCCTTCATTTTTCATCGCGGCATGGGTCGCCTTGCCCGCTACCGTCAGCCGAAAGGTCAGCGCACCGGCCTGCACCGGACAGAGTTCCATGCGGGTCGGCTCCAGGATGATCGCCGCATCAGCATGATAGCCTTTGACAATGGTTGTCAACGCCCCGACGCCGCCTGATTCCTCGCCAATGACACTTTGCACCAAAATCTCGTGCGCCGGTTGATAGCCCAGTTCTTTCAGCGCCGCCACGGCAAAGAGCGCCGCCGTTATCCCTGCCTTCATATCACAGGAGCCACGACCATAAAGCTTGCCATCCTGTATCAACCCGCTCCACGGCGACACCGACCAGAGCCTCTCATCGCCCGGCGACACCACATCGACATGGCCGTTGAGCAGCAGTGAACCATGCCCTGGATTGGCTGGTGTTGTCTCTGTTGCGCCCCACCGCCCGATCACATTTACCCGTTGATCCGGCGAGAAGCCATCATCATTAAAGGCCGGGTGACCCGCCAACTCGGCAAAGCAGGTTGGCACAACATCCACCGCCAACCCCAACGCCCGCAACTTTGCCGCCACCAGATCTTGTACGGCCCCCTCCTCATTTGGCAAACTCGGTGTCTGCACCATCCGCTGCAAAAATTCCACCAGCGCCGACGCTAACCCCTCCACCCTCTCCCCAATCACCTTCGCATCCATCGGCGATCCTGTCTCCTGTCTCGTGTCTTTTACCACGTCCGCTCCTGCAATAGCTCCTGAATCGCCGCCCGTGGCACCGGCAGTTCGTCCATATGCGCCTCCAACCACTGGGAGAAATCCTGCTCAATGTGATCTTCCCAACGCGTATCGATCTGTCCTGGGGTGTACTTGCCCTCGGCCAGCCGCTGCTTGCCAAAGCGGTCGCGCAACTGCACTAACTCGGAAGTTTTCACCACCTTCTCGACCAGATGGGCCGGGATGAAGACCACGCCATCCTCGCGCCCCAAGACCACATCGCCGGGCATAACAGTGACGCCGCCGATACGGATCGGGCAGTTGACGCCCATGAGCATAATGGTGGGGGAGGCATAGGTGGGGTGCCAGCCGCGTACAAAGCTGGTAAAGCCGGGAATCTCTTTGATGCCGTCCAGGTCGCGCACGGCGGCGTCATGCACCACGCCATTGCCGGAACGGGTGTAGATCGAGGTGGCGAGGTTATCGCCGATAATCGGCCCCTGCTCGATTTTGCCATAGACATCGGCCACGTAGACATCGCCCGGCACGAGCATATCAATCGGCCAGGAAATTTGATCGCCGATACAGCCGGCGCGCGCCCCCTTTTCCTCCATTACCGTGCGCATGCCGGGGCGGCGGGGCATATACATCGCCGTCAACGCCCGCCCGGCCAACACCTGACCAGGGTGAGTGCAAAGCCAATTACCTTCATATTGGTGATGATAACCTTCATTGCGCAATACCCCCCACGCCTCCGTGATCGTCACCTTGCGCACCCGCTGGATCAGGGCATCCGGCACGTTGGGCCGACCATCGGCAAAGCGTTCGCCCGTCCATTCACGGGTGTAATCGATGATCTCTTCGGGGGTCAGGTTGAGTGGGCAAAACTTTTCCATAGAAACATCTCCTGTCTTGTCATGCAAGGGTTGCTGATGTTGATGAGTTGCGTCCACCGAAATATCACTGTGAAGTTTGGGATTAGCGAATCAACTGCTGACAGGTTCGCTAATCCCAAGCTTCGCAGTGATACTGGGCGCGTTGGAAGACTAAAGTCTTTACTACGGTTCTCCCTTATTTGACCATTCCGCCCGTAAAAATGCAATTTTGCTCATTTGCACAAAGCGTGGAAAATCAATATCATGCACTGACGTGTCAATACCAAAGAACGCTTGATCAATTCACGCAATACGAATCACGCAACACGAATCACGCAACATCTTGCACCAATAGAAGGAAACAACACCATGACCCAACCGGTTCTCCTCACCGACGAGCAGATGCGCCACTTTATCGCGCACGGGTATCTGCTTCTGCAAACTGATTTCCCGCCCGAATTTCATACCGCCATGAGCCAAAACATTCGAGAAGTGATGAAAAAAGAGGGCAATCCCGGTAACAACATTTTGCCCCGCGTTCCCGAAGTGCAAGCTGTTTTCAAAGATCCGGTCATTCGCGGCGCCCTGACCAGCGTACTGGGGCCGGACTATATCATGCACCCCCATCGCCACTGTCACTTCACCGAACCGGGACGCAAGGTGCAAAGCTGGCACAAGGACAGCTACTGGGGCCACGCCAAGGTGCGCAATCATCACCAGTGGTGGGCCATGATCTTCTACTATGACCACGCCGTTGACGAAGAACTTGGCCCTTCCAGCCTCATGCCCGGCACCCAATATTACAACAACCGCACCGGCGACGAGAGCGAACAGGATGTCCATCTGCTGGGCGAGGGGGGCGCTTTTGCCCTGATCCATTACGATCTATGGCACCGCGGCACCGCCAACCTCTCCGCCGACCGCACCCGCTCCATGCTCAAGTTTCAATTTGTGCGTATGGCCCGTCCGACCGCACCCAGTTGGGCATCCACCGGTCAAGCCTGGCAGCCCATGAATGGCGACGGCCCGCCCAACCATCATGAGACGATTTGGCAACACCAGTGGCAATGGTTCGGTGGTCAGGCGGAGACCAGTGGCGCCAATGGATCAGTGGGGCGCTTGGTTGATCAACTCGCTAGCGCCGACAAATGGGTGCGTCTCCAGGCCGCCGATGCGCTAGGCTTGCTTGGTGCATCGGCGGGTGATGCGATTCCTGCGCTCGCCAGCGCTGTGGCGGATGAATATGAACCCGTCGCCCTCAACGCCGCCTATGCCCTGGCCGGTATGGGCGCACCAGCGGCAAAGGCGCTGCTCACTGTGCTTGACCAAGGTGACAAGGATGCCAAACGCAACGCCGGTTATGGGCTGGCCGCGTTAGGCGCACCGGCAGTCGATGGATTGATTGATCGCCTTGCGCCTAGCGATGAGCAAACCCGTGGATACGCCGCCTTTGCTTTGGGCGAAATTGGCTTGCAGGGTCATGCTGCCGCCCAAGCGGCGGTTGAGGGCTTGGGTAAACTGACAAGTGATGAATCGGAGTGGGTGCGGCGCACCGTGGTCGAAGCGTTGGGGACGTTAGATGTGCAGGATCAACCGACGGCGCAGGAGACTGCTGTGACGACGCTGGCCCAAAGTTTGCAAGATGCGGATGGGCAGGTACGCTTTACCAGCGCCCTGTCGTTGACGCGTTTGGGAGCGGTCGCCGCGTCTGCCGTGCCGGCACTGCAAAACGCGCTGAAGGATGAAAATCGTTATGTGCGCGCCAATGCCGTGGATGCGCTCAATCGTATTGGCACACCAGAAGCGCAGCGGGTGCTGATTGATTATCTGCTAGGGTCACGCTGGTGTCCGTCCACGACGCCGGAGAGTACGTTTTAGGGTTTGAGTTATGGGTGGCAGGTGGAAAATTGAATTTTCTGCCTGCTTTTCGATTGTCGCACCGTTGCTTACGGGGTTGGTGGTGACGATTCACTATTTGAAATCGATGTCGCCGTCTCCTCTGGTGGATGCGATTGGTCGCGATTTCTGTACATATCATCCCATGAAACAGAGACGCCAATAGCGGCCTGGAGATTCGGACATTGCACCCAATCGGCACAGCCAAGAGGCGCCGCATTCCAAATCCAACGTAACCCATCTTGGAGTGACTGTTGCTCTGCTGGCAGCATTTTTGAAGATTCGCTCGGAAAGTATCGATCTAACGAATACATATACGAGTCGATACAATCAAGACCATTGTCTTTTTCGTATTCCAACGCTATTGGATAAAGATAAAACAACAGATCAGTGAACTGCATGAATGGGAAAACACGCGGATAGAAGTCAAGGTCTTCCTTTGACACATCTTCTGGAGCATGGTGATTGATTGGATATGCTGCGAATGTTTCATCTCCATATGAGTCCATGATCTCCGCACTACGTAAATTAATTCGCGGAGGCGCATATTTTTTCGACAGAGCATATACCGAAGCGTGCTGCATTTAGTTTTACTCCCTACTATAACCTCACCGCCACTTCCTTGTGGGCTTGGCATAATTCGGTTGCCAATGCGCGTAGCTGCGGCACACGCAGCCCCTGAATCGTCTAGTCGTGCGGCTCCAATGCTTGAATATTGGCTAAATAGACCGGAGCGCCGGCGCCGGCAATGGCTTGTTGAATGGCTGCGTAATCCATGCGTCCCCCTTTTGTTTGGTTTTGGGCCAAGATCGACTTAGGTTCCGGTTAACCCCTCTCTGAAAGCCGACGAGCGCGGATTGTATGCCGTGCTGCCCTGTGCTACAATGGTGTGAGCCAATGCCATTATACCAGACAGCGTGATAGAGGAGAAGCTTGTGACGCCAGAAGTAATCCGTTTAACCCAACAGTTGGTCGCCATACCCTCAGAGACCACCAATAGCAACGCCGCCATTAGTGACTTTTTGCAGCAGTGGCTGGAGACCCACGCCTTTACGGTGGAACGTATCAGCTACACCGACGCCAACGGTGAAGAAAAGGTCAACTTGATCGCCAAACGGGGTGCGGGAACAGGGGGCCTCGGCTTTTTCTCGCATTCCGACACCGTACCCGGCGACCCGCGCGAATGGAACCCTTTTGACCCTGCCATTGCGGATGGCAAGCTCTATGGCCGTGGCAGTTGTGACATGAAGGGGCCGCTGGCCGCATCGATGATTGCCGCGGCCAGCGTCGATCCCGCCACGTTACGCAAACCAGTCTATATTGCCATTGCCGCCGACGAAGAACAAGGCCACTTGGGCGCGCACTATCTTCAAGAGCATTCGGCAATCTTTCGCGAAAATTGGCCTGATGCCGCCGTCGTGCCTGAACCGACCGACATGCAACCGGTCTATGCCCACAAAGGCGGGGCGGGCCTGACTGTCACCGCCATCGGGCGCGCCGCCCACACCAGCACGGATCGGGGCATTTCGGCCAACTTCCTGATCGCCCCCTTCCTGGCCGAGATGGCTGAGTTAGCGACCGTCTTCAAGACCACGGAGCGCTTCAAAAATTACGAATTTGACCCGCCCACGAATGGCTTCAACATGACGATTGATGACGGCCAATGTCGCACCAATGTTACCGCTGCCAAGACCATCGCCCGTCTCAGCATCCGCATTATGCCCAACGATCACCACGAAGAGCAGATCGCCATGATCGCCGAGCGCGCTCGCAAATACAATCTAACACTGGAAGAGCGCAAACTGATGCCCTTCTACATTGACCCTAACGCACCCATCGTCCAGGCCGCCTGTCGGGCTACGGGCATTGCCAAAGCCATCACCGTTCCCTACGGCACCGAAGCCGAGTCCTACCAAAAATATACGCAATGTGTCATCCTTGGCCCCGGCAACATCGCCCAGGCCCATACCATCGGCGAGTGGATCGACGTGCAACAACTTACTGATGCGGTGGGAATCTATCAGCGGTTGATTGGGGCGCTTTGTATGTGATAAGGCGACAAGGTGAGCCAACCTGGACGCTCCCTATCCCTGGCGGCTCACAAAAGCGGGGCTTCCAGGCAACACCCGATCCGACTAGGCCATTGGCCGCCAATCAACCCCACCATGCCAAGCGAAGAAAGCGAGACAAGCTCATGAAAATTACCGATGTCACTCTCTTTCGTGTTCACGGCCATTATCAAGGCCCCACCTTTCCGCCGGGGATGCGCCAGGCGCGCCAGATCGATCTCTACCCCGAATTCAACACCGGCAGCGTCAACAGCCCGGTGGCCGGCGCCGCGCTCCATGCCCTCTATGTCGAAATCCAGACCGATGAAGGCATTTCCGGCTTTTTCGGCCCGATTGAAGATTGGCAAGCCTTTCACATCCAGCATACGCTGCGCCCCTATCTCCTCGGGCGCGACCCGCTGGCTACCGAGCTGCTCTATGACCAGATGATCCGCCTCGACCGACATGGCCGCTCCGGCCTCTTGATGACCGCGGTCAGCGTGGTCGATTGTGCGCTCTGGGATCTCAAGGGCAAAGCGTGGAACCAACCGGTCTATCGCCTGCTGGGCGGCCCCACTCGCCCCACCGTGCCAGCCTATGCCAGCATGTTGGGCTTCTCCACTCTGCCCGCGGACGCGGCTGCGTTGGCCCAAGAGTACAAAGCCAAAGGCTACACCGCTCAGAAGTGGTTCTTCCGCTATGGCCCTGGTGACGGCGCTGAAGGCATGGACAAAAACCTGGCTATGGCCCAGGCTGTGCGCGACGCCGTCGGCCCCCATTATCAGATCATGTTTGACGCTTTTATGGGCTGGGATCTCACCTACGCCAGCCAGATGGTGCGCGAACTGGAGCCGCTGCGCCCCTTCTGGGTCGAAGAGCCGATCCCGCCGGAGCGAGTCAGCGAATTTCGTAAGTTGAAGGGGGTCGCCTCGGTGCCGATTGCCACGGGTGAACATGTCTACACCCGCTGGCAGACCAAAGAACTGCTGGTCAACGGGGCCGTAGACATCCTGCAAAATGACCCCGACTGGACCGGCGGCATTACGGAGTTGGTGAAAGTCTGTGCGCTGGCCTCCTCGTTTGAAGTACCCGTGATCGCCCACGGCCATTCGCTGCTGCCGGCGTTGCATGTGGCTGGCGCCCAGTCACCGGCGGCGGTGCCGCGGGTCGAGTATCTAGTACGCTATCAGGAAGTCAAGCAATATTTCCATGCGCCGATCTACCGGCCGGAGAATGGCAGTATTACCCTCCCGACCTTGCCGGGCTTGGGGATGATCATTGATGAAAGTCGCGTTGAAACGCGTGAAGTCGTTACCTATTGAGAAGCGGCCTAAACAACTGAACAGCCCTACCGGGAACGTAGCACAGTTTCCCGGTAGGGTCGGTCAACGAAAATTTGTATCTGCTGAGCCTATTTGAGTACGACTGGTAGATAGAGGCGCTGCCCGCCTGCTGCTGTTGGGCTGGCGATCAGCACTGGGCTTTGCGTGCTAACCGAAGATGTTTGCCCATTGGCGGCGCTACTATCCACGGTTACCACAAAATTCACCTGTTGACCGCCATTGCCGGCCGCCACCCAGGTGAGCGAACAGCGATGGACGGCAGCCGGCGCCAGGTTGATCGGCGCAGCACAGGTCGCATCCGCCAGCGCCACACCGGCACTATCGAGACTTTGCTCGACAGTCGGCACACCACCCCGGATGTTGGTGATCTGCACCGTCACTCCACCCGTATTCGTGATGGCAACTTGATAGGTGACAACTGTGCCTGGCAGCACCGCCCCGCTTCCTTCACGCTCGACCGTAACCGAAAGCTTGGCTGTGAGCGCACCGACAATGCTAACCGGCGTGCTGGCCACAACCGTACTGATGCCATTGGTGGCGGTGACGACGGCCGTGTAGTTGCCAACCGCTGCGTAGGTGTGCGGTATGGTAGCGCCGGTGGCCGTAGGTGTGCCATCGCCAAAGTTCCACGTGTAAACAATGCTGCCACCAGTGGCTGTAGCGCTCAAGGTGGTGACACTGCCTAACACGGTTGGGCTGTTGTTGCTGGCAACCAGATTGCGGATCGACGCATCGGTGATGCTGACTGCCGTACTCGCCACCAGCGTGCTGATGCCATTGGTGACAGTTACCACCGCTGTGTAATTGCCCACCACGGTGTAGGTGTGTACGGTGCTGGCGCCCGTGACGGTGGGCGTGCCATCGCCAAAATTCCAGGTATAGTGGAGATTGTTGCCGGTGGCTGTCGCCGTGAAGATCGTGGCTCGGCTCAAGGCCGTTGGACTACTGTTGCTGGCGCGCAATCCGCTCACGGTGGCGGCGAAGGGCGATTCATCGTAGCCGATGTCGTTGCCCAAGCCCTGTGGACGCGGCTGCCCTTCGAAATCGCGCGTGACGCCAACGTTGGTCGCGCGATCCAGCGCCGCACTGCTGGCGGTCAAGTGATAGTCGTCGGACGCGGGGTTGACGAAGGCAGGGTTGCCCGTGAGATCATTGGCGCCGCCATTGATTTGGAAGCCAAAGGTATTTTCGTTGTTGCCAAAGAAGAGATTGTAGTTCTCATAGGCGGCGCCGCCGTTGATGCGGGTGCCGGTTGTGTGGCTACTGACAATCGTGTTGCTGATCCCCACTGTGGCATTGGAGGTGCCGTAGATGGCCGAGCCGCTGGCCACGGTTGGGCTAGCCACGGTGGTGTGTAAGATTCGGGCGGGCTTGCTCGCATCGAAAAACAGAGCGGCGCCATCACCGCTGTTGGCGACATTACGGGCAAAGAGGCTGTTGACCACAGTGGCCGTGCCGGTGTTATGATAGAGACCGCCACCACCGTTTTTTGCCCGATTGCCCAGGAAGTGCGAGTTTGTGACGGTCACAGCCTTTGTCGCATAGAGGCCGCCACCATAGCAGAAATCGCTGGTGCATTGATTGTTTTGGAACAATGTCCCATCTACTTGCATGGCCCCATTGCTGGCAGCGCCACCGCCCAGGCCATCTTTGCTGTTGCCGATAAATTGGCTCCCGGTTATGGTCAGTGTGTCAAATGCCTGTAAGCCGCCATCCTTGGTGTTGTTCTGGAAGAGCGCACCCTGGATGTGCGCCGCCTGACTGACAGTGGCGCCGCCGCCCGTGTTCGCGATAAAGTGTGTGCCGCTCAACCACAAGCTCTTGTTGACCCTTAACCCGCCGCCGTAAACGGCGCGGTTGCCCTGGAACAGCCCGCCAGTCACCTGTGCGGGACCACCCACCAGCGCGCCCCCGCCCGCACTCGCACTCGCCACATTGCTAATAAATTGCGTTGCCGTCATGGTAAGGGTGATGCCGACGTATAGCCCGCCACCACCACTGTTTGCGTCTGTAATAACATTGCTCTGGAATAGCCCGTCATTGACCTGCGCCGCGTCTGCTGCATAGACGCCACCGCCACGATTGTCGATAAACTGTGAGTGGTTTAGCCGTAACGCTTTGCCGGCAAACAAGCCACCGCCCTTGTTGCTCTGAAACAGGGTACCAACGATCTGCGCAACGCCACTCACATAGAGGCCCCGGCCACTATTGTTCAGGAAGGATGTACCGGTCATCACCAGCGTGCTGTTGGCATACATTCCGCCACCGATATTTGACCTACTGATGTTGTTCTGGAATAAACCGCCATTGACCTGCGCCGCGCCCCGCACATCGACGCCGCCGCCATAACCTGTCGTCGTGTTGCTGAGAAACTGTGTTCCGGTTAGCGTCAGAGCGCCCGCAACGGACAACGCGCCGCCATTGTTGTTTTGGAACCGCCCACCACGTACCTGGGCTGAGGCGTCGACGTAGGCGCCTGCGCCATATTTGGCTGTGTTCTCCTCGAAGATTGAGCCGATCAAGGTCAGGGTATCTTCTGCCTGTAGGCCACCACCACCACTGCTGACACTGGAGTTTTTACGAAAGAGCGCATCGGTGATCTGCGCTGGCCCCTCCACGAGTACACCACCGCCGCCAAAGACCTCGCTGGCGGTGTTGCTGATAAACTGCGTCCCTGTTAGGATCAGCGTTTCCCTGGTGTACAATCCGCCACCATAATCAGCGTGATTGTTTTGGAACACCCCACCTTGGATACGGGCTGTGCTGTCGGCAAGCACACCGCCGCCCCACGCCCCAATCGCTGTACTGTTGAACACATTGACATTGGTCAGAACCAGATCCCAGCCGTAAATGCCACCACCACCGGTGCAACAGTGTTTACCGTTTTGAATGGTCAAATTCTCGACCGTCAGTTTCGAGGGGCCAATGTTGTAGAGCACCTGGCCGCCATGCAAGGCATCAAGAATCGTGGGGTTGGCCACTGGGTTGCTTGTCATCCAGTTGGTGACCGTGTAGCCGCCCCGTATCCCCATCGATACGCCGCCGAAGTTGGCCATTACGCTGCCGGGCATACCGACGCAGGCGCCAGCCACCTTGATCGTGTCGTTGAAAAACGCGGCATTCACAGCCCATTGCAGGGCCTTGCCATCCACGCTGCCAAAGACAATCAGGTCATCGCTCGTGGCATAGCAACGGCTATTGGTTTCAATTGGCACCTCGTCGAAGCCGATATCGGGCGCTGTCCCAAAGGTGCGCGCTTGCCCTTCAAAGTCGCGGGCAAAGCCTGCATTGGTTCCCTTGTCGCGCGCCGCACTCGTCATCCGTAAACGATAATCGTGCATCGCTGGATTGGCAAAGGCTGGATCGCCGCTGACTTCGTTGATTCCCCCACTGATGGCGCCAGATTTGTCGGTGGTATTGCCGGCGAAGAGGTTATAGGTGGAGAATAAGCTGCCGCCCGTCAACGCCAACCCTACACTGTTACTGACGATAATACTGTTGCCAATCCCCACCGTTCCACCACTCACAGCCACTGCTGAACCGGCGCCGAACGATCGGGCAATCGTCAGATGGGAGAGGCTGGCATTGGCATTGGCGGTAAAGTTCAGGGCGGCGCCAATCTGTGCGAAATTATCGGCAAATAAACTATTGACAATAGTCACCGACACGTTGTCAAAATCATGGTAGAAGCCACCGCCATTGGTGGTTGTGCTGCCACCATTCAAGAGGAAGATGGTGTTGGTGATGCCCGTCCGATCATTGGCGGATAGACCAGCGCCTGTGCTAGCCTTGTTCTGAAGAAATTCACTATTTTGTATATCAGCAGCACCCATAACACGTACTGCACCTCCGCTGTTGGCGGCAGTGTTTGAATAGAAATTCGTGTTGGTCATCGTCAGGCTGACGCCGGCATAGACGCCACCACCACTGCCCGTAGCGCGGTTGTTGTCAAATCTCATCTTGATCAATGTCAGCGGCATGGTGCTTTGGACGCCGCCGCCATTGCCTGTGGCGGCGCCTTCCACTACCCAAAAGCCCCGTAAGAGGGCGTTCGCCGTTATCTCGAAGACGCGTGTACTGCGGTTGCCACTGACTTGCAGGTTGATTGCCGTCGAGCCGTCAACCGTAATCGGCTTTGTCACTGTCAGGGCGCGGCTAACATGGATGGTGCTGTTGGGCGGTAAGTTGAAGACGATGGTGTCGTTCGCCTGCGCGTTGATTAGCGCCTGACGGAGTGAGCCGGCTCCACTATCGTTGGTGTTGGTAACGGGTATGGAATTGGCCCATGCCGAGGGGATGCCCATTAGGGCAATTTCCAGCGCAAAAAAGAGCAGCGCGAAAGAGAGCAACGGTAGTAGCCGGGCGACGGTGCGGCGGGGAAGGCTACGTTTGGACAAAAGTTTGCTGTAAACTTCTTGCATAGAGATTCTCCTCAATCTGCTCGATGGATGTAAATAGATCATGCACTGATGATGGGTGCGACCGCAACCCTACTTCAACACAAGAGGCAGGAAGGCACGTTGCGCCAAGGACTCCGTTTCGTTGACGGGCACGACTGTGACAGTACTACCAAAGCTGGTATGGATGCCGCCGCCCAACCCGTCGCTGCCGAAACCGTCGGCAATGGTCAGGTGACTGAGGGTGACGACGCCGCTGTTGATGGTAAAGACCGCCACATCCCCCGTGCCGTCGTTGTTGGTGTCGGCGCTAATGATCAACTTACGCCCGTTGCCGTTAATAGTGATGAAGGGCGCGACTTTTGGCGCCTTACACAATACTTGTGGCTTCAGACGCGTAGGGAGCGTCTGAAGCCGGTGCGATGCAAGGTCCGAACAGCGGTAAGGCAGCGTTGGACAGAGGCAGTGACAGGGGGCAGTGTTGATGACCGCTATGGATCTGTTGAGACTACAGTGATTAAATTAATTTATATTTATATATCTTAATATTTACTTAACAATTGACACAGAGTCCACTATACCGTAAGATCGGCGTTTTTGATCTCATTCATTCTTCATTTGTTTCTCATTGTGTTTCGCCGACCAGCGTGTGCGTTTTGATTAGGCGACTTCGGCTGTTTGCCGCCCTGCCCAGCCGACGGCACCCACCCCCAACGCCGTCAGCACCGCCGCCACGGGGAAAATGGCGAAGAGCGTTTGTTGGGTGATCAGCGCGCCCAAGCCTGGGCCAAGGATATTGGCAAAGAGTAGGGGCAGATAGGCAAAACACATGATCCGTCCGCGCATCGCCGGCACAATCGCATCGGCGAGGACGGTGAAGGAGAGGGCAAAGACACCCGATGTCAACCCGTTGAGGATGGCCCAGGCCACGCTAAAGCTCCACAACGTGGGCATCAATGCTGGTAGCGGCCAGAGGAACACCGATACCGTCGCCGCGCCGATCAACACCCGCCAACAACCGTAGCGATCCCCTAACGCACCCAGCAGCGGGGCCAGCACCATCGCTAGCAACCCGCCCCCGCCTACCACCAGGCCCACCGTAAAGCCCAACCGCGCGCCGTGATAGTAGGTCGGCACGATCAACGGAACGTAAGTCGTGGCCAACGTCCAGCCGGTAAAGAGCAGAAAAAGGGCTGGAAAGAGGGTGCGCAGGCGGGGCGATTGTCCAATATGGCGCAGTGATGCCGCTGCCATGCGCCCGATGGGGTCTGTCGCCGGCGTGGGGCGTTTGCCCTGGTAGCCCCAGTGTAGGCCGGCGATACAGGCCAGGAGCATGAGGCCAGCAAGCAGCAGTAAGGCGCGAATGCCCCAGGCGTCGATCACTGAACCGCCCAAAATCGGGCCAAAAAAGAAACCAATCGGACCGGCGCCGTTCATAATGGCAAAGGCCAGACCCAGGCGGTGCGCCGGGGTGCGTTCGGCCAGTGCCGCCATCATCAGCCCAGTGCTGCCCAGCGCGAACCCGGTCGCCGCCCGTCCCAAGACGACCAACCAGGGCGAGGTGGCGATCAACGTCAACCCCACGCCAACAAGGAGGGCCACATAAGCGCGCACGATCAACGGCTTGTGACCATAGCGGTCGGCCAGCGCTCCCCAAAAAGGCACGAAAGGTACGCCCAGGAGACCGCCGAAGAGGGCAATCCGCCCTAACCACAGCGGCTCCTCCCCCGGCGCCACGCCGACCAGCGGCAGATAGAGCGGCGTAAAGGCCTGCAATTGCCCCCAGAAGGCCGACTCAAAAAAGCCGGCCACGGTAAAGAGGGTCAACAGCCAGGGCCAGGAGGTCGTGAGCGACAAAGGGGTCGCAGGGGCGAGGGCGGTTGGCTCAACACGTCTTGCCCACCAACGCATAAGAGCATGTTGTTGGATTTTGTACACCACAGGGTTCATCTCCTTGTTTGCTGGAAATATAGAGCGTATGACAAGATGGCTAAAACAGGTTGTTACGGGACAATAGTTCGGCGGTCAAGTGCAAAGCCAGCGTCGCTTTGCGGTGTAGCACAAATTGTGTAAATTGCAGATTGGCCTGGAGGGCTGGTGGCTATTTACACAACAGTTGGCACACCGCTCGTCCCTTTGCGGCTGACCAACTGTTACCCCAGGCGATTAAGTGTTACGCAAGCCACGCCCGAAGGGGGTGGGTCTGAAATAGGTGGCACAATATCCTCTTTACAAAATGCGAATACATCTGGGGAAGCGTGCAATTTTGGGCGCCTTACTCGATACACCTAGCTATGGAAAAGATGACCGGCGCTTACAGCGCCGGTCATGTATACTCAGTAGACCGCAGCGTCTTGCTCTGCGCCAGTCCGTGACTGGCGGCGGGTCACGGACCCGCCTAGAGCATATTGCG
>JAPKMW010000064.1 GCA_026645575.1 Caldilineaceae bacterium
AGGCCATGATCCAGATTGCCATGATTCGCCTCATGCTCCGCCGTCTCGCTCGTTCTTGACCTTTTCAGACAGATTCTTAGTAAACTGTAAACAAAGATTGTTGGTACTTCCCGTAGGGGCATCCGCTTGCCGGTGCCCCAGGGCGACCGCAAGGGTACGCCCCTACTGAAAAACTTAATTTACAGTGTACTAAGTCTGTACGACCAATCTTGACTTCCACCACAAAAGTAGTTTGACGATACGGTAACAAACGCTTACGATTAGCCACACTGTTTTTGTCTATCAACAGCGTTGCAAGAGGAGTGAGTCATGTCAAGCTTTCCTGAATATGCCAATTACGATGGGGTAGGTCTGGCTGCGTTAGTGCGCCAGGGAGAAGTGACACCACTTGCATTGGTGGAAGAAGCAATTTGCCGGATCGAGGCGCTGAACCCGCAGCTTAATGCCGTTGTTCACAAAATGTATGACCAAGCACGCTCCACTGCGTCAACGATTCTACCCGGCACTCCCTTTCAGGGCGTTCCATTTCTTCTAAAGGATCTGGTGGCTGAATATGGGGGCGAACCGATGCGGCGAGGTAGCCACTTTTTCCGTGGCTATATCTCCCCTCACGACACCGAAATTGTAAAGCGCTATAAAGCCGCCGGTTTGCTCTGTCTGGGCAAGAGCAGCACACCGGAATTGGGATTAACACCCATGACCGAACCAAAAGTCTTTGGCCCCACCCGCAACCCGTGGGATCTCACCCGCACGGCCGGCGGCTCCAGTGGCGGCTCGGCAGCCGCAGTGGCCGCGCGCCTGGTCCCCTTGGCCAGCGGCGGCGATGGTGGCGGTTCTATTCGCATTCCCGCTTCGTGTTGCGGTCTCTTTGGCTTAAAACCCTCACGCGGGCGGACGCCGACCGGGCCAACCGCCACTGAACTCTGGCAGGGCTTTGCCATTGAACATGGGTTGACCCGCTCGGTGCGCGATAGCGCCGCCCTGCTCGACGCCATTGCCGGCCCCGATGTGGGGGCGCCCTACATTGCGCCGCCGCCCAACCGCCCCTTTCTTGCTGAAGTTGGCGCACCACCGGGCCGCTTACGGATTGCCTTTACCGCCCACCCCTTCCTTGGCAGCGACGTGCATCAGGATTGTGTTCAGGGGTTGCACGCCACGGTGAAACTGCTGACTGACTTAGGGCATGAAGTTGTGGAAGCTGCGCCGCCGATTGAAGGCTTGCCCTTTGCCAAAGCCTTTTTGATGTTAGTCTGCGCCGACACCGCCGCTACCATTCAGGACAGCGAAGCGCTGGTGGGACGCAAAGCGACCTACAAAGAATTTGAAGCAGCGACTTGGGCGCTCTATCTGCTAGGGCAACAGATCAGCGCGGCAGAGTTAGTGCAAGCCAAATGGTATCTACAACGCGCCGGGCGGCTCATCAGCCGCTTTTTTGTTGATTATGATTTACTGGTAACCCCTACCCTGGCTGCGCCGCCGGTAGTGACGGGTTCACTACAGCCTAAAGGTGCTGAAGCAGTGGCAATGAACACGTTGGGGCGGCTGAATGCCGGCTTTGTCCTCCGGGCCGCCAAGGCACTGGAATTGAGTGCGGCCACCGTCTTTGCCTTTGCCCCGTACACCCAGCCCTTTAATGTGACCGGCCAACCGGCCATGTCTGTTCCTCTTCATTGGACCGCAGCCGGTTTACCGATCGGTATGCACTTTGTCGGACGTTATGGCGAAGAGGCTACCTTGTTCCGGCTAGCTGCGCAACTGGAAGCGGCCAGACCGTGGCAGCACCGTCTTCCGCTAATGGCCACGCTTTCGGCTTCTGATCGCAACGTTTCAACTGATTCTTCGCTGTGACCGCCTACCCCTATTGCACATTGGTTGAATTCCCTACGGAGTTCAACCAATGTCGCCATGCTTTGTTGCTGCCCGAATAGGGAAGAAAAATAGGGAAAAATCCCGATGGTGCATCGGCCATGTGCTGATAGCATTACACGTACCCATGTCACCCGCCTGAGCGCAAATTGAGCAAAAAGTTAGCACTTTTTGCGCTGGAACACGAACCGTGGGGCAATTTACAATGCTGGCGACAAGCACACATGCGATTATAGCGAAAGGGATCGATCATGAAACGACTTATGCGATGGCTTGGTATTACCGTGGGAATCCTCGCGGTATTGGTTCTTCTCCTGGCGGTTGGCATCTATTTTCGGAGTGAGATGATTGTCAACCAAACCTATGCGGCAGCACCGGATGACATTGCCATTACCACGGATGCGGCGGTCATTGCTCGTGGCGAACATCTGGCAAACTATGTGAGTGTTTGTGTCGATTGCCACGGCGCTAATCTGGAAGGCGCTATTGTGGTCGATGATCCGGGGCTGGGGCGGATTGTGGCGCCCAACCTGACCACCGGCCCAGGGGGCGTTGGCGGGCAACTGACCGACGCTGATTTTGTACGGGTGTTGCGCTACGGCATCCTGCCTGACGGCCGTTCGGCACAGGTGATGCCATCCGATGACTACCAATACTTGAGTGATGCCGATTTGGCCGCGATCATTGCCTATGTGCGCAACGTCCCGCCTCAGGATAACAATCTGCCGGCCAATGAAATTCGCCCAGTGGGACGCACGCTATTGGCATTGGGGCAACTGCCGATTATCATCGCCGAGCGGGTGGATACGCAACTGGAACATCCGGCGACGGTAGCAGCAGGCATTTCGCTGGAGTATGGGCAATATCTGTCGCGCATCTCTGGCTGTGTTGGCTGTCATGGCCCTGGTCTCTCCGGTGGTCCCATCCCGGCAGCGCCCCCGGATTGGCCCCAGGCGGCTAATCTGACACCGAGCGGTGATGTCGGCCAGTGGACGGAAGCTGACTTTATCAATACCATCCGCACCGGCGTCAATCCGGCGGGCAAAACGCTGGATCAACGCATGCCCTGGTTCCGCTACCGTAGCATGACCGACGACGAGTTGAAGGCGCTCTGGCTCTTTATCCAATCCGTGCCGCCGAAAGAATTTGGCAACCGGTAAGCAACCGCAGGGATCTATTTTTAAACACGAAGACACGAAGTTCACGAAGGAAAACTTCGTGAACTTCGTGCCTTCGTGTTTAAAGACTGCGTTTTGAGCCGAAAGTGAAGGTTAGCGACTTACGCCAATGCAGGCGCCTGGCATCGGCGTAAATTCAACATCGTAGCCAAATGCTGGCGGTCCCACCACCTTGAGCGCTGCTGCCGTTTTGAGTTGGGGCGCCGCCGGCACGCCCAGCACGGCAACGCGCGTTCCATAGCGCAGCAACTCCGTCGCCACTGGTTGCCCTTCATCTTCGGTGACAATACAGATCAAGTCGGGTACGGTGGCCATAACTTCACCATTCAGGCGGGCAATCAAGAACTCGTTCTGAAACTCGATAAAAAGCGTCTCCCGCTCCCCTTGATAGCCATGTAAGGTTAGTGTGCCACGGGCAAAGCCTTTGGTGGTGCGCCGGTTGACATCGACAATCTTGCCGCGGAAGAGAACCCGCCCGGCCAACGTATCAGCGATGACCTGGGGGGCATCTTCCCCTTGCTTGCGGGCGGTTAAGACCCGTTGGCCTAATTGGTGCGCCAGTGACAGCGTGTACGGGACGCAGTATGCCTTGAATTGTGCCCCCGTCATGACAAAGCCAGCCAGCCCCGCCGTGGCGCCCATGCTCACGGCCAGGTTGCGGGCAATCCGTTCGGCCCAGACGGCGCTGACGGTATGGGGAATCACCACGGCATTGTCGCGCGCCTCGACCATGGTAAAGGGCGCCACCGGCACATCGTTATGAAAGAGATAGGTGCTCATCTGCATTTCGGGAAAAGCGCGCCCCATGCCATCGGCGTCCACAATGGGGATGCCGGCTTGCAACCCGGCGATCAACGGCCCCAGCGAGTTGCCGCCGCCGATCTCGGCAATGCCGATGGCGTCCATGGAGCGGCCCAGATGTTGTTCGAGCAGCCGGATGGCGCGTACCAACTCGGTGCCTTCGGGTAGCTTTTCGATGCTCACCGTTGGCGCGCCAATGTAGCCAATGACGACGACACGGGCCTCATCGGCCAGCGCTTGGGGATCAAGCACTTGCGGCAACCCCAGGTCATGCATAACGCTGCGCAGGTGTAGGCTTGACAGATAGGGATCGCCGCCGCCGCCAGTGCCAAGAATGCCGGCGCCGATGGCAATGGGTTCGATGTCCTGAAGGGTGACTTGTTGTAACATGTAGTTCTCGAAGCTTCTTATTTGGCGCGTGGGTCAAGCAGATCGCGCACGCCGTCGCCCAGTAGATTCCAACTGAAAACCATCAAAAAGATCGCCATGCCAGGGAAAGTGGAAACCCACCACTTGTCGGGAAAATAGTCGCGACCGTCGTTGATCATGGCGCCCCATTCCGGCGTCGGCGGCTGGGCGCCCAGGCCGATAAAGCCGAGGGCGGCGGCGGTCAACACGGCAAAGCCAAAGTCGGTGCTCATCTTGACAATGATGGGCGAGAGGGTATTGGGCAGAATGTGTTGGAAAAGTATGCGCCGATGGCTGACGCCAATGCTACGCGCTGCTTCGACAAAGGCTTCTTCGCGCAACCCCAGCACAAGACTACGGGTCAACCTTGCAAAGCCGGGCCACCAGACCAGCGAAATACCGATCATCACATTGATGATCCCTTTGCCTAGCGCTGCCGTGACCGCAATCGCCAGCACCAGCGCCGGTACGGTGAGAAAAATATCGGTGACGCGCATGAGCAGATCATCGACCCAGCCGCCGGCATACCCGGCCACTGCGCCCACCGTCACCCCAATCGCCGTCGCCAAGATGATGATCACCAGACCAACACGTAGCGCCAAGCCCGTTCCCATAAGCAGCCGGCTAAAGATATCGCGCCCAACATTATCGGTGCCAAACCAATAGGGCGCACCGGGGGGCTTGAGCCGGTCGATGGCGCGCATCGTCCCCTCGGCATCCTCGGGGAAAGGGACGACCGCAGGCGCAACAAGGGCAATCAATAGAATGATGAGCAGCAACGTCAACCCGATCATGGAGAGTGGATTGGCGCGAAAGCGGGCTATACCGCGCCGCCAATTTTCCCAACGGGGATCAGCGTCCCGTTTTTTGATTTCAGCCATAGCGAATTCTTGGATCTAAGATGCCATAGGCCACATCGGTGACGACATTGACCAGGCTAAAGATGATGCCATACAAAATGGTAATGCCCATGATTGGTTGGAAATCCAGCCGTAACGAGGACTCGACCGCATATAGCCCCAACCCCGGCCAGTCAAAGATCGTCTCTACCAGCACCGCGCCGGCCATGAGCCAGCCGAACTCCAGCGCGATCATGGTCAGAATGGCGTTGGCGGCGTTGCGGAAGACATGGCGGTTAATGACCAACAGGCGGGGCAACCCTTTGGCCCGTGCTGTCCGCACATAGTCCCGCTCCAGAACATCCAACACACTGGCGCGGGTGATGCGGGTGATGCTGGCGAGAGAACCAAAGGAAAGAACCAATGCGGGCGTGGTAATGTGACGCAGCGCCATGCGGAAAGCAGTAAAATCGAGATGCAGCAAACTATCAACCAGATAGAGTCCCGTGATTGCTTCCGGCGCAGCAATGCGCACATCAAAACGCTTGCCGATGGGGAACCAGCCCAAGTCCAGCCCTAGCACGCTCTGAAAGATCATCGCCAACCAGAAGGCCGGGAAGCTAACAAAAAAGAGGGCGACGATCCGGGAAATGTGATCGGGCAGCCGGTTGCGATAGAAGGCTGAAATGATCCCCGCCGGTACACCCAACAGCGTCGCCAGGATCACCGCGGCCAGGGTTAGTTCCAACGTGGCCGGAAAGTAGGTGCGCAGATCATCCCAGACCGCCCGGCGCGAGTAAAGGGACTGCCCCCAATCGCCGGCCAGCAGATTGCCCATATAAGTAAGGTATTGTACCGGCAACGGCTGATCCAAGCCAAACTCGCGAGTGAGTGCGGCCTTGATCTCTGCTGTCGCCTGTGGCCCCGCCGCCAACCCCACCGGGTCGCCGGGTACCACACGCGCAATCAGAAAAGTGAGAATACTCAACCCGACCAGCAAGGGGAAGATCAGCACTAAACGGCGTAAAAGGTAGGTGCGTAGAGTCATAGGTGACAGGGTGACAGGGTGACAGGGTGACAGGGTGACAGGGTGGTTTCGACAAGCTCAACCAACGGTGACTGAGCCTGTCGAAGTCACCCCTTCACCCCCTCACCTTGTCACCTTGTCATAATTAGCCTGGGCAATTCTCCATCGCCAGATCCTGGAAGAGGACCGAGAGGCTTTCCAGAGGGCGGAATTCGTAGCCTTGGATGCACTCGTGGGCGGCGATCATGGTGTTTTCGGTATAGGTCCAGACGGCTGGCTGGTCGGCGGCGATCAGGCGTTGGGCTTCGGCATATTTTTCCATGCGCTGGGCTTCGTCACCGAGGACGCGGGCTTCGTCGAGCAGGGCATCCACCTGTTCGTTTTTGTAGAAGCTGCATGAGTTGAAACTGCCCCACTGCCCGGAATGATACTGGTTGTAAAGATGGGCGTCGGGATCGAGATAGGCGGGCTGGGTGTAGATGTTGATCAGCGCCGGACCGGTCTCCGGCGTGGCGCAACTGGCGACCATATCGGGCCAGAGCATGGGCTTCATGTTGAGGGTGATGTTCAGTTCTTTCAACCCTTCGAGCAGCAATAGACCGGTCACTTCTTCACGGGTCAGGTCGGTGACATAGACATAGTCGAGGGTAAAGCCGCCATCGGGCCAAGGGGACTGGGCAAGATATTCCTTGGCCTTAGCAATGTCGTAGGTTGGCACTTCCAGATCTTGCACCGCGCCGATAAAGTTGAGCGGCGTGGGGCCGGGCAGCACTTGCACGGGAATGTCCTGCACCACCGGCAGTTGCTCATAGTTCAGGGCATAGGCAATCGCCTTGCGCACATTGGGGTCGCTGGTGTATTCACCCTGTGTGTTCATCTTGAGGGTGTTGATAAAGTAGCCGCTGTTTTCATAGACCACAAAGCCGGGATTTTGCTGGATCTTTTCGGCATCCTGACCGTCAATCGTGTCGGCAATATGCGTTTCACCCGCCAGCAGCGAGTTGACCTGTGAGGCGCTGTCGCGCTTGATGATCCAGAGGAAGCCATCAATATGATTTTCGCTCCGCCAGCCGCCCCAGTAATCGGCCACGGCGGTGAACTCGTAGAGGTTGCCGATCTCCCAGCGCCCTTGGGTGAAGGGGCCGGAGCCGGCGGAATTAGTTTTCAGGTAAGTCTGCCCAAAGTCATCACCCTTGTTGGCTTCGACAATGGCCGGGTTGACAATGTAGAGCTGGGTCAAGGTGCCGACAAAGGGGGCGAAGGGCTGTTCCAGGGTAAATTCTACCGTAAATTCATCGACGACTTTGGCCGCGTCAGCGCCGGCAATGCCGGCCCAGCGGTAGGTGGGCGGCCCTTGCAGCGTCATCAAGCGGTTGAAGCTATAAACCACCGCTTCGGCATTAACCGGGCTGCCATCGTGGAACTTGGCATTCTGCTTGAGCTTGAAGGTGAAGACCTTGGCGTCGTCGCTGACTTCGTAGCTCTCGACCAGGTTGGGTTGCAGTTCATTGCCACGGGTGATAAAGAGCGCGTCATAAAGGCTGATCAACGCGGCATTGATCGAGTAGTTCTCACCAGTGGCCGGGTCGATGTTGTCAATATCCTGGTTGCCACCATAGAGTAGAATTTTGCTGCCGGCAGCGGGCGCTTCGGCGGCGGCTTCGGCTGGTTGGGCGGCCTCGTTGGCTGCCGGCGCCGGTGCGCAAGCTACCAAAACGAGCGCTAGGATCGCAAGAATCGAAAAGAGGGTCTGAACCCGTTGACGTGTGCTGCTGGTCGCCATAGCTAATCCCTTCGCTGTGTGTTATGGGTGGATGAAAGCGTGGTGCGCATCATTGCTGCAAGCGGGGTACTGCTGTCCTATTCTTCCAGGTCGCGCTGCTTTTGTCAAATCATCATCAAGAAAGAGTGCGTTGCACGGCTCACCGATCTTGGCATGGCAGCCGTTGCATCCGGCCTATGCAACGCACTTGCTGGTCGCGCTTTGAAAAATCCCTTGCTTGTTGTAAGATCAGTGTTGCAAGCGGCAAGTGGGTAGGAATGGAGAAGCCGGAGGCAAGCAATGACAGTCAAGCCAATGAGTGTAACGGAACCAATCTTCAACGGAGTTGGGCAGAATGGTCATGCTTTTGACGTGCAAGCGCTTTCGGCAGACGGCCAGTGGGTGTCGGAAGCGGAGTATTGGGCGCACTACTACGCCGCGGCGATTTCAGCTATGAATGGAACAACGGGCGGTTGGAAGTCAAACCGATGGCCGATTATGCCCAATTTCAGCTTTATCTCTGGTTTCTATCGCTGCTGAAAGACTATTTGCATGTCAACCCGGTCGGGCGGATGATCGGTTTGGAAGTTGGGTTTCGTCTTTATCTTGCCACCCGCACCACCATTCGCAAACCCGATCTCGCCATTGTGCTGAACAGCAACGCGGTTCCTCTGCTTGATAAAGATCGCAGCTATCACGGTATCTTTGACCTTTGCATCGAATCACTTTCTGATTCTAGCGAGCGGGAAGTGGAACGCGATATGGTGACAAAGCGCGCCGAATATGCCGCCGCCGGTGTGCGCGAATATTATATCCTTGATGAACGAGGCATTGAGACGGCGTTTTATCACCTCAACGCCCGTGGCATCTATGTCTCCATTGCACCGCACGATGGCGTGATTCAGTCGTGCGTCTTGCCCGGTTTTCAATTCCGCACAGCCGATTTGTACCATTTGCCCAATGCTGCGGCCCTATTGACAGATGAAGTCTATAATTCGTTTGCCTCACCATTTGTCCGCGCCGAACGTGAACGTGCCGAACGGTACGCGGCAATTCTGCGATCAATGGGTGTCGATGTTGATAACCTGCCGGATGTGACGCCATAAGGTTAGCTCACCACTCTGTGTTGCTTCTATCCGTGTTTAGTCTCTTAAGGTTGCCCAAAGACTAAACACGGAGTATTTAGTGGTTCCTAAGCGTGATGATAATTGAGGCGAAGCTCCGTTGAATTGTTACAGGAGACCTACAACGTAACGGCGTCCTCTGCCAGTACCTTGTCCAACGTCGCCACCAATCGATCTGCATCTTGCTCGTCAAAAACAATCGGTGGCTTGAGCTTGAGAACATTGTGATCCGGCCCGTCGGTGCTGATGAGAATGCCGTGGTCGCGCATCCGGTTGGCGACATAGGCGGCATGGTCGCCGGCAGGTGTCTTCCGTTCTCGATCCAACACCAACTCGACGCCGACAAACAACCCTAGCCCACGTACATCACCAATCAATGGATACTTGGGCATCAACGCCCGCAAGCCGTCCATCAAGCGATTGCCAACGCGCAAGGCATGCGCCTGCAACCCCTCTTGCTCGATCACATCCAACACCGCCAGCCCCACGGCGCACGAAACTGGGTTGCCGCCAAAGGTATTGAAGTATTCCATGCCGTTGGCGAAGGCGTCGGCAATGGCCGGCGTTGTCACCACGGCACCTAGCGGATGCCCATTGCCGATTGGCTTGCCCATTGTTACAATATCCGGCACAACCCCTTGCGTCTGGAAGCCCCAGTAGTGGGTGCCGACGCGGGCGAAGCCAACCTGCACCTCATCGGCAATGCAAACGCCACCAGCAGAACGCACATACTTATATGCTTCGGCCAAATAACCATCGGGCAAGACAATCTGTCCGCCACAGCCTAACACGGACTCGGCGATGAAGGCCGCGACACTCTTGCCGCTGCCCTGTACCTGCGCCACCAGTTCCCGCACATGGTCGGCATACTTGGCCCCGGTCTCCCAGCCCATACCGGTGTAGCGACCACGGTAAGGATCGGGCATGAGGGCAATATGAGTGGTCGGTGGTGCGCCCTTGCCGCCGGGGCCGGCAAATTTGTAGGGGCTGATGTCGATCAGCGAGTTGAGGTTGCCATGATAGGCGACATCCAAACAGATCGTGTCGTAGTGACCCGTGTAGGAGCGCGCCAGCCGCAACGCCAGATCATTGGCTTCGCTGCCGGAGTTGACAAAGAAGCAGACGCGCAACGGTTCCGGCAAGGTGGCGCAGAGCCGTTCGGCATACTCAGTCAAGCCGTCATAAACATAGCGCGTGTTAGTATTGAGAACTGCCATCTGTCGCTGCGCCGCCCGCACCACATGGGGATGGCAGTGGCCCACATGACAGACATTGTTGACGACATCCAGGTACGCATAGCCATCGATGTCATAAAGAAACTGTTTGGCGGCGCGTACAATGTGCAGTGGTTCTTGGTAGGAGATGCTCAGGTTGCGCCCCAGATGTTTGCGTCGGGTCGCCAACAAGTCACGCTTGGGCTTGTGCGTTTCAGGAAAGGCGGTCGCCGGGATTTGCAGAATGAGGTTTGGATCAGGGCAAAGACTCAGCCAAACCGCCCGTTGATTGGGCGCAGCCACGCCGTTAAAGCCGCCGCAGTCGCCCAGTAGATCGGTGATGACCTGGAAGTGGAGATGGGGCGGCCAGTCGCCATTGATCGGGTAGTCGCCAATGCTGCCGATACGTTCGCCTTTACCGATAAGCTTGCCGGGGTAGAGATCGGTCAACGACTCTTCACTCAGATGACCGTAGAGAGTGTAAAAAGTTAGACCCCCTCCCGACCTCCCCCAGTTTGGGGGAGGGGCCGTCACTCCTCCCCCAAACTGGGGGAGGTCGGGAGGGGGTAAGGTGTGTTGCAAAATAATGGTTGGGCCATAGTCTTGATAGTTGGCATTGTTGGCAAAGCTATGGACCGCTCCTTCGATTGGCGCATAAATGGGCGCGCCAGCCGGCAAGAACAGGTCAATGGCCAGATGCACCGTGCGACGCTCTGGCAGTTCATCGGTTTCTTGGCGAAACGCCTCAGCACTGTAGAGTAAGCGTGGTTCATTGTACCGCCCCACGCCAACCTTGACGCCAGCCCGCTTCATTTCGGCAAAGAGCCGCTCAGTAAAAGCGGCGGTGTCGGCTGGATTGTCCAGATCTGCGACCAGTGGGCTGCCGATGCTCAGGTCGAAGACTAGAACCGGCTCGGTGCGCAGATCATAATCGATTACCGGGGCAAAGCTTTGTTGGTTAGCTTGTAACCACTGGATTAGCTGCGGCGTCTGCGGGTACGGTTCCAGCCCACAGGCATGACGGAAAGTGTAATGGGCAAAATCGGGCGCAAGGGTCGCCAACTTTTCCAGCAGCGCCCAAGCCGGCGCCTCGCTAATTGATAAATAGCGATTTTCCGGTTGCAACGCCTGTTGGTGCGCCGAAATGCAAACACTCATGCAGAGCCGCATACAGATGAGCGGGTAAAGCACGGCAATTTCCGTTTCGGTGAGCGGATAGACGGCGTGATAGCCCCGCACCAACGCCACCGCTGCCGCCAGCGGATCGGCTTTGTCGAGCATGGCATAGGCTGCGGCAATCGCCGGTTCGCTGACGGTGTAGGTGCGCACCATGTCGCCAAAGTCGATGACGCCGGTGATGACCTTGTTGCGCCCCAACAGCCCGCCCCCGGCCTGATCGCCAACCAGGACATTGTAATCATTGCCGTCGTTGTGGATGATGCTGGTGCGCACCTGGGAAAGAAGCGGCGCGGCGTGTTGTTGGAAGTACGCCAGTTGTTGCTCTATCAACTGGCGGCGTGCGGGGTCAGCAATCTCGCCTTTGTACTGGTTGATGACGGCGATCGCCTGCTGTAAATCCCACTGCAACTCCCGGTTGGCGGCGGGATGATCGAAGGAGACTAGTGCTTTATCAAGGTTGCCTAGATAGGCGCCCAAGCTATTAAGAAGTTCCGGAGCATGGGGTTTGACCGCCCCCAACGGCTTGCCGGGCAGATAGGTCAAGAGGCGGACAAGATGACTGGCGCCCGCAGCCCCGGTCACAGTGGCAATCTGCTGCCCATCAACCGTCGGTTGCAGGTGCGCTACGGGAATGTCACTCTGGGTGGCGACATGGGCCAGCGTGGCATTTTGCAATTCGAGGATGACGCGCTCCTCTTGGGCGTTGGCAATCTTCAGTACATACTGGCGGCCATCAGCCGTCGTCAGCAGAAAGTTTTGATCCCGCTCGCTGGTGAGCAGCGTGGCGGTGGCGGTTATGCCATATAATTGTTGGGCAAAGCCAAGGGCTTCCGCCGCAGTAAAACGAGGGGCGGATTGAACAAGTGACATAGAAACTCCCGTTCGGTCAAATGAAATAGTCAGTAGTCCGCAGTCGCGTAGTCCTATCGTCGCGTAGTCCGCAGTCGGTCTAGTACAAGCGAGGTTACGTTGCGCTCTACTGATAGTTGGTCGGCTTGCTTGGAAATTATAATCGGTAATAAAAAAAGGTGCATGTTCACAGGGGGTAGAACATCCACTTTGCAGAAAATAATTAACGTAGATACAGTAAGCCGCAACAGACAGTTGCCACAACACTTAACACCAACAAGTGCAGCGTCTGATCGATAACCAGTCGCACCATGGCCTGGTCACGCTGTCCGACCCAACGCATCCACTGTTGTACTAGATTTGTGCCATCAATCAACCAGTGGGAGAGAAAGATAAAGCCGCTTATCAGTAAGTAGAGCGTGACCTTTAGATCGGGGGCGATGAGGAATAAGGTGAAGGTTGTGAGGAGTGTGTAGATGGTGTAATGAACCAACCCAGCCACATTGGTAAAACTTGTTCGCTTGCCGCAAGCCATCCAGTCGCTTTGCAACATCCAATCCGCCACGAAATGGCTCAGGCAGAGCCAACCAAAAGGCGTCATATTGGCCTCCCCCGTCTGTGTAAACCGATTCCGTTTTCTGTTCGCGGCATGACAAAGTAATACCAGATGGCTGAACACCAGAATAGCCTATTTGCAAAATTGTGAATAATATGCAAAATATGTGTTAGGATTTCTTCAGTTTTTTGCATCTTAACCTCACTTTCGTAGGATCAAAATGACCTGCACTATTGCTTGGACAATGTAGTTTAGGCAGTGCGCTAGTTGTTTGCTGTCATGTAGAAAAACTTTTGCTGTCCACTAGTGGACAATTGTCTACGGTAGCAATCAAAGGGGATAAGGGGAACCTCATGCCGGAAGCGACACTTACAGCCGTTGCACCAACGGTCATCACCTTTTTACAAGAAACAGCCCTGTTTCGCGATCTGAATCAGGGCGCGTTGGCCCAGGTTGCCCAAGATTTTCGCCAGCGTTCCTATCGCAGCGGTGACGTGATCTTTCACCAGGGCGACGAGGGGCGCAACCTGTTTGTGATCATGCGTGGCACGGTGCGCGTCTATCACCTTAGCCCTAGTGGCGATGAAACAACGATGAATATTCTGGCGCCCCGTCAGCTCTTGGGCGAGTTTAGCTTGTTGGATGGGCAACCCCGTTCGGCCACTGCGGAGGCCATCACTGCTTGCACCTTGTTGGAGATGTCGGCAGAGCGTTGTTTCCATCATCTGACCCACATCCCTGGTTTGGCATTGGCCTTGGCGCGTCAGGTGGTGCAGAAGGTGCGCTGGACTTCCATGTATGCCGAAAGTCTGGCGCGCATGGACGCGGCCGGGCGCTTTCTCCATTTCTTGTTGCTCTACAACGAAGAACTGGGCCAGGTGGTGACGCCGGGGAAACGCTATGTGCTAAACCTGGGGCTAACCCAAGACGAACTGGCTTCATTGATCGGCGCACGGCGCCAATGGGTGAACAAAATCTTGGGTGAGTGGAGTGTGCGGGAATTAGTGGCCTTTGACAATGGCGTCCTCACCATCCTCGACCTACCACGCGTGCAAGCCGAACGTGATAGCCGCATGAACCTTCCGTCATAATGGGGCGCTTTAGGCGAAAGCGGCCATGATTTCACTGTTCACTGGTGGCAATGCTAGAAAAGCCTGGCGGCGTGTCGGGTTGCTGATGCCGTCCGCCCGTGTGGTTAACCCTTTGAAGGCGGCCTGAAGGGCATCATAGGCCGCCGCAAAGCGACCGACGCGGCGCAGCACAGTGGCGCAATGGAAGTAATCATGGTGGGGGAATTCCACCCCGACGGCGTAACTTTCGGTCAGCCGTTCGAGCGCTCTTTCGGCATAGTCCAACGCTTGTTCATCTTTGCCCAACCCCCAATAGGCCCGCGCCAGTGTGGTTAGATCGCCGGTGGTTAAGTTGGGCGCCTGCAACGCTTCCCGTTCGTTCAGCGCTTGTTGGGCAAGCTGAATGGCTCTTTCAAATTTCTCCTCCAACAAGCGGACAAGCGCCAGATGACTTTGGCACAGGGCGCTTAGGTAACGATCTCCTTGCCTGTCGGCCAGTTGCCAGCTCTCTTCCAGATATTCGGCGGCCACCCGTAAGCGCCCCCAATCGCGTAGGACGACGCCAAGATGACAGAGCGTATACGCCTTGCCTGCTTCGTCGCCGATCTGCTCACTGATCTGCAAACTGTGCTGTAATTCCGTGGTCGCTTCTCCAACTTCGCCAAATTGCGCATAGAGTAGACCCAACAGATTGCGTACATTTAGCTCTGCGCGCAGATCCTCTGTGGTCTGGTGGATTTGCAGCGCCGCCAGCGCCCACCGTTCCGCTGATTCGAGTTGGCCGGTCTCATAGAGAACCAGCGCGCGATGATACAAATTGACCCCTTCGCCGGGCAGGTCGCCAATCTGACGCTGGATCTGGATCGCCGCTTCGCGGTGGCGTTCTTCATCGGCAAACTCCCGCCGGTAGTAGGCAATCGCCGCCAGCGTGTTCAGCGCCGCCGCCTCCCCGCGCCGATAGCCCCGCACATAGCAGAGCTGAAGCGCCCGTTCGCTATAGAGTTGCGCCTGTGGATACGCCCCCTGTTGCCGATGGGCATACCCCCAATGATTGTACAGGTCAACCAGGAGCCGATCCCTTTCCGCCGCAGGCAAGTGCGGTTTTTGTAACAGCGCCAGCGCCGTCTCACAATGGGCTTGGATTTGTTCATAGTTGCCCTGTCGGCGCGCAATCAAGGCCAACAAAACGCAGGTGCGCGCCTGGTCGAGCGGGTTTGCTTGTTCTTCGGCGCTGGCTAAGGCTTGTGCAGCGAATTGTGCGGCCAGCTCATAGTGACCAATCGCTGCGTAGTATTGGGCGTACAAATAGCGCACGGTGAAGCGTGGCGCCGTCGGCCATGCTGCTAATCTGCGGAGGGTCTGCTCTTCTTCGCTGCGGAGACCCAGGATGTGCGCTACCTCAATTTTGCCCTGTAACCAGGGCCACGCTTCGTCCAACGCCAAGAGTTGATTGTAATAATTGAACGCCGTTTGATTGGCTTCCTCCTGGCGGGCGATCTGGGCGGCTTGTGCCAGATAATAGCAGCCTTTTTCTGTCAAATGGCTCCGGCTAAAGTGATACGCCAGAAGTGTCAGCGCCGTTGGTCGGCTGCGCTCGATTGCTTGCGCGACTGCGGCGTGTAACGTTTGTCGCTGTGTCTCGACCATCGTGGCATAGACAACGGCTTGCGTCAAATGGCGGCGAAGTTCATATTGTTCCTCGCCATCAACGTTCAGCCGAACCAGTAATTGATAGCGCACCAAAAGTTGCAATTGCTCACACAAACTTGGCAGGTCAATGGGCGATGGGTAGATCTGTTGCAGAAAGGTGCTGGTAAAGGCGCCGCCGATGACGCTGGCAATCTGCACAATCTGGCGACACGCTTCTGGCAGATCATCAATGGCGGCTAACACAAGCTGGTGAAGTGCATCGGAGATGCCCAGATCGATCGTAGCTAACGCGGCATTGACTGCCAGCACCCATTCGCCGCTCACCGGCTCTTTGCGCAAACAATTTTCCGCTTGCAGCCGGGCAATGAGCGTTGGCCCTAGATCCCACTCGTTGCTCTCCTTCCGATAGACCAGCAGGTTGAGGCCATAGAGCGCCAACAACAACTCTTCGGCGTAGAATGGATTGCCCTGGGCGCGCATGGCAATGAAGGCCAGCAGGAGCGGCAATGCCCGGCCTTCCAACTGATCTTCAATGACCGCCTGAATTACGTTATGGGAAAGTGGTGACAAGGTCAGATGGTGAAAATTGGCTAGAGGCGAGAGCGTGGCGAGCAACTGTTCGCTGTCGCTGCTGGTCGGGCGTTGAATAAAGAGCAAGAACACTGGTACGGGGGCGATCTGCTGATAGAAGCTTTTGAGGAGATTGGCCGAAGCCTGATCAAGCCATTGAATATCCTCAAAGATCAAGATCAGCGGGCGTTGGTGCGCCTCGGTCAGGAGCAGATCGGTAATCCGGGCAAAGGTGGTGGCTTGCTGTTGCGGCGATAGGTGCGCCCCCTTCGTTGCGCCTGGCATAAAGGTCAGCCCCAAGAAAGTACTCAGCAAGGGGTCGTGTATGGCCAGCGAATCCTCTGCCGCAATCGACGGCAAGGTAAAGAGAATCTGCTGCCAGGATTGATAGATATTTTCGCGGCTAAAACTTTCACAAACCGCCGTTGCCACCACACAACCGATGGTGGTCGCCCGCCGGCGAAATTCAGCCACCAGACGGCTTTTGCCAATGCCGGCCTCCCCTTCGATCAGCACAATCTGCCCTTGACTGGCAAAGACCTGCTCCAGGATCTGGGACAAAAAGTTCAACTCCGCTTCCCGCTCCAAGATTGGCTCATCATAAATCGGCAGGCTGACCGGCAACCGATCCCGCAATTCATAAAGATAGCGATCGCCGACCCCTTTGAGCGGCGTCAAGGTCGGCGGGCCAAATTGAAAGTGATCGCAGACGGCTTCAATAATCCGTTTGGAGGCCAGGATTTGGTTGGGAGCGGCGCTGGTCATCAGGCGGTTAGTTAAATTGACGGCGCTGCCCAGCAGATCGTAAGCCGCTCGTTTCTTGCTGCCAAAGGCGCCGGCCAGGATACGCCCTTGGTGCAGGCCGATCTGGACGCTGGTGATAAACGAAAATTCTTCGGGCGCGTGGCGTAGATCCAGGGCTGCCGCGGCGGCACGTTCGGCATTGTCGTCGTGGCTCTCCAGGGCGCCAAAGGTTGCCAACAAATAGCTGCCCTTGTCATCAATGGTCAATTTGAGCAGGTAACCTTCATAGCGAGCCAGACAGTGTTGCGCCCAACGCACAAAGGCATCCAGCTTGGCCCCCACCAGCTCATCATTGACATAATCCAGGCCGTTAAATTGCAAAAAAAGCACGACAACGGGACGTAGATCGTTGAGAAAGCGCCCTTGTTCCTGGCGTACCCGGTCATAGACCGGCGGCAGCAACCAATCCCCCAAGAGTGCTTCATCCACAATGGGGGTGGTTTCGGTTGGCGCCGACACGAAAGTTGGGTTGGCGGTTGCTGGCAACCCTTTAGGCCGAAAGCCGGTCACCCTGGCAATTGATTGCGTCCCCACTGTTTGATGTTCGTTCAGATACCAGGCGTTAATCGCTAATTCTTCTTCAATCTGTTGCAGTGCGCCCGACCCGACTCTGATCTCCCCGCGTTCGAGATCCTGTAGCACCGCCCCAAGTTCCAGCATAGCGGCGCCGGCCATCACATCGAGCAATTGAATGGCTGGATCACCGACGGCCAGACGGCGCACCGTTCCGCTGGTCAACCCGACTTTAAGCGCCAGGGTGACGGTCGTGCCGTCTGCCAATTCAATCTGGGCAAACTTTGTCATCGCCACTTGCATTGCCAGGGCGCACGCGGTTGCCCGGCAGCCATTGTCCAGATGGAACCAACAAGAAAGGGCATCGCCGCCAAAGCTGACAACGACACCTTCAAATTGTTCCACTTGATCGATGAGATCGGCAAAGACCAGATTGATTTGGGTCGTGAGTTGGTCGGCGGCTTCGGTCGGTCCGAGCTGGGCGGCCAGTTTTTCCAGCAGCGCGGTAAAGCCGGAAATATCGGCAAAAAGCACCGATCCTTCCATCGTTTCTGGTAGCGTTGTCGTGCCAGCGAGCGCAGCCGCGCGGTCAGCAGCAATAAAGGCCGTAGGTGTTTCCATCGGGGTGTGTCCTTGATGATGGCAGCGAATGAATGGTGATCCGCAAACGGTGACAACCAAATGTCCAGTAGCGGACAGTCAATTGTCTGCTACTGGACAGCCACCTTTGGTAGGAGATTATACAATAATGGCGTTCTTTACCGAAGTACAAGGCTTGGTTGTAGTGCAATTATCGTCGTTCGTGGGGTGGTGTAGACTGGGTATTCTGGCGTGAGGACTATCCCTGGGGTTCTCACGTGCTTACCTGGCGCTGCGTCTCTGCGAGTTGGTGAACTCTCTCAATCTTGTCTCAACCATCTCTCAACCTTGTCTCAACCATCTCTCATTTCTATTCGGCCAAGCGTACTTTGTTTGGCTTATTTGCTGCGTTGCCACTGTAGCATGCCAATGATGGTTGTACCGCCCACCGGCAGCGGTGGCGTGCTGAGGGTTAATTGATTACTTGCAAAGGCAAAAAAGCGTTTCTGCGGCTGACCGATCCAGTTGGGAAAGCTGCAACCGACTATATGGTGGATGACGATCTTTGCCGCTTCGTCGACTTCATAGCGCCCGAAATAAGCAAGATAGCCGTCAAAGGCGGCCCTGATTTCTTCCGGTGTTCCCTGTTGTCGATCACCAGCGGCAAAAAGTGGTCGATCCGCGCGCATCAATTGCACAGCCATATTGCCCGCCGCATCGTAATAAAGCGTACCGCTGGCGTCCGGCCCGTAAGGATAGAGGCTCGTCCCATCCAAACGGCGAAATTCCGAAGCAATCAGTTGCCAGGTGCCGACAAATTGTTCTTTCGTCATTTTGCCCCGCGTGCTTTAGCCTAACAATTCGGGATGGTGTTGTGGCAACCACTTCATGACAAAATCGAGCGAGCGCTTCTGCTGTTCAGAGCGTAACCGTGACCGCCAGCGCGGCCAATTCTCCACCAGCGCCTTATACCCAATCCGGCGGATCATCTCGGCGTAGGGCGCCCATTCGATCAGCCGCACCGCCGCCCAGTCGCGATTGAGCGGGCCGTTTTCATAGCACCCTTCGAGCATGGCGTCAAATTGTTCTTGGGTTATGTCATAGTCCCACACATAGCGGGCGCGTCCGTTGCTCATCATTTCTCCAGCTTTGTAACGCTTCAGGTCACAGAGACTCACAGGGCAAATGCGCAAAAAGCTCTCTGTGTCTCTCTGCGAATCCTTTGCGATCTCTGCGAACCTAAAGCGCTACAAAACGCAAAGCAATTCGCAAATCCCCTGATTTGCGGTGCTACCTGCCCCCGATTATAGCCAGCCTCACCACAAAGTCAAGAACAAATCGACCAGGTTCGACCCCGTCAACAGCTCCAGACCGGTCATGAACAAAAACGCATAGACAAAGCGGGTGAACCACTTATCCGTAAAGCGCTTATTCAGAAATACCCCCAATCGCACACCCACATACGCCAACGGGGCTAGCAGAAGAATCGTCGTGATATTGCTCACCCGCAGCAAGCCCAGAGAATAATAGGGAACCAGTTTCACGACATTGATCAGCCCAAAGAGCAGCGCCGTCGTCCCCACAAATTGATCGCGCGGCAACCCTTGCGGCAGCAGATAGATCGTCACCGGCGGCCCGCCGGCATGGGCAATGGTCGAAGTGAAGCCGCCCACCGCCCCCATCAGCCACCCAATGGCGCGGGGCGGGCGTTGATCACGAAGCGCGCCGAAAACCAACGAGCGTCCCACCTGAAGCACGACAAACAGCACCGCCAGCGCGCCGATCCCCATCTTCATCGCCCGTTCGTTATGACTCAACGCATTAAAATAGTAGCCGCCAACGGCAATGCCAATGAGCGCGCCAATCATCAAAATCCGCAAATGACCCCAGTGAAAGCGCCCGCGATAGTAGGGTACAGTAAAAATATCCATGATGATCAACAGCGGCAGGAGCAGCGCCGCCGCATCCGCCACCGGAATGGTGAGGGCCAGCAACGGCGTGGCGAGGGCGCCAAAACCGCTGCCAAAACCCGATTTGCTCAAACCGGTCAAGAGCATGACAAAGACAGCCACTACCCAAAAGGTGGTTGGGTAATCAGGCAAAGCAAAAAGGTGCATTTTTCGTCCAGACTAGGTGTTAATTGGATGGTTGGTGGAGCATTGCCAACCGGTGCGCCAGGGCGCGACGGTCGGGTAATGGCAACGTATGGAGGCGTTGTTGGAGGACAGGGATCGAATACACATTGAGCGAACGCCGCTCTGGCGGAAATTCCCACAATAAGCGGTGAATGAGCGGCTCAAGGTTCGCGGCGCGACTCAACTCTTTTTTTTTAATCTCGGCTTCGGTTTCGCTCTTCAGTTTTGCAACAAAAGCCCCAAGCCGCTCGGCTGAAATTTCATCCACCAAGAGCGCCTGCCCAGTGATACCTGTAACGTTCAACGTCAATAATTGCTCATAAGCGACCGGAATCCGCTTGTGATCCGCTAATTGGAAGAGGCGGGGGAAAGACAAGCGTTGTGTCAGATAGTAGAGATCGACAATATCCTTGATCGCCGCCCGAGCCTCAAAAGCCGCAATCTTGTTGGTGCCAATATCCTCTAAACTGTTGATATAAATGCCGTACGCTGTCTGCTGTAAGGGGTCAATCAAATGGAATTCTTTGACAAATTCTACTTTTAACGTCGCACCGGCATGGATCACATAAAAACGCGCAAAGTAAATGTCTAACTTCTCCATTTCAACTTCATAACCTTGGGCAATCAGCCGTAAGCGGAGGTCGTTGGCAATGAGCTTTAGATCGTCTGTGGTTGTAAAAAAGTCGAGGTCTTCAGACAACCGATGCTGAAAATAAAAGCGGGATAACGCCGTGCCGCCAGTCAAGTAGAGCTTCTGGTCATACAGGCGCGCCAGTTCAAAAACCTTGTCCTGGAGTGGATAAAGGATCTCCGTGTAGTATGCGATTTCCTGCGCCGTCGCTTGCCGGTAGTATCGTTGGATGTCCATACGTTTAGTATAGCGCAATCTGCCTCAATGTCAAACCGCATCGGGAATCACAAGGTAGGGTGGCGGCACATGGTCGGTTAACCAGACGCCATTGTCAGCCTGATAAAAAAGGTAGCCATCACCGTGCATATCACCGCTCTTGACCGTCAAAACCACCGGCTTGCCATGCCGCTGCCCAACCTTGACAGCCGTGTCGTGATCTGCCGACAGATGAACCTGTTGCCGGCTCTGCGCCAATAATCCCTGTTGGCGAATGGCTGCCAGAAAGCGCGTCGCCGTACCATGATAGAGCAAAGCTGGCGGTGTTTTGGCTGGCAGTTCAAGCGCCACTTCCACCGAATGACCCTGACTGGCGCGAATGCGCAACCCATCGTCGCTAAAGCGAAAACGCTGCTTGTCATTCTCATCGACCACCTGTTGGAGCATGGCGCGGGTCAATGGCACGCCGGCCCGGTTGACGGCAACGAGCAACTCATCCACCGCAACCCAACCGGCGCTATCCAACACAATGCCAATGCGTTGCGGTTCATGCCGCAACACCAAACTCAAAAATTTGCTGGCCCGTACAAGCGCTTTATCCATTACAAGCGTAACTCCTGCCAAATGCCACGCACATCCATCTCAAAGACCAGATCGGCGATGGGCGGGTGGCTGTAGTACCAGTGGATGCCATGCGCCGCCGCCGGCCCAATCTTGCGCAAGATGCCGTTGACCAACAGCGGGCGTACTGGATAGACCGTGTAGATTGTCACCCCAGTCACTGCATCCCAACTCATCTGTAACCCGGCCAGCCGCTCTTCCATCACCCCCATCACCGTCGCCGCTTTTTCGGCCAAGGCGTGGGCCGACGTTTCGCCGGGACGCACCACCGCCGCTGGGGTCAGGTTGGCCTGGTCATTCAAGTCCCCGGCACCGGCGACAATAAAGGTGGGTCGCGCCGTGGCGCCGGGAACGGTGTAGGAAAAGGCATACATACACGGTTCTGTCGGCGGGGCGAAGGCCGGGGCAATATTCGTGCGCGCCACCGGATTGTGGTCGCCGACCAAAATCTGCCAATCGGCCAGGATGGCGCGATAGTCACGGTTAAAATCAATAAAGCCAGTGAAGGAACGGGGCGCCGGTAGCCGCAATTCTATTGCACAGAGCGCCTGACGCGGTCGGCCCAGCGCCGTCAAATGGCGTTCAATCAGATCGAAACCCTGACGATAGGGAATCGGTTCATGCAAAGTTACACGAATGACTTCGTAGCCGGGCATGGCCACAACGCCTGCCGAATAGGGCGCAATGCCCGTGAAAAAGCGGTAGTTGCCGATGGGATGGTCGAGTAGTTGCATGGTGGTTTGTACTCTGTTGGTGGTTGATGTAAGGATGGTTGTTGTGGTTAAAAATGACTGATGATACCTCTAATCCGCTCACTGTCCGCAATTTGGCGGCTAAACTCCGGTGGTCGCAACGTGCCGCCCATAAAGACGTGGCTGCGTCGATAGGTCATGGCGCTTTCCACACTACTGCGGGCGCTCAGGTGAATTTCCCGCACCCCGCTCTGGCGGACAATTTTGTGGATACTCCGCTCATTGACGCCGCCGCCCGGCATGACAATGATGCGCTCTCCTGCTTGTTGCACGAGCGCCGCAATCAGATCCAGCCCTTCCACCGCTGAACTTTCCTGGCCGGAAGTGAGAACACGATCAACGCCCAGACTGATGAGGTCTTCTAGCGCCTGGTGCGGCTCGACAGCCATATCAAACGCCCGATGAAAGGTAACGCTGAGTGGTCGCGCCAGTTCAATCAGCGCAGCCGTGCGCACTTTATCGATTGTCCCGTCCGGGTTGAGCAAGCCAATAACAACGCCATCCGCCCCCAGTTGTTTGGCCTGCGTGATGTCATACTGCATGACGGCAAATTCCAGGTCGGAATAACAAAAATCGCTGCCACGCGGTCGAATGATGACGTTAAGACCAATCCCAATTTGTTGACGGGTAACGGCAATCATACCGGCGCTGGGGGTGGTGCCCCCTTCCAGCAGATTGTCGCAGAGTTCAACCCGCTGGGCGCCACCGCTTTGAGCCGCCAGCGCGCCTTCAACGGAATCAACACAAATCTCTAGCGTAAGCGATTGACCGGCATTCATGAGTCGTTATACCTTCACACATTGGAGACCCAAATGGCGCTCGAATGGTTCAAAATCGTGGTCATCATGGAGGAGCTGAAAGCCGCGCTGGATGACAAAGGTGGCGATGACGCAATCAATCGTTTTGCGCACGGTCAGTCCCTGTTTGCGCAGGCGGCGATAGTTGGCGGCGCTGCGTAGGGCAATCTCCACGCCCACCATTTCAAAAATGGGAAAACGCAACATGGCTTGCTGCGCCTGGTCGAACTCACGGTCATGGCGAAAGCCTTGCAGCACTTCCGTGAGGATAATATCGCCGATTGCCAACTCCTGTTGACCCAAAGCCCGATCCAACGCTTCGGTCTTGGGGGTCACTTTGCCATTGAAATAGTCGATCCAGACCGAAGAATCAACGATCCACATTGCTGTCAACCTCCCCGGTGGCCTCTATGGCCTGGGTGTTGACTTCATAGGCCACACGACTCTCGCGCATGGCATGTAGATCCCCTTCCCAGCGCAGATGACCACGCAGAGAACGAATCTGCTCTTGGGATTTCAACCGCACCAGGGTGCGCAACGCTTCTTCAATAACCGCCTTTTTGGTTGACAACCCAGTGCAAGAGAGCGCTTCAGATAGGAGTGTGTCATCAATGACAATATTGGTACGCATGGCTTTGTCTCCGTTGATGTGTATGATTTTTTCTTTTTATACACATTAACAGATTCTATATCCTTTGTCAACGGTCAATTTGCTGACAAACACTTACTGCTTGTTGCGTACCCGCGCTACTCGTCATCATCGACGACACCGCCGGCCGGCATCTCAATATCGACCACATTGCCATGAAAGTCGATCACAATGCGGAAGCCCAGCATCCCCATCCACTGGCGCGCCTCTTCGGGGATCGGCTGACCGACATTCTTCTCAATGTTGTTGATCGAAGACTCCACTGCCACCTTGGTAAAAATGTCATCCTTGCCCAACATATTGAGCATCTGCTCTACAGCCAGATCGCGATGGTCATCCACCTGCTCGCGCATAAAGCGCAATACCTGGCGATCCACCCCCTCGGCATCAATATGGCGACGGAAATCATCATCCAGCACCACATAACAGGCATTCTCACCGACTTTGGTCACTTCTGCCGCCCGTCCGCTTTCATCGACAACGAGACCGGCGAACATTGCTTCTCTGGCCATAGGTTGCTCCTTCTTCACACTCTGACAAGGTGAAGGGGTGACAGGGTGACAAGGTGACAGGGGTAATGGAGAGGAATCAAAAGAAAGTAAGGCTGAATATAACTGCTATGCCCGCTCGTAGCCGGCCCGTGACCGGCGAATGGGGCGCCGGTCACGGACCGGCTACGAGCTGAGTAGTTAAGGCTGAATTTGGTTCCTCTTCAGTGACTCTTCACATCCTCACTTTGTCACTTTGTCACCCTGTCACCCCTTCACCTTGTTACCTTGTCACGCCAATTTACTCTTCAAAAACTCAAAACTCCGCCGGATGCTGACCAGCGGCTCCTTGGGCAGATCGTGTTCGACGATGTACCATTCGGCGCCGGCGGCTTTGGCGGCAGGCAAGAGCGCCGCCCAATCGAGAACGCCGTGACCGACATCGGCAAAGCCCATTTCATCCTGGTTCTGCCCTTCGGGCGCCAGGTCTTTGCAATGGACCCGTTGGCAGCGACCAGCATACTTCTGTAATAACTGTACGCCATTTTGGCCGCCTCGTTGCACCCAAGCCAGATCCATTTCAAACCCCAACTTGTCAGCGCCGGCGCCTTCCATCAACCAGTCAATGGCGAGCTTGCCATCAACGCTTTCCATTTCAAAAGCATGGTTGTGATAGAGCAATTTCATCCCTGCATCCCGACAGCGCTCGCCAATGGCTCCCAGCCGTTTGCCCAATGCCGTCCAGGCGGCGCCATCCTTGCCCCGGTCATCGGGGGCCAGGAACGGCACAACGAGTACATCGTTGCCAACACCCTTGTTAAAGGCGATGACATTTTCCAGGTCGCTTTCCATCACGTTCATGGCCACATGGGTGGATGCGACCTTGATCTGATGTTTGTCGAGCAGGGCTTGCATTTCGGCAATTGAAAGTTTGTGATTACCAATCGTCTCCACCCCCGTATAACCGATGGCCGCAACCTGACCCAGCACCTCATCAAAAGGCATCTGGAGATTGCGCAAAGAATAAAGTTGAACGGCAATGGGAAGCATTGTCTGAATCCTTTCTGGAATTGTGAAAAAATTTACATATCTATTATGCTTGATTCTAGTCGGCTCGTCAAACGTTCACGCAATCCTGTAAACCTTTGCGTCACTTTATCATTACGCACCGCCATCGCAATCGCCTTCGGTTGACCGACCAGGACGACCAACCGTTTGGCGCGCGTCACGGCCGTATAGAGTAGATTGCGTTGTAACATCATGTAGTGGCTGGTCAACACCGGAATGACGACGGCTGGAAATTCGCTGCCCTGGCTCTTGTGGACACTTACGGCGTAGGCGTGAACTAACTCATCCAGTTCCAGAAAATCGTAAACCACTGCCCGCCCATCAATGTTGACCGTCACCTTCTGCATCTCCAGGTCTAGCGCCTGGATCGCGCCCATGTCGCCGTTGTAGACATCTTTGTCATAGTTGTTGCGGATCTGCATCACCCGGTCACCGATGCGATAAACGCGGTTGCCAACTCGCTTTTCCGGCTTTTGGGGCGCCGCCGGATTCAGCCCCGTTTGCAACGCTTCATTGAGCGCGCCCACACCGATAATCCCCCGGTGCATTGGGCTGAGAACCTGAATATCTGTTGATGGAATGGCAAAGCGTTTGGGAATGCGACTCTGCACCAATTCCACACAAAGCTGCGCCGCCCGCTCCGGCTCGTCGGTGCGAAAGAGGAAAAAGTCGGTTGCCGTCTCATTGTCAACCGTCGGCATCTCCCCTTGGTTGATGCGATGGGCGTTGGTAATGATAAAGCTGTCGGCGGCCTGGCGGAAGATGGTTTGCAGGCGGATGACGGTGGCTTGGGTATTGGGAGATTGGGAGATTGGGAGATTGAGAGATTGTGGGTGCGCTAACGAGACTGAATCTCTTAATCTCTGAATCTCTGAATCTCTGCCTTCAATGGCGGCGATAATATCCTTTAAAACATTGCCGGCGCCGACGCTGGGTAGCTGATCGACATCACCAACCAGCAACAGGTGCATCCCCGGCGGGATGGCTTTGAGCAGATGATTGGTCAAGAGCAGATCAAGCATGGAGGCTTCATCGACAATCAACAGATCGCCTTCCAGCGGATTGTCGGCGTTGCGGTGAAAGGCCATGCCTTCGGCCGGCTTAAATTCAAGCAAACGATGAAGCGTCTTGGCTTCACGTCCTGTGGTTTCGGCCAGCCGCTTGGCAGCACGACCCGTGGGCGCGGCCAGGATGACGCGATAGCGATACTGGTCACAAATTTGG
Source organism: Caldilineaceae bacterium (assembly GCA_026645575.1). Next base: position 26,571 of record JAPKMW010000064.1, read on the forward strand.
AGCAAAGTGCGGACACTCGTGGTTTTGCCCGTACCCGGCCCACCTGTCAGCACCGTTACCCGATGGGTCAGCGCCGCCTGAATTGCACTACGTTGTTGGGGGGCAAGGCGCAAGCCAGTTGCCAACTCCGCTGCGCTAAAGAGCGTTTCCCAATTCTGCCGTTGTTGTTGGAAACGGGCAAAGCTGCTCTCCCCCTGCCGCATTAAGCGCTGCAAGCCATTGGCGACCCCTTGCTCACTGTAGTAAAAGGGCGTTAAGTAGATGGCGCGTTCGGCATCCAGAATTTGTTGAGCTTGCGTGCTGGTCGCGGCAGCGTAAAGATGTCCGCCTTCAGCAATCAATTTCGGGATCTCGTCACCGAGCGGTATGTTTACAATCGGCGCCAGTTCCACATCCCCTGGCTGCACCGCCACCTTCACCTGATCATCATGCCAGAGACGCACCACGCCCAGGCCAATTTCCTCGCGGCTGACGTCTAGCAGTTCACCGGCCTGTTTGACCAGCTCCGAGGTAGGTAGAAAGACATGGCCTTCGTCGGTTGCTTGATTGAGCGCATAGGCCACCCCCGCCGCCACCCGTTGCGGTGAATCGGGCGCCAATCCCAGCGATTGGGCAATGCGATCGGCGGTGAGAAAGCCGATGCCAAAAATATCACGCGCTAGCCGATAGGGATCTTGGCGTACAATGCCAATGGCATCATCGCCGTAAAACTTGTAAATCTTGGTCGCCAGACTGGTGCTGACGCCATTGCTTTGCAGGAAGAGCATCACCTCTTTGATCGCCTTCTGCTCCTGCCAGGCGCTCATGATCATCTGGACGCGTTTCTTCCCTACGCCCGGCACTTCGTTCAAGCGGTCGGCCTGCTCTTCAATAATGGTGAGCGTTTCTACGCCAAAGTGCTTAACTATGCGTTTCGCCGTCACCGGCCCCACACCGCGAATCAGGCCGCTGCCCAGATACTTTTCAATGCCCGCCACTGTTGCGGGCAATACCGTGCGCATTCCCTCGACCACAAATTGGCGGCCATACTCGGCATGAATTGTCCAACGTCCGGTCAATTCGACTGACTCGCCCACATTTACGCCCACCAACGTCCCCACAATCGGCACCTCGTGATTGCGCCCGAAGCTGCTCTGCCCCAAATTAGCCTGGGCGCGCACCTCCGGCGTCAGCTTGGCGACGGTATAGCCTGTCTCTTCATTATGATAAGTAATGCGTTCAATCACGCCCCGTAGCAGATCCATAGCCCAAAGCGTAGCAGATCGCGCCCGCCAAAGCAAGTAGATAGACCCCAATCTCAATGATGAAGGATGAGGGATGAAGGATGAATAGCAGCTTCACCCCTCATCCTTTTAATTCTCACGGCTTGCAATGAATTTTACATTTTGGCAAAACTATGCTACACTGATCGAACTATTGTGCTAGATCACGCGCCCGGTACAGCGGTGATCCGGCGATAGGAGGTAAGTGTTCCGTTATGGTTGCAGTTGGCAGTCGCACTCAACCTTTTTATTCCCGCAACGTCAGGGTTTTCTCACTAGAATAGGAGTACCAGATGGCTATATCGAAGGTTCAAAAAGCCGACTTGATCCGTGAGTATCAGCTAACGCCAGGCGACACCGGTTCGCCCGAAGTGCAAGTGGCCTTGTTAACCACCCGCATCAATTCTCTCGTCGAACATCTCAATTCTCACAAGCACGATGAAGGTTCCCGTCGAGGGTTGCTGAAACTCGTTGGTCAACGCAGGCGTCATTTGGCCTACTTACGCCAGAAGGATACCAATCGGTACCAGGAATTGATTCAACGCTTAGGCTTACGTCGCTAACGATAATAAACAAGGGGCGAGCAGATCAGATTGTAATGATCCTCGCCCCTTGTTTGTTATCAATGGCCTTATAATGACTATCGGTTCGTTTTTTTAGGCAGTTCAAAGAGCCTCATGCGGAGCTTTGTCCGTTTGCGTTTGGCGGGGTTCGGCATTGGAGAGTGACACCAAGCAACAACTTGGTGTCACTCTCCAGTTCCGTACCTCTGCCCTTATCTTCCGCTGAGTTGCTCTGTGCTGCCTTGCCAAAGGTTGTGTTACGCGTGAAATTTCCTCCTCCCCATAGCTATCTTCTTCATGCTCTGGAAATCGGGGGATGAACTATTCGCGCGTACACAAAAGTAGACAAAGGAGTTTTCAATGCAACTTTTTGATGGCGCACAGGTATTTACCACCGAAATGGGTGGGCGTACCCTGAGCATCGAAACCGGCGTTCTGGCTGCACAAGCCGGCGGCGCCGTCACCGTGCGTTACGGCGACACGGTTCTATTCGCCACCGCGACCATGAGTCGCGAGGTCAGGCCGGATATTAATTTTTTCCCCCTGACCGTTGAGTTTGAAGAACGGCTCTATGCTGCCGGCCGTATTCCTGGCAGTTTCCAACGCCGCGAAGGACGCCCCGGTGATGAGTCGATTCTCTTGTCGCGCTTGGTCGATCGTCCCCTGCGCCCCCTCTTCCCCAAAGGTTTTGTCAACGAAGTGCAGATCATTATCACCGTTCTCGCTTCTGACAATGAAAACCTGATGGGGCCGCTGGCGATTATTGCTGCATCGGCTGCGCTGCATATCAGCGACATTCCCTGGAATGGCCCGATTGGCGGCGCCACGGTTGGCTTTGTCGATGGCGAGTTTGTTGTCAATCCGACGGCGACTGACATGGGACATAGTTCGCTCGATCTCACCGTGGCCGGCACCCACGACAACATCTTGATGGTGGAAGCGGGCGCCCGTGAGATTCCCGAAGATATGATGCTTGATGCGCTCAAGCTGGCGCACGAGTCGATGCTGCCGGTGATTGAGACGATTAACGCCATGCAGGCGCAGGTTGGTAAAGCCAAAGTCACCGACTATGCCGTTGCCCTGCCCAGCGAAGAAACCCTGACCACGGTCAAAGCGTTGGCGGCGACGCGGGTCAGTGAAGCTTTGGCCGGGGGCCTTGACAAGCATGCCTTGAAAGATGCGTTCAATGCGGTTCAAGCTGACGTAAAAGCGCACTTTGCCGCCCAGGTGGCAGCCGGCGCCGCCGCCACCCTCTATGTCGGTGATGCCTTTGACGCCGTAGTCAAAGAAGCCACCCGCCAGCGCATTTTAGCCACTGGTACGCGCCCCGATGGCCGCCAAACCACGGAAATTCGCCCGATCAGTGTGCAAGTGGGCAAGTTGCCGCGGGTGCATGGCTCCGGCCTCTTTATGCGTGGCGAAACTCATGTGTTGAGTGTCGCCACCTTGGGTACGCCCGGCGATGCCCAACGGTTGGATAACTTGCAACCAGCCGATGCCAAGCGCTATATGCACCATTACAACTTCCCGCCCTTTAGCACCGGTGAAGCCTATCCCATGCGCGGCCCCCGCCGCCGTGAAATTGGTCATGGCGCTCTGGCCGAACGAGCCTTGGTGGCGGTGATTCCCGAAGATTTCCCCTATACCCTGCGTGTGGTGAGTGAAGTGGTGAGCAGCAATGGTTCGACCAGCATGGGGTCAGTCTGCGGCAGCACATTGGCCTTGATGGATGCCGGCGTGCCGATTACCGCACCTGTCTCCGGTATTGCCATGGGCCTGGTGCAAGATCAGGAGAGTGGCGCCTACAAGATCCTGAGTGATATTCAAGGCTTGGAAGATGCCCTGGGCGATATGGACTTCAAGGTCGCCGGCACGGAACATGGCATTACCGCCCTGCAAATGGATCTGAAGATCAAGGGGCTGGACTTTGAAATTCTCCGCCAGGCGCTATCGCAGGCGCGCGAAGGTCGTATGCACATTCTCGGCAAAATGATGAATGTCCTGCCGGAGCCGCGCCAACAGATGAGTGAATTTGCCCCGCGCATTCTCACCATCCACATCGATCCGGAGAAGATCGGCAAGCTGATCGGCCCCGGTGGCAAAGTAGTGCGCGGCCTGCAAGAGCAATACAGCGTCAAGATCGACATTGAAGAAGATGGCACCGTCTACATCTCCGGCGAAGGCTCCAAGGCCGAACAGGCGTTGGAACAGGTTGCCAACATGACCGAAGAGGTCGAAGTCGGCAAGATCTACACTGGCACCGTGGTGCGCGTCGAACCCTACGGCGCCTTTATCAACATCCTGCCCGGCATCGATGGCATGGTGCATATCAGCCAACTGGCCGACTATCGCGTCGATAAAGTCGAAGACATTGCCAACCTGGGCGATGAACTGACGGCGATGGTCGTCGATGTCGAAGGCGGTAAGGTGCGTATGAGCCGTCAGGCCGTCCTCGAAGGCTGGAGCGTGGAAGAAGCCCAAACCCGTGATCGCGGCGGACGCGGTGGCGGTGGTGGTGATCGCGGCGGCGACCGGGGTGATCGCCGTGGCGGTGGTGATCGCGGCGGCCGCGGTGGCGACCGAGGCGGTGATCGCGGTGACCGGCGCGGCGGCGACCGGGGTGATCGACGCGGTGGCGACCGGGGTCCACGTCGGTAAGCTGTAAGTAAATATAGGATAAAAAGCCGCAGCTTCAATGCTGCGGCTTTTTGATTGTGTTGTTCTTCTCGTTGGGGTAGTGCGAAGTGCGATGCGTAGATTTACATCCACCTTGAACAATGTTATAATAAGCAAGCAATTGAATGCTTGTAATCATAGGAGAAGATTATGGCAACAGACATAGTCACCATCCGCAATGGTACGACTCGTCATAAAAGCAGCCGTCCTGCACTCTCAGCGACGCGTGCCATTGCTAAGGCTAATGGCTATCTCTCAAAATATGTCGGTGTGCTTTTTGGCGCCGAAACGCCTGTTTTCCTGCCGCTGCCGCGCCCGATCTGGCAAGTGTCTGTCACCTTCAAGATGAATGACATCGGCCCGTTTACTGTAGGGCTGTTGGATGTTGATGCAGCAACCGGCGAAGTTTTGCCCCTATCGACAGAACAAATCCTCAGCATTGAAGAGCGAACCGATGCCTATCTTAAAAGTCGCACATACGCGCCAGAAACAGCAGGCTGATTGTCTTGCCGACTGTGCGTTCATGGCGCTTACCCACCTCGGCGTTGCTGTGCGCTATGATCGGTTGTTACGCTTGCTGCAAGTTAAATCATTTGGCGCCTCCTTTTATAACCTACGCGCCCTGGATGAGGTAGGCGTCTCCGCTACCTTTGGGGATGGCGATATGGCAATTCTCGAAGCATATCTGACCCAACAGCTTCCTGTATTAACCTCAGTCGATACACAGGATCTACCATACTGGGATACAATGGAACGGCATGTTGTACTCGTCGTCGGCATTGATGCCACAACCGTTTACTTGAACGATCCGGCTTTTGCTGCTGCCCCGCAACCAGTGGAGCGCCGCACCTTTGAATCAGCCTGGCTGCGACGCGAGTATGTTTACGGGGTGATTCAATTGAAATCGACCAAGCGCTGATCGATAAGCAACATCCGATTTATATTTTTCTAAATATGCGACCGAAAGGAGTATGGCCGATGACCGCCTTCGACATCCGGCTCTTTGGCGCTATTGAGATTCGGCGGAATGGTGAGTTATTGACTGGGTTTCGTTCGCAAAAAGCATTGGTCTTGCTGGCCTATTTGTTGTGTGAACAGCGCCCCGTGGCGCGTGAGTACCTGGCCGGGTTGGGCTGGCCAGAGAGCGACCAAAGTCAGGCGCTAGGTCTCTTGCGTCGTTCGCTGCATGACTTACAGCGCCAATTGCCCGACTGCCTTGTGCAGAATCCTCAACGCCCCGCCAACTGCGCCACCACCGGCGCAAAGATCTCCAAATCTTTGGGGAAGACCGTTACGTAGGAGATGCCAAACTGCTCCCGCCACAGTTGCACCGTTTCGGTGATTTGGGCCACGGTTCCCACCAAGAAATGCACCGAGTCGAGCATGGCGTCCGCTGGCAGACCCCACTTCTGCCCCAGTTCCTCGGCGGCCGCTTGCTGGTGATCGGTGACCACGACCTCAAAGACCAAGGTGTTGATCTCCAGTGCGGCAAAGCGCTCCCCAGCGGCCTGCTGCACCCACGCCAGCTTTTGCGCGGTCGCCGTGTGCAGAATGTCAGTAAAGTCAAGGGTGCCGCCGGCCGCTTTGGGTACGAGGCCCACAATATTCGCCTCGCGCCCGGCCAGCGATAACAGCCGTTTGCTGCCACCGCCAATAAAGAGCGGCGGGTGGGGCTGCTGGATCGGCTTTGGTTCGCCCACCAATGCCTGGAGAGTGTAGTATTCACCGGCAAAGGTAACCGTCTCCCCCTGCAACAGCCGCTTGACAATCTGCACCGACTCAATCAGGCGGCTGACGCGCACGCCTGGCGGGTCGAAAGGGATGCCGGTGGTGGCGTAATCTTCGATCTTCCAGCCGGCGCCCAGACCCAGTTCCAGCCGCCCACTGGAGAGCAGATCGAGGGTGGCCGCTTCTTTGGCCAACAACGCCGGATGGCGAAAGTCATTGTCGATCACATAGGTGCCAATGCGCAGCTTGGTTGTCGCCTCGGCCATGATGAGCAACGACAAAAAGACGCTCATCTGTGGCTCAAAATGGTCAGGCATGACGATAGTTGCATAGCCAAGATCTTCAATCTTACGCGCCAGGTTGACTAACTCTGTGCGTGAAGCGGCAGGAAAACCGCCAGTACCAAACCGAAAGGGGTGTAACATACGCATTATTCTCCTTTTCTCCTGAAGCAGGCGCAGATAAACCGTTTACGTAGGGGTTGACAGATGCTCACGGCGGGCGCGTGCCGTGGTGCGTGGCCCAGTGGCGGGCACAATCCGCCCCACTTTGCCCAGACCGAAGGGGGGCATACTGCCATAGGTTGTTTCATATTGCCCCGGTGCGATGCAATAGGTTTCATGCCAAATGCCCACATCGCCATTGCTGTAGCCGACTTGCTGGTTAAAGGCGGACCAAGCGGGCAGGTGCAGATGGTCTTTACTGCGCGCATAGGCTTCCAACTGGTCAAAGGAACGCCAATATTGCACAATGACGCCAGGCGACATCGTGTGGCCCAAGAAACCGAGTTCGGGGTGGGCAGACAACTCGCGAATCATGCGGAGCATCCCTAGAAACACGGGTAGCCACTTGTGAACCTTCCAGGGTTTGTTGATACGCATCCCGATCAGGAAGACGACAAAGTCCCCATCCATTTCTGCGGTCATCTTTTGGTTGTAAATTGGTGGCATTCGTTATGGTCTCCCATTGGCATACGGTTTCAAAAGATCACATCCTGCCTACTCTGCGCCAAACAGCCTCCGATATAGCCTCCCACACCACCGACGGCACTTTTCATGATACGTTTTCCCTGTCCAAATGGTTTGTGCTATTGAATCTTTGGCATAGACAAGGCGCCCATCTGCTGTAAAAAGCCGAGCGCATCCCACTGTCCCCACTGCCGACCTTCGACAATCCGGCCCTGCTCTAGCCGATTGCAGAATAGCGTAACAACGTCCTTCAAACGTCCCCTACTCGGTTAGCACATTACAGCCTCACCGCTTACCGAAAAACTGCCGGGCAAAGTCATCCACCGCAGTCGGCGGAATGCCATAGGTTGCCGCGGTCTTCTGCATATCAATGACTGAATCGGCCATTTCCAACGCCGTCAGTAAGTGACCCATGCCTGGCGGAACCAGGGGAATGGGCGCACCGGGTGCAACATAGTGGATAGGTAGTTCCTGACCCACCACCGCACCCACGGCTGTCACCACGTCTGTCCAAGAGGTGGGTGTTGGCCCGGCGATGAGAATTTCTTGCTGCTGGGCGGCTGGATTGTCCACAGCCACCACCGCATAGGCCGCCACGTCAGCCATGGCGACAAAGGCTTGTTTGCGTGTACCCGCGCCCACCAATGTCACCGGTTGGCCGGCTTGCAGGGGGATCCCGACGATGACGCCGATCCACAGTTCCATAAACGGCCCCGGCTTGAGGATGGTATAGGTCAGTCCACTCGCCTTGAGGTACACCTCGCATTGGCCTTTGGCATCGAACAAGGGATTGGGGTGGTTGGGCGCACTGCCCAAGGCCGAGGTGTAGACAAAGTGGCGCACCCCGGCGGCCTTAGCTGCATCGATTAAGTTTTTCGTGCCCTGTAGATCGACACTGTCAAAGGTATCCTCACCCCCGCGCATGGCGGCATTGGCCGTGGTGATGACGGTGTCGATGCCCACACAGGCCGTAGCCAGCGACGCCCGATCCTTCAAGTCACCAGCGACCGGCTGCGCGCCCGCGTCAATCAAGGCTTGCGCCGCCGTTGCCATGCCTTGGGGGGCTAGTGCGACCGAAGGCGAGTTCTGTCGCACCAAGATGCGTACTGCTTTTCCCTGGGCGAGTAGTTGACGGGTAATCATGCCGCCGAGAAGGCCGGTCGCACCGACAAGTAGTATCATAGGGTTTCTCCGTAGCAGAAAGGTACGTGATGTTGGGTTGGAAAGGTCGTTACTGCTTGGCGGTAATGTTGGTCAAGGTGGGCTAGCTGCCCCATTACTGATAGGTCTTTTTTTTGTCGAGTTTCAAGTTTAGCACACCGGTAGGCTGTCGTCTTCCTCATTCTTGCGCGGTTTTTGTCTATTCTTGCGCATTGGGAGTAAAGCGCCAGGGGTCACACCTAAGGTACGTTTAACATGGCGGGTCAGGTGGCTCTGCCCGGCAAAGCCGACGGCATGAGCCACGGCGCTGATCGAGTGCTGGCCCGCCACCAACAGGGTTTTGGCCTGTTCCACCCTGCACTGCAGCACATATTGGTAAGGTGGTAGCCCGGTCGCCTCTTTGAACTTGCGGGCGAAATGATAAGGGCTGAGATGAACCAAGGCGCCCAGTGCTTCGAGGGTAATTTCTTGCGTCAAGTGTTCATGCACATAGTCACGCACTTGGCGCAGGGCCTCTGCTGACAACCGTCCATTGGTTGATGGCGGCGCCACCGCAAAGACGGCATGGTTGCGCAACAGGTGGATCGCCAGCGTGCGAAAGAGGCTTTCCAGATAGATCGTTCCCAGCAACCCACCACTCTGCAATTCCCCCAAGATGGCCTGGCCGATGGCGTGAACCAGCGGATCGGCGTGACCAGTGCGCGGCAAGAACTCCAGGCAAGCGGGGGCATAGTCCACATCTTGTAATGCCGTCTTCTTAGTCAATGCTGGCGGCAGGCTTAAGATCAGCGCCTCTGCCGTGCCGTCAGCCTCCCATGTCCGCGGTTCGCCACGTGGAATAAGGATTAAATCACCAGGCGTAATTTTTGTATGAACCCAGCGCTCCATCTTCATGGATAAGCGTTGCACTGGTCGTAGTTGGATGATCAAGAGATCTTCCACAAAGGCTGGTACGGTGAACGGAAAACTCGTTGTTAGTTCTTGTCGCCCGCCACAGGCAACAACATCTTCCGGCAACCGCGGCGGTGGCGGATGCAAAGGAACGGCGGTTGGCCCGAACGCATAGGGATCAATCTCCGCAAAGGAAGATAAATCAGGGCTAGAGGATGAAAGCACTGGGTTTCCTTTCTCTCTAAAGTCAGGTGTTCCTACGGGACAGGGTATGGGGTGGTTACGTAGGAATGGCGCCGATCTGTTGTAACAACCCCAGTTGATCGTACATCAACCACTCTTCGGCCATCTGGCCATTGGCGATGCGGAAGATGTCGATGCCGGTAAATTGGACTGGCTTGCCGGTCGCGGGGATGCCGGCAAACGCGCCCTGGTGTGTGCCGCGTCCGGTGTAGCGGATCGCCACTTTATTGCCTTCTGCCAGCGAATCCTCTACCGTGAAATGGATATCGGGAAAGGCCGTCCCCACGGCGGTCACAAATTGCCGAAAGCCTTCACGCCCAATCGGCTGTCCGTTGCTGATCAAGTTGGCGGCAATCAACTCGTCGATCGTCGCAAGCTTGCCTTGGTTCCAGATCTCTTCGACGCGGCGTTGAATGATCTGCTGGTTGGCTGTGGTAGACATGGTTTTTCCTTTCGTTCCTATTTTGTCAGAAATACATACATTCTCGCTTTACCGTACAATGGTAACGTCCTCATAACGTCCGTTACCTAGATGTGCCGATTTTGAGGAAATTCAGCAGTGTGGGTTACATCTCTGCGCATTCACTGGCGACACTCGTTTCTGCATGAAGATACAGAAACGTCAGTAATTCATCAAAGGTAGTAAAGGTCCAACGCTGACCACTTTGGATATGCTGTAACTCGCCTTGCCACTCATATTCAGTCGGTGAAGAGGCTTCTCTTGTCGACCAGAGCCGGATCAAAAATGATGCATAAAAGGTAATAGCAGCCATGCTGACCTCGCTCCACTGTGAATGTTTGCTAGCGATACTGTAAAACTGATAGACATTACACAAGTAACTATCCACGACAAGAAATTCTTGTCCTCAACTTGGCTAAGAGGGTAGCATGAAGGTGTCTACAAATTGTCTACAAATAATTGCGGGCTGTTTGGGTTACAAATACTTGCCGTCGCGCGCAAGTTGTAACGCCTGTTGAAGGTGGGTTGTGGTGGCAAGCGGTTGTTGCTGCTCCCAGGCCGCAATTGCGGCTTGCAAGGAATCCAGTAACGGTTGCGGTAACTGTTGTTGATCGGGTCCAAGCATGGCGCGCGCTGCTCCGACAGTATCCGCAAGCCGTCCGCTGGCGAGCGCAATGGCGAATAGTGGCCAATACACAAGCCATTGGAATGGGTACACATTGCCATGTGTCCATAATTGCAGCGCCGACTGCCCTTCTGTCATGGTTGCTGCCCAGTCACCTTCACAGAAGTAGAGCCACGCTTGGCTTGCTCTAGCCACGCCCAAATAGGCGGAACGCTGTTCGGTTTGGGCGACGATCAAGTTACGTTCTGTATAAAATTTGACCTGCGCTTGGTCCCCTAGCCGGCGATAGGCCACTGCCAAATAGGCTAGACAGCGATCCTGGAGTGGAATATTACCTGTCGCTTCGCCGCCTTTGAGTGCAATCTGAAACTGCGCAATCGCCGCGCTTGTATCGCCATGCCACAGCAGGCAAAATCCATAACTAAACCGGTTGGATGCACTGTTCAACTGGTCATCGGTCTGTTCGGTCAGTGTCATCAGCCTATACACCAACGCTACCGTTTCGGCAGATACACAAAACCGTTCCTGTCTGAGGCGCAATAGTGATAATGAGTAATAATAGGCGATTTCATTGGCTAGAATCGCCTGTTGCTGTATTGGTTTTTGTAGGTCAGTAAGTAACGTAGACATTGCCGCAAGATCGTTCAAGAAATAGTAGACTTCAACTCGAGCAAATTGTAGCCTAAACCAGGTTTGACCTCTTGTCGATGCGGTTATTGACTCAGTGCTGAGTGACGCTGTTTGCAACAGATCATCTGCCTCCTGATAAAAGGCCAATGCTTCTAGATAATTCTGGACAGCGCTGCAAGCGTCGCCGATCTTGATCTTTAGCTGTGTCTGCCAAACGATATCACTCTGCGGAATGAACTCTTGCGTTTTTGTATAATTCAGCCGCGCCATCGCATGTTGCCCCATAATGACAAACGTATCTGCCAATGCTTCGTAAAGCTGTGCAATCCTGCGGTGATCTTGCTGTGCCATCGGTAATAAGCCAATCGCACGTTGCAAGTGAGCCATCGCTTCCGCATTAGCAAACATACGCACGGCAACGGCAGCGGCCTGTTGATAGAAGCGCAATGCCTGGGCCAGTGAGCCACCCTCTTCGTAATGGCGGGCAATCTGTCCACTGACAGCGTCTAGTTCAGCAGTGTGGATCGCTTCCAGGGTCTCACCGGCCCGGCGGTGCAACAACCGACGACGCCCGTGGCTGAGACTCTGGTAGATGACGCGGCGCGTAATATCATGGTGGAAACAATAGCTATCGGTTTGTTCCTTTAATAGACGGCGCTTTACCAATTCATCCAAGCCGTCCATTGTCTCCATCTCACCCCGGCCTGCAGTATGGTTGATGAGGGCATAACTAAATTCCAGCCCAAGGACAGCACTTGCCTCTAACACCTGCTGGGCCATCGGACGAAGTCGGCGAAAGCGTCGCATAACCGTGTCAGTTACCGTTTGTGACAGCGGTATATCCGGTGCATTAGCCAGCACATCCACTGATTTTCCGGACTCGGTGAAGGCTTGTAAAATTTCAAACAGGAAGAAGGCATTCCCACCGGTCGTTTGATGAAGACGGCGGGTCAGATGGGCGTGGTCACTACCGCTTTTGTCAACTTGTTGGAGGATCTGCCCGATCGCTGGAACTGCCAGTCCGTCTAGCTCAATTTCGGTGAGGATACCAAGACGGCCGCAACCTTGGCGCACCACTCGCAACTGATCCGGCTCTTCGCTCCGATACGTCCCGATCACCAGCAAACGTTGGTTGCGCACTCGTTGCCCTAGAAAAGAGAGCCAATCTAGCGTAGCGCTGTCGGCCCAGTGCAGATCATCCAGACAGAGTAGCACCGGCCGTTCACCGGCAGCGATTGCCAGTAGGAGGCGACAGAGCGCCTCGAAGAGGCGGGTGCGCGCTTGGGCCGGGTCAGTCGGCAATGGTTGCGCTAAATCAGGATAGAGCGTACGCAATTCGGGCAAGAGCAGCGATGCCTCGGCCAGCCAGATCGGCTCAATGGTAAGGGTTATGCCAGCCAGATAGATACCATGGCGCAGTGCTTGGGTAATGGCATGATAGGGTAATGTCTGCTCCGTGGGTTGTTCCGTGCCGGCCAGGACGATCGCTTCACAAGCCACCTGCTGGGCAAATTCCTGAAGCAGCCGCGATTTACCTACGCCAGCTTCACCGGTGATGAGTACAACCTGCCCTTGCCCTTGGCGTACTTTGTCAAAACTTTGTGAAAGTTGCGCAAGCGTATGCGCCCGCCCCACCAGTGTTGTGTCAAATCCAGGCAACGTTGACCACACCAGCGCCGGGGATCCCTGGTGGACAGGGGGCGGTTGGTAGCTCAACGCGGCCATGTAGGCCGCGCGTGTCTCCGGTAGCGGATCAACCCCTAGTTCGCGCTCTAGAACAGCAACACAAGTCTCATACTGCCGCAGGGCCGCACCCCGGTCGCCACTGGCCGCGTAACATTCGATCAGCCGGCGGTGGATCGTCTCGGCTAGATCGTCATGGGCCAGGTAGCGCTGGGCATAGGTGATGGCTGTGTGATAGTCAGGGGCCGTGGCGGTCAGATCAATCAGCCGCGCCAACGCTTGGAGATAGTGCTGCTCAAAGAACTGGCGCTGGTGGCCGGCCCAGCTTTCAAACTCAGGGCTATCGGCCAGGATGAAGCCATCCAAAAAGGCACCCCGGTAAAGATTTACACTTGTTTGGAGCGTCTCAATCGTGGGCGATAAGCAGCCCTGCTGGACAAAGGTGGCTGCGTCTGACCAAACCCGCTGCGGATCGAGCCGTACATCCACACTTGAGACAACAAGTAGATCAGGTTGCGGCAGTGCGCGCCGGAGATGGGTCAGCACTTTGGTCAAATTGCGTCGCGCTACGGTATCGGGCTGGTCGGGCCAGAAGAGAAAGCAGAGATAATCGCGGGAGAGAGGCTTCAACGCAGCCGCAAGGCGACAGAAGAGGGCGCGAGTTTGACGACGCGATAAATCAACTCCCTGATCCGCCCAGGTAATCTTCAGAGAACCAAATAGGTGAACGCGCAGTGTAGCGATTGGTTGCTCCTGATCCATTACCTCGGGAGTAAAGATCACAGGGTGAATCAATTAACCGGTTAGCCGCAATCAAACGTGTTTCCATTTTATCATACTCATCTGGTTGTTGTCGAACGTGGTTTTCGGAAAACAGCGGTATAGCGCGATGATCATAACCCTGGTTCGTTGAAGTGTGGCATGACTTCTTGGGCGATCAACCGCAACCCTTCCAGATCATTGGCATTGTTCCATTGTATAATGAACTCTTCAACGCCGGCGTCAGCGTAGGGACGAAGGCGCGCAATTGCTTCTTCGGGTGTGGCCACAATGACGTTATACGACGCACCGGCTCGTTCAAAAATGGGCGTAAAGATTTGCTCCATTTGGGAAAGCTGTTCCTGCAGAGGCAGGGCGGCCAGGTGCGGCAGGCTTTTGTAAAGCGCACCGAGCCGCTGCTTGATCTCGTCCTCATTGCGGCCACAGAACACCGGTAGAAACGCCGTCCGTTTGACATCACTGGGTTGGCGTCCAACTTGGTGCAGCAGAGCATCAAGCTGGGTAGAGCGTTCTTTGAAGGTCGCGGCGGAGAGGTTATTGGCATTCCAGATATTCGCATAACGCGCCACCAGTGGCATTATGCGCTGTGGGCCGTTGCCGCCGATGAGAATGGGGAGGCTGGCCGGTCGTTGCGGCAGTTGCGCCTCCTGTAGCTGAAAAAAGCGGCCGACCAAGGTCACTGGTTCCTCACTGCGCAAGAGGCTGGTGATCACCTGCAAGCCCTCTTCAAAGCGGTCTGCGCGGGTGGCCTTGCTGCCTAGATCATAGCCCCACCGCTGATGTTCTTGTTCAGTCCAACCGGTACCCAGCCCTAAAATCATGCGACCGCCGCTCAATTCATGGAGGGCGATGGCCTGCCGCACCAGAATCCTGGGATCACGAATAGAGAGGGGCGAGACTAGCGAACTGAAGTGCAGCCGTTTGGTCTGTGTTGCCAGGTAGGTCAACCCGACGATCAGTTCCATTTCCGCTTGCCCGTGGGGAAAGTGATCGGTCAGATATAAACCGGCAAAGCCAAGTTCCTCGACTTCGTGCATGAATTGCCGCCAGAGTGACCAGGTCAAGCCGTGGGTGCCTTCAATGGAAACTGAGAATTGAACCATTTGTCTACTCCTGTAAATTGTCGCGTAGTCGTGAGGTCGCGTAAGTCGTGTCGTCCAGACCACGCGACCTCACGACTGCTTTTCATCACTATCGACGCCGTGTGGAACGATGGATTAGCTGAGATCGAGTTCTTTCAGCAGGCGCAATTCTGAGCGGCCGGGCACAATCATGGCCAGGAATTCAGCTTGCACCCCGTCCCCGCCATGTTCGGCGTAGGCCCGCTCTGTTAAATGGTTTGGCACACCTTCTGTCTCTACTTCGATCAGCACTTGGTGAATGCTGCCATAGACGGTGATGTAGCGTTTAGGTGGCTGGTAGTTCGGATTCTGCTGCTTGCGCTCTTGGTCGCGTTGGCGAAACCAGGCGTTTAACGCCGGCAGTTTGCCCGGCATTACTTCGTGGCTGAGTATCATTTTGTACATGGTTCCTCCTTTGTCAATGGTTTTGAACAATGCCCATGATGGCAGGGTACAGCAGCAACGTCCTCAAAACGTCCTCAACGGAAGATGAAGGTATCGTAGGATCTACCGAATCAATTTCCTGAACAAGAGACAAGAGTTTCACCGCAAAGACGCGAAGAACGCAAAGGTTGCTTTCGTTTTCTTTGTGCTCTTCGCGTCTTTGCGGTGAAATCTTGATTCTGGCTTATCCAGGTTACGCCAGTTCAAGCAGCAACTCGGCCAGTGCCTGCGGGTCAGTTTCTGGCGCAATGTGATCAACCGCCAGTTCGCGATAGCGCCACCCTTCGGCTTGGACGTTTTGCGCGATCTGGGCGAAGACGGGCGCGAACGGAAATGAACTCGCCGTAAACAGCACATAGGTGCGTGGCAACTGGGCGGCAACCGGATGGGTGAGGGCAAGCGGATCTTGCAGACTTTTGAGGGGATGGGGCAACTTGCGCGGGTGGGGCGGATCGTGTGGCACTTGCCAGCCGTCGCCGACCTGTCGGGCCGCTTCTTCAAAGTAGGGCATAAAGGCCGGGGCTAGATCGCCAGCGGATTGACCGTTTTTTGGCACAAGGGCATCCAGGTAGATCAGTTGGCCGATCCGTTCGGGTACAACTTCCGCCACCCCCGTGATCACCATGCCGCCATAGCTGTGACCGACCAGCGTCACCTCCTGCAAATCTTCGTGGAATAACACGTTGACAATATCTTGTACGTGCGTATCCAGGCCAACGTCTCGATGGCCCAAATGCACCCGTTCGCCTAGCCCAGTGAGGGTTGGCGTAAACACTTCATAACCGGCGGAGCGCAGCACCCTGGCAATATCACGCAAATACCAGCCGCCGACCCACGCACCATGCACAAGGACAAATGGTTTCATATCGTTTCTCTCCGTTCCTTCAATTTGTTTTAAGCTGTTTTATCGCTTACGCAGCCATGTTGTGCGGGGCCGGGCAGACCTCCGGGAAGGGGCCGGAACCGACAACATTGACAAAACGACGATTGGCCCCTTCCCGGAGGTCTGCTCTGTCCTCGTGCGTAAGCCCTCTGTCTATACCAACGCCCCGTTCGCATACGGTTTCAGACAAGCATAAATCACCGCATTGACCGGCGTTGGCACACTGGCGGCCTGGCCATAGCGCACCAGCGCGCCATTCCACGCCTCGATCTCCAGCCGGCGGCCATGCTCCAGATCGACCAACAGCGACGGCTTGTACTGAGGCGGATAGGAGGCGAAGGCGGTTAACAGCGCATCCGGCATTGTTGCCGGGAGGGTAATCCCGTGGCCGGCAGCGACGGCGATGCCTTCGACCAGCACCTGCCGCATTAGCTCCTTGGTCTCCGCAAAGTCGCCCACTTGCCCCTTGCTGCCACGCATGAGGCAAAGCACTCCGGCACCACAGACGGCGACCAACTTCCACCACATGCGCTCTTCAATCTTGGGCGCGACAATGGCCTCAATCCCGGCTGCGGTGAGCGCCTGGGCAATCGCCGTACAACGCACCGACGTTGCCTGCCCAAGCTCGCCAAATTCCAGGTGATGGGGGCCGCCTGGTCGCTCAATGACGCCGGGAGTCGGGCTGTGGGCGTTGATCATCGCCATGCCGCCCAGCACAACATCATGGCCCAGGATCGAACGCAGTTGCTCAAGATGGGCAATGCCATTCTGCACCGGCAACAGCGCCGTTCCCGGCCCCACCAATGGCAACAACGGTTCCGCCGCCGGAACAACATCATAGGTTTTGACACAAAAGAGGATCAGATCCACCGGTCCGACCGCGGCCGGGTTGTCGGTTGCCTGTACTGGTCGGATCACAAATTCACCATCAGGACTGCGCACCTGCAGCCCGTTCTGGCGCAGTGCCGCCAGCCGTTGACCACGGGCCAGAAAGGTCACATCCTGTCCACTGTGCGCCAGGCGGCCACCGATATAACCACCCAGCCCACCAACACCGACAACAGCAATTTTCATCATTTTCTCCCTTCTTGGTATACTACTCCTATTGATTCGTGCCTTATAGCAATCTGCGACAGGGGGGATGATGGTATCAATCGATCTACCGCCGGTTCTGGAAAAGCGCTTGAAAGTCGTTGTGCAAGAGAACTATCATGGCGATTTACAGGCTGCCATTTCTGCGTTCCTGGCTTTACATGAAAAGTATGGTAGGAAAGAACAGTTGCGCCAGGACGTTGCTGCGATTCGCAACACAGTTCACCAACAAGGTGGCATAACCGAAAAACAGATCGATGCTGCGATCAAACGGCAGCGCACCTAAGCTGGCGGCAATTTTCATGATTGTTCCCCTTCTTGCTATACTATTGCTGTTGCACTGCACCTGATGCTTACTTTGTCGGAGCAAAAAGATGACGCTGACTGTACAATCAACCGTAGCGCCGCTGATCCATGAGATGGTTGGCGGTGAACCATACACCTATCTTCCCTTGGGCAATTATGTGGTGCGTGCGCCAGGGATTTGTGGCGGACGACCAACATTCAAATATACGCGCATTGAAGTCAGCTTTATCCTGAATCGCATTGCCAGGGGGAAGTCGATTGACTATATCGTCGATGCCTATGCCGACCCCCATTTGACGCGTGCTGCCATTCAAGAAGCAATGACACTGGCAAATAGCGCCTTTATCACATCACCACAGATCACGGAACCCCTTGCGGTCTGAACCATGCTTGTGCTGGATGAACAACTCAAAGATCATCATCTGATTGCAGCCATTGCTGCATGGTATCCTGGCGCTGTTACCCATGTGCAAACGTTGCGTCCGACGACTGTGGTCAAGGATGACAACATTGCTGCACTCCTCCTCACTGCCCGCAGACCAACCTTTGTTACTATCAATGCCGATGATTTTTGGCGCAAAATTCAACCACATGACGGCTATTGTATGGTGGCTATCGATCTCACCCAAGGTGATGTAGATGATTTGCCACTGCAACTCCGCCAGCTATTGAAGCTACCACCCTTCAGAACCCAAGCATCACGCATGGGAAAAATTATTCGCGTCCAAGCAACGCTGATCCGCTATTATGAACGGGACGGACAGGTGCAGGAAATTCGTGGCCTACGCTGAGTTGAGTGTGAAGCTCATTTGTTGTTTTGATTTGGTATGTGACTAAGCGAACACAGACCCCCGTGTCCGTCTAGCCGAACGGTAGAGATAGCCGGCAAAGAAGAGCGCGCTGAACGCGCCCAACAGCGCCCCCAACCAATAAAACGCGCCATAGCCGACACCGGCGATCAAGTAGCCGCCGCCCATCGACATCACCGCTTGGCCGATGCCCCCCGCCATCGTGACGGCGCCGGCCATGGTGGCGCGCCAGCGCTTGGGGGTCATTTCCTGGGTGTAGACATTCAGGGCCGGTTGGGCAATCAGTGAGAAAACCATCAACGCGATATAGGCGAGGGTGGCAACACTCCACAGGGGAATCAGCGCCAGCGGCAGCAGACAGATCGTAATCCCAAGCAGGCTGCCCAGGATCGTGCGTGGGCGACCCCAGCGGCTCAACAAGATGGGGGTAAAGAGCGCCGCCGGAATGGCTAACAGTTGCCCAACGGCGACGATGGCGCCAATCGAGGCGGTGGGGACATGCAGGTTTGTGTCCAGATAGACTGTGAAGAACGCCTTCCCGGCGCTTTCACTGGCCAGCCGCAGCACAATGACCAAGGCCATCAGGACCATAAAGCCATAGGGCGCCGGCGCAGCCTCTTCTTCTGTGTTCTTCTGCGCTTCCTGCGCCAAGGGGCGGGTTAGAAAGAGCAGCGGCGCAGTGAGCAGAAAGAGCAGGGCGCCCAACCACAGACTATGGCGATAAACCGTCACGCTATCCGGGGCAATGGCCAACAGCCCGGCAAACCAGCCCGGGAGCAGACCCCCCAGCAGGCTCCCGACAAATGCGCCGGCCGGCACCCCTGCCGCCGCAAAGGCAAACACATGGTTGCGCGTCTCTGCATCGGTTACGCCAACCAGGAAGGGGATAAAATTGACCGTATAGAGCGCCGCCCCAAGCCACGCCAGAATATAGGTGATGACCAGCCAATGCGCTTGCCAAACCGTGGGGATAAATTCAGTCAGCGGCGTCAGCACCAACCCAATGCCGGCTACCAATAGCCCCACCACGGCTGCCCAACGCACACCCCGCCGGGCGCCGATCATGCCGGCTGGTAAGGAAAAGAGCGCAAAGCATAGAAAGCTAACGCCGTTGATCCAGCCGATAAAGCCAGTGTCATAGCCCAGCCGCACCAGATACAGATTAAAAAGCACAAGATAGATCCCAATATAACTGATGGAGGCCAGGGCTTGCGTCGCTAAGAGCAGACGCGCATCGCGGCTGAAAGAACGCACGGTTGCAAGGTAGGCTAGCACGTTGGAAATCCCCTTTTTCGTCATGAATGCTGAACTTCACCCCGGTAAATTGCACCAACCCTGCCCCGCCCGAATAGCATCGATTGCCACTTGATAGCGCCAGCCATCATCGAAGGTGAGATAGGGTTGATGTGATTCACCACGCACGTCGGCCACAAAGTCGCGGGCCAATACCGCCCATTTGTTTTCTGTATCTTCGCCGATGGCCGGCAGGGCGTCGAGCAAACGCTGGGGGACAGGGAGGGGCGTTGGCGCGGTGTTCGGCCCATTAAAGCGGGAAACCGTGAGCGTAAAGACCCCCTGAGCCAGCAGGATGCCGCTTTCCCCATAGAAGTACCAACCATTGGTGGGCGACAGGTCATGGGCGCCCATGTGCACCCGAATGGCGACCGGGACTTCCGGTTGGTGGGGGTGGGGTGGTGCAAAGCGCAGCAAGGCCGAAAAGGCGCCATCGGCATCACAGGCGCGCCACTCGTATTGGGCCGCTTCCGCGGCGGTCGGTTCATGGGCATTGATCTGCCGCAGATCATGAATGGCCGTGACGACCGGCGCCTGGTGGCGCAGGGCGCGCGCCTCGCCGGTGACACGCAACACTTTGCTGCCCAGCATTGCTTCGAGCATGGCAAAGAAGTGGGTTTGCCCATTGTTCAGCACCCCACCCCCCATTGCCAGCACATCGACCCACGTCCAGGGGCGCAAGGGCGTCCATGCCGGCAGCCGGAACAGCACATCGATCTCCTGTAGGGCGCCGATGGTTCCCTCCCGCAGCAATTCAGCAACCCAGGCGATACTGGGATCGTAGTAGAGCGTTGCCGCATAGGCATGTTTGACCCCGGCTTGCTGGACCAGCGTATAGAGTTCCCTGGCCTCAGCCGCCGTGGCCGCCAGCGGTTTGTCACAAAGGACGTGACAGCCGAGCGCCGTCGCGACTTCAACCACCTCACGCCGTAGGGAAGCCGGGGTGGCGATTGTCACAATCTCCGGTTTCACCGCAGCCAGGGTTTGTCGCCAATCGGTTGAAGCCAGCGGCACGCCCAGCCGGTTGGCCACCGCTTGGGTCACATCAGCCTGGCGCGCACAGATGGCGGCTACCTCCACGCCAGCGAACCGCAAGGCGTTTACATGGCCTTGCCCGGCCCAGCCGGCGCCGATCACAACGGCACGTAGGGTCATTTCACACCTCCTCCGATAGGATTGCCCTGAAGCACGTTACCAAACGGCGGCGTCTTATACACGGCTTTGCTCCTTCTCATAGCGTTCGGCCGCTTCGGCCACTGCTTGCATTTGCAACTCGGCCAGACCGGCGCGGGTTGCTTGCGCACGGTCGGCGTGGGCCTGCAAACCGCTGCCGGAGGATTGGAAGTGAGGCATAACTTCATGGGCAAAGAGTTCAAAGCTCCGTTTGGTCGCCGCCGGATTCGCCCAGTTATGGGCCAGGGTCAGATAGGCGCCAAAGCCGCCATTCGATTGTTCAAGCAAATTCTTGATCTGCGCCACCATGCGATCGGGGGTGCCCACCACCCCCAACCCATTGTTCACAAAATCGATCATCTCCTCCAGCTTGCCGCCCAACACAGCCATCTGTGGGAAGGCGGCGACATCTTGGAAGTAGCGGAACCACTGCTCCATGCCGTAGCGCATGTCGGCGCGGGCCTGTTCTTCGGTCTCCGCCAGATGCATGAGACCGACCAAACGCCATTTGTTGCGGTCCGCCACTTGACCATATTGGGCTGCTTGGGCTTCCTGAATGGTCCAATGGTGCGCCAGCACATCCATTCCCACTGCAACGGTCGCCCCCAAGGAGAGCAGACCCGCGCCGTAGCGTCCAGCCAATTTGGCGCCGGAAGGGGAAGCCGCCGCAGCCACCGCCAGATCAAAGAGCGGATCGGAGTAAGGGCGCAAATGCAAACGGGCATCTTTCAGGGTGAGACGGTCCGACTGATAGCTAATCGGTTCCTCACTGGTAAGCAGATGCACCAAGATCGCCATGTACTCTTCCAGCAATGGGCGCATCTGCGTCGGTTCCAACCCTAACATGGCCGCATCGGTCGGCAAGGCGCCCGGCCCAACGCCCAACATCACGCGCCCACGCGTCAGATGGTCCAGCAACACCATACGTTCTGCCACCCACAACGGGTTATGATAGGGCAGTGAGACGACACCGGTGCCGAACTTCATGTGTCGGGTGCGGGCGGCTGCCGCCATAATGAAGATTTCCGGCGAGGCGATAATTTCGCTGCCGGCCGAATGATGCTCCCCAATCCAGGCTTCATCAAAGCCTAAGCGGTCTAAATGTTCAAGTAGAGTGAGGTCTTGCTCCAGGGACAACGTTGGGTTGTGATGGGGTGCGTGAAAGGGGGCCATAAAGATGCCGAATTTCATTTTCATTGCGTGTTCTTGGTTCCTCCATGATTGGTTTAGAGCGTTGCTTAGCGAACCGCATAGACATCATAGCTGACCGCGAGGCGCGCCGAATCGACTTCGCCAATGTTTAGACATTGCAGCCGATTGAGCCACTGGTAGGCCGGATGGGCCGTCTGTGTCCGCATGACGGCCTGGATGGGAAACCGCGGTGGCAACTCGCCCCGTGCAAAACTTTGATAGCCGTCCGGGCCAAAGTCCGCAACCCCGGAATAGCAGAGGTAGATCAGCGCCTGGTCATGGGTTTCGACGGTGGCGCGCACATCGAGAATCGCCACGCCATCGCTACGCATGGTGATCCAGTCGCCGCCGACGGGGCGCAAAATGCCCTGTACGCGTGGGCCGCTGACTTCACCACTTGCGACATAAAAGTTGGCCCGAATCCCCTCGGCCACCGGGCCGATGATTTCGGGCGGGTGCAACTGGGCACTGTAGGAAAAGATATGTTCGAGTTGGTAGGGTAACATCGTCTAGAGTCCTTTTCAGTTCATGCGGTTTGGTTGACTGGTTGGTACGGCTAAAGCGGGCAGCAACGCTACAGCGGATTTAGGAAGCAGGGGATTTATTTCCTCAGTTCGGATGTCCTGCAAAAATCAGTTGCTACCCAAATCCGTTGTAGTGTTGCCGCAGCCGGCTGCGCGGATCGGCTTACTTCGCCGCCGTCGCTTCGATCTCAATCATCATCTCCGGGTAGGCCAGGCGGGCGACGCCTAAGAGCGTGCTGCTACACCGGCACCCACCCGCCACGAGCCGGTTCGTAATCACATCCCAGTTCGCCAGCAGACCATCGACATCGGTGGTGTAGTAGTTGAGGCGCGTCACATCGGCCAGGGTGTAGCCGGCTTCCTGTAAGACCCGCTCCACGTTGTCAAGGGCTTGGCTCACCTGGGCGCGCAAATCACCGACATGGATGGGGTGGCCGTCATCATTGGTAGAGAGTTGGCCGGCGCAGTAGAGTGTACGCTGCGCCGCTTGGACTTCATGGGCGTGGACAAAACCAAAGGGTTCCTGCCAGCTCCACGGGTTGGTAATGCGTCGTTCCATAATTGTCTCCTGCTGAATTGGTAGATGCAAAGTCTACGGTTCTGTGGTGTGCGTGATTGCACAGGGTTGCACCGCTGGCCGGTGTGAGCGGAAAGTTTATTCACAAATTTTCCAGCGGCATAGCAAAATTTTGCATCGACCAGATCGTTTTGTCAATGGTCAAAATCCTACCCGCCATTTGGACGCGAAATCGTCCCTGTCAACACCCCATCATACGCCCCCGTCACCCCGTTGATCAGCCCCGTTGCGGTGGCGCTGCCGGTGGCGTTGGCGAAACGACCGGTGCCGCCGGTAATGACAAGGGTTTGTTCATAGCGAAAAACCCCGGGCGTGACTTCCGCGACCAGCACAAAGGCAATGGTCTGATTGGTGATGGTATCCCCATTGGCGGCGGTCCACACGGCGGTTGAAGCCTCCAAATCGACCACCCCTTGAAACTTCCCGATGTGGGTAAAGTTGCCGGAGAAATCCGCGCCGGCGCCGGCAAAGCGACCTTTCAAGGGCACGAAGTCGGCGGCATAGACCGGGGCAGCAGAGAAGGAGACACTCCCCAACACACACAAGCTAATGAGGGTGAATGCCAGCAAGCAGTGATATAGGGGGTGGCGAACGGGTTGGGCAAACATGATGTTGTTTCCTTTCTTCTACAAAATCCCTAAACTCAATTGTCCCCTTCGGCAGGCTCAGGGCATAGCCTACGGGACAGATCTGTCTTACGTTGGGATACGCATCTTTTTTGCCAAGAAATCGCTTATGGTCGTCATTGGCCCATCCAGCAGCCGGTCGGCGTCGGTGGTGGGGTAGGCGGAGTCGGCGGCACCGGTCATGCGGATCATGCCCATGATGTTGGCCGGGCCGTCGCCGAGGGGGCTGAGGAGCGCCTGGTTGACCCGCGCCACCGCAATCGGCAGATGGATCGACCGTACCTTCCGTCCCACGGCTTGCCCAAAGCGCGCCACCGTTTCATCCCAGGACAGAATCTCTGGGCCACCAACATGCAAGATAGCGTGTTGGGCCGCGGGATGACCAACACAGGCGACTAGGGCGCGCGCCGCATCGTCCACGGTGATAAAGGCATGGCGCGCTTTGCCATTGCCCGGCACCAACGCCAACCCCCGCCCCTCGACCATACCGCCCACACCGGCCATAAAGAGTTGCGAAAACCAGAAGGGGCGTTTCACCGTCGGCTGCTCGGCGCCACGGGTGGGGACATGGCTACCCAAGAGCGCCAGCCAGACATCCATAAAGACCGAGAGGCGCACAATGGTGTAATTCAGACCGCTCGCCTGCAACCGTTCTTCGGTAAGCCGCTTGTACTTCAGCGCTGGCACCGCCTGGTCAAAGGGCGTCACCGGCACGGAGGCGTAGATGAACTGCTGCACCCCCTCTTGCTTGGCGGCTTCAATGAGATTGGTGTTGCCGTCGCCGTCAATGGTTTTGATGCTGTCCCCTTTGCGCTGGATGACACCGTTGGCCGTGGTGATGACCGTGGTGACGCCCTGGCAGGCCGCTTGCACCGTGGTCAAGTCGCGCAGATCGCCAAAGGCTAACTCTACCCCCAGCGCTTGGAGATGGCGATAATCTGAACTGCGCCGGACAAAGGCGCGCACCGGCTGTTGCGCGGCAATGAGTTTTCGAGTAATGGCAGTGCCGAGTTGGCCAGTGGCCCCAACAACTAGGATCATGAGTTGTTCTCCTAAAGTAAAGATGGCTGATTGGATAGTTGTTTGATAGGGCTAGTTAACCGTAGTGGTGTCTACACATTGTCTACAAACTGCGTACACCTTGAGTGCAGCGCCTGAGGGCGCTTCTCGCTGTTAGCAGCGGGTTTCAACCCTGCGGCTCAATGTTTCGCCAGGAAGGCCAGCACGATCTGGTGGAACACAACCGGGTCTTCGAGAAAGGGCACGTGATCCAGCCCCGCCATGACCACCTTCTGCGCACCGGGAATGCCCTGCACGGTCAGATCGGCCATAAAGTGAATGGTGGGGGTATCCATTTCACCGGTGATGACCAGCGTCGGCGCGCTGATTTCGCCCAGTCGCGCGGCTGCGGGAACGGTTGGGATGACCACCGGGTCCTGATTGCCCTGGAAATGCCACCAGCTATAGTCGGCAAACATGGCGGCCAACATGGCGCGTTCGGCCGGCATGGCCCGTACAACGCTGAAGTAGGGATGTCGATCGACCACCGCCGCGCCTGCCCCTTGCTTATCCCCCTGCCCTAGGGCGCCAAAGACTGCACCCCAGGCGGCATCCTCAGCCAGCGTCGATCCCGGTTGGCCTTGCGGCCCCTGTACGTCATTGCTGATCAAGATCAGCGACCGGGTCGCGGCCGGATAGGCGAGGGCAAACTGAATGGCCTGATTCCCGCCAAACGAATTGCCCATCATGTGGGCGCGCTCAATGCCGAGATAATCCAACAGCGCCTTGAGATCATCGGCATGGGTATAGGGTTCGGTGGTCGGTAGGGCCGAGCGCCCAAAGCCGCGCAGGTCGTAGCGCACCACCTGATACTGTGCTGCCAGCGTGTCAAAGACCCCTTGCCAATAGCGCGTGTCCCCGCCCAAGCCATGCAACAAGACCACCGGATCACCGTCGCCGGCCATTTCGTAATAGAGGCTGGTGCCGTTGACCTCGGCGTAACCGCTTTCTGCACTTACCGACGTAGCATGCATGTCAGACATGGTTGGCTTCCCTCCTCTGCAAGCTGTGCGACGATGACCGGCAATCTTCCGGGAAGGTTTAACCCGACGATCCTGTCGACCGAGCCGACCTTCCCGGAAGATGGTGGGCAAGCCCCTACGTTCCGCTTGCGCCAATTTTTTATGAAAGAAGTTATGATGTGGTGATGAACAGAGAAGAAGCGTTTTGTCTCTTGGCTGTTCTCTGTGTAATGAACGTGACAAGGAGTTTACCAGCCGGCTGTGTGCTTGTCTTCCACATTATTGCGCTACATTTGTCTATTCTTGCGCACCCTTGGTCTGGACGGCTTACGCCGCAGCCTGAAGATTGTCCAATTTTTCTTGTACCCAGCGTCGCTGGCCGGCGTTTTCCAGCAGGGTCAAGGCTTTGTTGTAATCAGCGATTGCCTGTTCTTGCGCACCCAGCATCTGATAAGCCATGCCGCGATAGCCATAGGCCAGGGCATAGGTCTCGTCGACTTGCAACGCCTGGTCATAGGCGGCGATGGCTTGGGCGTATTCGCCCTGATCCAGCCAGGTGTGGCCGTAGACGGTGCGGGCCGCGGCTGAGTTCGGTTCATCTTTCACCATATGTTCATAGGTGGCGACAACGGTCGGTTTCAGCGCGGTCAATAGTTGATCAGGGTGGGCCGGTTTCCCGTCCACCGCCCGATCATAAACTTGGTTGATGCCCGCCCACACCGTATCGCCCACGGTGAGCGGCTGGTCAATCAAGGCCGGCAGGGGGGCAACTTGTGTGCCACCCCGCGCCAGATCCCGCAAGGTTACGCTCTCTGCGTTGAGGGCTGTCACCTGCATGGCGAAGAGCCGCCAGACGGTCTCCGGCGCGGTGACGCTTTGATCGACCACCACCAATTGGCCGGGCCGAATCTTGATCCGATCCTGCACCGGTTGGGCGTAACGTGTTTCGATCACCTGATCCCCGTCCAACAACCGCACCCGACAACCGGCGGTCGCACAAGAAAGGGCAATGCCCCAGGTCAATTCCATGGTTAGCTCCTTCACAAACTGCTCATCGCGTGAGGGGCGGTAGGCTGGCAACGTCTCCTGGATCAGGGTCAGCGTACCCCGTTTGAGCCGTTCGCGCGCCGTGTGCAGACGGCTTTTGACCGTGCCGACGGGAATGCCCAAAAAGGCGCTGATCTCTTGAAGTGAGTAGTCGCTGATGTAGAAAAGGGCGACTACCATCCGCTGCGCTTCGGGCAAGGCAGCCAGGGCCGCATTCAGTTGATCTTGCACCTCGCCTTGCTCGACCAATAGCACCGGCTCCGGGGTGGTTGCTGGACAATCGACTGCCGCTTCCAAAGTTAGCCAGTTCGGTTGGCGGCGGCGACAGCGCTGGGCATGGCGCTCGATAATACGGCGAAACCAGCCGGGAAAGGCCGCTGGTTGACGTAGGGTGGATAGGTGCAGGTAGGCGGTCAGAAACGCCTCCTGCGCCACATCCTCGGCCAACTGGTGATCACCCACCAGCGAATAGCCATAGCCAACCGCCATATCTTGAAAGCGCCGCACCAGGGCAGCAAAGGCGTCAGGATCGCCCGCTTGCACCGCTTCGACCAGAATTGTTACCGTTCCCACACCCGCTCCCCACGTTTGATGAGATGACATGATTTGACAGTTTGAAAGGCCTTTCTAGGATTAAGAGGCCGGCAACCAGAAAAAGGTTCAGAGAAAAATCGAACAATCGCACGAAACAAGTTCACTGATAACCATGCAATGGATAGGGGCGCGGATTCGGGTGACGCGGATCGCTTCCCTTTCCTGCAAGTATCCGCGTTTCCTGAATCCGCGCCCCTATTGGCCCGTCAAGCCTCTATAGTTGATGTTGCTCTACGCTACTTCACGCCGGCTTTGCCCACCGGCAACAGCGCTCCGGGCGTCACGCCGAAGGCATGTTTGATATGCCGCGTCAAATGACTCTGGCTGGCAAAACCCACCGCCTGCGCCACCTCGCTAATCGAGTGTTTTCCGGCAACCAGTAAGGTTTTAGCCTGCTCTACCCGACAGTGTAGTACATATTGATAGGGCGGGAGACCGGTCGCTGCTTTGAATTTGCGCGCAAAGTGGTAAGGACTGAGATGCACCAGCGCGGCCAGCGCCTCCAGCGTAATCTCTTCACTCAGATGGGCGTGAACATAGTCACGCACCCGTTGCAAGGCGACCGGCGGCAATTTACCATTGACCGGCGTTGGCACTTTGGCAAAGACGGCATGGTTGCGCAACAGGTGAATCGCCAGCGTGCGGAAGAGACTTTCCAGGTAGAGCGCACCCAACAAGCCGCCGGTTTGCAATTCATTCAAAACGGCCCGACCAATGGCATGAACCAGCGGATCAGTGTGACCCACGCGTGGCATGAATTCCAGGAAAGTGGGAGCATAGTTGGTATCTTGTAAAGCAGTCTTTCGGGTAAAGGTCGGCGGTAGACTCAAAACCAACGCTTCTGCACCCTCCCCACCATTCCAGGTAGTCAAAATCTCACGTGGAATCAGGGTAAAATCGCCTGGAACGCTGTCGGCATGGAACCAACGATCCAGTTTTACGGATAAGCGTTTCGGAAGCTGCAGATGGATAGCCAGTAAATCTTCGGTAATGGCCGGTACAGCAAAAGCACCTTTTATTGGTGGTTCCAAGCGTCCTCCACAAGCCATAACATCTTCCGGCAACCGCGGCGGTGGCGGATGTAAGGGAACCGCGGTTGGGCCGAACGCATAGGGATCAATCTCCGCAAAGGAACACACACTAGGGGTAGGGGAGGGGGTCATTGCATCTCCTTTCTCATACATTGTTCTATCAGTCATCAAAGATGAAATTGGTTCACCGTTTGCCAAAAAATTGTTGGGCAAAGGCATCTACGGAAGTTGGCTCGATCCCGTAGGTAGCGGCCATAGCCGCCATCGCGATGGTCGCATCCGCCATCTCCAGCACTGCTAAGATGGCGCCCATGGTCGGCGGAACCAGGGGAATGGGTTCACCCGGTTGCACATAGCGGAGGGCGATCGTTTGCCCCGTGGCCCGTTCGACAGCGGTAACGGCTTCCGTCCACGAGTAGAGCGGCGCCGCGGCAATGGGTAGCTCCTGGTTGTAGGCCACCGGGTTGTCCACGGCGGCCACAGCATAGGCAACCACATCGCACATGGCCACAAAGGCTTGCTTGCGCGTCCCCTCCCCCACCAGCGTGACCGGCTGGCCGGCTTGCAAGGGCCGCCCAATGATTGTGCCGATCCACCCTTCCATAAACGGCCCCGGTTTGAGGATCGTATAGGTCAGCCCACTCGCCTTGAGCGCTGCTTCACTAATCCCTTTGGCCCGGAAGAGGGGATAGGGATGGTCGGGATGGCTGCCATAGGCTGAGGTGTAAATCAGGTGACGCACACCAGCGGCCTTGGCGGCATCGATCAAATTCTGGACGCCGTTGCGATCCACGCTCTCAAAAGTGTCATCACCCCCACGCATGGCCGCGTTGGCGGTGGTGATGATGGTGTCAACCCCGGCACAGGCCGGAGCGAGCGACGCCCGCTCTTTCAAGTCGCCATAGACGGCTTGCGCACCGGCTGCCACCAGGGCTTGGGCGCTGGTCGCCATGCCCCGGTCGGCTAGTTCGGCAGAAGGTGAATTTTGTCGCAGCAAAACCCGCACGTCTTTGCCTTGGGCGAGTAGTTGATGGGCGATCATCCCGCCGAGGCGTCCGGTGGCGCCAACGAGTAAAATCATGGGGTATCTCCTTCGCTTGTTCTTTGGGCTTATGCTACGGGCGCTTGCGGTTGGCATTCATGGTCAACACTCGCCTCGGTGTGGAGCCGCAAAAAGGTTAGCAATTCCTCCAGGGTGGCAAAAGTCCAGCGCTGACCGCTTTGGATATGTTGTACCTCGCCCTGCCACTCTCCCACAGCGGGTGCAGCCGTGTCCCTGGTTGACGCAAGCCGAATTAAAAATGATGCGTATACTGTGACAATTGCCATCCTGCCCTCCGCGGCGCGCCGCCATCGCCTATAAGAAATAAGAAAGAGAACCGAATCATTGTCAGATAGTGTCGCAGGCAGGTGTCTACAGGTTGTCTACAAGCCAGCCGTTTTCACCAAAGGCCGTGCTTACAGATGACCGCTCGCTTGGGCCAGATGCAGCGCCTGGTGTAAATTGGCGACCGAGCCTGCTGATTGCTGTTGCATCCGGGCATCAACCGCGGCTTGCAGAGCTGCCGTCAAGGCGGTGGGCAACTGTTGCTGTTCCGGGTGGAGCAGGGCTTGCGCTTCGTGGATCGCATCGTCCAGCCGCCCCTGTTGAAGCGCAATCGCCAGGAGGGGCAAACGAGCCAACCACTGCATGGGGTACACTAGCGCCTGCCACCGTTGTAACGCCGCCTGCGCTTCCTGCACCGCGGCGTCCCATGCGCCGTCGCACCAGTGTAACCACGCCTGATTGGCGCTGGTTGTCCCCAGATACATAGGACGTTGCTCGATCTGGGCGACGGCGCTACTGCGGGCCAGCGACCGCCGGACCGCGGCCCGATCCCCTTGCAGACGGTAGGCAATGGTCAAGTAGGTCAGACAGCGATTTTGGAGGGAGATAACGCCTAGCGTCTCCGCCGCCCGGAGCGCAGCCTGCAACTGGTCAATGCCCTGATCGATGGCGCCATGCCATAACGAATAAAAACCGTAGCTAAAGGCTTTCTCCGCTTGCAGCAGCCGGTCATTGGTCTGGTGCGCCAACACAAAAATTTGTTGAATCAGCGCCAATGTTTCGGCGGAGGTGCGAAAGCGCTCCTGCCGGTTGCGCAACTGCGCCTGGACATGATAATAGTCCATCTGCTGCATGGGCGAACCGTGTTGCTGGATCGGTTCCTGCAAGCGCGTCAATAGCGCCGTCAATTCCGGCAGGCGCGCCTGAAAGTAGTAGACATCGGTGCGAGCAAATTGAATGGCAAACCAGGCGTGCCA
This sequence comes from Caldilineaceae bacterium, assembly GCA_026645575.1. The sequence goes on from JAPKMW010000064.1 coordinate 57,277, forward strand.
CCAGGCCGGCGCAACCGGTCGCGGCGCCGTGTTGAGCAGGGCTTCCGCCGCGTCATACAGGGCCAATGCCTGTGGGTAATCATGGGCTGCGCTCCACGTCTTGGCCAGCTTGGTCTGGATCTGCACCTGCCAGAGCAGATCCGGCGTTGGCATCAGCGACGCAATGGCTGCATAAATCGCCCGCGCTTTCTCATGCTGCCCCATCAGCACCAGGAGATCGGCCTGCGCTTCCTGCACTTGGGCAGCCATGTGCGACTCAACACGCACCAGCGGCAGCAGGTCAACGGCACGTTGGAGGTGATCCAGCGCCGCCTGGAGAGCAAACAGTTGCCGGGCAACCGTAGCTGCGCGTTGATAGAAGGGCAATGCTTGGGCCGGCAGCGCGCCTGCTGCATAGTGACCGGCAATCTGCCCACTCACGGCATCGAGTTCAGCGGCATGGAGCGCTTCTAAGCTCTCGCCGGCGCGGCGGTGCAACAACCGGCGGCGCCCGTGGCTCAGACTCCCATAGATGACCCGGCGCGTAATATCATGGTGAAAGGTGTAGCCCTCATCTCCTTCCGCCAATAACCGGCGCTTGACCAACTCGTCCAGGCCATCCATACTCTCCAGTTCGCCACGACCGGCGGTGCGCTGGATCAGCGCATAGGGAAAATCCAACCCCAGCACTGCCCCCGCCTCTGCCACCTGCTGGGCCACCGGACTCAGCCGACGGAAACGGCGCATCACCGTTTCGCTCACCGTTTGCGACAGGGGGAGATCCTGGTCATCGGCCAGCGTTGCCAGGGGCCGGCCAGACTCGCACAGCGCCTGGAGAAGTTCCAACAAGAAGAATGCGTTGCCGCCGGTCATCTGGTGTAGACGGTGGGTCAACGGGGCCTGACGCTGACCATCCCCGTCAACTTGGTGGAGAAGTTGCGCCACATCCGGGAGCGTTAGTCCGCCCAATTCAACCTCGCTCAGAATCCCCAGCCGCTGGCAGACCCGTCGCACCTCGGCCACGCGATCCGGCTCCTCACTGCGATAGGCGCCGATCAGCAGCACGCGCTGGCCGCGCAGCCGTTGGCCGAGATACGCGATCCACTCCAAGGTAGCGTTGTCGGCCCAGTGCAGATCGTCGAGACAGAGCAGCAACGGCCGGTCAGCCGCAGTCAGCGCCAGGAGCAAGCGACAGAGCGCCTCAAACAGGCGGGTGCGCGCCTGGATCGGGTCCGTCTGCAACGGGTGCGGCAAATCAGGATAAAGGGTGCGCAACTCCGGCAGCAGCAACGACGCCTCGGCCAGCCAGATCAGTTCGACGGTCAGCGTCGCGCCGGCCAGGTGGATGCCGCGGCGCAGGGCCTGCGTAATTGCGTGATAGGGCAGGGTCTGCGCACCGGGTTGGTCGGCGCCAGCCAGCACCAGGGCTTCTTCCTCCACACTTTGGGCAAATTCCTGAAGCAGGCGCGACTTGCCGATCCCAGCCTCCCCGGCGATAAGCACCACGCGCCCTTGTCCCTGACGCACTTGGGCAAAGTGCCGGGTCAATTGGTCGAGTACCGGCGTACGCCCCACCAATGGTGCGTCCAACCCCGGCAACGTCGTCCAGGTCAAGGGTGGTGCAGTTGGCTGCACGGGCATGGGACGGTAGGTCAAGGCGGCGGTGTAGGCGGCCCGCGTCTCCGGCAGTGGATCAACGCCCAGTTCGCGTTCCAGAATCGCGACACAGGCTTCATACTGACGTAACGCCGCCGCCCGGTCGCCACTGGCGGCGTAACATTCGATCAGCCGGCGGTGGATCTCCTCGGCCAGGTCGTCGTAGGTCAGATAGCGCTGGGCATAGGTGATAGCGGCGCGATAGTCACGATCGGCGGCGGTGAGGTCGATCAGGCGCGCCAGCGCTTGGAGGTAGTGTTGCTCAAAGAAATGGCGCTGCTGGCCGGCCCAGCTTTCAAACTCCGGGCTATCATCCAGGGCAAAGCCATCCAAAAAAGCGCCGCGGTAGAGCGTTACCGTCTGTTGCAGGCTCGCTTTGGTCGGCGGCAGACTGTACTGTTCGACAAAGGCGGCGGCATCGGACCAAACCCGTTGCCGGTCGAATCGTACATCCCCACTTGACACAATGAGCAGATCGGGCTGTGGCAGCGCACGCCGGAGATGGGTCAGCACTTTGGTCAGATTGCGTCGCGCCACTGTGTCAGCTTCATCCGGCCAGAAGAGAAAACAGAGCTGATCCCGCGAAATTGGCGCCAACGTCGCTGCCAGGCGCGCCAGGAGAGCGCGCGTTTGGCGGCGCGGCAGCGCGATTGTCTGCTCCGCCCAGGCAATTTCCATAGACCCCAAAAGGTGAATGCGCAGTAAAGTGTTTTTTTCTTGCTTCATTGACTTCTACTATCGGCCCATCACAGTCGGTTTTGGTGATTATGCCCTGAGGCGATTCACGAACACACACAGCCGTGGATCAAAGGACTCTTTTACAGACCCCAATCGGCAACAGCGCGCCGGGCGTCACACCAAAGGCATTCTTGATATGCCGCGTCAGATGACTCTGGCTGGCAAAACCCACCGCCTGCGCCACCTCGCTAATCGAGTGTTTCCCATCAACGAGTAGGGTTTTGGCCTGTTCCACCCGACAGTGCAGTACATATTGATAGGGCGGTAGCCCGGTCGCTTCTTTGAACTTGCGGGCAAAGTGATAGGGGCTGAGATGCACCGACGCGGCCAGCGCCTCCAGGGTAATCTCTTCGCTCAAGTGTGCATGAACATAGTCGCGCACGCGCTGTAAGGCTGTCGGTGACAGTTTGCCATTGACCGGCGTTGGTCTTTGGGCAAAGACGGCATGGTTGCGCAACAGGTGAATCGCCAGCGTGCGAAAGAGACTTTCCAGGTAGAGCGCGCCCAACAGCCCACCGGTCTGCAATTCGCTCAAAATGGCCCGACCAATGGCATGAACCAGCGGATCGGCATGACCGATGCGTGGCATGAATTCCAGGCAAGTGGGAGCATAGTCAGCATCTTGCAATGCGGTCTTCCTAGTCAATGCCGGCGGCAGGCTCAGGATCAGCGCCTCTGTCGGGCCGTCAACATCGCATGTATGCGGTTCACCACGAGGAACGAGGATTAAATCACCAGATGAAATCTTTGTATGAACCCAGCGCTCTAATTTCATAGATAACCGTTGCAGCGGTCGTAGTTGGATTAACAAGAGATCTTCTTCAAAGGCTGGTATTGCAAAAGGGTCATGCGGCGTAGCCTCCTGCCTACCGCCACAAGCCATAACACCTTCCGGCAACCGGGGCGCTGGGGGATGCAATGGCACCGCCCTTGGGCCGAAAGCATAGGGATCAATCTCCGCAAAGGAACACACACTAGGGACAGGGGAAGGGGTCATTGCGTCTCCTTTCTCTACAGTCAGGCGTCCCCTTCGGCTCTGCTCAGGGCAAGCTCTACGGGACGGGCTTTGTCGTGAGTATTTTGTATACTGAAAAACAACGTTTGTCAACCCTTCCGGTATAGGTTACGATAGAATCGTCCTCTCAACGTCCTTTCACCGGTGTGACGACAGGGAGGCGCAGACCGGCGTCCTCCCAAGCTGACGGCTCGTTCATGTTACCACTGCCTGGCGCAAGGTGCAACGGCTGGCCCAGGAACAGACGAATTTTGCCGCTCTGTTTGGGGTTATGACCAATATGCCAACCGAATGACCGCCACAATAGCGAAAGCCGGCTCGAAGGTGATCCCGCTGGCGCACCCCAATTGTGTAAAGCCTCACTTCGCTTCCTGTCTAAACCCAGGTAAGGTATAGTGGAATCAATGCGGCTAGCTTCCATTGGCCGGGGATTCGCTTGATTGTAGTCGATCTGGCAGCGCTGCCGTCACTGCCCCGTGTGTAGGGTGGCGCTGGAAAGAAGAAACGCTATGCGTGCATCGCTGAACTTTGGTCGAATCCTGGGCATTCCGATTGGCGCTCATTCGAGTTGGTTGATTATTTTTTTCCTCGTCACCTGGTCGTTGGCCGTCGGCTATTTTCCCACCGAATACCCTGGCTGGAGTACGGTTACTTACTGGCTGGTGGGGTTGACAACCAGCTTGCTCTTCTTTGGCTCGGTCGTGGCTCATGAGTTGGGTCATGCCGCCGTAGCGCTGCGCGAGGGAGTGCCGGTGCGCAGTATCACCCTCTTTGTCTTTGGCGGCGTGGCGCAGATTGGGCGCGAGCCGCCCACTGCCGGCGCCGAATTTCGCATTGCCGCCGCGGGACCGCTGGTGAGTCTGCTGTTGGGGTTGGGCTTAACCGGTGTGGGCAACCTGGCCGAAGAAACCGTGTGGGGCGCCATTGCCCTTTACCTGGGGCGGATCAACTTGTTGCTCTTTGGCTTTAACCTGATCCCCGGCTTTCCGCTCGATGGCGGGCGCATGTTACGGGCCGGGCTTTGGGCCTATGGCCGCGACTTTCGCAACGCCACCCGCATCGCCGCCCGTGTCGGTCAGGGCATTGCTTTCCTCTTTATCCTCTTTGGCGTCTTCCAGATGTTTGGCGGCCAGTTCTTCAACGGTCTCTGGATCGCCTTTATCGGCTGGTTCTTACAGAACGCGGCGTCCGAATCGTGGCAACAGGTGATGGTGCGCGACACCCTGCGCGATATTCCCGTCGCCCAGGTCATGCAGCAGGAGTGCGCCCAGATTCCGGCCAACATCACCCTGGAGGCATTGGTCAATGAACAGGTCTTGGGCCAGGGCAAACGCTGCTTCTTTGTCGCCGACGATGGGCGCATGGGTGGCGTTGTCACCCTGCACAACATTCGCACCGTCCCCCGCACCGAATGGTCAACCACCTTTGCCGGCGAAGCCATGACCCCCGCCACCAAGTCCCACAGCGTCACCCCCAGTGATGATCTGGCGAAGGTGCTGGAACGGATGGTAGCCGAAGATGTCAACCAGATGCCGGTGGTGGACAATCAACGGTTGGTGGGGACAGTGATGCGCGAGGATCTGCTGCGAGTGTTGCAAACGCGCGCTGAACTGGGGATTTGAATTAGGAAAGCTTATCGCCATCATACGTAGCTAGACGGGGCGACGTTGCTGATCTAGGCAACGCCGCCCCGTTTGTGTTACACGCTTTGCAACATCGACAGTCGCCAATGGTACAATGTTGACACTTGTGCTGCAACACAATCGCTTATAAAGTATGGCAACGTTATGAACGTAGCACAACATTGGTTTAGTATCCCTTTTCTCTTCTTGCTATTTTGACTTCTTGCACAGGAGGCTACTGTGTTATCACGAATCCTGCTTGGGTTGATCGTAGTCATCCTCTACGGGACAGGTTGTATGATGGCCGTGAACAAGTCGGATGCGCAACTGCCTGTTGTATTTCAACCTGAAAGCCCCTTAGCTTCCTACGATTTTGGCGCCCTTATCCAAAATCAGTGGCGTGTCATTGCGATCACAGCCAATGGCGTCACTAGAACGTTACCAGCGTTAGAACCGATTTTGATCACAGTCGATCCTTTTGGCTCTTTTGGTGTGAGCGTTGGTAACGGCAAAGGCATTGCTTATCAGACGATCAATGCCGGTTATGGCCACTACCAATTGGCGCCTGTACCCTTCATTCCGGTGGATTGTGGGGAGCCGTGGAACACCGAATACGCACAACTCAAGGAAATCGTTAGTGCAACCACTGCTTATGAAATCCGTGGCACAGAATTGGTGTTAAGCGGCAACGATGTACAAATTCGGCTGGTTGCGGATAGTTCTCCTTTTTCGCCTCGACAGGATTCAACTTGTACAGAGATCGTAGCGGAAGAACCGAATCCAATGGTAACAATGTATGCTGAAACCCTTGGTATCACCTACGCAGAAGCGCAGCGCCGCTTAGAATTGCAAGTAGAGATGAGTTCATTAGAGAGCAAAGTAATCGCCGGTGAGCCAACCTATGCCGGATCGTGGATGGAACACCAACCGGAGTTTGGCCTTGTGGTTGGCTTTGCCTCGCCTGATGGTGAAATCTTGATACAAAAATACCTTGTAGGGATTCCCTGGGCTGATCTGGTGCGTGTGAAACAGATGCCTTATACGATTGATGAACTTAGGGCAATTGCTGATCAGGTTCACCAAGCGGCGTCGAAAACCAGCGTGCCGTTTGAATCAGGGATCAATATTCCAGCAGCGAAGGTGACCTTTTATACACCCTACCCTGATGAATTACGCCGTCAGCTTGAAACGGATGAAAGTATTCAGCTATACCTTTCGACGATTGAATATGTGTATCAAGAAGCATTATCCGTTCCGGCAACAAAATAAAAGAGAGCTTAGTTTACCTGTACCTGCCCACAACTTGCCTGCTGCCCTGTTGCCTGTCCGGCACTATCCATTACCCCGATTATTACCGGATAGTCACGCACTGGTGTTACGGGGTTCAGGTTAATATCCACCTCATCACGCACAATGTTCCCTACTTGCCAGGTGCTGGTCGGCCAGCGGCGGAGGGCTTCATTGTCGCGATAGAGGCGCACGCCCCACGCCCCCTCCGGCCCCACTACGTCGGCGGTGGCGGTGTAGTTGTCGGCAATTGACGCCGTCGCCCGCCACCAGAGGCGGACATGCACCCAGCCGCTGGGCGGGTGCATCTGTTCATCTTGCGCAGCGACTTGGGGCGTCAACACTTCACAAGCCGCCAGTTCCAGCCCCGGAACCAGTTCAACTGCCGGATAAATCGCCGCATCGCTCAGTTTCGGCAGGGCGGTAAACCGGCTTTGCAGGGCGTACCCACTCAATTTGATGCCGCTGGGATACAACGCTGTCACCAGCGGAAAGCGTTCGTTGAGCCAGCCCTCCACCAACCGCTGCTCATCCACCCCTTCAAGATGGCTTTGGCTCAACCAGAGGGTCGCCGCACCGGTGTTGACAATGCCTTCCAGTGGCGGCGCGATCACCGTGTCGATCTGTTCCGGCGTCAACTGGCCGCCATAGGGAAAATAGATCGGCAGTTCTTCAAAGCTGAAATGTTGGCGTAGATACCACTCCAGCGGCAACCGGGTATAATCGACATGGGCCACCACCGTGTCTGGCAGACCGGGGCTGGCGGCGTGATAACCAGCTATGTACTCGCTTGCCGACCGCCAGTTTTCGCGATATAGGGCCGGCGTCCATAATCTTGGTAATGCCCCAACCAATAACCCAATCATCAATACTCCGCTGCCCACTCCTGCCCACGATACATGTTCTCCCACTATCACAATGCCACGGGCCACAGCCCACAACAAAAAGGGCGCCAGAAAGATAAAGTAGCGATCCTCGGCAAAGACTGAATCGCTACGACTGAGGAGGGCGTTCCCGATGAGGAGCGGAATGCCAAGCCAGAGCAGGAGATAGAGACGAGCGGGCGGACAAGGCGACAAGGTGACAAGGTGAGGGGGTGAAGGGGGTTCTGTAGTAAAGACTTTAGTCTTTGGCTCCCCTTGCGTGGGGCGGTGGGGAAAGACTAAAGTCTTTACTACAGGTGGTGGCGGTGTGAGAAGACCAAGTAGGGTGTAACCAGCGAATACCAGTAAGGCAGTTGTGACGATGGTTGCCGACCAGTCAACGCGCCAGAGGGTAAAGACGCGCAGGAGATGCCAGAGGGTGGGGCCGACATTGGCAAAGGCTTGACCGGGGGCGCCTTCGCTGCTGTTGACGACCCAGGCATTGTAGGCCAGGGGCAGGAAGAGGGCGCCAGTGATGGCTAGGGCGACTGCGCCAATGACAAAGCGGCCCCAGCGATCCGGTCGTTTTGCCAGAAAGAGGAACCCCACCAGCGTCAACCCGGCGGCGGGCATGAGAAAGGCGCTGAAGAGATAGCTGTAGAGTGCGGCGGTGAAGGCAAGCACCATCCCCAGCCACCAGCCGAGGGAGCGGTGATGGGTGGGCGCATCCCAGGCGCGCCAGAGGCAGTAGCCGCCCCAGACCAACCCGGTGGCCGCCGGTTGGAACATGCGCAACTCCTGGCTATACCAGACCAACACCGGCGCCAGCGCAACCAGCAGGCCGGTCAACAGGCCGGTTGTTCTACTGCTCAACTGTTGGGCCAGCAGGAGGATGCCCCAGACCGTCAGCACGCCCAGCAAGCTGCCAAAGAGGCGCAGCGCCACATCATTTTGGTGTAGGCCAAGCCAACCCAGCATGGTCTGCCAATAGTGCAGCCCCAGGTAGTAGATCGGCGGGTGCTTTTCCTCGACTAGGGGAAAGGTCTTTTGCCAGATAAAGGCGGGATCGGCGCCAGCCCATTGTAAACTAACCGCCTCGTCAAACCAGATGCTGTGATAGTCCAGTCGCCAGAGCCGGGCGATGAGCGCGATAAACAAGACGGCCCAAACCGCCGGCGGGCCAGTCAACCATTTGCGTAGCGCCATACTACCGCTCAACCCGTTCAATGTGTGCGCCCAAGTGGCGGAGCTTTTCATCAATCGCTTCGTAGCCCCGATCGATCTGCCGCACATTGCCGATGGTGGTGGTGCCGTTGGCTGCCAACGCCGCCAACACCAGCGCCATGCCGGCGCGAATATCGGGGCTGCTCACTTGCTGACCGACCAGTCGGCTGGGGCCAACCACCACGGCGCGATGGGGGTCGCAGAGGATGATCTGGGCGCCCATCGCTGTCAGCTTATCCACAAAATAAAGACGGCTTTCAAACATTTTTTCATGAATCAAAATGGTGCCGCGCGCTTGGGTGGCAGTGACAACGGCAATGCTCATCACATCGGGTGGGAAATGGGGCCAGGGGCCATCGTCGATCTTGGGGACGGCGCCGCCAAAGTCGGCTTTGACGGTTAGCTCTTGGTTGTCTTCGATCACCAGGGTATAGCGTTCATGCTCCGATGCCAGTGGATCCTCTTCCAGGTGCATTCGTACCCCCAGCCGTTGTTCAAAGATCATCCGCACCATGCGTAGATGATAGGGGATTACGCCCTGAATACGCAACACGCCTGGCGTAATCGCGCCCAGGCCGATATAGCTGCCAATTTCGACAAAGTCGGGGCTGACCGTAAACTCGGCGCCCCGCAACGTCTCCCGTCCATGAATGATCAAGGTATTGGTGCCAATCCCCTCAATTGGACACCCCATCGCCACCAGCAGCCGGCAGACATCTTGCACATGGGGTTCGCTGGCGGCGTTGCGCAGAATGGTTGTCCCGTTGGCTAGGGCCGCAGCCATGATGCCATTTTCTGTTGCCGTTACTGAGGCTTCGTCTAGCAAAATATCTTTGCCTTGCAGCCTCCCATTGGCGCGCAACTCGAATTTGCCATTGTGAAAGAGCCGCGCGCCTAGTGCTTCAAAGACCTGAAGATGGGTATCAATCCGCCGCCGCCCAATATCATCGCCGCCGGCGGAGGCCAAAACGCCAAAGTGTTGATGGCGTGCGACCAGCGGTCCCATCGTTGTCAGCGAACCGCGAATCTGGCTAAAGAGCTTGGAATCCGGCGTGGTGCTATCAACATCACGCGCACATAGGGTGATGGTGCTGCCCTGCTGGTCGATGCTGACACCCAACCCACCCAATAACTGTAGCATTGTCTGCACATCGCCAATCTGGGGAATATTGTGTAATGTGACCGGATCATCAGTCAACAAACAGGCGGCCAAGAGGGGCAACGCCGCATTTTTATTGCCGATCGGTTTGACGGTCCCCTCAATGCGATGACCGCCCTCAATAATAAATGATGTCATCTTTGGTTCCTCTAGGAATGAACCCGGTTGGGTGCTTAGTCGAAAGTTACGGATTACGAGTTACGAGTTACGAATTACGAGTTA
>JAPKMW010000065.1 GCA_026645575.1 Caldilineaceae bacterium
GAAATTGTCGACCGCATTCCACAGCCCAACGCCGGTAGTTCGCACAATGGCGCCTTTGTTGCCTATCAACCGGATTGGAGCGGCGAACTTTTATCCGACACCAACGGCTTCCACGGACGGGCGGTGATTACAAAATTGCAACAGTTGCAGCCGCAAACCGGCGACCCCTTGCCGACGCCCACACCAGAAGGGCCTGGCGCCGGCAAGTAGCCAACATGCGTGTTGTCGGCTAGATCATCTGTCGATTTATGCGCCTACTACACTACGGTGTAAGTAAGCCAGTAGTTTAGTCGGACAGGAAGACAGTGATCAAAACACTGCCTTCCTGTCTCACTAGCAACTATACCGACGAGCGCCAAGAAGGTACACGTTTTACATAAGCGCACCTCCTCGATCAGGTGCGCATTTACACCAGCAATGGGTACCTTCTTGTGCTGCTCGTGAGTATAGATGAGCGAGCAATGAATAGAAATTTCGAGGGTGATTCATGAACATTTTACAAAACCGGCGTGTTGTGCTTGGGTTAGGCATCTGGTTCGCCTTTGCTGCGCTGGCCGGGGCGCTTTATCTGCCCCCTACCCGTGAAACGCCGCCCCGTCCCGTCGCTGTCGCACCGGCTGACACAACAGCCCTGACGACAACGACAACGATCACAGTCGCCGCGGAGGCGCTGACCGGCACAACTGAAGTTGCTGCTGCACCGGTAGTAACGACAGCCGTTACCACTGACCCCGTGCTTACGACAACAGCGGTCACAACCGATAGCACGGCAACAACCGTAGTCGAACCTAGGCAAACAGCGGCAACAACTGACACTGCCACCACAACCGTGACCGCAACCGCAACGACTCTCACCGATACGGTATCGACAGCGCCAATCGCTGCGGATCCGGTCTTGACGGAAACGGCAACAACCGAAAGTACGGCGACAACAAACGCCGCGCCGGCGAACGCCACTGACACTGCGTCCCCACCGGTAACGGCGGCAAGTGACCCAACGCTGGTCGCTGTCGGTGAAAATGTCTTTCAGAAAACGGCCGGCGGGGTTGGCTGTCAAATTTGTCACGGCCAGGATGCCAAAGGGTTGATCGGCCCCAACATTGTGGGTAAAACGGCTGATGACATCCGTTATCAATTTGCCAACAATGACCGAATGAAGTTCATCACCCTCACAGAGCAGGAGATTGCGGCTGTTGAGTTCTACCTACACTATCTAGCCGACCCGGCGGCATTCGCCCTGCCTGGCGCCGGTGCCAGTGGGGACGCCACAACCGCAGCGGCGGCGCCCCCATCCCTGGCTGATCCCGTGCTAGCCAATGGGGAGGAGATTTATCAAAAAACGGCGGGCGGGGTTGGTTGCCAGCTTTGCCACGGGCCGGACGCCACCGGGTTGGTTGGCCCTAACATCGTGGGCAAGACCGCCGATGAGATTCGCTTCCAATTTGAAAACAATGACCAGATGAAATTCATCGTCCTGAACAACCAGGAGATCGAGGCCGTCGCCACCTACTTGCAATATCTGGCTGATCCAAACGCCGCAGCACTGACTACGGACGGTGCGGCCGCCGCCGGCCCGGCAGCGCCGGCCATTGATGATCCGGCCGTGGCCGCTGGTGAGCAAGTCTTTCAAGTTACCGCCGGGGGTGTGGGTTGTCAACTCTGTCACGGCCAGGATGCCAAAGGCTTGATCGGTCCTAATATTGTAGGCAAGACCGCCGATGATATTCGCTTCCAGTTTGAGAACAACGACCAGATGAAGTTCATCACTCTCACCGATGCGGAGATTGAATCCGTTGCCACCTATTTGCAATACCTGGCCACCAAGTAACAAAGGACAGTACGAGTATGTCAGCTCCTCATTATCAAATACAACCGAAAGGGATGGCGCACTTCCGCACCTATTGGCCTATTGGGTTGATCGGTCTGATCATTGGGGTGGCGCTTGTACTCTATATCGTCGATAGGTGGCAAACGCCGACCGCATCACCGGTGGTGGCTGAACCGGTCGTGGCCGAACCAAGCGTAGCTGAACCAGCCGCGGTAATGCAGCCGACCAGTGCTGCGCCGGTGGCGCAACCCACCGAGATCGTCCTCAATACCATCACCATGGACCAATTGCTCAAGGGGCTTTTTCGGCAGGGCATCCGCCCCGAAGGGCCGCTACCGACGGTTGACGTACTGCTTTCGGCGCCGGTTTACTTTAGCGCCACAGGACGCCAAGCGCCTGAGGATGCCCTCCAGCAGCCCTCTTTGCTCTTTTATGTGACGGAAGATTCGCACGAGGAACTGCCCATCGAGCCGCCGGCCCCTGAACTGCTCATTGACGGTCAACGGATCGGCACGCCGACAAAGATCAAGGTGCTGGCTGATTCCTTTCATCATCGCACCAGCTTGATCCGTTATGATGCCGTCGATGCCGCCGGTCAGCCTTTGGTGACAACCGCCAACCGGGAAATTCAACTCATCTTTCCGGCGCCCGGCGGCTGGACCGCACCTTCCAATCAGCTCCATTGGGTGCTGCCGATCATTTATACGAATGACTTCTCCTCCTGGCAGGTGGCGTTGGGAATGACTGTGGCCGCACCTGCGGTTAGCCAAACGACAGCGAATGTTCACGCCAACCACGCCAGGACCGTTACTCAGGGCGCCAGCGCCCCAGTCGTCACCGGCCAAAGCAGCGGGCCGACGGCTGGGGCAACTACGCCGACCTTTACCTTTCAGTTGACGGGTGCGGCCATCCTTGCCATTATGGCCGGTATGTTGACGGCGCTCTCGCCCTGCTTGATTCAATTAGTGCTGTACTTTACCGCGACCCTTGCCGCCGTGAGTACCGAGGCAATAGCCGTCGATGATGTTCGCCGCCTGGGGGCGCAACGCCATGTGTTGTTGACCGGCATCTTTTTTGCCACCGGCTTTACCCTGGTCTATACGGCTGGCGGGGCGGCGGCGGGCTTTATCGGGCAATCGATGGATCGAGTGGGCATTCTCATCGCCTGGTCACGCCCCTTGTCGATCATGGCCGGGGCGATCATCTTGGTGATGGCGCTGCGCGTCGCTTGGAATGCCCGCGCCCCCCTCGTCTGCCACCTGCCAATGAGCAGCTTCTTTGGTAAAGAACGGCGCACCGGCCTCATCGGCTCGGCGGTCATGGGGATCAGCTTTGCCACGGGTTGTTTGGCTTGCTTTAGCGCAACGATTCTGCCGGCCCTGCTGCTCTATGCCGGCGCCACCGGCTCTGTGACCTACGGTGCGCTGTTGCTCCTGGTCTTTTCGTTAGGCATCACGGTGCCTTGTCTGATCCTGGCTTTTGGCATCTCCCGCCTGCAACCGCTGGTGGTCCGCTTGCAGAACATGGGACCCTATCTTGGTCTGGCCAGCGCCACCGTCATGGCAGCCTTTGGCGTCATCATGCTTACCGATCAATTTCATCTGGTAAGCAGCCTGATTTACGGCTATTTGGGACTTAACTAGAAAGAGTTGACAATCGTGAACAGGATGCACTCAACTTGTCCGACACGTTGGTTGTGGATCAGCGTCTTGCTGCCGGCGCTCGTGGCGACGCTGACAGCTTGTGTTGCGCCGGCGGCTCCGCAAAGGGCAACCACAGCCGCGCCGGTGACAGGCCCCCAATTGCGTGTTGAAGCGGTTTGGTCGCAACCGGCGATTCTGCTGGCAGCGCCGGAACCGACGCCTTGTATGGATCTGGCGACAGCGGCACAATCAATCAATCCATGTGAAGCAGACGGTAATGAAATGCCGATTTGTGCAACGCCAGAGGCGCAACCGGCGGATGCCCATGTCGGACATACCCAGATGGCAGAGGCGGAAACAGCGACGGTGGGCGCCAGAGGCGTTGTCTACCTGACAATTCTCAATGAGGGCGCTGGCGCCGATTATCTGGTGGGGATTCAAAGCCCGATGGCGGCAAGCGTCGAGATTCATCAGACAACCATGGACGCCAACGGCGTGATGAAGATGCGGCATGTCGAAGACAAACTGGAAATTCCACCTGGCGTTCAGGTCGACTTTGCGCCGGCCGGCTATCATATTATGTTGATCGATTTGCAACAGGATCTGAAAGTCGGTGATCGTTTTCCGGTCACACTACTCTTTGAACAAAGCGGTGCAATCACTGTCGAATCTGAAGTGCGGCTGCCGGGCGAATAAACACTGGCGCCCATCTGCTACTGGCATAAAGGAAGGAAGGAACGAACATGGTGAGTCAGGGCCTGCCGTCGACGACCAACCAGGCGCAAGCGCAACCAAAGCGCCGGCTGGCGTGGCTGGTGGGGGGGATCTTGGTCTTACTGATCGGCGCCATCTTACGTAGCTTTGCCGACCAGCCGGTGGTCGCGGATCTGCGGGCGTGGCTGCCCTGGTTCAACCAGCCGACCGTCACCCTCTATTTTCCGGATGCGACGAACAAGCTGTTGATCCCGGTCACGCGCCCGGTCGCCACCGCCGAAGATCTCCCGCAAGTCGCGCTTGATGAATTACGGCGCGGCCCGCAAGCAGACAGCCCACTGCGTCGCGCACTGCCCGTCGACTTGACCGTTACGTTGACAGCAGTGGCGGCGGGGGTGGCGTATGTTGACCTGGCCGGCGCCGCCGTCACTGCTTTGGATGCACAAGCAACAGCCGTAGCCGCCCAAGCGCTGGAGCAGACGTTGCTGGCCTTGCCGCAGCTTGATCAGGTGGTCTTTACCGTGGACGGACGCCCGTGGACGGCGTTGACCGACGCCAAGGTAGAAGCAACCGCCCGCCAGGACGCCCTGCTCTACTATGTCTACGGCGACTATCTGGCGCCGGTTACGGCCGCCTTACAAGGTGAGGGTGATCTGTTACAGCAGGTCGTGCAAACCTATTTGCAAGGGCCGCCGGCCGAGCAGCCATTAGCCGGCTTACCGCCCGACACGCACCTGTTGGCGCTCACCTTCAACCAGGAAAATGGTCTGGTCTCTGTCAATTTCAGTTACACTCAGGCAGTGCGCGAGTTGGCGCTGGCCGACCCGCACCAGATGCGGTTGCTTTTAACGGCGCTGATCTACACCTTGACCGAGCAGACCGGCGTCAAGGCAGTGATGCTCGATTTTGAGGGGCAGAGTCAGTTGGGATTAGGCCAATGCAGCAGCCTGTTGCGGACGCCCCAAATCCGGCCTGCCATCCTCAATGATGAACGGCTGATGCAATGATCGCCGGAGCGCCGCCATCCTGGCGGCGCTCCGGCCTGAAGAGCAGGGGAGTGAGTCATGACGAGCTATTTTGACAATGCCGCCACCTCGTGGCCCAAACCGCCGGCGGTACAGCAGGCGCTGGCCGCCTACTTTGGCGAAGCGGGCGGCAACCCTGGGCGGTCGGGCCATCGCCTGTCGATTGCAGCGGGCCGCCTGGTGTTGGACGCGCGTGAAGCCGTCGCCCAACTGTTTCATGTGGCCGACCCCAGCCGCATTGTCTTCACCCAAAACGCCACTGAGGCGCTCAACCTCGCACTCTACGGTTTGGTGCAGCCTGGTGATCATATCGTTACCAGCAGTGTGGAGCATAACGCGGTTGCCCGCCCCCTGCGCCACTTAGAAACGCAAGGCGTAACCGTAACCTTTGTGGCTTGCGCACCAGACGGACAGCTAGACCCGGATGATGTGCGGCGCGCCATCCGCCCCAACACGCGCCTCTTGGTGACAACCCATGCCTCGAATGTGGTCGGAACATTGCTGCCGATTGCCGAGCTGGCGGCGCTGGCGCGCACGTGGGAGATTTCTTACTTGGTGGATGCCGCCCAAACCGCCGGTCTCGTTCCGATCGATGTCGAAGCGCTGGGTGTGGATCTGTTGGCCTTTACCGGCCACAAAGGGCTGTTAGGGCTGACTGGCACCGGCGGTTTGTATATTCGGGATGGGTTACCGCTGGCCCCGCTGCTGCGTGGCGGCACTGGCAGCGATTCCGAATTGGAAGTGCAACCCGCCTTCTTGCCGGACGCCTATGAGAGCGGCACGCGTAACGTCGCCGGTTTGGCCGGTCTGGCGGCCGGGGTCAAGCTGTTGAACGAGATCGGGGTCGAGCAAATTCAGGCCCATGAAGAAGCGCTCACGGCCTATTTCCTGGACGGCGCACAGGAGATTCCTGGCCTTACCGTCTATGGTCCGGCGGACAGCACACAGCGGACAGGGGTTGTTTCCTTCAATCTTGCCAATCTTACCCCTGCCGAGGTGGCCTATCTACTAGAGGAACAGGCGGGGATTCTGTGCCGGGTTGGGTTACATTGCGCCCCGGCCGCGCATCACACCATTGGCACCTATCCGACCGGCACGGTGCGCTTTAGCTGGGGCAGCGCCAATACACTCGATGAAATCGATGTGGCCCTGGCCGTGTTGGCCGAGATGAGCAAGCAACCGTGTGTATCGGCATACCGCCCAAGAACGGAGTTGGTTTATGGCTGAAGCAATAGAGGAGCCAAGCGTTGACCTAAGCGTTGATCGCATGGATGGCTTGATCAGTTTCTATGCCTCGCACCACACCCTGCGCGCGGATAAGTTTCTGCGCGCCGCCGGCTTTACGGTGGCCCTGATTCCGGGGCCGCGCGAGTTGAGTCCTAACTGTGGGGTGGCGTTGCGCTTTGAATATGGTCGCGCCACTGAGGCGCTCGCGATCCTGAGTCAGAATCGGGTGCACTATGAAGCGGTTCATGAATACCGACCGCGGGTTGTGGCCCGGCAACCAACGCCGCCGACCACCACGCCAAAACGCCCTTTCAACTTTGCCAACTTATGGAACAGGTGATGCTGATGCCTTCCCAACCGGTCATGACACCCACCATCCCGCCCCAGCAGCGGCAAGCCGGCCAAGCGGTGCAACGACGGCGCGCCCTTCAGGTTTCGCCGGTCACCATGGGTAGCGTAACGGCGCTGCTGGCGGTGGTGGTCGGCGCCTTTTTTGCCGTCCGCCCGCCGGAGGTCTACGGCATCTGCATGGCCTGCCATGCGCGTGACTTGTTCCATTGGAGTCTTAATCACCTGTTGCAGACCAGGCTGACCGTGGCCGAGGCATCCGCCGTCTTTCCCCTACTGACGGTGGTGGGCGTTCTGATTGGGGCCTGGGTGGGTGCGGTAAGCAGCGGTGAGTTTGGCTGGCGTCTGCTGGATCATCCCCTCCGCAGCTTTGGCTATGGCGTATTGGTCATGAACTTCGCCCTCTTGGCCGCCGGCTGCTCGATCCGCCTGGCCTTGCGGGCAGCCAGTGGTGAACTTTTGGGGGTGGCGGGCTTTGCAGCCTTTGTCATTGGCGTTGTGGCGGCCACCCTCTGGTTAAAACGGGAGGCGTTACGATGATCGTCGGGATGCTGGCGAGTCTGGGTGTGGGTATCATCATCGGCTATTTGGGACAGCGGTCGCGCATGTGCTTTGTCGCCGCGGTGCGTGATTATGTGTTGATTCAAGATACCGAAAAGTTGAAAGGGCTGCTGGCCTTTTTGCTGGTCGGCTGGATCATCTTCCCGCTGGTAGCCTTGGTGGGCGGCCCGCCAATGACGCATACGACGGCCACCGGGGCGGCGCTGCTGCTGGTCGTCATTGGGGGGGTGGGCGTTGGCCTGATCTCCACCCTGGCCAATGGCTGTCCCTTGCGCCAACATATCTTGGCCGCGCAGGGGACCGTCAATGCCCTGACCTATCTGGCTGGCTTTCTGGTCGGCGCCCTGCTCTTTGAAACAATTGTGGCGCCGCTCCTCATCCGGTGGTTGGAGTGAATCATTTGAGTATCGAAAGCTGGGCAAACAGAGCAAATTTTCAGTATACACAGATGGGGAGAAACACCGATTTGATTTTAGCGGATTATCCGTGTTCTTACCTTTTGGTACAGGGTGCGCCTGCTCGTAAGGCGCAGCCATCCGTGTTAACTGATTTGATTCTGGCTCATCCAGGTTCAGATAAAAATGTAGGAAGTGTGTCATGTTACAAAAACAAAAATTAGGCGTCATCATCCATATTCTGTTCACCGGCGGCCTGGCCTTGGCGCTCTTTGCCTGTCGCGCGACGCCGCTGAATACCGCGGCGCCGGCGCTGGAGGCTACGCCATCACCTACGCCGATTACCGGCGCGGCGGTCTCTTCGTCGGCCACCTACTTTGATATTGAGGTGGAGCAACCGGCCGCCGACTTTACCCTGACCAATCAGGAGGGTCAGCCGGTCAGCCTGCATGACTTCCGCGGCAGCTATGTGTTGCTCAACTTTGTCTATACCACCTGTCCCGACGTTTGTCCCCTCATGACGGCCAATTTCCGGCGCATTCAGGATGAGCTGGGCGACCGCCTTGGCCGGGGCGTCTATCTGCTTTCGATCACCATTGATCCGCAAACAGATACGCCCGAACGGCTCAAAATCTACGCCACGGCCTTTGGCGCGAACTTTGCCGGCTGGTCTTTTTTGACCGGCGCTGAAGAAGCGGTTTATCAGGTGGCGGAGGCGTATCAGCAGACCTTTGAAGTGGTGGGACCAGGCAATATTGACCACACCGCGCTGACAGTGTTGATCGATCCGGCTGGCATGGAACGCCACCGCTACTGGGGCACCGGTTTTCCGCCGGCCATCATTGTCGAAAAGATTGAGGCGCTTGGTCAGCAAAAGGCGGCGCAAGCCGGCGCGGTCATGGCCGCCGCCGCTGCACCGGCGGTTGGTCCGCTCCCTACCCAAGCCGAGATTGACGCGCTCATCGGCATTCCCCAAGGTCGCTACATCTTTTTGATCGATGCCGAGGAAGCCGAGAAGTTTGTTGACAAATTGGCGGCCAAAATGATCGCCAATGGCTGGACGCTGACCGAGGAACGCAGTGGTCTGGATCAAGGTGCGGTCTTCTTCAGTTGGGGAACTGATCTGCATATCGGGATTGGCCGTAATTTGGATTCAGTGGTAGTCATGCAGGACAGCGACCCAGTCAATCTGTGGACGGTGATGTTTGAACGTTTTAAGTTGTACTGTTGCGGGTAGGATTGAGGCATGAAACAGAGAATCAATAGTCCACAGTCGTCTTGTTGCGTAGTCCAGAGTCAATTCCATTCATTTTGGTGGCGTTGCAGTCTACCGACAACGAATGGACAGTGGCGCCACCTTCTGATGATCGCGGGCTTGCTGTTGAGCCTGACGGCTTGCCGCGCTCCCGGCGATCTGGCCGCAACGGTTGCCCAACAGGGGGCAGACGGTGCGCCGGGCGCCGGTGATCTTGCGCCCGATTTTATTACCCCTCTGTTAGCCGGCGAAGCGCTGCAACTGAGCCGCCTGCGGGGGCAGCCAGTGGTGATCTATTTTTGGGCGACCTGGTGCGGTTCTTGCACTTTTGATCTGCCGATCATTGACGAAATTTATGCGCAAGAGCAAACGACGGGGTTGGTCATTCTGGCGCTCAATATCGGCCAGGATCAAACTACTGTGCAGCAGTTTGTCAGTGAAGGCGGTTATCGTGTGCCGGTTGGGCTAGACGGGAACATGGACATTGGTCGCGCCTACCGCTTGCTGGGCTTTCCGTCCACCTATTTCATTGATCGCTATGGCCTGATCCAGCATGTGCGGGTGGGACCGATTAGCCAGGATTCCTTTTTGGAACACCTGGCGCAGATTCAGTAGAGGGATGGATCGATTATGCAAAAAAGCCCTACACAGATGAGGGGATGGGCCGCCGGCATGACCGTGCGCCTGTTGCTGCTTTGGGTTTTAGCCTTGTCTCCTGGTTGTGGACGCCCGCCGCCCCTCGCGGTTGGCCCCAATCCAGGCGCCCTGGCGCCGGATTTTATCGTGACAACGGTGGCTGGCGACACTGTGCAACTCGCCGATCTCCGCGACCGTCCGCTCCTGATCAACTTTTGGGCGACCTGGTGCGCGCCCTGTAAACGGGAGATGCCGCTGCTCCAGGCTTTACACAGCAACGCCGACGGGGCGGCGCCGGACAAAACCGTGGCCGTGCTGGCCGTTAACTATGGCGAGCCGCTAGCGCATGTCGCCGATTATGTCACAATGGCCGAATACACCCTGCCGGTAGCCCTTGATCCCGATATGAAGCTGGCACGCACCTATCTTATCCACGGGATGCCAACTTCGTTTTTCATTGATCGTGCCGGCGTGGTGCGCCGCGTTCACGTGGGCGAGTTAACCAGTGAGTTGTTACGCACATTGATTGCTGAGGTGCAGCAAGTTGAATAGCATCTGTCTTGTTTTGATGATTGCCGGATGGCCTCAATCTGCAACTGATCTGATATGGTTTGTGTCGGCAGGCTTACATTGATTATGGTTGGCGCCGCGTATACTGGCGCCTGTCTTTACCACTTGCGGTAAACAAAACAAACCAAACAAATCAGAGCAGGAGTAGAAGTACATGAACATGGTAGGACGAATTCTGTATGGGTTGCCGTTGTTGGTCTTTGGGTTTCTCCATTTTATGGGCGCGCAGATGATGGCCGGCATGGTGCCGGCCTTTATTCCCGGCGGTATTCTCTGGGTCTACATTACCGGAGTGGCGCTAATTCTGGCGGCCATTGCCATCATGGCCAATCGACTGGCTCCCCTGGCGAGTCTGCTGTTGGGGATCCTATTGCTCAGTTTTGCGCTGACAATTCACTTGCCCATGTTGCTGGGCGGCGATCAGAGCGCCATGCCCAATCTGCTCAAGGACACGGCGCTGGCCGGCGCAGCTTTCTTCGTCTATGCCACCACCAGCCAAGAGGGCAAGGGACTTTTTGCCATGTAAGGACTGGGTTGCATAACGCATCATGCGCACTGGGTGTGCCGATACCCTTGCCGGTCCCTCAGTGCGTATCTTATGCTAATCACCGCCTCGTTACTTCTCTGCACACTGCATCCATCATCAAATTGTTCCCACAATATCATCCAGTAAGATTGTCATAAATCGTTATCTACCCTATAATTCAGGCAAAATGCGGTTACTCTCTTTTCTGACACAGGAGCCGCTGTGCAAGATAAACCTCTGCTACCCATCGAATTGAGTGATGAGATCTTGGTAGAGCAGGTAAAGCAACAAGATGTAGATGCCTTTACCTTGCTTTACGATCGCTATGCGCCCACGGTTTACGCATTGGCAGCCCATCTTCTAAGCCCAACGGACGCAGAGGAAGTCGTTCAAGAAATTTTTCTGCGGCTCTGGCATAAGGCTCATCAGTATGACGCAAAGGCGGGGCTATTCAAAAGTTGGTTCATAACCATTACGCGCAATCATATTTGGGACATCTTAAAACAGCATACCCGTGAGCAGCGGCTGTCGGCAACCTACGAAATCGAGCAACGATTGAGCCAATCGATTGATCTGGCCCACCAAGTCACCGAAGAGGTTTGGGTGCAACAGCAGCAGACGGTTGTGTTACATGCACTTCATGACCTGCCACCAGAGCAGCGTCGCGCCATTGTCATGGCCTATTTTGGCGGTTTTAGTCAGTCAGCGATTGCACAAGAGTTAAGTTGGCCTTTGGGGACCGTCAAAAAACGGATACGATTAGGCATGCAGAAGTTACGCAATTTTCTAACCCAATGGCAGGGGGTGGCAAGGTAACCAATGGATTGCATTAAAATTCGAGAATTATTAGAAGAATATGCGCTTGGTCTACTCGCGTCAGATCTGCATCAACAGGTTGCTCGGCACTTGAACGATTGTGCGGCATGCAATGAGATCTACCGGTCGTATGTCAACCTACTGGCGACACTACCCGAAACATTGGTCACTGTGTCCCCCCACCGTTTACCGCCTGCCGTTAAAGCGCGCTTACTGCAACGACTGACGGAAGCTCCACCATCCAGCACAAGCCCAACCTTTGTTGATCTAAGCTTGCCAAACAGCAACCAAGCATTGCCTGGCTTACCAGCCAACGCCATTCCTGATCACAACTATCGTAGCACACCCTTTGGCTTGCGCCCGCTACTTTGGGCCTTAGCCGCCGCAACTTTACTGCTTGTGCTTTCATTGGCCTGGAGTATTCGGCTCAATGTCGCGCTGGCGCGTGAACGCGCCCTACGCGCTGAGTTTACGGAGCTTGTTGGTCAACAACAAGAATTGGTGTTGGAGGTGATCGACTCCGGTAAAACCACGCGTCGTGTTCTGCGCGCCACGAGTGAGGGGTCAAATGCCTATGGCAAGGTCTTTACGCGCTCTGATATGACCCATGTAGTGGCAATGGCCGCGCGTCTACCCCAGCCGCCCGCTGGTCAGGCCTACCATCTCTGGTTAACAGACAATGATGAGGTAAAATTAGCGGGCATCATGAAAATTAACCAAGAAGGGTTTGCCTTGTTGATCTACGAAGCCGACCACACCGATCCCAACTATATAAGCGCTTACATCACGCTCCAACCGCAAGGTACGACAACACCGCTGGGCGATCCGGTTATCGCCTGGCAAGCAGAGTAAAGAGGCGACAACCGAATCAGGGCTACTGTAGGAATTTTATGGCGGCGCAGGGATCCGATCGCCCGTTTGAACAGTATTGGATAGTAGAGACTCGGTAATTTGTCCTGAGTTCTTTGTCATCCAACCCAATACAAACGGAGGTCAATCCATGATTCATTTTCTTCAGCGCTCTCCCTTATTCATGTTGACGGCGCTTAGTGCGCTGATCATGCCGTTCCTCTTAGCTTCCTGCCAACCGATTCAGGCGCCGACGGTGGCGCCCGATGTTGATCGGGTTGGCTTTCCTACGGATTATCAAACCGATTTTTCAATTTTCTACGAATTTGACCGTCCCGATAACAAGAGCGCACGGGTGATCTATGCGAATCAGACTGCCGCGTCCGTACAAGCAGGCCAGCCCTACCCCTATGGCAGCGTATTGGTGATGGAAGTCTATCGCACCCGAAAGGATGACGCCGGCAATGTTTTGCTGGACGACAAAGGTCGTTATCAGCGCGACCAGTTGAACGGTATTTTTGTCATGCGCAAAGAAGCTGGCTACGGCGCCAAATATGGTGACTTTCGCAATGGCGAGTGGGAGTATGTTGCCTACCGAGCCGATGGCAGCTTTGCCACACCACCCGAACGCACCACGCCTTGCGCATCCTGTCACATGGAAGCGGGGCAGGGGAAAGATTGGGTCTTTGGGACACAACGCCACTTTGGCATAGAAGCGCCGGCCCCTGTGACAAACACCATCAATGTGGTTGACTACACCTTCTCCTCACCAACGATTACTGTCACTGCCGGGACAACTGTCACTTGGAACAGCAAAGATGTGGTGATCCATACCGTGACAGCGAAAGATTTTTCCTTTGGCTCCGGTGCGTTGCGTCCCCAGGCCAGCTTTCGCCATGTCTTTGAAAAAGCTGGCATTTACGCTTATATCTGTGCCATTCACCCAACAATGCAGGGAACTGTAGTGGTCACAGAAGAGTAAAACTGATCAGCCATTCTCCCTCGCCTGCTGCTGCAGCAATTACTCAGGTTACAAATCGCCCCCAGGACATAACATGAGTAATTGCTGCGGCAGTGGTTAGTGCGAAAGTATGTGGTCACTCTAAATGGGTCAACGAGCTTTCGGCGTTTGGTCAACTGCTTTTTCCGGTTTAGCTACTTCGTCCTTTCAGGTTGCTCAATCGATCAACGCCAAAAGCTGTTGAATGGCCTGAATCACGAACACCGGCTCATCATAGGTGATGTTGCCAGCACCACAGGGCCGTGCGTAGTCTGGTTTCAACTTGCGGCGGGTGTAGGGGCGCCCCTTCGACCTCTACGGTTATCATGCATGCACTCTCCTGATCCCTACATATTCGAGGATGGCAAAGGCCGCCACCGCATCCGCCACCAACAGCACCGCCCACCACCCGGCGGCGGTAAACGCAACCCAGCCGGGGAAGAGCAGCAGGGCGCTGCCAATCACCCAAGCAATGTCCATGAACAGGATGACATTGGCCTGACGCAGGTCAATTGGACTTTGTCTGGCGGTCTGGAAAAGTTGCCAGGCAAAGCCAAGCAGGCCGACGCCAATCACCACCAAAATCCAGGCGGCGGGAATCCCCAGCCAGCGACTGAGCGGACCCGCGCCCACAGCCAGCAAGAGACCGCTGAGGCCGCTGAAAATCATGTTCGCCTGCAAGACACGCCGCAAGAATTGGTCGGGTGCGTCGGTGACACGAGTAGAGTTGATTGTTGTCATTTCCATTCTGATGCTCCTTGTTTATATGTTACTTTTGTTGAAACAACTTGTACCAAAATTGTCCGGTCAGCAGATAGATGACGAGCAAGGTCAGGGCGCCGACATAAATTGCATTCTGGAACAGTTGATCGACGCCATACCTATAAAGAAAAAGCACAAGCGAGGCCGCAAAATTCAACAGCCCATACAGAATATTTTGCCGGTTGCCAAAGCCAAACGCGCTAAACATCCGTCCTTGCCAGACCCCCAGCACAAAATGGGGCATGGCATTCATCAAGGTCGCTCCAATCAAAAAGTCAATAAAATTCATTGATTCCTCACTTTATGTTGGTTATTCCAAAGCGCGAACTACGCGCTTGTCGCCTGCAGGTTGGCAAAGTGCATACGGGCGTGGCCGATCAGGATCTGCTCGACTACATCCTGCGCCCGCATGGTGACGTTGGCGAAGGAGATATGGGCAGCGCGGGCCAATTGTTCGGCGGTCAATTGGTTCAACGCCGTTGCCACCGCTTGCCCCTTTTCCTGCAACAGGGCGATCACCTCCGGTTGAGTACAATGGGCCGCGTGTTGCGCATGGTGAGCGTTGGCCGCGTCGAACATTTCGTAGGAAAGCGCGGGAAGCGGCTGTGCACTGGCCACCATCTGCACCAGTTGCATCACCGGTTCGTGGGACGAGGCAATGTGATGGGCCACCACGGCAACGGTGCGCCCGTCGTTGGTGCAGGGGGTGCGCCAAAGCGTAGCGGGGCAACGCTCGACAAAGGCGATAATTTCGTTGTTGAGGGCGGCAAATTGAGTTTGCATTGTTCTTCCTTTCTGTTTGACAGTGAAGCAAGCGATCTTGCTGACAGAGCAAGCATACCACCCGCCAATCCTGTCGCCATCGTCCCTTTGGGCATGGACTGGATTGTCCGTTCGTACATTGTCCGTTCGTACATTGTGCAGCCACGCAGCCGGTGCTACAATGGAACACCATGAACCAACAGCGAACAACAAGCCATCAATCGACCACTTCACTTGCGCCCCTCACCACGCCACGGCCTGATGAAACCTGGCTCTATGCATTGATGTTGCTTGTGCCGGAGTCGATCTATGGGTGGCTGCTCTATAGCACGCCTGCGCTGCGCACTCTGCCGAACTTGCTGCTGATCACGGCCTTATTCGGGCTGCATGGCGCACTCTACCTGCTGGCGCCGCGCCTGTCACGCTGGCGTTGGTGGCAGCTCCGTTACGCCATCATCCAAGCCACCTTGATCTTCGCCATTGTCCTGGTCGCCAGCGCCACGCCACAGCCGATCACCTTATTGCTCTATGCCGCGCTGGCCGCACAAATGGTTGCGCTTTTTCAAGGGGCGCTCCGCCCGGCCATTGGCGTAGCAGCGCTCTTTTTGGGCATTGTGGTGATCGACCATCTTTTTTTCTGGGGCTGGTCGGCGCTGGTCGGTTTTCTCCTGGTGACGCTGCCGCTGACCGCCTTTTTGATGGCGTTGGTCTATCTCTACATCCGCCAGACCCACGCCCAGCAAGAGGCGCAGGGGTTGTTGACTGCGTTGGAAGCGGCCAATCAACAACTAGCCGCCTACGCCGAGCGCGTCGAGGATCTCACCCTGGCCGCAGAACGACAGCGGCTAGCGCGTGAGTTGCATGACACGCTGGCGCAAGGGTTAGCAGGCTTGTTGTTACAGTTGGAGGCGGTAGAATCACACCTGGGGCGGGGCAACACGGCACGGGCGCAGAGCATCATCAGCCAGGCCATGACGCGCACCCGTCGCACCCTGGCCGACGCCCGCCGCGCCATTGATGATCTACGTAGCGGCGACTTTCTGCTGGATGTCAACGACACTGTCTGTGCCGAGGTGGAACGCTTTGGCGCGACGACCGGCCTATCCTGTCACCATGACGTGCAGGCGCCGGCCCGGCTCCCCCTTGTGCTGCATGAAACCATCTTGCGCACGGTGGGCGAAGGGCTGGCGAATATTGCCCGTCATGCCCAGGCGCGGCAGGTGTGGGTGACGCTGCGGCAAGAGGCGCAAGGGATCAGCCTGGTGATACGCGACGACGGCTGCGGCTTCGACCCGACGGCGACCCGTGGCAATGGTCACTACGGGTTGATCGGTTTGGCCGAAAGGGCGCACCTGGCCGGCGGCGCCCTCGATATTGCCAGTACACCGGGCGCAGGGACAACGTTGACCCTTCAGTTGCCCCTACCAACACCAGCCGCTGCCAACAACCAGCCTGTACTCAGGGAGCAAGCGTATGCGTGAAGTGATTCGCGTCCTCATCGCCGACGACCACGAAGTGGTGCGCGACGGCTTGCGGCTGATCTTGGAGACGGAAGAGGATTTCCAGGTGGTGGGTGAAGCCGCCGACGGCGCCGCCGCCATCCAACTGACCGGTGCGTTGCAACCCCAGGTAGTGCTGATGGATCTGCGGATGCCGGGCATGGATGGCTTGACCGCCATCGACCAGATCCGCGCCCGTTGGCCGACCGTGGCGGTGGTGATCCTGACGACCTACAACGAAGATGATCTGATGATGCGCGGCTTGCGCGCCGGGGCGTGCGGCTATCTGCTCAAGGATACCAATCGCCAGACGCTCTTTGCCACCCTATGCGCCGCGGCCCGTAGCGAAGTGCTGCTCAAGCCGGAAGTGCTGGCGCGGGTCTTGGCCCAGCAGCAAAACAGTGCCACCAAACCAGGCAAAGCGGTCGATCAGGGGCTGGCCCTCACCGAACGGGAGCAGGAAGTGTTGGTCGCCGTGGCGCGGGGGGAACGTAGCAAGGAGATCGCCCTCCATTTGCAGATTAGCGAGCGCACGGTCAAGGCCCATCTGGCGAGCATCTACAACAAACTGGGCGTCGCTTCACGCGCCGCCGCTATTGCGCTGGCGGCTCAACGCGGCCTATTGACCGATTAACGTTCGCCGGGTCAAAGCGATTGTTCTGTTGCAAACCACATGCAATTGAGGGCGCTCCCCTTCATGCGGGCGCTCCACTAGACTTCGCCAACGCGCCCTATTGGGACGCCCGCTACTATGATAAGGTGCAGAGGAGGCGTTTAATCGATAGGAAATCATACCATGCGGCAACTTAACAATGCAGTTATGTCGGCACAACTACATTGTAGATCATCCTTCTACCATATACTAGCGCTTGTATTCTTCAAGCCAAAGCGATGAGAAACCGAAACATAAAATTTATAAAAGGTAACCAAGCAGGGAGGGGACGCCCCTCCCTGCTTGTCATCTAGCGACGAGCGCCGGGAAGTAACACTTTATCCAAACGTAATGGGTTACTTCCCGTGCTGTTTGTGAGTATCAGTAGACCGCAACGTAACCAAGATGAAATGAATTGACTCTGGACTACGCGACGAAACGCGCCTAGAAGGCAACCGGGACTACTGAGCATAATATGGACTTATTCTGTGGTTAGGAAAGGCAATCACCATGAAAGCATCTGATCTCTTTGTCAAAGCGCTGGAAGCAGAAGGCGTCGAATACATCTTTGGCATCCCTGGCGAGGAAAATCTCGATCTGCTCAACTCCCTCAAAGATTCATCAATCCGATTGATTTTAACCCGCCATGAGCAAGCCGCCGGCTTTATGGCCGCCACCTATGGTCGCCTCACCGGCAAGGCTGGCGTCTGCCTGGCAACGCTTGGCCCCGGGGCGGCCAACCTGGTGACAGCAGCAGCCTATGCGCAATTAGGGGCCATGCCCATGCTGATGATCACCGGGCAGAAGCCGATCAAACGCAGCAAGCAAGGGCAATTCCAGATCATTGATGTGGTGGATATGATGCGCCCGTTGACCAAGTTCACCCGCCAGATTGCCAGCGGCGAGAATATTCCGGCGGCGGTGCGCGAAGCCTTTCGCCTGGCCCAGGAAGAACGCCCCGGCGCCACGCACCTGGAACTGCCCGAAGATATTGCCGGCGAGGAGTGCAGCAGCAGATGTTTTGCGGTGAGCCAACCGCGCCGGCCCATTGCTGACGAGAAAGCGATCAAAGCGGCAGTCGCCATGATCGAAGCGGCCCGGCATCCCCTACTGCTGATTGGCGCCGGGGCCAACCGCAAGTTGACGGCGCGCATGTTGCGCCAATTTATCGATAAAACCGGCATCCCCTTTGTCAGCACCCAAATGGGCAAAGGGGTCGTGGATGAGCGCGATCCGCTTTACCTGGGCAATGCTGCGCTTTCGGCCAATGACTTTGTTCATCGGGCGATGGAAGAGGCTGACTTAATCATTAATGTCGGTCACGATGTGGTAGAGAAGCCGCCCTTCTTTATGCAACCTGATGGAATGAAGGTGATCCACATTAATTTCTTCTCGGCTAAGGTTGATTCAGTCTATTTTCCCCAACTTGAGGTGGTGGGCGACATTGCCAACAGCCTCTGGCAGATCAAGGAGCGAATATTGCACCAGGGACGCTGGTATTTTGAACGATTTCGTCAGGTGCAAGCCCATGCGACACGCTATGAGCAGCAAAGCGTTGTTGATGAACGTTTCCCGGTCTATCCCAAACGGTTGGTGGCGGATGTACGCACCGTCATGCCCAGTAATGGCATTGTGGCGCTCGACAACGGCATCTACAAAATCTGGTTTGCCCGCAACTACCTGGCGCACGAACCAAATACGTTATTACTCGACAATGCGCTGGCGACCATGGGCGCGGGGTTGCCGTCCGCCATTGCCGCCAAATTGGTCTATCCCGACCGCAAGGTGCTGGCCGTCTGTGGCGACGGCGGGTTTATGATGAATTCGCAGGAGTTGGAGACGGCGGTGCGCTTGCGCCTCAACCTGGTGGTGTTGATCCTGCGCGACGATGCTTACGGCATGATCAAGTGGAAACAGGATAATCTAGGATTTGCCACCTTTGGTCTTGACTTTGGCAACCCCGACTTTGTTAAATATGCTGAAAGCTATGGCGCCCACGGCCACCGGGTGAGCCAAACTGGCGAGTTACGCCCCCTCCTCACCCACTGCCTGGAGACCCCTGGTGTTCATCTGATCGACTGTCCGGTCGATTATTCGGAAAATGACCGTGTGTTAAATTACGAGATCAAAGAGCAGAGCCGGGCTATTTGTACTTACGAGTAGCACTGGAAGTAACCCATTACTCCTGCATATTACTCCTGAATAAGGTATTACTTCCCGGCGCTCGTCAGTATAGCCAATCGGTTGCCCAAACTAGGCGGACGCAACGAACGGAGCATGGAATTCGCTCCGCCAAAATCAAGTTTTCGAGGCTGTTACGTAGAAGGTCTTACATCGCAAAAACCAAAGGGCCGGTAAGCTGGGGCGGAAATCTTTGTTGACATGAAAGTAAAGCCTATCGGTGCAAGGGGTGCGGAACACTCATCTTTTCTGGTGAGAAGGTGATTTCCGCATACCTTGCACCAATGAGCGAAAAACAGTTTGAAAGGCATGAAAAATGACACAAGTGCGCGAAATGAAAGTTGCCGAGCCGTCATCGAATGGCGCCGTTCACAGTCAAGACGGCATCGTAGGCGGTCTACAGGTGCCCCCGATGGATCACTATAACCAAGAGTTGGTGGCGAATGCCCATCCACCCCAGTGGCGCAACCCGACACCGGCGCCGATGTATAACCTGATAGTGGTGGGCGGCGGTTCGGCCGGGCTGGTGGCGGCGGCTGGGGCCGCCGGCTTGGGGGCCAAGGTGGCCCTGGTCGAGCGCCATCTGCTGGGTGGCGATTGTCTGAATGTCGGTTGTCTGCCCTCGAAGACGGTGATCCGCTCGGCTAAAGTGCTGGGCGAAGTGCAGGCGGCCGGCAGCTTGGGGGTGCATATCCCGGCGGGGGTCGAAGTTGATTTTGCCGCCGTCATGGAACGGATGCGCAAGGTGCGCGCCGAAGTCAGCCACCACGATTCCGCCAAGCGCTTTGCCGATCTGGGCATCGACCTCTTCCTGGGCGAAGGGCGTTTCGGCAGCGCCAACACCGTCGAAGTGGTGAACGGTGAGCAAAAGACGGTGCTGAATTTCAAGAAGGCGCTCATTGCCACCGGCACGCGACCGGCGCCGCTGCCCGTCCCTGGTCTGGCCGAGGCCGGTTATCTGACCAATGAGCGGGTCTTTGAGCTGACGGCGCGTCCACAACGGCTGGCTGTGATCGGCGCCGGCCCGATTGGCGCCGAATTGGCCCAATCCTTCCGCCGTTTTGGCAGCGAGGTGATTGTCTTTGATGTGATTCCGCGGATGTTAGGCCGTGAAGACCCGGATGCGGCGGCGGTGATTAAACAGGTCTTTGAAGGGGAAGGCATTCGGCTGGCGCTAGGCGCAAAAATCAGTGAAATCCAGAAAAGCGCCGCCGGCAAAACCGTTCTCTTTGAATTGGACGGCCAATCCGAAACGGTGACAGTCGATGAGATTCTGGTCGCGGCCGGGCGCACCCCCAATCTGGAAACGCTCAATCTGGAAGCAGCGGGCATTGAATATCACAAAAAAGGGGTCAAGGTTGATGACGGCCTGCGCACCACCAATCCCAACGTCTATGCCGCCGGCGATGTAGCCTCGAAATATCAATTCACCCACACTGCCGACGCCATGTCGCGCATTGTGTTGCAAAATGCGCTCTTCCCCGGCCCCAACAAAAAGGTGAGCGATCTCGTCATCCCCTGGTGTACTTACACCGATCCCGAAGTGGCCCATGTGGGCTTATATGAGCAAGAGGCGCAAGAGCAAGGCATTGCCGTCGAGACCTTCCGCTTTTCGATTGGCGATGTGGATCGCGGGCGGACCGATGAGGAACGGGAGAGCTTTGTCAAAGTGCATGTGAAGAAGGGCACCGACAAAATTCTGGGCGCCACCATTGTCGCCAGCCATGCCGGGGAGATGATCAATATTCTCACCCTGGCCATGACGGCCAATTTGGGGTTAAAAAAAATGGCTGGCGTGATCTTCCCCTATCCCACCCAGGCCGAAGCGATTAAAAAGATCGCCGACAGCTACAACCGCACCCGCTTGACGCCACTGGTGAAAAAGCTCTTCACCCAATGGTTCCGCTGGACACGCTAAAGTAGTCCCCAGTCATGGAGTCGCGTAGTCCAGAGTCGCGCTATGCGCTTCCGAGTGTGTTGCGGTCTATTATGTATGGCATCCGTCCCGTAGGGCCGCCCCTTCAGCGTTGCTTAGGGCAAGCTCTACGGGACAGGTACAAATAACCTGCAAAGAAAAATAAAAATCAAGAAAGACAAATCGCCCGTGACAACTACACCTGACCCGGTTGCGGCTGAGTCGTTTACGGAATTCAAAAATTCCTTCGCCTATGGCACGCGCACCGATCTCAATTTCAAGTTTTTGAAGAATCTGCCGGCTGCCGAGGCCGCGCAATTTTTCCAGGATCTGCTCCATCAACTGGGCGATACGTTGGATGACGGCGATCTCCGCCGTGTGGCCGACCATGTTTTTACCTGGCAGGCCAAGGCGTATGCCGGCGCCGGCAATTGGCATTATTCTGACGGGCCATTTACCCCCTTGGGCAAACCGTTATCTGCGGCCAAGGTCGCGCTCTTGACCTCCAGCGGTCACTTTGTGGCCGGGGATGACCCGGAACCCTTTGGCATCAAGGGCATGACCCAAACGGAGGCGATGGCGCGCATTGATGATTTTCTCAAAGAGGAGCCGGTGCTATCGGTCATTCCGCGTGAGACGCCGGCGGCGCAGTTGCGGGTACGGCATGGCGGCTATGACATTCGCAGCGCGCAAGTTGATCCCAATGTGGCCTTTCCCCTGGCCCACCTGCGCAACTTTGCCCAGGAAGGGCGCATCGGCGAACTGGCGGCCAATGCCTACTCTTTTGTCGGGGCCTGTGCGCAGACGCCGCTCTTAAAACGCACCGGACCGCAGTGGGTCAAACGCTTACAGGCAGAGGCCATCGACGCCGTCGTCCTTGTGCCGGTCTGACCAGTTTGTCATGTGTCCGTGGGACACCTTGCACGCTTGTTGGAAGAAGGGGGCATGGCGACGGTGGTGATCGGCGTGGCCGCCTTCCGCGACCGGCTGACGGCCATGAGTTTGCCCCGCCTGGTAGTGACGCCGCACCTGATGGGTCGCCCACTTGGCCCGCCGGGGCAACGGGTGCGGCAACAGGAAGTGTTGCTGGCGGCATTCGACTTGTTGGCCCATGCACAACAAGGGCAGACGATTGTTGATCTTGCGTAGGCAATCGAGAGATTGGGAGATTCAGAGATTGAGAGATTACACAAGGCTGAATCTCTCAATCTCTGAATCTCAGCCTTCTTGCTGGAAAAGGCAAAATTCTGCTGCGCTATCGTTATTCTCTGCTGACAGATCGGCGGCGCGCCTCGCGAATGGCGCCGACACTGGAGGCCGTCGAAACGAGGTATGGCACGATCATAGTCAGCCCCATTTGCAGCAGACGCGCCCCGGTGAGGCTGCCTTGCAACAAGGCGCTGCCGTGGTTGATCGTAATGAGGATAGCGCCCACCACCACCGCATATTTCATTGACCGCCGCACAACGGCTGGTTCTTCGGCAATTCGTAGCCATTCACGCATGATCCGCTTGCACCTTTCCTACCGCTGGTACTGTTTTGGTAACTTCTGTTTCTTCGCGGGGAATCGCGGCGTTGGTGACAGTAATGGTTGGCTTTCCCGACGAAATAAAGGGGGAGGGGCGCGGAGTTACCGCCATGCAAATCTGTACTGCCTCAACTCTGCGCCCCTATGTTCACCACAAACTCACTTGCCGTGTAACGTTTGCAATCCGGCGCCGCCCAATGCGTAGAGTCCTTCCATTTGGGCTTTGGCCTCGGCGGCAGAGAGAGCCTGCGGAACAAAGGTCGATGACCAGGTAAACTCGGACTGACCATTGCCCGCTGAGCGCACTTGCATGGTGCTTAGATAGCCCAGAAAGGGCGACGGGCTGAGCATGGCGTAGGTTAGCGTCTGGCTTTCCTCATCCAGGCTCTCCAGTTTTTCGACAACCTGGTTGCCGTCGGCCAGCGTCAGGGTGCGCACGGCGCCAACCCCGGCGCCTTCTTGTGTACTCTGGCGAATCGCCGCCACATATTGGCCCAACCCATTAAAATCATGCACCGTTTGCCAGACTTGCTCGGCAGGGGCGGCGATCACGGTTTTGGCTGCCGCACGCACCAAGGAGTTGCCATCGCGCAGCGCTTGCAAGACCGCGACCACGGTTGCCGGTTCGGCCCGTTTGGTATAGTCGGCATTGACAAAGCGGTAGACCACCATCCCCTTCTGGTCGACAACATAGGTGGCGGGGAAGGGCAGTTCCCAGGTGTCATCGCCGTTGTGGGCTGGAATATCAAAGCCGATCTGCTGATAGATCGGGCGCACCGCTTCACTCATGGTGAAGACCAGACCATATTGGCGGGCGAGCGCATTGTGCGCATCGGTTAGCACCTCGTAAGTCAGGGCATGTTTTTCAATCGACGATAGCGATTTGTCCGGCGTATTGGGCGAAATCGCCACCAGTTGTGCGCCCAGCGCCTGGAATAACGGCAGCGCCTCTTGCAGGGCGCGCAATTCCAAATTGCAATAGGGACACCACGCGCCCCGGTAGAAATTGATCACCAATGGCCCGCGTTTCAGTAACTCGGCTGAAACAACGGTCTTGCCCACGGCATTCGGTAACGCAAAGGACGGCGCCAGATCGCCACTCTTGATACTTTGGGCAGCCAGGCCCGACTGAATTAATTGCCTGGTATCGGCCATCAACGTATTGCGCAGTTCCGCCGGCATCCCGCCCACTCTTTCTTTTTGAAATTGGGCAATTTGCGCACTTAATGACATAAATTTCTCCTCTACTGGTAGGTTGGTGTTGTACTGGTTCGGGAAGACCAGCGAACACAACAAATGCTCATCCGGGCAAGGAAGCGTTGCACCCTACGCTCGCGTGGCGGCAAGACGCGGCTTTACCCTTGTCCAGGTGAGCAAACAAACAAGAATTTTCACGGTTGCAATCGTGAGGCTACAAGGCCGGTTACCAGTATGACAGAGTGGAAACCATTTGTCATGAACGTGACAGAGGATTTATTATGCGCAGAATGTCATCACCGGAAATCCGCAACCCTCCCGGTGGCGGCGTGACATTTGTCATGGTCTGCGGATAAAGCGCACGGTACGAGCCAGAAAACATGAACAGAAATGAACGTTACGAAAAGGGCAAACAGGTTTATTCGACCGGAACCGTTAGCGTCTGCCCGCCATAGCCGTTGACCAGATCACGCCCTTCAATGGTCACGCTGAGGACATCACTGGGGATGATCACGCCCTGTTGAGTACGGGTAAAGGGTTGCTCATTGGCGTGATCATGCAGCAAGGTATGCTCGCCCAGCACCGTGCCATCGAGAGCCAGCACGCGCCAGCCATCGGCATAGCGTTGGGGTGTATCGTAGGGAGAAGCGATCGTCACGGCAATAGCAAAGGAGCCGTCAGCGTTGCGCGTGAGTTGGGCCGCCAGGACATCAGGGAAAGCGGCGGTATCTGCCATCACAGTGGGGACAACCGTTGGTATCGGCGGCGTTTGCGTGCTTGGCGGCGGGTTGATACAGCCGCCAACGGGGAGCAATAAAATCCACAACAGATAACAGGGTTGGAAAATCAAGCGCTTCATTTCTCCTCCTCTTGCTCCCTCTTTTGCGTGCATTTGGACACTATTCTACACCTTCCCCGGCATCGTGAAGGTTGGCATACCTACAGCCGCCAGCTTTTTATTGCAATATCCAACGCACAGCGTTGTCGCGCTCATTACGTAGGTGAACCAACATTCCACTGGCAGAAAGTCGCGTAAAATAAACCAACAACGCTGGCCGGCCCATCCATTCCAATAACGCCTGACTATCCATCAAGGTTGATGGCGATCAAAGGAGATGATTTTATGTCGTACACTGAACAAGTGCTGGCTACGCTGCGCGCCCGTGACGCCCACGAAACCGAATTTTTGCAGGCCGTCTACGAAGTGTTTGAGACGATTGAGCCGGTGCTGGCGCGCCATCCCCACTATCAAAAAGCGCGCATTCTGGAACGCATGGTGGAACCGGAGCGCACGATTATGTTCCGCGTCCCCTGGATCGATGACCGAGGCGAGTACCAGATCAACCGGGGCTATCGCGTCCAGTTTAACTCGGCCATCGGCCCCTACAAGGGCGGGCTGCGCTTTCATCCCACGGTCAATTTGAGCATTCTCAAATTCCTCGGCTTTGAACAGACCTTCAAGAATTCACTCACCACCCTCAGTCTGGGCGGCGGCAAGGGGGGCAGCGACTTTGACCCCAAGGGCAAGTCCGACGACGAAGTGATGCGCTTCTGCCAATCCTTTATGACCGAACTCTACCGCCATATCGGCAGTGACACCGACGTGCCGGCGGGGGACATCGGCGTGGGCGGACGCGAAATCGGCTATCTCTTCGGCCAGTACAAGCGACTGGCCAATCAATTCAACGGCGTGTTGACCGGCAAAGGCCCTAAGTGGGGCGGTTCGCTGGTGCGCCCGGAAGCCACCGGCTATGGCCTGGTCTACTTTGCCCAGGAGATGCTGGCGGTGCAGCGCGATTCGCTGGAAGGCAAAACCTGTCTGGTTTCCGGTTCAGGCAATGTGGCGCAATTTGCCGTCCAGAAGCTCTTGCAAGTTGGCGCCAAAGTGGTCACCATGTCTGATTCTGAGGGCTTTGTCTATGACCCGGCGGGTTTTACCGAAGAGAAGCTGGCCTTTGTCATGGCATTGAAAAACAAGCAGCGTGAGCGCATCAAAGCGTATGCGACGACCTATGGCGCGCGTTTTGTGGCTGGTCAAACGCCCTGGTCGCTGCCGGCAGACGCCGCCTTCCCCTGCGCTACCCAAAACGAAATTGATGAAGCGAGCGCCGCTCAACTCTTGCAAAACGGCTGTCGCCTGGTGGCTGAGGGGGCCAATATGCCCGCGACACCGCAAGCCGCGCACCTCTTCCAAAAGGCGGGCATCCGCTATGCGCCCAGCAAAGCGGCCAATGCCGGCGGCGTGGCGACCAGTGGCCTGGAGATGAGCCAGAATGCCATGCGCACGACCTGGTCCTTCACCGAAGTGGACAGCCGCCTACGCACCCTCATGCAAGCCATTCACGCCACCGCTTATCAAGCTGCCGCCGATTATGGCATGCCCGGCAACTATGTCGCCGGCGCCAATATTGCTGCGTTTGTCAAGGTGGCGGATGCGATGGTGGAGCAGGGGTTGGTGTAGGTTGGCGCAAAAGTCGAACTTCTATTGGCTGATGTAGGCGCACTTACGCACCAATTTGGCACTTTCCGCTATGCTAGGGCTGCACAAAGCGAAATGCCCATACGTCCCGGCCAAAGGTTGCATGGGCATTTCTGGCTTGTCACGCGCAGCATGTTATCACAAACGACGCGTTGGCTGATTTTGACACAGGTTGTTCGATCTGTCAAGGAATCAGTATACGCGCTCAGTTTGTGGGGGCTGCTGCCACCGGTCGGCAGGTTGCCGGCAAAAATTTATTCTCAGTTTCCACAAAAGTTAAGGAGCACAGCGTATGGCACAGGAAATTACCCAAAAACAGCTCTCACGACGACAATTCCTTCACTTCAGCGCCGTCGGGGGCAGCGCCCTCTTGGTGGCCGCTTGTGTTGTTCCCCCTGGTCAGACCGGCCAGGCGCCGGCCGACGCGACCGCCGATGCTGCCCACGAAGCCGAGGCGACCGCCGATGCCGCCCACGAAGCCGAAGCCACCCACGAAGCCGAAACAGTGGCTGAAGGCGATGTCCAGGTGATGGTCAAGGATGTCCTCGAATACAAACTCGATCCCGATGGCTGGGACGGCGGCTTTGGGGCCGTGACCTTTATGCTGCACGGGGCCATGTACAACGGCGAGATGGCTTACCACATCCGCACCGACGCTTCTGACCCCGCCGTGGCGGAGGAGATCGGGCTGGTCTATGTGCCGCTGCTCAATGCCGCGGCTGGGCTGGCCGAAGGCGAAACCAATACCTATTATATGTTCAGCAACGACCATCCGGCGGTCATTGCCAAGATTCCCGGCGACGAAAATTACAGTTCGCTCTTCCGCGTGATGAAGGTCGATCCGGGCAGTTCAACCGCTGACTTGAACAGCGCCGCTGACATTGTTGCCGCCGCCGCCGCCGGTGAGATCACCGTGGAGCCGGCCAACTACTTTGTCAACTACCCGCTGATTCAGTGGCCGGGGGGCGGGTTGTCGGTCGATACGGAATTGAAAGGCACCCTGGACAACGGCCAACTCTTTGCCGCACCGGACATCGCCGGCATGACCGTGACGATGAAACTGCATCAATGCTACCCCGGCAGCCGCTACATTGTCACCGACGCCGGGATGATGGCGCCGATGATGAGCATTGCCGACGCCGCCGTCACCAACAAGCTGCAAGCGTTGGGCGGCACCGATGAGATCTGGGTCTTTGGCAATGGCATCCCCGGCCCCGGCGCGATGGGCTTCCAACCGGCCATCTTTGACAACAAAGCCGGCCAACCGGCCTGGAGTCCCTTCTGGGATCATCGCACGCTAGTCTGGAAGGATGAGAGCAAGGCCCGCCTGTTGCATGATTCAACCGAAGTACGCGCCGCGATTGAAGCCGGCGAGGTCGATGAATTCATGGGCGTGCCGGACAGCCACCCCACCGGCTTTGTGGTCAATTGCCCCGCCCCGATCCTGGCGCCCAATACCTTTGCCGCCTAAGGCTATCTTTGTCCTGAGAGCGCCGCCAACCCTGGCGGCAGGGTCGGCGGCGCTCTCAGCCATTACCCGCCATGATCAACCAACACACCCAGCTTGCTTACGATCTGGCCCAAACAGTGGCCGCCGCGACTGACCTCCAGGGGCTGCTTGCGTCTGTCCTTGCCACCCTCCAGCCGGTCTACCCGGTGGTGCGTGCAACGATTCTGCGGCCTGTGCGCAACGCCTGGTGTATTGCCGCGGCGGTGGGCGAAACGGCCTGGCAGACCGATGTCCTGACCCATGAGTTTGCGCTCTCCCCGGCGGCCTGCCCGATCATCATGACCGAGAACAGCGTAGCAGCCGCCGCTTTTCCCGATCTGGCCGATCCCTTGCTGGCGGCTGTCACCCCCTGTTTAGCGTTGACGGAGCAGCTATGGGTGCGGCTCCTGCCCTTGTCTTTTCAGCAGCGGCTCATTGGCGTACTCGTCCTTGTTCGTCACAAGCAGCACCCTTGCGACGCCGCGCTCTCCCATCTGCTCGATCAAGTTGCCAGTCGCATGGCGATGATGATCGACTACCTGCATTTGCAACAACGCGATCAAGCCTGGGCCAAGGTGCTGGCCGCGATTACCAGTGTGGGGCGCGAGGTGGCGCATATCCCGGATTTGGTGCGCATTTTGCAACTGGTAATGGATAAAGCGGCGGCGACGATGCCGATGGACGCCGGGGTGATCTTCATTTTGGATGAAGCGACCCAACACTATCGGGTGGCAGTCGCCCACAACGTACCCGCGGCGGACGCCAAGCAGATCACCTTTGCCCACCAGGAGGGCGTCCCCGGTTGGGTGGTTGTTCACCGGCAGGCGCTGGTGATTCCCGATGCCCAACAGGATGGGCGTGTCCATCCCTATGTGGTGGCCGGCGGCATTCGCTCCGTCATGGCCGTCCCGCTGATTGTCCATGAGCGGGTGGTGGGGGTGCTTAATTTTTTTGCCCGGCGCCCCAATGCGTTTCATGCCGATGAATTACGCGTGGCCCAGATGTACGCCGACCAGGCGGCGATTGTTGTCCATAGCGCCGGGCTGATGGATGAGCTGCGCACCTCGCGGGATGCCCTGGAGGTGCGTGTGGAAGAGCGCACCCGTCAACTGCGGGAGGCGCAGTCCCAAGTGCTGCGGACGGAAAAGTTTGCCGTTGCCGGTCGTTTGGCCACCGCCCTGGCCCACGAGATCAACAATCCGTTGCAGGCGATTTTGTTACATCTGCAAACGATTGTCGAAGAAGCGCCCCCGCAAAGCCAAAGCGTCCTGCCAATGATTGAAGATGATCTGACACGGATTGCCGGGATTGTGCGCCGACTGCTGGATGTACAAAGCCCCAGAAGCGGTCAGTTTGCCTGGCAACAGGTGGAGCGGTTGGTAGCAGAAGTGTTAGCCTTGTTGGCTGTACAACTGCAAGCCGCGCGCGTCCGTGTTATTGCGCACTGGCCCGACCGGACGCCGCCGATTTGGGCCGATGGCGATCAGCTCAGGCAACTCTTTTTGAATCTTTTCTTGAATGCGCTCGATGCCATGCCCAACGGCGGCGAATTGCAGATTGGCGCGACAACCACCGCTACCGAACTGGTCATTGCCGTTACCGACAATGGCATCGGTATGGACACGGCGCTGCTCAAGCAAATTTTTGAACCGTTTTTTTCGACAAAAAGTAGCGGCACCGGCTTGGGCTTGCCGGTCAGTCAGGAAATTGTCACGGCCCACGGCGGCACGCTGACGGTAGCCAGCCAACCCAACTGCGGCGCCACCTTTACGGTGAAACTGCCGGCCACCTATCTAGGTTTTTGACCCAACGGCCGCTCTCTGAGGAGCATGAGTCACTATGGAACCCAATTCAGCCACCCTTGCCCCAGGGCGTATTTTGTTAGTCGATGATGAGATCAATATTTGCAGCGGTCTTCATGCCGTGCTATCCCGTGACGGCCATGAGCTTCGCACTGCCGGCAGCGCCGAAGAAGCGTTGATGATCCTGACCACCTTTGCCTGTGAGGCGGCGATTGTAGATATTTGCCTGCCAGGCATGTCGGGCGCTGAATTTCTCACCATCGCTCATCAACGCTGGCCCCATCTGGCCGTCCTCCTGTTGACCGGCAATGGCGCCTTAGAAACGGCAATGGCCGCGGTGCGCGCCGGCGCGTGCGACTACCTGCTCAAACCGGCGCAGCCCCCCATCATTCGCCAGGCTGTGTGGAGAGCGCTGGCTACGGCGCGTGAACGATCCGAACGCGCCGAATTGCTCGCGTCGCTGCGCACCGTTTTGCAACATTTGGATGGCTTGCCATCAGCGGCGCCCGCGACCATGACGCCAACTAAGTCGCAAACATTGACCATTGGCGATCTGCACCTCGACTGCCACACCCATGAAGTCCGCCGCGGCGCGACAGTAACCGCCCTGACCCCCTCCGAATTTAGCATTCTGTCCACCCTGGCCGACCAGGCCGGGCAAGCCGTGGCGTATGTGGCCCTAGCCGAAGCCAGTCTGGGCTACGCGGTTGATCCCTGGGAAGCCAAAGAGTTGGTCAAACGCCACATCCTGACCTTGCGCCAGAAAATTGAACCGCACCCGGAGACCCCCCGCTATCTGCTCAATATCCGCGGTATCGGCTACCGTTTGCAGCCGTAAGGGGAGAGGCGCCATCTAGCATCGGTAGTCCGCAGTCCAGAGTCCAAAGTCCAGAGTCCAAAGTCAGGCTAGATAGCGTTGCGGTCTACTGCGCATAGTTGCCCAGGCTGCCGATGGCGGGTAGAATGAGCAAACCATCAAATCATAAGCAAGGAGAGGAATCGCAATGACAGCCGATATCGTGCAGCGCTACAACTATGACGCCTTTGTGCCGGCCCAATTTGAACCGTGGATGAACTTTGATCAAAGCCCCAAAGTCGGGGAACGCGCCCCCGACTTCCCGCTGTGGCCGCTGACGGGCGGTGAAACAACCCTCAGCGCGCTTTGGTCACAGCATAGCTATCTGGTGGTTGAGTTCGGCAGCTTTACTTGACCGTATTGCGGGATGGCGGCGCCATCCATGAATGCCCTGGCCGAA
This sequence comes from Caldilineaceae bacterium, assembly GCA_026645575.1. Next base: position 30,916 of record JAPKMW010000065.1, read on the forward strand.
CGCTTCCATGCGCAGAACGTCGGCTCCATCTTTGTCTATACCCACGAAGCCCATCCGGGGGAACAGTATCCCCACCTCACCAGTATGGAACAAAAGTATCGCCATGCCCAGGCGCTGCGCGATGTGCTGGGCGTGACGCGGCCCATCCTGCTCGATGCGTTGGATGGCACCTGTCATCGCGCCTATGGCTCCATGCCCAACATGACCTGGATTTTTAACGCGTCGGGCATCCCAATCTACAAATCTGATTGGACAGACCACCATAGTGTGGCCAACGCGTTGGAATACTTTCTGGATGTCAGTCAGCGCCGCCGGGCCAAAGAGCGCCTGGCGCCCTTCCGTGTCGAACGGTTGGATTATCGCAACCAGGATCGACAAGCTTTCTTCCGCGGCCTGGAACGCAACGGCCCCAAGGCGGTGGATGAGTTCAAAGCCGCCTTCAGCGAGTGAACTATCCGCCTTCGACAAGCTGAGGCCGCGCTAACAGGCTCAGACAACGTTGCCTGAGCCTGTCGAAGGCAACACTAATCATGATATAGCCATCAATGCCAAATCCACAGGAGCTTTGCCATGCCCATTCCTACGGAACCGATTGGTAGTGTACCACGCCCCGCCGCATTGCAAGCAGCCGTCCAAGCCTTTGCCGCCGGCGAGCTACCCCGCGCTGAACTGGATCGCCACTATGAAGCGGCGGTGCGCGAAACGATTGCCCAGTTCGAAGCCACCGGCTCACCGATCATCACCGATGGCGAACAGACCAAACCCAGCTTTGCCACCTATCCCCTGGCTGGGCTACCCAACCTGGCCGCCGATGGCGTTGTCATCCCCTTTGAGGATGGTCACACACGCCAACTGCCCTGTTTGACCGGCGGCCCCTTTCACTATCAAACCTACGCCGGCGCCTATCTACCCCTGGCGCGCAAGTACGCGCAACGCCCGCTCAAACAGGCGGTTATCGCCACTTCGGCCATGAGTCTGCTCTATCCGGCAACGGGGCTTGATGGTTATTCACAGGAACAGTTTCTGGCGGATCTGGTGCAGGAAGCGGTGGCCGACATCCGTAGTTGCTTTCAAAACGGCGCGCAGAATGTCCAGATCGACTTTACCGAAGGGCGGCTGGCGGTGAAGCTCGACCCGTCCAAAGGGCTGTTGCAACAGTTCATTGATCTGAACAATCGTGTCTTGTCCCACTTCACGCCGGAAGAGCGGCAACGCATTGGCGTCCACACCTGCCCCGGCGGTGATCAGGATTCCACCCACAGCGCCGATGTCGATTACGCTGACCTGATTCCCAGCCTGCTGACGCTCAACGTGGGCAGCTTCTATATGCAGATGGCGAGTGAAAAAGCGCCAGAGCGCGTATTACAACTGGTTGGCGAGCATTTGCGCCCGGAGCAACGGCTCTATGTCGGTGTGATTGACGTGATTGATCCGACCGTGGAAAGCCCGGAGACCGTCTGTGAACGGGTCATGACCGCCGCCAACTATATCCCGCCTCACCAACTAGGCACCACCGACGATTGTGGCTTTTCGCCTTTTGGTGATGATGTATCAACGGCGCGCGAAACTGCCTTTGCCAAGATCCGCGCCCGTGTGTTGGGGACTGCCCTGGCCGCCGAAAAATTGGGTCTATAGGCTAAATTCAATCGTCCCGATGGGACGGACAGATGACCGGAAAGGGAAACAAAATGCAACAACTGATCGTGAGTCGGCGCCGCTTGTTACAACTGAGCGGCGTTGGAATTGGGGCAGCGACGTTGGCCGCATGTGCGACGCCAACCCAACCTGTTGCCACCAGCAATGAACCGGCCGCCGTGGTGGAGACATTACCCACCGCCGCCAACACTGCCGCCCCTACTGTCGCCGCTACAGAGACGCCAGCCGTCGTGGTTGAAGCGGCGCCAACGGACGCGGTGGCGCTCTATGATGGCCTCACCCACGGTATCACTGCCGAGGGCTTCCCTTACCTGGGCGACCCGAATGCGCCGCTCACGATGACCGATTATTCGGATTTCCTCTGACCGGGATGCCGCCGTTACGTGTTAACGGTTGAACCGAAAATTGTGGAAAGCTATGTGCGTTCCGGGCAGCTCAAGCTGGTTTATCGCGACGTGCTGAATCATGGCGAACGCAGTCTGCGTTCATCGGAAGCCGCGGCCTGCGCCGGTCGCCAGGGGCAATTCTGGCCAATGCACAAGCTGTTGTTCGAGAATCAGTCGGCCATTTGGAGTACGGGCAATGATGGGTTGATTGACTTGATGCTAGGCTTTGCCGCACAACTGGAAGAGCTGGACCAGGCCGCCTTTGCCCAATGTCTCAACGATCGCGTCACCTTGGCCGCCCTGCAAGCCGCCGATGCCGAACAACGGACACGGGGCATCACCGTGCAGCCGATCTTTGAAATTGGTGAGCAACGCATTATTGGGTCACAGGCGTTCGAGATTTTTGCGGCGGCGATTAAAGCTGCGGCTAACTGAGATACAATTATTCGTAAGGAAAAAACCACTCCCCGCCAGTCTGTGACTGGCGGGGAGTGGTTTTTCCGTATGCTCGCGTTAAGCTTTGTTGCCTTGATTCATCTGCTGTGATTAGCCGGCAGCTACATAATGAAACGCGTCAGCGCTGCGGCTGATATAGCCCAGCCCGGGGAAGGGGAAATGGGCGGCGACGACTTGCAGTTGTTCATCGGCAACCCGGTTGAGCAGTTGTTGACGGGTGGCGATGCTGACATCGGGCAAGGTGTCGAAGCCAAAGACCCATTCGGGATGTTGAAGATGGACAAGGCTGTTAGCCACGGTATCCGCCAGGTAGAGCAACTGGCTGTTGCCGGAAGTCACCAGCAAAGCATGATGCCCTGGCGTGTGACCGAGCGCGGCCACGGCCTGAATCCCACCAACCAACTCATCACCGGCAGTGTACAAGGTCAACTGGTCGTTGGCCGTAATCGGCGCCAACTTGGCATTGGCCAGGTTGATAAAGTCATCCAGCGGGCTGTTGGTCGGGCCGGCGTTTAAGAAATCCCATTCCGCTTGTGGTAGATAATAGTGGGCATTCGGGAAGACCGGCTTCTCCGCCAACGTGGCCCCGGCGATATGGTCGGGGTGCATGTGCGAGAGAATCACCGCATCGATGGCCGTCGGTTTGATCTGCAAGAGCGCCAGGGTGGCGACCAGATGTCCGACATTGTCGCCCAAGCCGCGGAAATCGCCCATGCCGGTGTCCAGCAGAATCCGTTGATCCCCCGTTTCGACCAAAAGCGTGTTGATGCCGACTTTCACATTGCCGGTCGGCAGGTTGTGGGCCGCCAGCAGTTCATCCACCCCGCCTTCCGGTGCGTTGACGCCCAGCATTGCTGATTCCAGGCCAATGATCCCATCGCCTATCACCGTCACCTGAACATCGCCAAGCTGGGTGCGATAAAAGGCCACGGAATTGGGGGGCGACGCCGGTTTGGCGGCTGCATTTGCGCCATCGGCCACCGGTTGAATGGGTTGACAAGCTGCCAACCCCAGCCCCACCGCCCCCAGACCTAGCGTTTGTAGCACCTGGCGGCGGGAAAATGCTGATTGATTGATTTGTTTGATAGTGTTGCTCATGGTGTTCCTCCTGTGTAATGAATGGTTTTAGGGTAAGAATTCACCCCTCCCTACCCCTCCCCAGTTTGGGGAGGGAATCTTGGCTCCTCCCCCAAACTGGGGGAGGTTGGGAGGGGGTAGGTTTTATGAACGATAGGAAATTGCAATTCGACCAGGGTCTCGTCGTTCGTACCGGGCGGTACAAGCAGCAGTTCGCGGCCGGGACCGTCAAATTGGTACTCATGCAATTCCATCCAAATCCCAATCGAAGCATAGCTTTTGTGACCAATCCGATGCACTTCATGTTGCACCGCCGTTGCCATCTGGGCCGCGGCCGGCAACGTGTGCAGGGTTAGCGTATATTCGCCCCGAAATGGGATTTTGATCGCGACCGGTTCCGTTAAGATCAGCCCAACTTCCAGGTCAATGTTCTCGGTGCAAAACATGTCTGAGTGAAAGATGGCGGCAAAGTGGCGAATGCGCCGTTCGCCGATTTTGGCAGCCACCTTTTGCATCATCTCGCGCACCAGCGCCGGCCCCTCGGCAAACGAGGGCAACAGATAGCGCGTCGATAGGAACGGTTGGGCGGCGACACTTTTGACGACGACTTCCAGATTGTCGAGCGACCCTTCTTGATCAATCTGCTCCAGCCGGGCCTCGACATGGCGTAGCCGCGTCATTTCCGCTTGCAAGGTCTGTTCGATCTGCGCTTTGCGCAAGCGCAACATGCTCCGAATCTCGTCGCCGGAGATTTCATCTTCGACAATACGTCTTATCTGCTCTAGGGACAGGCCGAGATCCTTTAGGGCCAAAATTCGATTCAGCCGCGGCAATTGCGCCGCACGATAATAGCGATAGCCCGTCCATGGATCGATTTGGTCTGGTTTGAGCAGCCCGATGTCATCATAATGGCGCAACAGATGGCCCGATACCTGAGCAATCTTGGAAAACTCACTGATTTTAAACATCATCACCTCCTTTGCTGAACCGCTGTTGTTAGGATAACCCTTCGGGTAACCCGAAAGTCAAGAGGCAAAATTGAAATTGGGGCCAGCAATTGAATTTCTGTCGTATGGCGCTACACGCGAAAGGTCGAGCGTTCCACCCTTCAGGTGGTAAAACGCTCGACCTTCCCCACAAACCTATTTTATGTTCACCAATGGTTAGGCCGCCAGCGACAGGATGCGACCGTCGCGCCGCTCCTCATCATAGAAATAGGGCGCCCCTGTCATGGCGCCAACAGCGGGTGGCGGGGCATAGGCCAGAAAATCACCGATCACCTGCGCGGTTTCATCGATCAGGCGCTGCGTCTGCCCAAAATCGAGCAAGCCTGTTTCCAGGGGGCAGGGGGTGGGCAAGTAGAGAACCGGGAGTTGTTGCGCCACGAGCGAGGCTTCCAGCAACACCCGCTGACGCACGGCGGCGCCAAACATGGAAAAGACGATCTGGGCAATATTGCCGGCCCGTTCGGGGCGCCGACAGGTGTTGCCGCTATCCAGCACCACTAGGGATTTCGCCCCCAGCGTCATGGCCGGCCCCAGCGGTACATTGCTGACAATACCGCCATCGACATAGCGCGTGCCATTGATTGTCACCGGCGGATAGAGACCGGGGAGCGCCGTGCTGGCCAGCAGGGCCGGCAACAGACGCCCGCCCGTAAAGAGCGCCCCCCGGTGCGAATCATATTCGGTGGCGACCACGCCCAGGGGCATAGATAATTCCTCAAAGGCTTCGACGCGACAGACCCGTTTGATCAGCGCGGCCAGTTCACGATTGCTGTAGATGGAATGGCGAGTGCGCAGCAGTTGCATAGCTTGCGTCCACAGCCCGCCGGGGAAAATATCCTGGCGGCGCAGATTGAGCCAGACCGTTTCCAACAGTTCAACGGCATGGTCCAGCCCATGATGGGCAATGGCAACCCCGTTGAGCGCCCCCACCGAGGTGCCGACGACCAGATCCGGGTAGATGCCGGCGGCGCTCAACGCCCGTAACATACCTACCTGAACTGCCCCCAAATTCGCCCCGCCGGATAACACAAAGGCGACGGGATGCGGTAACTGATTCTGCCACTGTTGACGCATAGATGCCTCCTTTGCCACCTACAACGATCAGCGTGCTAGCTGGTCAACCTGTACGAAAATGATTGGAATGAGTGGTCTCTCACCATACCCCTGAAAGCAGAGGGTTGGCTGTAAGCGCCTCTACGCAACTCTTTGCCGGCTTCAACAAAAAAGGCGCTCAACCATGGATGGTTGAGCGCCGATCTCCCCAAAATGTTTCTGAGATCAATTGCATATCAATTGACCGGACTACCGTCGGGTTCAAGAACGCACAACATTGTGTCGTCGGTGAGAGCTATCACATCATCAGTGACAGCTACCACATCATCAGTGACAGCGATCTCATCATCAGTGACAGCTACCACATCATCAGGGACAGCGATTACATCGTCGGTGACAGCAAGCGTATCATCAGTGACAGCGAGCGCATCATCAGTGACAGCGATCATATCGTCGCCACCGCTGCCATTGTTGACGATTGGCAGATAGATGGCTGCCGCCAGGAGCGACTCAGGCGCAGACGGGTCGGCGCAATGTAGATCGCCCTCTTCACAACCAAGCGGCGGCATCGGCTCTGCCAACGTGGCGGCTGCCCCTAAGAACGCCAGGGCAAACGCCAACATGACGCCAAGCAATAGATGGCGTAGACGATAGATTGGATTAACAGTGGACATGGTTTCCCCCCTTTGCAATGACTCTTCTTTCCTGACTGGTGCTGGTGTACAAAAGCGCCGTCCAGGGCAACGCCCTTGCTGCCGGGATGGGGCGGCGCATACCAACAACTGCACGCCGTTGTGCAGTTGTAGTGAGTATAGCAAGAAAAAGTAGCGGACGTGGAGACGGTTTGGTGACGCTTTGGTTGCAACCTTGTTACCGTCACCAAACCGTCACTGAACCGTCACCGCACGCCCGATTTTTGCTGGTATGATCAAGGAGACAAGGGCAGATCCTGTGGCCTTGTCAACCGAAAGTGGACGCTCACCGCGTGCCTGTTGCGCTCTGTGCAGTAACAAGCCAGTGGCACGCGGTGAGTCGGCTTCGGTAGCAGAAGTGACAATCGAAGTTGGGGCTTATGTAGGGGCTGTTACGGCGGAACATCGCCCACAACGGCATAATCATGTTAGCTTTCACTACAGAAAACATAGCACTATATACAATATATTAATCAGGCATTCTATTATTCAGAACGAGTAACACTTATGCAAGACAATCATTCATCCACCCCATTTTGGGGCATTACCATCGGTCTGCTGCTCCTGGCAACCGTGGTCTACGGGGCTGTTTTTCAATATCGTCAAGGCATCGCGCAAATCCATGCGCAAGCGGCGGTAGCGGCTGTGGCGACAACTACGACAACGGCGTCGGTCGCCATGGCCGTTACCCCGACTCAACCAGCAACCGCCACTCCCCAAGCGGCGGCGCAAGGTACGGCCACGCCACGCGCCACCGCGACGCCACGGGCAACGGTGAAAGCCACAGCAACCAAACGCTCCACCGCGCTCACCGCCGGCAAGAGTGTGACCAAAACCAATGGCGTGACGACTGCTGCCGTGGTGACAACCAGTGCGCTCATTACCGCCACCGCTTTAACTGACACCGTCATCCTGACGAATGGCGCTTCATTGTCAACAACGGCGGCTACCACCAACAGCCAAGCGGCAGCGCCGCCCAAAGCGTCGGATGCGGTCGTGGCGGCTATTACGAAAGCCGGGTGCGCCGGGTGCCATGTGATCCCCGGCGTACCGGCGGCGGTGGGGGTGATTGGTCCCAATTTAAGCAATATCGGCGTAGCGGGCGCCACCCGCAAAGCCGATTACACCGCAGCAGAATATATCCTGGAATCGATTCGCACGCCCAATGAATTCCTGGCGCCCAAGTGTCCCACCGGCCCCTGTATCGCGAACCTTATGCCGCCGAATTTGACCCAGACCCTGACGGCGGCGGAGATCGAGACGATTGTGAATTACCTGGTGACGCTACAGAGCGGGGAATAATCGCCAGCCGGAAGTAGCGCCGTAGGATCAGGCCGGCCAGCTGATGATTTGTTCATCAGCTGGCCGGCCTTTGTTTTGGGAGCGCCACCATCCTGGCGACAGAACAGATGCCGCCAGGATGGTGGCGCTCCCAGGTTACTCTGCGCACATCTGCCCGTTCTCATAGTTGCGCTGCACCCAAAGCGCGGCCTCGACACGGGTGCGCACCTGCAATTTCTGCAATACGTTGGTCATGTAATGTTTGACCGTCTTTTCCGCCAGGTGCAGTTGTTCGCCGATTTCCCGATTGGTCAGCCCTTTGCCGACTAGACAGAGGACATCGCGTTCCCGTTCGGTCAGTTCTGCCAGCAGATCGTGGTGTTGGTTGCGCGCCGGGTCAAAGAGGGCGGCGTTAGAAAGCCCCGGTGAGATATACATGCCGCCGGCAGCGACGAGCCGTACAATGTTGACCAATTCTTTGGCGGCAACCCCCTTTAACACATAGCCGCCGGCGCCGGCCTTGAGTGCGTTGATCAGGTCCGCTTCTTCTTCCGAGGCGGTCAGCATGACAATGCGCACCGTGGGACAAGTCGCCGTCACCCGTTGCGCCAACACCAGGCCGTCTTCTTCCGGCAGGGTAATATCCAGCAACACGATGTCCGGCGCCAGTTGTTGGGTTAGCGTGAAGGCTTCACGGGTGTTGCCGGCCTGCGCCACCACGGTCAGATCCGGCTGGCTATCCAAGGTGAGGGCGACCCCTTCCCGATAGAGGGGGTGGTCATCTGCAATCAGTACACGAATTTGGTCACTCATGTTCTTCCTCTTTTTCTGCTCTGCCATCGGTTACAGGCAGACAGGCCCAGACGGTTGTGCCGGCGCCAGGCGCACTTGCCACTTGAAAGAGGCCGCCCAACACTTCCACCCGTTCGCGCATCCCGGCTAGCCCCAAACGGCCCTTTTGCCGGCTCTGTTGCGGATCAAAGCCGGGGCCTTGATCCACAATTTTGACCGACAACATGGGTTGCGCTTTGACGCGCACTTTCTCAACATAGATACTTTGGGCGGCGCCGGTGGCGTGGCGAAAGCTGTTGATGAGCGCTTCTTGCAAGAGCCGATAGAGCGTAACTTTGATCGCCAGCGGGGCGTTGTCCGATTCACCTGTCGTGGGCAACCAGGGCAATGTCGGTGCGGTTAGTGGCGCCAGGGTTAGTTGCACCGAGCAGCCGGTTTTGCGTTCATAATCACGAACGGCATGTTCAACAATGGCGCTGACTGTGAGCATTTCCAACTTGGGGGAGCGTAAACCGGCGGCAAGGGTGCGCACTTCCGTCAAGGCCGAGTCCAGCGCGGTTTTCACGAACTGAAAGTCTTTGGTCAACTGTTCGGCGCCTGTCTTTGTCGTCTGCTGTTGGCGAACACCTTCGTAGAGCGGCTCCAGCCGCAAGAGCGCCAGGGCGAGATCTTGGGCCATGCCATCATGGAGATCAGCAGAAAGGCGGCTCAAAAATTGCTCATTCAGCGTGGTCGCGCGCGCCGCGGCCCGTTGCACCTGGGCATGGAGGCGGCGATTTTGCAGTAGATTCGCCACTAATTGGCCGTGTTGTGTCACAATGAGATTGCTGGCGCGCCCCACAAGGCCGGCCAACACCAGATAGGCCGCCAACATGGTAATACCAATAACCAGCCAACTCTGCCTTTGCATCTGCCGAATTTCCGCACGTAGGGCATCGGGTGGTTGGTAAAATTCGGAGACGGCAATGATTCGCCCGTCTTTGGTTGCCAGAATGGGGGCATAGATTTCAATCAACTCATGCCAGCGGGCGCGCTCATAAGCATTCTCCGGGTCAGCGAGATCGCTAATATCTGCCGTCACTTCGCCGACCAACGACCGATCCAGTTCCGGGTTGTCGGGGAATTGCTGGTTCATCAGTGCCGGAACAGAGCTATAGAGGACGCGATGATCGGGCGACCAGACCTTAAAACTCACAATTTCCTGACTGAGCGGCGACTCTTTGATCAGCCGATCCAGCCCGCGAATATCGTCGGCGGACAAGGCGCCGGTCTCCGGGATGCTGCTTAGATAGTGGGTGACATAGCTGTTGACATAGAGCGAGGTAAAGGCGGCGGTTCGCTCGATCACCTGCGCCTCGATCTGCCGCGCGACAAAGGCGCCAATGACAAACATCGCCAGCAGCATGACCAAAAAACTGACCAGTAGGTACTGCCGCGCCAATGATAATCGTGTAAATGCCGCCATCGTCTTCACTCCTCGCTTGCGTTCAGACCTTAGTCTGAAAAAAGTAGCGCCCATTGGCGGTCAAAGCTTCCGACTCCCGCCCCTACCACGCCGCGTCTGATTGTGACATAATCACGACAGACCGATAAACGGTAGTCCGCAGTCCTAAGTCCGAGGTGTCCTCTGGACCCCTAAGTCAGGCTCGATAGCGTTGCGGTCTACTGATAAACCCGCAAGACTTATCGGTGTAGGGTTCCTGCTGAAACTGCTTCCACGACTGATCAGCGGATAACCGTTTGTCATGTTGCTCAGTGAACAAGCCAGCCCGTGGCCGACCCCCGATGTCACAAGAAAGGAGAATGCCTATGACCATCTTCTAAGATACCGTGATCTTCACACGGCAAACGTTGACGTTCTTACGTTACCGGCAACCAATTGTCCCTGTTGTCGGCCTTTGTCCTTACCAATAACCAAACAACCTGGTACAAGTAACAGAAAGGATACGATGATGTATCATAAAGCAACGTTCACCGCCATGCGGCTTTTGTTGTTGAGCGCCTTCCTGCTCAACCTGGCGACCAGTCATGGCGTCTATGCCCAAAGCAATCCCAATGATCCGGGCATTTTGGAACCGGTGCTGAGCGCCGTCACCGGACAACCGGTGCGCATTCCCCACACCGACCAAGTGGCCAACGGCCAGCAATTGAATATTGTCGGCAGTGTGGCGACGCAACTAGCCCAAGGGGCGACCAGCATGACCGGCCACCCGATTACCCAAGTCGCCAGTCCCCATGATGATATGGAGCAGGCGCTGAAGGATCTAAAGGACGCCGCGCAGGACAACGACCCGGCGGCCATGCAAGCCGCCGCGGCTGAATTACAGGCGATTCTACTGGGTACAACCCAAGGGCGCATCTATGACGGCTTTGCCATGCTCAACTACAACCGTGGCGCCTTTATGCCCGACCACGTCCCCGGCGAATACAAGATGAAGACCCTGCGTGACAGTGGTCAGACCGAGATGGGCATTGACGGCCAGCCGCGCAAGATTTGGGAAGTGGATGTCAACATGCTTTGGTATGACGAGCAATTCGACGCCGATACCTTCCTGTTGCGGGTGCCAGTGGCTGCCCATGAGTTTGATACCTTTCGCGTCCACTATCGCATCTACTCACTGGAACGGGAAGAGTTTTCCCCCACGACGATGTTGAATGACTGGAAATTCCCCGGCAGCGTGCAATTTGCTTTCAAAGCCTTTGATTCGGTCTGGCAGCCGATCAACGGTGATACAGTGACGACGATCACGGTTGCCCATCCGCCCTTGGGCTTGCTCAATGGCATCTACACCTGGGGCTGGCGCCAACACCCGCCCCGCATTCAGTTCATGCAACCGGTCTTTGAAATTGTCAATGCCCACACCGGCCAGGTGGAATTAGACCCCGAAGGCCAGAGCTTTGCCCTGCGTAACCGCCTCTTGACCATCAATGACATCGGTGACGCCGCCCCGGAAAAGAAGATGTACACCGTTGCGCAAGCGGCCTTGAGTAGTGCAACGCCCAATCAGGTCAAAGATATGTTGACCAAAGCCAATGTCGCCCCGCGCGGCACTTGGCAGGAATGGGCGAATCTGGCGGAAAATCAGCGCCAGTTACCGCCCGAAGCCTGGGATGTATTAGCCACCGAAGGCATCGGCCAGGGCAGCTTTGGCCCCTATCGCTTTGTGGTGGCCTATCTGAACCAGGAAATGTATGGGGAAGGGCCACAGGGGGACACGATTCAGCCGTTTAACCAGGGGGACCGCTTCCCGATCAAGATTATTAACCTGGATAAGAATTCGCACTACTATCGCCTGGTTGACTTTGGCCCCCGGCTGCACAATGATATTGCCGGGTTGGGCAATGCCGGCGGCCATAGCTTTGAAATCCTCAATTTCAAGGGCGTCTATGGCGTGCCCAAGGTGGCCGAGTTGCAATGGCGAGCCGGTTGGGGCTTCCGCTTGGGTCTGGATGTCTTGCCCCAACAGGATGTCTTCCCTCGCCCGCAGGATACGGTTGGCTTGAAACCTTTCTTTGACGGCGCCGGCAACCAGCGCACTGGTTATCAATTTTCGGCGCAAAATCGCCAAGGTGACTTCCGCATGGATGTGCCGCCCATGGTCATCGGCACTATGATGCAGCCGAGCGCCCAGGGGTTCAAAGAAGGCGACGGCAGCAATGGTCTCTTGATGGGGCAGTTGACGGAAGGGTACGGCGTCGCCCGTGCCTGCGCCTTCGATGCCGCACCGATGGGCCAATTCTGCCCGCAGGATCTGAGTCCCTTCAACCCCACTGGCGACAAGAATATGGATATGAATGGCGACGGCGTGATGGATGTTTTGCTCTTCCCGCCCTTCTTGCGCAACCCGAATCCCAACGGCGGCGATGTCTTCCCGCCCAATAGCGCCTTCAAACCATTCTTTCACCTCAACCCGAACAATGGCTCGCTCTACATCGACCCCAACGATCCGAGCAAAGGCTTCTGGGCTGATCTCACCTTCGCCCACGGTCGCCCGATTCCAGGGGGTACGTCCCTCAGCGCCAACATCGAAGCGCCACGGGCTGCCGGTCAGGTCTTCTATCAATTTGACCACCTGTACCACGACAATGCGATCTTCTCGCCCCATCCGCAGTAAGGATGCGGTAAACGAATAGAGGCTGATCAAAAACGCCTGCTCACAACTGAGCAGGCGTTTTTGATTGGGATCGGAACCGCCGTCACCAAACCGTCACCAAACCGTTCCCGTTCCCCCACCATTTTTCTGGTATCATCTATACAGCCGCGACAATTGTTGCGCGACGCTCTGTCATGCCGGTATTGAAAGTAAGGAAAGAGCACCGTGAATTCCCAACCACCCACTTGGTTGGCCGTCCACCTCTATGCCGATGAACCGTGGGAAGGGTTGCTCGGCCAGGGCATCCAGCCCCTTGTCCAAGAGGTGATCAGCGCCGGACTGAGTACACACTTCTTCTTCTGTCGTTCCTGGACGCGGCGACCGCACCTCAAGCTCTATTTTGGAAGTGGGCCGGAGCAACGGTGCGTCGCTTTACAGCCCCGGCTCGAACGCTACTTTCGCCACGATTTCGCCCACCGCCTGCTGTTCCATGAACCTTCCGACCGCTTCACCTATACCCTGGATTTTCTACCGGTGACAATGCCCCCCATGTTGCTTTCGGCTACTGGCGCGCCGCACGCGCTTTCAGTACGCTATGCGGGGCTGTTGTCCCAAATCATGCTGAATCTCTTTGCACAAAACGTTCCCTGGAGCGCAGCGCGTGGGCTAACTGCGACCATACAGTTGCATTTGGGGCTGGCCTGGATGTTGGGTTTGGATTGGGCGGCGACCAGCGCCTTCTATCGCACGGCCGGCGCGCTGTGGCTCGGTGAGCATGCGCCGGCCATGACCGAAAGCAACCGGCGCCAGCCCAACCGCTTTGCCGCTCATCTGCGTTCCCAGCAGCACAAGCTGCACAGCTATGGCCGGGCCTTGTGGGATGCGTTGCAACTGGCGGCGCCCTTTGACGAGCCGTGGTTCCGCCAGTGGCTCCATGCACTCCGCCCCATGCGCCAGGAAATAGTGCCGTTGCCACCGGCCCCCACTTGTGATCCGCACCAATGGGCCGTGCTGGCCGCGCATACCCATCTGATCAACAACCAACTGGGCATCGTCGCGCAAGAGGAAGTGCTGCTTGGTCAACTTTTGGCCGACGCTTTTGCCATGCCACTGCCGTCATCCACACCCTCTCCGTTGATATAGTTGCACTGCTTCCAATTCACATAACTCCATTACACCTAGTCGTCCGCAGTCAGTTCGTCGCGTAGTCCGGCGTCAACTCATTTCACTTTGGTTGCGTTGCGGTCTACTAATCCTTGGGGTTTCGGCTTCTTTCGACGAGGGGATCTGATCCCTAGCGAACGTCACTATTCCGTCACCGATCGGTCACCAAGCGGCAACCAACCCGTCACCCAATCGCCACCAAACCGTTCCCGCACGCCGCCTCATTTGGGCGTATACTCGTTGCCAGCAGCGGGATGGTTTTAACCCTCTAGAACAGGAGCCACCCCCTGCCAGAACTGAAGGCGGTCGCAAGAAAGGAACAGGCAATGTGAAGAGCAGCAGAACAACGTGGCGTAAAACCCACAACAACCAGAAACAAGCTTTCAACCAACAAATCGCAACTTCAATTTAGCACAGAGAAAGGACAGTTCCCATGCAAAGTCGTAGTAACACACTTGTATTTAGCGAGCGCATCGAGCGTACCGTGCGCACCATGGTCCAACGTTTTCCAGGACGGCGGCTGACGGCCTTCGTCCTTACCTTCGCCATGATTGCCGGATTGGCAATGCACCTGTTGGGGTCGGTTCAACCCGTTGCCGCCCAGGCGCCGCTCGGCTCATGGGCCGCGACCGGCAGCATGGCAACCGCCCGCTGGTCTCATGCAATGACGCCGTTGCAGGATGGGCGGGTGCTGGTCGTCGGCGGGAGTTCGAGCAGCACGCACGAGATCTATAATCCCGCCACCGGCGCCTGGACAACCGGCGCCGCCCCGCTCAACTTTACGAACAGCAGCGCCGTTCGCCTGGCAGATGGACGTGTATTAGTCACAGCCGGCAACGCCAGCATTGGCACCCACCTCTTCAACCCGGCCACCAACAGTTGGTCGCAGTCCGGCAATCGGTCCGTCACCCGTCTTTTTGGCGCAACGGCGACCCTGTTGCCTGACGGCCGTGTCTTGCTCGCCGGCGGCAACCCTGGTCTTTGCGGCGGCTTTACGCCCTGTCCGCCCACCCAATCAGAAGTCACCGAGATCTACGACCCGAACACTGGTACATGGAGTATCACCGGCTCGATGTCAGCGGCCCGCTATCGCCATTCCGCCACCCTGCTGCCCGACGGTCGCGTCTTGGTGGCTGGCGGTTTCGATGATAAGATCGGGACCTTGGGCACTGCCGAGATTTACAACCCAGCCACGGGCGCCTGGTCCGCCACTGCCAATCTGGCGAATGCACGCAGCGAACACAACGCAACCTTGTTACTCGATGGTCGCGTCTTGGTGGCCGGCGGGAAGCTTGGTAACAATTCTGTGACAAGCGCTGAACTGTACAACCCGGCCAGCGGCACATGGTCAAGCGCCGGTCAAAGTCAACTGGGCGGCGGCAGACCGGCGGCCCGCTTGGCGAACGGGCGGGTGCTGGTTACCAACGGTAGCCAGGCGGTTCTCTATGACCCGCCAACCAACACCTGGCTCACCGCCAGCAGCATGCTGACACCACGCTCTGCACACAAGATGGAATTGCTGGGGAACGGGCAGGTGCTGGTTTCCGGTGGCATCCGTGTCGGCGGCGGGGGCGCACAGGCCAGCGCTGAACTCTACACACCGTAATTGATGTTCCTCCTGTTTCGACTTACGCCTTCTCTGGTTGCAGCGTAACTGCTAACCAAGCAAACAGGTAAAATCTGCGTTACCGCCTTTACAGCAGCCCGCCTGGTTCTATCCAGGCGGGCTGTCCTTTTGCACCCCATCCATTCCGTCACCAAACCGTCACCAAACTGTTCCCACGCATGGGGCCATTTCGCCTTATACTGAAAAAACTGCAACAACCTGCTCCCGACAGGCTACGGACTTGTCGGGAGCGTTGCAGTCCATTGACCCGCACGGCGGCCAAGTCAATGATGATGTTGGTTAAGGCGATTATCGCTGTGGAATGTGGCAGATTTCATGTCAATAGCAGCATCTCGGCTTTTTCTTTGGCGGCAATCCCTGGCTGGTCGCCTTCATCTGCCTCATTTGGGGCTTTGCTGTGGTGGCCGACTCGGCCCAATTTTCGGCGGCGCTCAGTGAATTGAGCCGCCCGGCCTATGTGGGAACCGCGTTGACCTTGCAGACGAGTTTCGGCTTTTTGCTCACACTGGTGAGCATTCGCCTGATCCCCTGGGTGGAACTGTGGGTGGGCTGGTCATGGGCTTTTGCCCTGCTGGCCCTCGGCCCGCTGCTGGGCATCCTGGCCATGGTCGCGTTGCGGATTTCACCAGCGGTTGCGCACCTGGCCGGCGGGAAGGGGTAGTGTACAGACAGGCAGTGGCTGCGTCGTCAAGCGGTAGTAGCCGGCGCCGGCGCACGTGCGACAGAGGATGGTATCTTCATGGATGATTTCCCGTTCATTGAGGATCTCTTCGCCACAGGCGGCGCAGAGGGCGCGCTGCCCGGCGCGGCTGATCAGCGTTGTCACCGGTGTCAATAACTCGACCGCTTGGGCGATGAGCAGCTTTGTGGTCGGGAGCCGTTGATAACCGAGCAACATGGCGGCCCAACGGTTGTCGGCTTCGGGGGCGTATGCAGCCGCCACGCTGCGGGCTTGCGGGTGGGGCGCGATGCGCACGGCTTGTTGCGTCGCCGTATCGATAAAGGTGGCGGCAACTTTGCCCAAATCCTCTACACGCATGGTGCGGCGGCCTACCCAACAGTTGGTCGCCACGGCGACGCCATCGCTAAAACAGCCGTCAGTTTCCACGATGGTGAGCAAGCGTTTGTCTTGTTGCGGCAACGCCAGCGATAATAACTCGCCGGCCCACATCCCCATGCGCACGCCCAGCACCTGGCGCGGACAGAGATGTTGATGCAACGCCGCTGACTGATTGAGTAATTCTTCAAACGATTTCATCTTCAGCTTTACCCCACTCGTTAGCAAAGTGACCGTCACTTCGGAAAGTGACGGTCACTTTGCCAGCAGAAAATTGACGAACGCCCGCGCTTTTGCCTGGGCAACCGCTTTACACAATTGCCCGTGACTTAAAGCTCATGTAGCGGAAGTCATGTTTAAAGGGCGATTCGCCCAGCCGTTCAACCTTTCCCTTGCCCAGCTTGAAGCGGTAACGATTGGTGATGGGATCCGGCACGCGATGCACCAGGCTGTTGGCTGGGCTGCTAGGGTGCAAGAAGTTGGTGAAGATCACGCCGGGCAGTACATCATCGGTGACAATGGCAACGGCGCGCGCCTCGCCCTTGCCGATACGAATAAAGCCGTTTTCCATCAGCCAGGTAAAGCTGATCTCATTCCCTTTGATGCGGTTCCAGCCCGTCGTTTGGATGAGGACATCATCATTAAAGAGCCGGATTTCATCACCGCTTTCAATGCCATAGGCTGCGGCATCCTGAGGATGGATCTCAGCGAAGGTGTCGGGCCAGCGATTTTCGATGTAGGGTTTGCGCATGTCGTCAAAGGCCGATTGCCAGACTTCGTTGATGCGCCCGGTGGTGACCCAGAACTCACCGGCGGCGCGGTCGGGCGTGATACGTGCAAAGAAGTCGGCAAAGATGTTCCACGGCGACTTGATCAGCAGCGCCTTGCCGCTGTGACTGTTAAAGTGGGTCAGCCATTTGGCGTGGATCGCCGGCCCTTCGGGCGGGCCAAGTTCCAGGGTCGAATCATGCAGGCGCTTGGTGCCGACCATCGCGCCCTGTTCCAGACGCACCGGGGTTTGAATGCCGGTTGTCCCCAATTCGGCCAGCTTTTCCAGCCCGCTTTTGCCTTCTTCTTTGGCTTTGCGCACCAACATGCTGTAATCCAACACGCCACCCCGGCTAAAGCGCGCCGCTTCTTCAAAGACTTCGTTGCTGCTCTCCCAAGCAAAGCCGTCATAGCCCATCTTCTGGGCAAAACGGCTCACCGCCCACCAATCGGGCTTGGCTTCACCGGGGGCATCATAGATTTTGGCGTAGTAGCGCAGTCGCCGTTCACCGTTGCAACGGGCGCCCTCATGTTCGCCCCACTGCGCCGCCGGTAATACCACATCGGCAAACTCCGTGCCCATGGGGATAACCGGGTAGATGTCCGAGTGGACGACCACCATGCCGCCGCTGTCCACCCGTTTGATCAAGGTGTCGATGATCGCGTCTTTGTCCAGACTGATGATCTGATGTTCGTTCAAGACGGTCTGCTCGCGGAAGCGCTGCGCCAGTTCCTGGCTGGCAGCCATGGCGCCAGTCCAGGTGGTGCCGATGACCCAGGCAAAGCGCACATGCCCATCCTCCACCCAGCGATCCAGATCGAGTTCAATCTTGCGGCGGCCGGGCAATTTCTCTGGCGACTTATCACGCGGATACTCAGCGCCTTCGATAAAGCCGCGTTGATGGCCGCCCATGCGCGCAATCATGCGCCCCGGTCGGTTGCCGGCGCCGCAGAGCAAGCCCATCGCCGCGATGCTGGCGGTATTCAGATAGTTGTTGCTCCAATAGTTGCCCTTTTCAAAGCCAAAGCTGGCCGCCGGTCGTTCGCCGCCGGCGCCGGTTAATAGTTCGGCGGCCTGGATGATCTTGGCTTGCGACACGCCGGTGATCGTTTCGGCCTGCGCCAATGTCGCCACATCCTGACTGAGCAGCCACTCTTTGTAACCGGCAAAGTCGGCGCCAAATTGGCCCCAGGTGGTGCGCCATTGCCAGGGGGTGTTGCGCGTACCGCGCCCCAAGCCGGCCTCGATCTCCCACGGGGTGGCGATCCATTCATCTAAAAAGGCTTGATCCTGCCAGCCCTGTTCTAGAATGTAGCGGCTGATTGCCATGTGCAACACCGCGTCGGTGCCGGGGATCAGTTGCAGGAAGAGACCGCCATTGGCTTCGGCAAAGGCCACGCCGGTGGTGCGGCGCGGCAGCGCCATGATCAGCTTGGGGCCTTTCATCATATATTCGGTGAAGATGATGGTCTTGGTTTCAAACGGATCGGTTCCCGAGACAAAGAGGACATTGGCCTGTTGCCAATCGTCATAGCTGGCGGAAAAGTTAATCAAGCCACTGTCGTCCAGACCGGCGGTGTCGCTGCCTTGCGCCGGTTTATCATGTTCACAGAAGGCCGGTGTCTTGACCGCCCCCAACGCCAATTTGGTAATGGCGTAGGTGTTCATAAAGAACTCATAGGAGTAGGTCTTCATCGCCCAGGCCGCCTCACCGTGATTGGCAAGGACATGCTTGCTGACCGCGGCCATGACCTCCAGTGCTGTGTTCCAGTCCACTCGCTCCAGCTTGCCATTGACGCGGATTTGCGGGTAGAGCAGACGGTCGCGGGTGGCGGTGTTGGGGTTGTAGAGCTTCAGGGCCAGCGTACCGCCGCGGATCGAATGATTGCCGCCGCGATTCACCACCTGGGTGGCAAAATCCGGGACAATCACACAGTGGTGATCCTGGCCGTCGATCTGCACAATGTTATGCTGGTTGGGGCTGATCCACGGTTGCAAGGTTGTACCGGGAAAGTCAACCGCTAGCGCATTCTCGGCGGCGCGTGGGCCGCCTTCCTGCCCCACCGGCCAGGTGTAGACCTTGTAGCCGCAGGCAACCACACAGTAGGAACAGGCCGTTGTCTGGATTTTAGCATCCGTCGGCGGCAGCGGCACACGATTTTGTGGTGTATAGTCGAGAGGCATAGCAGTTGCTCCTTACAGGCTATTCGGATCGACACGGTTGTCATGGTAGCCGAAGATCAACCCCATGATGCCGGTGGCAAAGATGTCATCCCCATCGATCTCTAATGTGATTTGGGGCAAACCTAATGTAGCGTGACCCGCCACCACCATGCCGTGGCGGGTGAGATCAAAGGTTGTCCAGTGTAGCGGGCAGGGACCGGCCACACCGGCTTCCGCTTTGAATTGACCGGCCAGCGACATGCCCTGGTGGGTGCAAAAGCTGTTAAAGGCGACAATGTCCGCATCCGGACCAACGCCGCCGCCGGCCGGTTGACCGAGCTTGATCAGATAGTTGGTGGCATTGGCATGTTGCCAGGGATATTGGAACATCACTGCTTCGCCCATGGTCAGTTCCGCCAGGCTGGCGATGCGTTGGCGTGGGTACTCGGCCACCTGCGCTTGGACACGGGCCGGCATCCCTTTGCTGCGCAACCACATGGGCATACTCAACCAGGCGATGGCTGTGCCGGAGCCAAAGAGAAAGGAGCGGCGTGTGACCAGGAAATTGGGACTGCTGGCGGCACACTGCTCATCGGCGTGCGGCTTTGAAGCTATTTTTGTTGCTGTCGCGTGTTGATCGCTCATCAATCTTCTCCTCATTCGATCTCGATAATGCCATAGGGCGGCAGTTCAGGCGCCTCATCAACCACAGGGTCGCCACACAGACTTTCCAGGAAAGCGACCAGATCTTGTTGTTCCTCCGGCGTCAAGCCCAACGGTTGTAGCAGCGGTGATTTGTTGGGGTGGTTGCCGCCACCATTGTTGTAGAATGTGACCACTTCGGCCAGCGTGTTAAAAAAGCCGTTGTGCATGAAGGGGCTGGTGTAACAGAGATCGCGCAAGCTGGGGGTGCGGAATTTGCCCTTGTCCACCTCCTGGTAGGTGATATAGTAAAGCCCCAGGTCGTCGCTGGTGGTGCGGGCGATTTCCTCCGGCGCGCCCTTGATCCACTGTTCATAGCGGAAGGTAATCTGCATCAAGGGGCTGCGCCAAAAGTCGGGATGTTGCGGCACGCCCGTCGCATGATAACTGGTGTCGCTGACCAGGGGGCCATTGTGACAGGCGATACAGTTGGCTTTGCCCTGAAAGAGTTCGTAGCCCCGTTGCGCGGCTGCCGAGATGGCTGCGGCATCGCCGGTGATGAAGCGGTCAAAGGGGACGTTTTGGCTGACAATGGTGCGTTGATAGGCGGAAACCGCGCGCAGCGCGTCTTCCCACAGGGGATACTCTGTGCCAAAGACCTGGCGGAAACGTGCGACATAGTCAGGGATCTGCGCCAGGCGTTCTTCGGCCAACGCTGTATCCAGGTTGCCGGCGACGCCGCCTTCCCAGGCGCCGGCGTTTTGACTCTCAATGCCCCCGGCGGCGCCATCCCAATTCCACTTGCCATAGTAGGCCACATTGAGAATTGTCTGCGCGTTGCGCCAATGGCTAGTGCCCGGCCCGCCAAACGAAATCGGTGTGCGTGCGCCCCAGCCGTCCGCCGCCGAATGGCAACTGTTACAACTGATCGAGCCGTCGGCGGACATGCGCGGGTCAAAATACAAGAAGCGCCCTAACTCTACCTTTTCTGGGGTTGTCGGGTTATCCAGCGGTTCGGCTACAGGCGGCAATGGCCCCAGCGGTGGATGGGCGTCTTGGGCAATGCCCAGGTTTGCCGACGCGAAGATGAGCAGCAAGGCGACGACTACGATTGCGCTCATCACGACGCCACTCATCCAAAATCGAGGCTGTCCGGTGTGTACTGGAGCAATTCTATTGAGCCACATAGGTTACTGACCTCCTCGCAGGGTAAGCAGATAATCGACCACCAATGAAATCTCCGCTTCACTCAACGTTTGTACGAGCGTGGCGGGCATGGAACCCGGCACACAGGCGCCAAAGGGACATTGCGGGGCGATAAAGGCGTTCGGATCGACAATCGATTCGTGGATATATTGTTCAGCCGTATAACCGGCAATCCGGTCAGCGGCGGCGGCGCCGATGGCTGCCAGATTTGGCCCCACAATGCCGACCGCGCCCTCAATACCGGGGATCGTGTGGCAGGCGTTACAGGTGCCTTTCATTACAACCGCAGTGACCGCTTCAATGTCCAGTGCAGCCGTGTCAGTCCCACTGGCGGCTGTATCGGTGACGACAGCGGTCGCCGGCTGGGTTGCGGAAGCGGCGCTTGCTGTTGTTGCGGCTGGTTCCGCTGGCGCGTTGGTCAAGCTGGGCGGCGCTGTGGCATCACCTAACGGTAACAAAGCATAGTCCGGTAGTTGGGGCGGTTCAACGGCAACCGGCTCACTGCTCAAGCTTGCCAGGAAAGCGACCAGTTGCGCCACTTCGTCGTCGCTGAGATTGAGCGGTTGAAGCCCGGCCGTTTGCGTATCGCCACCACCCTGATTGTAAAATTGTACAACTGTTTCCAGGTCGGCCAGGCTGCCGTCGTGCATATAGGGCGCCGTGCGGCCCACCTCGCGTAGGCTGGGTGTGCGGAACTTGCCCCAATCTGCCTCGTCCAGTGTCAGAGCATAGAGGCCAACATCTTCACGCAGATTGCGATAGTCAGGTGTACCGAGAATGCGGAAGAAGCGGCGGAAGGTTAGATGGCGTTCCGGCTCTTGCAACATAGCCACATCCGTCCCGACGCCGGTATTATAGAATTCACCATCGGCGAGCAGCGCGCCAGCGTGACAGCTTGCACAGCTCGCCTTGCCCTCAAAAAGCGTCAGACCGGCAGCGGCATCAGCCGATAACGCCGCCTGATCGCCAGCCAGATAGCGGTCGTAGGCGACGGGCGGCGAATTGAGCGTCTGCACATAAGCGGTGATGGCGTTGAGAACGCGGCCAAAGCTGGGTTCACCGCCGTAGGCTTGGGTAAAGAGATCATTGTAAGC
This sequence comes from Caldilineaceae bacterium, assembly GCA_026645575.1. Next base: position 53,132 of record JAPKMW010000065.1, read on the forward strand.
CGGGACTTGCTTGAGCCGTTCCGCCATGAGACGGCTGTCGATGCTCATAAAGTGCGCTTCGGTCAGGTGGTCGCGCACCAGCGTGGGCATATCACCGCCGTCCATGCGCCCATCGCGGTAGAGGTAAGTGGCGAAAACGGTGTTCATAACCGTGGGCGTATTGCGGAAATATTGGGTGGAGGGATAGCCCTTGCTCAAGGCCAGACCATCGGCAAAGGCATTGTCGGGCTGGTGGCAACTGGCACAGCTTAACGAATTATTGCCGGAAAGCCGCGGGTCAAAGAAGAGATATTTACCCAGCGCAATTTGGGCTTCTTTGGCCGCTTCTTTGGGCAGGGCCATAAAAGGTTCCAGCACCGCCTCGGCGGGCAAGGTCGCAGCCAAAGCTATTGGCGGGGCTGCGGCAGCCAACAGGGTTGCTTCCTCGCCTGTACCCAACTTTGTCAGATAGCCGACAATAGTGTCAAGGTCATCTGCTGATAGCATTTGGGCAAAGCTCTGCAACATCACATTGGCCGGGCAAGCGCCATTGGGGCATTGCGGGGCGATGACGGCATTGGGGTCAAGAATTGATTCGCGGATGTATTGCTCGGTCGCAACGCCACTGACTCGATTGGCGCCCTCTACACCGATCTGCGTCAGATTGGGGCCAATCTGTCCATTAGCGCCGGGAATGCCGGGAATCACATGGCAACCGGCGCAACCGCCTTTGTTGAAGGCAGCAACAATGGGAGCGGGGGCCACTAAGTCCGCACTACCGGCAATAACCGGCTGTAGCTCTGCTGCGGGTGCGCTGTCGGCAATCGTTGTCACACTTGTCGCCGCTTCTGCTGCCGGGGCCGGTGCGACAGCGATTGGGCGTTGGGGAATCGCGCCGGCGCCGGGCTGGAAAGCTTTGGCCGCCAAGACCACAAAGCCAACCAGCACAATGACATTTATAAGTATACCTATCCGAATATAATCGCGGGAATTTTCCTCCATCGACGAACTCCTTCGCTGAATTGTAGTGGCTGGTAAGAGAAAGCAATTTTATTGTAGCGGTTGTTCCCAATTTCACAACCGGTAACTGGATAGGACACACCCTGGTCAGATGACTAGGGAACGGCCTCCACGACCAACCGGATACGCTCTCTGGTTGAGCCATTTCTGCTTTGTTGCATCCATAGCTCGATCAAGGGCGAGTGATTTGCGTAAGTTTGCTCACACTCGGACTCAACAAATAAAATGTATAGTGTAGGAGAGAAAAAGAAAATGCCTGCGCCCCTCGGTCAAGGTTTCGCAGGCATGGCAAGGTCTACGCATTGCGATCCGTAGAACCGCTTGCGTATTGTTTTTATTCCGGCATAGAAACAAGCCGCTGTCAAGCCCAATTTTTGGGCAGTATGCCAAATGGTGTGTAAATCTAGAAATGTTCTCTGGACGAATCAAGATTTACACAATTTGTGCTATACCGCCAATTTTTGGGGTGGAGGAGTACCTCCGCACCCAAGCCGTTGCTCCGGCACGCGATGCGCTGTTTGCGAATTTGTGTTCCAAGTAGCGATCTTTTGGATAAGTGAGGCGTCCCACTTGTCTTTGGAGAGATGCGAGGTGCAACGATGGTGCGTGCGGGTTGGTCGCAACGGTATGCTTTGCTTACCCTGATGTTTATGGCGTTGTTCGGATTGAGCATCGACGCCGGCAATCGTGTACAGCGCCAGGCGTGGGCGCGTAGTGACAACACGGAAGAGAGCGTGGCTTGGCTGCGCAACGCGTTGGCGCCTTCAAGTCGTGGCAGATTACTGGTAACAACGCAAGCGGTCGACAAGGGCATTCTCGCCTTTACGCTGAAGCCGGCCGACGGCGCCACCGTTGTCGAATTTTGTCTACCGGCTGTGCCTAACGAACATTTTTATGGTCTGGGTGAGCGCTTCGGCAGCCTTGACCTGGCCGGGCAGGTGCTGGAAAACTGGACTCTGGATCAAGCGCTGGACCCAGAGGGTCGAACCAGCTATTCGCCCACGCCGTTCTTGTTGTCCAGCCAGGGGTACGGCTTGCTGCTGGAGACTACCGCCCATGCCACCTTTGACCTGCGGATCGGATGGCGTGGTGTCTACTGTATACGCGTGGCCACCCGCGACCTGAAAGCCTATCTGATCACCGGCGACCAGCCACAAACGATCTTGAAGCGCCATGCCCAGCTTGTCGGTCTGCCGCCGCTGCCGCCGCCCTGGGCCTTGGGCGTCTGGAAAAATTTGATCGGTGGCCAAGCGCGGGTCGAACAGGATGTGGCGCGCTTGCGGCAGGACAACGTGCCGGTCGATGTGATCTGGATCTATGATGCCGTGGTGGAACAGGCCAAGTTTGGATGGCCCTGGCCAATCTACGGCCCCATCCAGCACGGCGCCTATCCCGATCTGCCCGCATTGATTCGCCGTCTGCACGCGCAAGAGCTGAAGGTACTGGGCTATTTGAACCATTTCCTCTATCCCGACACCGCCTGTTTTGTGGAGGCGGAACGCAACGGCTTCCTCGTCCAGACACGCGACGGCGCCCCCTATATCGAGCCGTGGATGTTTACCCCACGCGGCTATGTCGATTTCACCAGCCCTGCCGCCACGGCTTGGTGGCAGGCGCATGTGCATGTTGCCTTGCATGAAGTGGGGTTCGATGGCGCAATGCTCGATTTTGGCGAAACGGCGCCGGTTGACGCGCGCTATGCTGGCGGCGTCGCCGGCGATCTCGTCCACAACCAGTATGTAACATCCTATGTGAAAGCGGCCTATGAAGTGGGCCAGGCCGCCAAACCGGATGCGCATGTTTTCTTTACTCGCGCCGGCTACAGCGGCAGCCAATCCTACACCACCGGGCGCTTCACCGGCGACCAGGTGCGGAGTTGGGATCAGACCAAAGGCTTGCCGGCGGTGGTGGCGGGGATGTTGAACGGCGGGGTTTCCGGCTGGCCCTACTGGGGGCCTGATATTGCCGGTTTTGTGGATGGGGCGCCAGGCGCCGATGGCGTAGCCTCTGCCCAGCAGCGGCAAGCGGAGAAGGAATTGTGGATCCGCTGGGTGCAACTGGGCGCGGTGTCACCCACCATGCGCGACATGTTAGGAATGCAAAAAGATCCCGTCGGGCTGTGGACGGATGACGAAACATTAGCGGTGTTTCGCGCCTATGCCCGGTTGCACAGGGCGTTGAACCCGTATCTCTACCGCTACGCCCAAGTGGCCCACACCACTGGGCTGCCCATCTTGCGCCCACTCTTTCTGAACTATCCCGACGAGGCGACAACCTATACGCTGGAAGATGAGTTCCTCATTGGCGATGACCTGCTGGCCGCCCCTGTGCTTCAGCCCGGACAAACCACTCGGCGTGTTTATCTGCCCGCTGGTGTTTGGCAGGAGTACTGGACGAGCGCCACCTATACCGGCCCCATTTGGGTCACCGTCGCTGCGCCGCTCCATCGCATTCCACTTTTCCTGCGCCAGGGTGGATTTCTTACACTAGCAGACCTGCCGACGCCGGCGGATTTTCCAAAGACTTGACGGTAGTAGGGTCGGCAGTTGCCTTATCGCCACCGCTGTGTAATGCCAAATTCACCTTAACACTGTATTTTGTAAGCAAAGCTACTTGACTCTGTACTATACTACAGGGTTTATCATGATAACCATGACTATCAGCGAACTTGCCCAAGCCGCAGGCGTCCACATCGAAACGGTGCGTTACTACGAGCGGCGTGGCCTCTTGCCGGCGCCGGCGCGGCGACCATCAGGTTATCGCGCTTACCCGGCGACAATGATTACGCGCTTACGCTTTATCAAAAACGCCCAGGAGCTAGGCTTCTCCCTAGCCGAAATTGAGAAACTGTTGGCGCTGCGTGTCGATGCCGCCACCAGTTGCGCCGAGGTGCGCCGTCAGGCAGAAGTCAAATTAGCCGAAGTCGAGCAGAAATTACAAGCGCTCCAACAGATCCACGGCGCGCTCACTGACCTGGTGGCCGCGTGTGAGCATGGCGGTCCCCAAGGCGAGTGTCCGCTGTTGGAAGCATTGGAAGCGCAATAAAGGCCGGGAGCGCCGCCATCCCTGGCGGCAAGTCGCGGTTGCCGCCAGGGATGGCGGCGTTCCCAGGGAAAGTGGAGGAGAATGGATGCAACCGAATCGACTGTTACGCTTTAGCATCATCGGCACAGTGATTGCTGCGCTCTGTTGCTTTACGCCGATCTTAGTGATTCTTTTCGCTGCTGCCGGCCTGAGTTGGGCCGTGGGCTATCTGGATTATGTACTGTTGCCGCTCTTATTCGTCTTTATTGGGCTGACCATTTATGCCCTGTGGCGTAGACAACGTACAACCGGATTTACGGCGGAAAGGAGCTAACCACATGGCAACACCACAGCCAACTTGCTGTGCAACGGACAGCAGTTGCGCAACCAAGCAGCCGACCGCGGCGCAAGTGCAGCATTGTCCAGTTTGTGGCAAGAAGGGGAAGCCGGTGGACATGGAGACGGTCAAGGCCATGTTGGCTGTGTCGCTTCATAAAATTCAACCTGACAGCGCCTATCGCTTTTGCCCACAGGAAGATTGCCCGGTTGTCTACTTCGCCGATGACGGCGAACAAACCTTCACCGAAGCTGATCTGCGCGAACGCGTGCATCAGAAACACCCCAACGAAGACGATGTCTTTGTTTGCTACTGCTTCCGTCACACCCCCGGCTCGATTCGGGCAGAACTGTTGGCAACCGGTCAGAGTACGGTGGTGGAGACCGTTACACAAGGCACCAAGGTTCACCAATGCGCCTGCGAGTTACGCAATCCCCAGGGCAGTTGTTGTTTGGCCAATGTCGGCGCCGCAGTCAAGCGGGTGCGGCAGGAGTTGGACGCAGTGACCGTTTTGTAAGTTGAAGAACGAAAGTCGAACGAAAGCCGATGGCTGATCTCCTTGCTAACTACGGACGGCTGATTCGCAATCGACGTTACTTTCCCCTATGGTTGGGGCAATTGATCTCGAACCTGGGCGATACCGTCCATTACATTGCGTTGGTGGTGTGGGTCTATCAGCGCACCGGTTCCAGCCTGGTGGTGGTGGGGACGGTCTTGTTTGAGATCGTGCCGGTGATCCTCTTGGCGCCGGTGGCGGGTGTGTTGATCGACCGGCTGCCGCGCAAGCTCGTGTTGGTGGCGGCGGACGTGGTGCGCGCAGTGGCGGTGTTGGGTTTGCTCTTCACCACCGAGTTGTGGCAGATCTATGCGATGGTGGCCTTGCTGACCAGCGCCGGCGTCTTTTTTAACCCTGCGGTCAATGCGACCCTGCCGACGCTGTTGGATGAAAAAGACCTGCTGGCCGCCAACTCGATTGCCTGGTCAACGGGGCGTTTTGTCCAGATCATTGGCGCCGCCGTGGCCGGCGGGGTGATCGCGGTGGTGGGGGCGGAGGCGGCCTTCCTCTTTAATGCCGGCACCTTTGGGGTTTCAGCGCTTCTCTTGTTGCTGCTGCCTGTGCCGCCCGGTCGCCCGGTTCGCGCGCGGGGATGGCAAGGCTTTCTCAGCGATGCGCGTGAAGGTCTCCGCTTTGCCCGGCAGGATCGCTTTGTGGCGCGGTTGATTACCGTCCAGGCGTTGGCTTCGTTCAGCGTGGGGGCGACTTCAGCCCTGCTCGTCGTTCTGGCGCAGGAGCATTATCGGTTGCCGCCGGCTGGGTTCGGCTCCTTTATTCTGGCGATTGGCATGGGCGCCTTGTTGGGGCCGCTGTTGCTGGGCTTGTTCACCCGCGACGTGCGCCATCCCCGTTGGTTGTTTGTCCCCTATGTGATCCGTGGCATCGGCGATCTGTTGTTGGCGATCACCCGCAGTGTGCCGGCGGCCTGGTTTTTGCTCTTTGTCTACGGCTTGAACACGTCGTCGGGCATGGTGATCTACCAGACCGCGGTGCAGCGCCATGTGCCGGACGCGATGCGTGGGCGGGTCTTTACCTGGCTGGATGTGGTCTGGAATGTCATGCGCATTGTATCACTGGGGCTAGGCGGGTGGCTGGCCGACCGAGCCGGGGTGGAGGCTGTTTACTATGTGGGTGGCGCTTTGCTCGCGCTTTCCGGCTTTGTTGGGCTGGCGCTCTTTCGCGATTGGCCGGCAGCGTCGGAACAAGAGGCAGCATAAGCACGCTAGGCGGCGGGCGGGGCGGCTGAACCATGTCCAGCGTATTGGATGCCGCTTGACGCGCCACATCCTGTCGATCTGATTCATATTGACTTCACATTGACTTCACAATTACTTCACAACTCAGGGATATACTGAGCGGAAGAAAAGATAAAGACGTTGTTCACCTAGAAAAGGAGGCTTTGATGATGGATGGCATGATGGGAAATGGCATGGGGTTCGGCATGGTTTTGGGCTGGATTTTCTGGTTGCTGATTCTGGCGCTTGTTGTTTATGGGATTTTTTGGTTGGTACGCCGGGCCGGATCACAGTCTCAACCCCAATCCCCGGCCGGCGAAACGCCGCTGACAATCCTCCAACGGCGCTATGCCGCCGGTGAGATTGACCAGTCACAGTATGAGGAGATGAAAACACAACTGCGCTAAACAAAGAGATGGCGGACAGAGCGCGCAACCGGGAGTCTTTACAGCGGTTGTTTATTTTTGAAAGCGCCCAAAGAGCTAAAATTTGGTGATGTTATTTGAATTGTGTTAAAGTTAACCCCATGCAGAATTTGCTACTGTACCGCGCCCGGCAATTGCTCAATCAGTTCTGTTCGCTGCGAACACAGATCGCGTTTGCAGCGATGCTGTTTGTGCTGGGAATGCATCTTGTTATGGCGTTCAATGCAGTTGCCATGACGCTGCATGATGAGATGCGACCGGCAGCCATTGCTGCACCAAGCCGTCAATTCGAAACCGGCAGCGCCTCTACAGGGGGGGTGGGCTGTTGCACGGCCGCCACAGAACTTTTCTGCCCGCAAAGCTGTATGATCGGGCAGGCGACCGCCGCGGTTGCGCTGCAACTTCCCACCGTTTCACCCTTACCTAGCTTCCTGGCCGGCATCCTCTTCCACGTCGGTTCTACCCGTACACCAACCCCACCTCCTAGGGCCTAGTCTGCCCATTTTCTACTTTCCACTGAACAATCTATACGGTTTATTCGGCTTTGCCGCTGAAAGTTGTTAGGAGCAACTGGGTTTTATCGAATTGTCGCGCCTTGTCCAAGGTCGCACAAGAGCGAGAGGACCCATGTTGAATGAAAGGAGCATCCTTCAAAATGAGTGACCAATCCGCTGTGCGCGGTTGGCCGACCGCGCACAATTCCCTGTCGCGCCAGCTCATCCTGGCTGTGATGGGGCTACTGCTGGCGTGGCTCACAACTGCGTGTAGCAGCCCTGATCCGATCCCGGTCCAACCGGCGCGCGATCAGCCAACCTTTGTTTGGATCTTCAAGGATCCGTGACCACAGTGAGAGCAAATGAGACCCGTCGTGAACGGGTTAGAAGCAGTGTATGGAGAGCAGGTGGACTTTCGGCGCTATAACATCGACTCGGCTGAGGGGGAGGCCTGGGCAAGCGCGTATCAATTGCGTGGACATCCGGCCTTCTTATTGCTGGATGCCCAGGGTCAGGAGCGTTGGCGTTACGTTGGCGTGATTGCCCAAGAATCAATCGCGGCGGAACTCGCCGCGTTGACACCGTAGCGCGACACAGCAGTCCACCTTTTGCCAAAAGGCGGACTGCGACAACTGTTGAGAAAATACCGAAACCGGTATCAAAAAAGGAGAAATGCTTATGATGCAAGGTGACATGATGGATGGCATGATGCAAGGCGGCATGATGGGCGGCACGATGCTGCTCTGGGGAATTCTGAGCCTGGTGTTGTTTATCGGCTTGATCGTACTGGTTGTTTTGACAATCCTCTGGTTGCTTCGCCGTTTGCGCACGACCGCCGCCGGTCCGACCAATCGCACCCAACCGCCACTGGAAATTTTGCAGCGACGGCTGGTTCAAGGAGAAATCACCAGTGATCAGTTCCAGACGCTCAAGCGTCAACTGCAAGAGGAGCAGGGAGCAGCATGACCAAACGAAGCAAGGTAGTTTGTGCGCGTGCTGCGCAAAAGCGTGATCGGCGCTGGCTGAGCTGGGGTGGCGCTTTGATCGCCCTGGGAATTGTGGCAAAGGAGCGTTTGTGATGAATCACCAAGTAAAACAGTGGCTGCCCATGTTACTCTGCTGTCTGCCGGGTCTTGTGCTGATTGGGGTATGGGCTATAGGTAGTGTCGCCCCGGGCGCAGCGTTGAATGGACCGCTGGGGATTGGCTTGATCATACTGGCGCTGTTGGCCTGCCCCCTGAGTATGGGACTGATGATGTGGCGTGGGCGGCTGCGACAGAACGCTGGGGCGCAACCCGCGGCCCATGCACCGCTGATGGCCTGTTGCCCGCCGACCAGACCGCCGCCGACGCACAGGTAGGAGCATCCGCTGATCGGCTGACGGGGCTGCGTGAGCGGCGCACTGCGCTGGAGCGTGAACTGGTAGAGCTACAAAGTTCGTGAGATCGCCTTGAATTGAGGCAAAGATTGAATTGTTACCAAGAACAAAGGAGCGTTGAACATGGAACTGACAACACTTTTACCGATTTTGGTCGCGTTGGCCTGTCCGATTGGCATGGGGTTGATGATGTGGATGATGGGAAGGAACATGGGCGGACATACCATGTCCGCTGCGCCAGGCGCGGTGGATCGTTTGCACACACTTCATGCGCAACGGCAGCAACTGGAACAGGAGATCGCCGAAGTAGAAAAGATTGTGGCGTTGGAGGCAGAGAAGGAAGCCTTGCTGCGCGTCCGCAACGTACCGGAGTCTGTTCAGTTACAGCCCGTAGAGGGGGCAAGCCGTTAAACGGTGGTTGACTTGAACCCTACCGTTTTTCCCTTGTTAAGACGGTAGGGTTCAAGTGATCCCATGCACATGGAAGGGATATGGGCATTATGGTGGAAGTTGCTGAGTAGTCAGTAAAGGAAAAAACAATCTATGCGACACCAAAAACAACAATCTGTACTCAGAGGCAGGCTCGCCGCAGTGATTTTGCTTGCACTCCTGCTGGCCGGGTGCAGCACCGCCAGCAATGTAACCAGCACAGAGACAACGCACATCCACGATGACAGCCATGAACATCCCGAACAAGCCGCAGACGTTGCCATGCCGCATATTCATGGCTTGGGCTTTGCACCTGATGGTCGCCAACTGCTGGTGCCGGCCCATGATGGCTTACGAATCTATAGCGCGGGCAAGTGGCAAGTTCCTGCTGTGCCGACCCATGATTATATGGGCTTCACCGTGGCGAATGACGGTTTCTACAGCAGCGGACATCCCGATCCTGAAACAAACCTGGTTAACCCGCTGGGCTTGGTTAAAAGCACCGACGGCGGTCAGACGTTGGTTACGTTGGGATTTGAGGGCGAAAGCGACTTTCACTTTATGGCGGTCGGCTATGAGAATCACGCCATTTATGTCGCCAACCCGGCGCCCAACTCAACCTTACAGGCCGGCGTCTACTACAGCCTGGATGACGGGCAGAGTTGGCAAGCCAGCGCCTTGCAGGGGCTGACGGCCCAACCCACACAGATGGCTGTCCATCCCACCGACGCGGCGGTCGTGGTCATGGCGACGGAATCCGGACTCTTTTATCAAATGACTACGCAAACTTCTTTGCGCTCGTAGAGGGGAGCGGCGCCGTCACCGCGGTCACCTTCCATCCCAACGGGCAGACGCTGCTGTTGGGCTATCAACAACTCTCCACCTATAACCTGGCGGCGCAACAACTTACCACGTTGTCTTCCCCGGCGCTTGACAAGGACGATGCCATCAACTACCTCGCCATGAATCCGCTCAACCCCGCTGAGATTGCGGCAGCGACTTTTGACCGGGACATCCACTGGTCGGCGGATGGCGGGAAGAGTTGGACAAAAATTGCTGAGGATGGGCAAGCCCAGTAAAGATGATGCCAACGAATCAACCTAAACAACCAAGACCTTTCCTTCGCCTGCTTCTGCCATTGCTTGTGCTGGTGCTATTGACCGCTTGCGGCAGGGACGCTGAGCCAACGCCGGTTGCGTCGGCAACAGGGGCAGGCGGCGTCACCGAAATTCAGATTGCTGTGGTCAGCGATGACTTTGCCATCGGTGCGCCGCGCGTGCCCTTTATTCTCTACAGTGGCCCCAACCGGGTGAGCGACGCCCGCCGGGTGCAGGTGATGGCCTTTGATCTGGCGCAGCAGCCGGCTCAGGCCGGTTGGTCCGGCGCGGCGACCGGCTATGGCGACTATGTTGTCCCCTATTGGGTGGCCTACCCTGACCTGCCTCATGCCGGCAATTGGGGCTTGCTGGCGCAAATCACCCTGGCCGATGGCAGAAGCACGGAAGCCCAGTTTGTGATTGCCGTTCTCGACAAAGCCCAAGCCCCGACCATCGGTGAGGCAGCGCCGTTGAGCGAGAACCGCACGTTGGCCACTGAGCCGGAGATCCAGAAATTGACCTCTGCACGGTGTAATCACCGGCGGCCAACGGCGGGAGCGCGGCAAAAAGTTGGTTCGGCTGTTGCAGCTTGCGCTGCGGGGCAATCTCCGCTGCCGGCTGAAAATTTTTACCCCAGACCGCAAATGTACTGCCGGACGCCAGCGGTGTACTGAAGGTGAGCCGTATTTCCGCTGGCGCAACGGCGAGTTGCGCACCGGGCGCCGGATCGGCTGCGACCAGCTCACTATGGGCGCGCATCAGGGTCGGCCATGCCAACAGCACCGACCATAGCAAAAGCCAGAGCATGGTTCGCAAAGTTGTGTGCCGGGTCATGGTAACAGTGGCTCCAGCGCAGCGCGCAACTCGCGCGGGGAAACCGGCCCGCCAAAGCGCGCCGCCACCCGCCCCGTATTGTCCAGAATGTACGTCCACGGCTCGCTGGTGAAATTCCACGCCACCATCTCATCAGCCAGCACTAGTTCGGGGTTGAACGCTTTGTACACCTCAATGTGAATAAAGTTGGCGCGGTCGCCGAATTCACGGAAGAGCATTTCGGCGCTCTCCAAGACCGGCGCACAAAAGGCCGTCTGGCAAAAGCCGGGCGTGGAAAAGCTCACCACCGAGGGCCGTTTGTGCGCCACCGCCTCACGCACGGTCATCTGATACAAGGCTGGGTTGGGATCAAAGGCAGTGGACAACAGTAGGCGACGATGGGCACACCTTCAGCGGTAGCTATGCCTTTCGCGTCCTGGCCGTCGAAGGTGCAGACAGATCAATCCGTAATTGGGTTGTTGCTGCCGGCGCGGTAGCCCTGCTCTTCCTTGTCCGGCTTATGCGCCGTACCCCAAAATATAGGTGGTTACATGAGTCATTCTGGCGATAAGTTGCGCCACAAAGCTGCGCGACCGATCAGCGACCGGCCGGCCACGCGCCGGATCGATCTCTCACTCTGTTTCTGCCTGCACCATTGGCTTGCGTTGTTGCTCATTCCGCTGCTACTTTTGACGGTAAGCCCTTTTCTGGCGCCCGTGGCTATGGCCGTAGGGTGGGAAAAAGTAGGGGGAGCTATCTACCTGGTCTACTCCCCCTTTTGTCACCAATTGCCCCAGCGCAGTTGGTTTCTCTTTGGGGAGAAGCTAACCTACACGCTGGCCGAGATCAATGAGGTTTTTCCTTACACCGATGCCGGGAATTTGCGCCGTTTTGTAGGAACGCCGGCCCTGGGCTGGAAGGTGGCCTGGAGCGACCGCATGATCAGCTTCTATGGGATGACGCCGCTTTGGGGGATGGCGTATGCGCTCTTGCGTCGCACTAGAGGCCCGATCCAGCCCCTGTCGCCGCGGGTGCTGCTATTTGCGCTGGCCCCACTCATCATTGACGGGGTCACCCATAGTATCAACGACGCCATCTATGGGGTGGCGGGCGGCGGCTTTCGTGACACCAATGGCTGGCTGGCCTGGCTGACTGCCAATGCATTTCCAGGCTTCTATGCCGGCGATCACGTTGGCACATTCAACTGGTGGCTGCGCTTGCTCACCGGCGTCCTGGCCGCGTGGGGATTGGCCTTTGGTCTCTTGCCCCAGTTGGATGGTTTCTTTCGTCAGGAAGCAAAGCGCTACTGCGATCGGCGTGAGACCTTAGAACCATCTGTGCGGAGTCCTTCATTATGAAAAACTGGCGTTCAACGCTCTTGATTGGCGCTCTCATCGTAGCCAGCGCTATTGCTTTGTTCAGTTTCTTGAGCGCTTCACGCACGAATGCGCCGGTGGTCATGGGCGGCACGGCCGTGCCGCCTGTGCCAACCCTGGATGCTGCTGCCGTGGCGGAGGGTAAGCTGCTCTATGCGCAACAGTGCGCCAGTTGTCATGGTGCAGAATTGCAAGGCGCACCCGATTGGAAGACGCGGCTGGCCGATGGTTCATTACCGCCACCGCCCCACGACAGTTCCGGCCATACCTGGCACCATGAAGATAGCCTCTTGCTCAACATCATTGCCGATGGCGGCGACCCCCAGCATAATTCCAAAATGCCGGCGTTCAAGGCGACATTGACCGGGCCACAGATGGCTGCCATTCTTGAATTCATCAAAAACGCCTGGGGACGTGAAGAACGCGAATTTCAGTGGTGGATGACCGCCACGCGTGACGGTGTCCAACCGGCGTCTGCCGGCCGGCGGTAGATCGTATGGTAATGGCAGGCGCTTTGTGCTGTGCTGCCGCGCTTGGACTAGGTTCTGTTGACATTTCGTGGTACGCCACTGGTACACCTGACAGGTTTCCAAAACCTTGTCATCGGGGGAAACCTCGATGACAAGGAAACGAAAGACCCCTTAGGAAAAAGGGGATGATAAACTAGGCTA